>JAKLIA010000001.1 GCA_022709865.1 Patescibacteria group bacterium
CACGGCGCGCTAGCTGAACGGGTCTTGATGCAAATCATTCCAACAGAAAAAGATTTTCCTTATACTATTCGCGTCGTATCGGAAATCTTATCTTCCAACGGTTCCTCTTCCATGGCTTCCGTTTGCGGCTCTTCTATGGCTTTAATGGATGCGGGCGTACCGCTTAAGGCGCCGGCCGCTGGCATTGCGATGGGCTTAATGATGAACGATAAAGGCGAATATAAAGTCTTAACCGATATCCAGGGGCCAGAAGACCATCATGGCGATATGGATTGCAAAGTGGCTGGCACCGCCAATGGCGTTTGCGGACTGCAAATGGATGTTAAAATCGAGGGCGTTGATCTTAATGTTTTGCGCGATACTTTAGCCCAAGCCAAGCAAGCCCGGCTTCACATTCTTGAGTGCATGAACGGTGCTATTAAATCCCATAAACCTGAACTTTCTCCTTTTGCGCCAAGAATCCTGTCTATCCAAATAAATCCGGATAAGATCCGCGATGTTATTGGGCCGGGCGGAAAAGTTATCAATGAGATCACTGCCCAAACCGGCGCCAAGATCGATATCGACGATTCCGGCTTGATCTTTGTCACTTCCAGCGATGCGGCTGGCGGTCAACAAGCCTTGGAATGGATAAAAAACCTTACCCACGAGGTGACTACCGGAGAAACTTACCAAGGAAAAGTTACGCGCATAATTAATTTTGGCGCGTTCGTGGAAATCCTGCCCGGGCAGGAAGGGCTTGTTCATATTTCCGAACTTGCCCCCTTTCGCGTCGAAAGAGTTGATGATATAGTAAAAGTAGGGGATACAGTCACGGTCAAAGTAAAAAACATCGACGATATGGGACGCATTAATCTGACTATGCGCAACTCGCAAAAGAATAATTTCTCAGAAAATCTCTAGAATCGCGCTTTTCCGCAATTTTTCCCTAAAAGATCATTATCATCGGCCAAAGATCGCTTTTGCTGATTTCGGCCGCTTATCCTTATAGGGATTATGGATATAATAAAACAAACCAAGCCCAGCCTTTCTCAAGAAGCCAGCTTAGCGCTAGGTTCCAAAAGCGACTCTGGTAATTCGTCATCTCCTATGGCGCAATTTACCATCCGCACAATGGAGGGAGACCTAAAGAATGCATCTTTGCAACCAACTCCGGCTGCCAGTGTTAAAGCTGCCACGCCTGTGCCGCCAACTAGCTATCTAAAAACAGTCGCCCCAACTCCAACCGCGCCCATTGCGCCGCGCCAAGACCAGATCAAGCCCGTTCAAAAAACCGCGCCTTTTGTTGCTTCACCTACAGCTTCTTTGCCTAAGGCACCTGAAGCCGTAAAAAATATCGTGCCGCCTCTAGTAAAAAAAGAATCCGCGGCCATAACCGAAGAGCAAAACAAAAAGGCGGCTATTTTAGCCCAAAAAGAAAAAGATAAAGCAGCAGCTCTAGTGGCCAAAGAAGCGGCCCGCGCCGTCAAAGAAAAAGAGAAAGCCGCAGCCCTGGCAGCCAAAGAAAAACTAAAACAAGAAGAAGAGGCGCAAGAAAAAGAATTGCGAGATCTTTTTGAATTGGCGAAATCAAAAATAATTACTAAAGACTTTAAAGCTGCTTCTTTGGCCGCCCAAAAAGTAGCCGATAACCCCCAGGCTGGCTGGCTAATTAAATGGCAAGCTAAAAGAATTATCAATAAAGCTCAAAAAGAGGCTGCAAAAGAAATACCGTTGCCTGCTCCGGCTCCAATAAAAAACATTGTGCCTATTCCACCAAAAGCAACAATAGCTCCAGCCGCGCCCGCTGTCAGCCCAGTCTCACCTAAAATCGAACCTGTTAAGCCGCCCTTTACGCCTAGCATCCCGGCAAATCTGCCCGTTGTCGACGAAACACCAATCGCCAAAAAAGAAGAAGCATTGAATGATTTGCTATTTTCTAAGGAACCTTCCCTAGAAAAAATCCAGACTCCTCCGGCCCCAGCCGCCATTTTGCCAAAAGTTTTCCAACCTAGCGCTCCGGCACCAGTAACTCCAGCACCAAAACCCTTTAAAATGGCGACTAATATTATTCCCGGCTTAAATGAATTGCCAACCAATGAACCGGCTGAGGTTTTAGATGTCAAAAAAATCGTTCTAGTGGTTTTTGCTTCAGTTGTTGTTATGACTTTAATTATCGGCGGCTTATACTTTTTCCTAAGAGAATCCCAAACAGTAGTTCAAGTTTCTCAATCTCCTTCGCCCACGCCAAGCCAAGCCACTCAAACACCAAGCCCCGCCCCATCACCTCTTTTTGTTGCTGACTCACAAAAAATATTTGAATTAAAAACCGGCCAAGAAAAAGCCAATTTTCAAGAAGCGCTGGCGCAAATAGCCCAGACAGAAGAGCCCGCCCAAAGCCTTGCTTATATTTCTTTTAAGAATAGCGAGGGAGCTTATCTTTCTTTAACCGATATCGCTACTTTAGCCGAGATAGACTTTTTCGACCTGCCAACTCAAGTCGCCACCGGCCCGCTGCGGACGCAGCTAGAAACAGATTCTTTCTCTTTCTTTAATTTTAGCCAACCTTCCGCCAGCTCCTCGCCCTTCACCATGCAAGCAAACTCCGGCCGTTTGGGATTGGTTATTTCTATCAATAATTCGACTACCACTTCGCTTGAAGATCTAACAAAAAGCTTGAAGGACTTGGAACAGTTAATGATCCCTAGCTTAAAGATCTTATTGCCGGACGATATAAAAAATAGCTTGCCAGCCAACCCCGTCTGGTTAAATAACACTTACCGCAACATAGCTATACGCTATGTTAATCTGCCGGAAGCCAGCCTTTCTTTTGATTATGCTATCTTAAACAACAAGCTTATCTTTGCCACGTCCAAAGACAGCATGCTGGCCATGATCGACCGCCTTTTGTCGGAGATAACCACTATTAATAATGACCAGCCATAACCAAGCCTTAATTGCTCCGCTAATTTATTACGACTTGCTGGAGCGCCCGCTTACGGCGCTTGAAATCTTCAAATATCTCCGGGCGGGCGACCCGGAGATTTCGTTTTTTAGCGTTTGGCAAGAACTAAAAAGATCCAACTTAGCCCAACAAAAAAATGGCTTGTATTTTTTGCCCGGTCAAGACCAGCTTATTGCCGTCCGTCAAAAAAGAATGAAGCTGGCGCAAATGAAATGGAAAAAATTAAAAAGATCAGGGAAATACTTAGCCTTAGTGCCTTGGCTGAGACTCGCGGCCGTGACCGGATCTTTAACCGCCCACAATACCAAAGAATCCAGCGATTTTGACCTACTCATTGTTCTTAAAAAAAATCGCCTCTGGTTAGGCAGGCTTCTGCTAACCGGCCTGGTGGGATTGCTTAAAAAAAGGCGCCACGGCCAACTAACCCAAGACCGCCTCTGTTTAAATTGTTATTTAACAGAAAATAATTTAGAGATTACCGCGCAAGCCAAATCCCGAGACTGGCATTCAGCCCAAGAATACGGCCGGCTCACCCCGATCCTGGAAATCCAAAAAGGGAGTTACGCCAAGTTTGTCGGCGCCAACAATTGGCTTAGCAGTTTTTTAAAAAATTACCCCTGGCCAAACAGCCGAAATGCTAAAAAAATTAAAGCGCCGTTATTTTTTTCCTGGCTGCGCCAAACAGCAGAAGCTCTTATGGGCGGCCGAATAGGGGACACCTTGGAAAAGATCGCCGGCCAATGGCAAAAAAAACGCATCAATAAAAAAAGGCTGTTAGAACAAAGCGGCGCCCAAGACCAAGTTTTTGTCAGCGACTATTGCTTAATGTTTCACCCGCAATCAAAAAGTGATAGACTAATGAAAGAGTTTAATTTAAAAATGGCTCAATATTATGCAACCGACTCAAATTAAAATAAATAAAAACGCCAATAACCAGCCAGAGCCGGCTAAACCCCTAAAAAACATTTTAAATCTAAACGGCTTATTAAATCGGCCGTCTACCGACAATCGCTGGAAAAAATATCTTTGGCTGTTATTAGTTATGGTCGTAGTAGAGGGAGGCGCTATTGCTTGGCTTTATTTTCTAAAACCCGTCTCGCCTTATTTTAAGCTTCTGCCTCAAGACACTGCCGTTTCTTCGTATTTTAACCAAACTTCGCTTTTAGCCTTGATAAAGTCCCAAAAATCCCTTCAACCAGATTGGCCGCCGCTAGCCTGGAGCGCCAACGCGCTGAAAGATTTTTTCTCTTTAGCTAAAATTGAGCAGCCAGAACAACTATTAACCGCCTTTTCAGACCAAATGGCGCTGGCTATTTTGCCTCAAAACCCCGATACTCCAGCCACTTGGCTTATTTTATCTTCAATTAAAGCTCCTTCTGATATCTTTTCCCAAACCAGAGACAAAACCGAAGAAGGATTAAAACAAAACTTCAATCTAATAAACGAGTCTTATCGCCAGATCAAGATATCTCAGGTTCAGTCTCTAAATAAAGACAAACAAAGCCTTTTTTATGCCGCGGCTAACGGCTATTTTATCCTTACTAATGACCTTTCTCTAGCCAAGTCGACAATTGATAGGATAATTAAATAAAACTTAAAGGCCGAGCTGATAAATCAGCCCTGGAGAGTGTGGACAAAGTGTGGAAAAGGCGCGCTTGACGGGTTTTCGCTTAACCTGTTAAAATAATGACAGCTCCTTGAAACTGGCTAAATATTTATCAAATTGATCAGTTCTTTTTTTAGCCTATTAAAAAGGCATGGCTGGTCAAGGAGAGCTTTGTTTCCTTTTTGTGTCGCGTATAGTTTGCGGGCCGTATAAAAAAAAGGCCTTAGGACTTTCTTAATAGACGAGGTACAAAGAGGCTGAGGGGCGTTAGCCCCATTAAATTATATTTTTTCGGGCTATTAACGCCCCTCAAACAGTTTACCCCTCAGCCAAGACACCCATCACCGTTAAGCGGTGTTTTTTTATTTCCGCCTCAAATATTTGGCTCTGCTCTTGCCTTATCTTAACTTCTTAACCTATACTATAAATAACGATATGGATAAAAACTCTTTATCACAACTGAAAAAGAAGCTGGAAGACAGACGGTTAAAGCTGCAAGACGAGCTGGCTTCTTTTAGCAAAAAGGACGAACAGGTAAAAGGGGATTATGATACCAATTTCCCTGATTTTGGTACGACTCAAAGCGTTGACGAAGAAGCACTGGAAGTAGCTGCCTACGACAGCGCTCTGCCCGTTGAGTATGCGCTGGAGCTGCGCTTGGCCAATATCAATAAAGCTTTGGACAAGATAAAAAATGGCTCCTACGGCCAATGTGAAAAATGCTCCGAAAAAATAGATATTAAGAGGCTAGAAGCAATGCCCGAAGCGACACTCTGCTTAAAGTGCCAACAAAATAACTAACCAGCTTATCATTAAAAGCACCTTCGGGTGCTTTTTTATTAAGATATTATGCCTTCTCCTGCCAAAGTTTTCTCGGCTGCGGTTTTAGGCCTCTCTTGCCAGCCGATAGAGGTTGAAGTTGATATGTCTCCCGGGCTCCACACCTTTCAAATCGTTGGACTGCCCGATACCGCGGTTAACGAATCCAAGGAACGGGTTTCTTCCGCCATTAAAAACTCTGGGGCTTCGCCTCCGCACCACACTAACCGCCGAGTTATCGTTAACCTGGCTCCGGCCGATATTAAAAAAGAAGGGCCAAGCTACGATCTGCCCGTCGCCGTGGCTTTTTTATTAGCCTCAGAACAGCTTTTAGCCAGCGAGATCTCAAATAAAATATTTGTCGGCGAATTGTCGCTGGAAGGCAAACTTCGGCCAATCAGCGGCGCCCTGCCGATTGCCTTGATGGCGCGCGAAAGGGGATTTGGCGAGTTATTCGTGCCTCGCGCCAATGCGGCTGAAGCCGCCCTAATAAAAGAAATTAAAGTTTTCGGCCTAGACTCGCTGGAACAATTATTTTTGCATTTGGAACAAAAAGAAGTTTTAGCACCCCAGCCGCCAACTGAGCTTAATTTCGATTTTGATGCTTTGGAAAGCGGCGCAGATATGGCCTATATCCGCGGGCAAGAACAGGCCAAGCGGGCCTTGGAAATTGCCGCGGCCGGGCACCACAATATTTTAATGTCCGGCCCGCCCGGCACCGGTAAAACTTTGTTGGCGCGCACCCTGCCCACCATCTTGCCGCCCCTATCTTTTGCCGAAGCGCTGGAAACAACTAAGATCTTCAGTATCGCTGGCCGGCTTAATCAAGAGAAGCCCGTTCTGACACAGCGACCCTTCCGCAGCCCGCATCATACCGCTTCAGCCGTAGCGCTGGTTGGCGGCGGCAACCATCCTAGGCCCGGAGAAATCACGCTGGCGCACCGGGGCGTGCTGTTTTTAGATGAACTGCCGGAGTTTCATCGGGATGTCCTGGAGGCCTTGCGCCAGCCCTTGGAAGATGGGATCATCACAGTTTCCCGCGCTTCAGGGGCCCTGGAGTTCCCAGCCCAATTTATGCTAGTCGCCGCTATGAATCCTTGCCCTTGCGGCCACGCCACCAACCCCGACAAGCAATGCATCTGCTCTCCGGCTCAGGTCAGCAAATACAAACGCCGCATTTCCGGACCCTTGCTGGACCGCATTGACCTGCATATTGATGTGCCGGCTATTAAATATGAGAAGCTGGCTTCAGAAAAAGTAGGAGAAGATTCTCGCACTGTGAGAGCCCGCGTGCAAAATGCCCGCCAAAAACAGCAAGACAGGTTTAAAGATGATAAAATCCAAACTAATTCAGAAATGAACCTGCAACAAATGAAAGCTTACTGCCAATTAGATAATGCAAGCCAGGAGATATTAAAAACTGCCGTACAAAATCTCAAATTATCCGCCCGAGCCTACCATCGAGTCCTAAAACTTGCCCGCACTATTGCCGACTTAGCCCTGGAAACCAATATCCAGCCGCAGCATTTAGCCGAAGCCCTGCAATACCGGCCCAGAGAAGATAGCTTTTAAATATTTAAAAGCCCCTTAATTTCGTAAAAACGAAACGGGGGCTTTTTATTTTCTTATTCACTTATTCACTTCTCCGTCTATTTAATAGTCTTGGCTCCCACCAGCGGGTTCTTGGCCCCTCGCACTTCAAAGTGCAAGTGGCATCCTGTCGAACGGCCGGTCGTTCCCATTAACATTATCAATTGGCCTTGGCCAACCTGCTGGCCCACTTCAGCTATCAGCCGAGAAGCATGGCCATAAACTGTCACCACGCCATTTGAATGCTTTATCATAATATACTTGCCATAACCAAAGTTCCATCCGATATCATCCGATAGTATAACTGTTCCCGCCGCGGCCGCATAAACCGGTGTTCCGCAGGCATTAGCCACGTCAACCGCATTATTGCCATGCAGCCGGCCCCAATCCTTACCTGTTGTCGGCGCTATCAGCCAGCTCCCGCTCAAAGATGTCCCGCTGGAATACTTTGGCGCTGTCACTTTAGGCGCAACATAAACAGTTGGCATTTCGCCATCCGGAATAATTATATAATTGCCAACCACTAATTTTGAATCCTCATAAAGCCCATTAAAGGCCTTGATTTCGTCCTCCTTACCCTTATATTTTTTAGCTAAAGCGGCAATCGTGTCTTTAGCCGCGATCTTTACCCTGACGCCGTTAATCGGCAAAATGATCAAAGTTTGGCCCGGTTTAATATAATCGCCATCACGCAGGTTGTTGGCCGACAAAACCGTGTCCGTATTAATATTGAACTTAACCGCGATAGAAGAAGGAGTGTCTCCTTGCTGCACAACATAAGTTGTGGCTTCCTTTTGCATCCCAAAGAATGCGTTCCCGGACATTTCGGGAGATAGAAGCCCCGAACCTTCCATAATCGCCAAGTCTTGGTTTTCCAATTCATCGTCAGCTGAAAAGTCCACGCTCGCTTGAGCCGCTGGAATCGCTGCGGCTGAAAAGTCCAAAGCTCCGCCTAAAATACCCACATTTAAGTTAGCCGCCGTCTCTTCTATTAATTCTTCTCCGCCGCTTTGCCACCACTTATTGCCCACTGCTTCTTTTTTCTCTTTTATCGGCAGATCAAGATAATTCAAACCCCAGAAAGCAATAAAAATAACCGCAACAACAATCAGGCATCGCCTATGGCAAGCCATTGATTGAAGCGGTTTTTGAAGATTCCCTAAAATTACCTTTATTACCCGAAGCAAACGATGGTGTATTTTATCGGAATTATTATTCATTTTTCGCCTAAAGATAAGCCTTCTTACCAATTAAAAAACCCTCCCTTTAAGCACCTTCATGCTACTAAAAATCGGCTTTAGGGTCAATATTTTTATCTTTATTTGGGATTTTTATTTTAATGGTTTATACTTACTGCGTATGATTTTAAAAGGACTCAACCAAAAACAGATCGAGGCGGTTTCACAAATCGCCGGACCCGTATTGATCATTGCCGGGCCAGGTTCTGGAAAAACTCGCGTTCTAACCCATCGCGTGGCCTATTTAATAAACCAAGGTATCCCGGCTGAGCAAATCTTAGCGGTCACTTTCACCAATAAAGCGGCCAACGAGATGAAAGACCGCATTGCCAAATTGATCGCCTTGCAGGCCAAGCGCGATTTTAAGATGCCTACTATCGGCACCTTCCATGCTGTTTGCGCCCAATTCTTGCGCCATGAAGCCAAGCACCTGGGCTATAAAAGCGACTTCATAATTTTTGATGCCGCCGACAGCAAGTCTATGATAAAAAAAGCGATGGCCAGCCTCGCTATTTCCGAAGACCAATTCAATCCCGCGGCCGTCGCTGAAACAATTTCGCAAGCCAAAAACGAATTAAAAAACGCGGCTACTTTTTCGGCTGAAGCTTATGATTTTTGGCCACAAACCGTAGCCAAGATATTTACCGCATATGAAGAACAATTGAAAAAGGCCAACGCTATGGATTTTGACGACCTCATCATGTTGATGGTCAAGCTTTGGCAAGAGAATCCCGATATCCTGAAAAAATACCAGGAAAAGTTCCGGTATCTGATGGTGGACGAATACCAAGATACTAACCACGCCCAATATCTTTTGATCAACCTTCTGGCGGCCAAATATAAAAATCTATTTGTCATCGGCGACGAAGCCCAATCAATTTATTCCTGGCGCGGCGCGGACTTCCGTAATATTTTAAACTTTGAAAAAGATTATCCGGAAGCCAAGGTTATTTTGCTGGAACAAAATTATCGCTCGACGCAAAATATTTTAAACGCCGCGCATCAAGTTATAATTAAAAATAAAAATCGCAAAGAAAAAGAACTCTGGACGGAAAATCCGGCGGGGCACTTAATAACAATTTTTGGCGCGCAAGACGAGCGAGAAGAGGGGAGTTATATTATTAGCGAGATCCTCAAACTAAAAAGAACCCAGCCAAAATTAAAATTAAGCGACTTCACGGTGCTTTATCGCACCAACGCCCAATCGCGAGCCCTGGAAGAAAGATTCTTAAAAGCCGGGCTGCCTTATAAAGTTGTGGGCACTTTAAAGTTCTACGACCGCCGCGAGATAAAAGATATGCTGGCTTATTTTCGCCTAGTCCAAAACCCCAGCGATGTGGTGGCGATGGAACGCATTATTAATGTGCCGGCTCGCGGTTTTGGCAAAGATGTTAATTGCCAAAAGTTAATTGGCTTAGGCCAAGGTCAATTATTAACTGACGCCACGCCCCAGCGCCGCCGCGCTTGGGATAAGTTTTCTAATTTGATGGACGAACTGCGCCAAGCCGCCCAAACTTTGCCGCTTAGCCAATTATTAAAATTAATAATTGATAAAACCGGCTACGAAGAATATATTAACGATAAAACCGAGGAAGGCCGCGAACGCTGGGAAAATCTAAAAGAACTTTTCACGGTCACAAAAAAATATGATGTGATAGCCAAGTCCGATCTAGCCAGCGGTTTGCAACTATTTCTTGAAGAGGCATCTTTGATGTCCAACCACGACGAAGTTGTAACCGGGAAAGACTTAGTTAACTTAATGACCCTGCATTGCGCCAAGGGCTTGGAGTTTCCGGTGGTTTTTATGGCCGGAATGGAAGACGGCATTTTCCCTCATTCACGCAGCCTGATCGATTTTTCACAGATGGAAGAAGAGCGACGTTTGTGTTATGTCGGTATCACCCGCGCCAAAGACAAGCTTTATCTAATTGCCGCCCGGCTACGAAATCTTTTTGGCTCAACAACCGTGAATCCGCCTTCTAGATTTTTAAATGATATTCCGCCGCATTTGGTAGAACTAATAAACTTCAACGATGAAGAAACAGATGAAGACGGAATAGAATTGCCGTTCTAAAAAATACATATGGAGAGAGAAAATATAAAACCAAATAAGCTTCTCGGCCAAAACTTTTTGCGCGATAAAAATGTTTTAGACAAAATTATCGCCGCGGCCAATTTAACTTCCAACGATACTATTTTGGAAATAGGGCCGGGGGAGGGGATTTTAACCGAAGCGCTGGCCCAATCAGCCGGCCGCGTTATTGCCGTAGAAAAAGACCGAAACTTAGCAGCGCTGCTTAAAATAAAATTAGCCGCGGCCAAAAACATAGAGATCGTTGAGGGCGATATTTTAGAATGTTTAAACAACGACTCTCTTTCTTTGCCTCAACCCTATAAAGTTGTTGCCAATATTCCTTATTACTTAACCTCGCATCTCATCCGCTTATTATTGGAAAGCGCCAAGCCGCCACAAGATATTATTTTAATGATCCAAAAAGAAGTGGCTAAGCGCATCTGTGCCAAAGTTCCGGAAATGTCGCTGCTGGCTGCAGCCACGCAATTTTATGCTACACCAAAAATTATCACTTCAGTTTCCAAAAATGCTTTCTGGCCTAAGCCCAAAGTTGATTCGGCTATAATAAAAATTACTCCGCATAATAACTATTCAAGCAAAATAAATACTAATTTATTTTTTAAAGTCGCCCACGCTGGCTTCAGCCATCCACGGAAACAGCTTTTAAATAATTTGAGCCAAGAACTAAAACTAAGCAAAGAAATAATTGCTACCGCGCTAGAAACCTCCGAAATAAAAAATAGCCAGCGCGCTGAAACGCTGACCGTTGAAGATTGGCTTACCCTGGCAAAAAATCTAGATCTTTAACCCTTGAAGCATTTTATAAATAATTGCTTCCACCGGCGCCCAATCGTCTGTAAAAATGGGCGCTTTTCATTTATTAGCGTGTAATCAACGAAATAATACAAATCGTTATATAAATAAAGAAAGCGCCAAAAATCGACTTTTCTTCATAGTCTCTCCGATTTATAAGCAAGAAAAAGATAATAGAAAAAATTAAAGAAGCGACCATAATGCCCTTTAGGCTTGTGAGCAAAGCGACTGCCAACAAAGCCAAAAATGCCAAAGCCGCGATAATTCTCTTGCCCCACAAGAGACCAAAAACAACCGGGATAGTATTAATATTATCTGCCTTATCGCCCTCGTAATCTTTTATGTCTTTTATGTTAACGCCTAATGTGAATCCAAAAAGTAACATGATAAGAACATTCTTAGGAAAATTGATCAAAGACTGTTGGGGAGAGACAAAGTAGAACCCCGCCATTGTTATAACCAGAGCATTAAGCCCAACCAATAAAGAGGAAAGACCAAAAGCCTGCTTAAGACGAAAAGGGGGGCTTGAATAGATAAAATAAACTCCCTGAAACAATAAAAGCAAGATCAAAACCCAGCAATTTATTAAAAGAGAACCGATTATAATAGCCACGAATAAAAATAAATTAATTGCGTTTTGTTCTTTATCGGTAATTGTTTTTTTAACCAGCGGCCTATCCGGATTGCTAATGCTGTCTGTTTTTAAATCGGCTTGGTCATTAATTCCGACTGCCAGCCAGAAGCTTAAAGCCACTAAAACAAAGAAAATTAAAAGGCCTAAAAAATCAATAAAACCAAAGGAATAACCAAACAAATAAAGAGAAAGGCCTAAAAACATTCCCAAAACACTCAAGGCCAAATAGTAAAGAACCCTTTCCCAGCGTAAATTGTTTAACCAGGGAAAAAATGACTGTTTATTTTTTAAATAAAAAATCAGTCCGCCTTGGAAAAGAAGGACCAGCCATAATATCCGGCTGCATAAAATATCAAATTGCTGGTTAAAAAGCACTGCTCTGTTAGAAGACAAAACTTCTGAAAAATGTATAGTTTTTAACAGACTGCCAGAGAAGAGACTGCTTAAAACAAGAGAGAAAGCGCTAGAACCTCCATCCTGATTCAAAGCTAAATAATTGCTGTGATCGAACAGGACAACTATAAAGCCAGGGAATGCGAGGTATATAAAAAAAACAATATAGCAAAAAAACGCGCCCAAAATTGTTCTTTTTATATTCCGAGTTTTTAAATAGATTAAATAAGCAACGCCAGCTAGAACCAAAAAGATTTCAATTCTCATCCCTAAAGTAATTCCCGGATCAACGAATTTTCCAAAAAAAGTCAGGAAATCAAAAAACGCTTCCCTGAAATTATTGAAAAAAAGATACGCGGTATTGGCGCCAGCCCCCCCGGTAAAAATTAGATCTACTATCGGCGGCAAGCACATTATTGGCGAAAAAAGAACCCCTAGATTTATTGCCTGTTTTATTTCTAACTTAGCAAAAAAAAGAATAGCTAAAAACAATGAAGCAATAATTGAAATATAAAACAAAGGGATATGCAAAAAAACACCGGAAATCAAAGTAAACGAACTTTGGGGCCCTGTACTAGAAAAGTTCTCCAAAAAAATCCTAAGAAAAATTATCGAAAAAACCGTAGCCAATGATTTTGGCCAGCTTATTTCTCTGTTTATGGCCTGATTTATTATTTCTCTTAAGGTCATGGCTTTTTCTTATTGAAACTTTATAATATCTCAAAAAACTACGAATTACAAGTTTAACCCTTTTAGCATTCTATAGGTAATTTTTTCCACCGGCGCCCAATCGTCTGTAAAAATGGGCGCTTTTTTGTTCGCTTCATATGGCTCTATATAATCTTGAACATAAACAACAGCTGGCTTCAGATCTTCTGGCGCTAGTTTTATAGCTCCTTCTAATTCATTTTTTATTGCTTCCAAAGAAGTGGCAGATCTGGTAGCTAAAATAATAAAATTACTACGCAATGGTATTTTATACACAGAAGGATAAACTGAAGCAATAGCATTTAAAACCGGACCTAAAAGTTCTTGATGACCTGGCGCAAAAACGTTCATCATTATAAACCCGTTCTGGCTAAGCCGCTTGCTAGTTAATTCAAAAAATTCTTGGGTCATAGTATAAAATGGGCTGTAGGGACCGCCTTGAAATAGGTCTATTTCGATCATATCGTATTGTTTCTGATTATTGGATAAAAATGGGCGGGCATCGGCTTGCCAGATACTAAGGTTTTCGTTTTCTTTTAAACCAAATTGCTCCTTGGCAATGGCAATAATTTTGGGGTCAATCTCCACGGCGTCAATTTTAATTTGCGGAGAAAATGCTTGGTGCTGTAAAACAGTAGAGCCGGCCGCCATGCCCAAAACCAACAAGCTGTCTACCGGTTTAATTAACGGACCAACCCCAAATAAGTTATTAAGGTAAGACCAATTATCACCGGAACTAATATTTGAATAGCCAGAATGCACCAATGAGTCCTGTTGAGAGTTTAAAGTTAGTAATATTTTTCCATCTCTATTAATAAGCCTTATCTGATTATACGCTGATTCAGTTTCTAAAATGACACCCTGGACTAGAACCGACGAACTTAGAACCGCTAAAGAAATTAAAAAAAATAAAATCGGCAATAAAATTATTTTGCGGTCAACCATTAAAAATAATCCCACCAAAACCAAAAGGGAAATAAAAAAACAACCATAAAGAGTCAAACGAGAGCCAAAATAGGGGACCGACCAAAAAGTTGTTAAAAAAGTGCCTAAAATACTGCCTGCCGTTCCCCAGGCATAAACTAATCCCGCTGCCTTGCCAGTTTTTTCTTGTTCCGACAAAATCTTAATTACCAAGGGAGAGACCGCAGCCAAGGCCACCATCGGAACGCAAAAAAGCATTAATGATGCCGCTAACGTTCCCCAAACCGCGTCCCAAGAAGACAACCATTTTAAAATTGCCACATAAGAGAAAAGGTCAAAAAGCAAAAAAACAGCCACAACCAAAAATAATTTATCTAGAAATCTTTTAGAACTTTCTCCTTGATTTTGTGGCAATTCTGCCAGCCAACCGCCTAAATAATATCCACCAGCCAACGCCGTTAAGATCAAACCAATCAAGCTTCCCCAAACATAAATTGAGGCGCCAAAATATGGTGCTAGAACCCGAGAACCCAAAAGTTCTAAAGACATTATCAAATATCCGGCGACAAAAACGACAAAAATCAATAATTTTTTCATACTTTTTTATAAGAATACCACTTTAAATCACCGAAAGATAGGGAAGCCTTTCTTTGTGGATAAATAAAGACAAAAATCAATTGTTGACATGCTTAAAATACTGTATAATTAAGCAAATGACAAATACTAAAAATCACTCGCGAAAGATCAGTTTGCTTGTGGCAATTTTAATATTGCTAACCGGCGTTTTTTTAGGTGGTTATTTAGTCTTAAAAAGCGGCCAAGTCTCTGCCGGCCAGCTCAGCGATATTTTAAAAGGAACCACCCTTGATGCCACAACTTGCCAACCAAATGCTAACGATGCTAATAAAGACTCTGATGATGATGGGTTAAAAGATTGGCAAGAACTTCAAGTTTATTTTTCTGATGCCTGCAAAACCGATACTGATGGCGACGGCTATTTTGATGGGGAAGAAGTTTCTTCTGGATATGACCCAGCTAAAAAAGCGCCGGGAGACGAATTGCCAGGCACCACGCCAAAAACTCCGCGCCCCCTGCCCTCTAACTTAACCATCGCCTTGAAACAAAAACTTTCCGAACAGTTAACCCAAGACAAAATTAGCTCTTTTGGCGCTGACGGCAACTTGCTTTCTTCTAGTGAACTAGAGGAGTTTCCCGGCATCCAGCAATCGGTTTGGGAAATAACCCAACATAAAGATCAGTTTTTTGCTCCAGACCCTATTGATGAAAATCAAATAAAAACGACTACCGATAATAGCCGGGGGTCTATCCAGCGCTACGCAGAAAAAGCCGCCGCCGCTATTCCGTCTTTATCAGAAAACCCACCAGTCGAAGAAACAGAAGCTGCTCTTTTTTTAACCGCTGTCCAAAACAACGATTTTTCCGAGTTAAATAGCATCTTATCGGTTTGCCAAACCGCTTATGCTAACTTAAAAAATCTCAATGTAGCCGTACCAACCGATTTATTATCTACTCATAAAGAGCAGTTAAATATGCTTTCCAGCTTAATTAAAATATATCTAGCAATAAAAGATATTAACACCGACCCGTTAAAAGCCAATCTTGCGATACAAGAATATGAAATAGTTTCTCTAGAAATGAGCAACTGGCTGAAAAATGTTTCTAATATTATCTCCACACATCCATAAAAACGTTTTCTATGATTAACTCTGGTCTATTTTTTAATAGCGCTTTCTCTCAACAACATTTTGCCCTTATTGTTCTTGTGGTTCTTCTGGCTAATTTAATTGTCGGCGGGGTTATGTTACCGTACCAGCAAAACCAACGAGCTCAGGCAATCTGGTCTTCTCTCGCCGTTCAAATCCCCCAGTGGATAACAGAAGTATTAGATTATGTTTGGAGCGGAATTCAAGAAGCTTATACCGGCGCTCAAGCAGCAATTTCTGCCGCTACAGCATTATGGGAAAAAGGAAATACTATTTTAAAAGAAGCAGCCAAGATTGCCTGGAACATTCTGAGAAAACAGCTGCTTAATATGATAGTTAATGATATTGTTAAATGGATTCAAAACGGCACCACACCAAGGTTTGTGACTGATTGGCAAGGCTTTTTAACCAAAGCCGCCGACACAGCAGCTGGCAATTTTATAAGCCAATATCTTGGTATGGGCTTTTTATGCGACACCTTCGACTTTAAACTAAAAATTGCCCTATCAAAACCCCAAGAGTTTAATGAATCGGCCATTAAATGCACTCTTTCTAAAATAACCTCCAATATTAATAATTTCTTTAATAATTTTTCCAATGGCGGCTGGGCTGGCTGGATAGAGGTTTCTGAAACCCAAAATAATATTATGGGGGCAACCCTGATGGTTCTAGACCAAAAATATGATGTAATGGCCAAAGCCCAAGAAGCGGCAAAAAATGAAGTATCCTCAGCTGCTGGGTTCGAAGGCGATAAAGTTTGTTCCCAAAGACAGTGTGTTGATCCTATGGTTGGCGAAACATACAAAGAGACCTATTCTGGCTCGTCTCTTGGCTGGACCAAAGAGCAGATGAGCTCTTCTTGCACCTGCTTGAAATGGGAAATTAGGACTCCGGGCCGAGTAGCCGGAGACGCTCTTTCGCAAGCTGCAGGCGTTGATATTGAAAATCTTATACAATCCAAAGAGTTTGCCGAATATGCCGCCGCGATTATTGATGCCGTCATTAATCGAGTTATCAAAGAAGGCGTAGCAGCGATGAAAACCGGAGCTGGCAGCTCTGGCGCATCGGGGCCAGGTATAACTACTGCGACACCTCCCATTGTGAACATCTCTCCGTATACCAACGCTTCAAACGCCGGAGCAGAGATTAAGGCCCTCAATGCGCAACAAGAATTGCTAAAAGAAAACCTAAAAAACGTTATTACAGACTATCAAGCAAGCGTGAGCATCCTTGATTCCATAAAAAACGCTCAAAATAATACTCTCGACAGCCTAAAAGACATTGTTCAAAATAATTGCACCGTACCTTCTGGAGTAACAATAACCCAAATCCCCAACACCCAAAGCACGTCCACCACCTGCGTTATAACTAACAATTACCGAGCTTGCCCTTGTACCGACACCCTTACAGAAAAAATTAAATTCACTATTCCGGGAACAGGGGAAGGTTTATTTTTAAAAACCACCAATCTACAATATAACACTATCACCGAATTTAATGTTTGCGAACTAAACCAAACAATAATTAAATACGAAAAAATATCCTCTTCCGTAGCCATTGAAAATGAAATAGCCTCCGTCAATAAAAAAATATCCGAACTTCAAGATACAATAACAAAAGTTGATATAGCGATCAAAGACTCCCTAGATTATAAAAAAACGGCCGAAAATTATATGGCCCTCTATGAAGAATGGCAAAACAGCGGGGGATTAAATAATAATATCTCCACCAGCACCGCGGAGACAGCCATGAATACTGCTAAGACCAAAGCAATTGCATCTAACCAAGCCTTACTTTCTAGCAGTTCTACCGATTTTAGCGACTTCACACAAGAAACAACTACAAAGTCTGGAAGAACAGCAACAGACCGACAAGAAATTATGACCAGAAAAGGATTCATACAAGATTGTGCTTATGCTCAATCTGGATCTTATTATAAAGATCTCTGTAATGCTCAAACAGTTGAATTAACTTATAAAAACGCCCGGAATAGTTGCATGGGAGTAGACTTTTAGTTTTTCTAGCGCCTTCCGTTTATGCCAACCCTAACTAAAAACAAAAAAATCGCAATCGGTTTTATCTCGGTTTTTTTAGTTTTGGGTTCTATCTTTGTTTTTAATGTTTCCAACGCTCAAGCTGGCTTTCTTGATGCCATAACAAAGCCGGGGGATTTTGTAATGGAGGTGCTGGCGTGGGGAGCATATGGGATTTTATGGCTATTCAGCAAATTGATAGCCATAGCAGCTTTTCTTTTGGAAACATCGTTCAAAATAGAGGACATCGGATTTACTAAGGCATCGATCGTAACTAACGGCTGGGAAGTAACCCGTGGGCTTTGCAATATGATATTTGCGCTTCTTTTATTATTAATGGCCTTTGACACAATTTTACAAACCGATAAGTTTCCGGTTAAGAGCATCCTACCCAAGTTAATCATTGTTGCCCTAACAATTAATTTCAGCTTGATGCTCCTGGGCATTATTATTGATTTTTCCCAAATCCTCACGCGTTATTTCATCGATGCAGCCGGCGGTTCTTCCGGCAGCATTTCAGAACAATTAGCCAATAGCCTTAATATTGCCAAAGTTTTCCAAGTTAACACCAACCTCAACGACACTGCCAATATTCAAAAAAGTCTTGGTGGCGGCTCAGCTAGCCTGCTCCAAATATTTGGCACCCTGGTTTTTGGAATAGTAATCATATTAATTGCCACTTTTTCTTTAGCGGCCGGAGCAATTTTTATGCTCCTTCGATTAGTCTCTCTTTGGGTTTTATTGATTTTTGCCCCCATTGCCTGGATGGGCATGATAGCGCCCTTGCCGGGGCTAAAAGGTTTTATTGATGATTGGTGGAATAAGTTTTTTAAATGGACTTTCTTTGCGCCAATTTACGCCTTCTTTATTTATCTAGCTGTTTCCGTTGCCAGCGTTTCAAGCCTTTTTAATATTGGGTCATCGGCCACCCAAAAAGCTATAGGCAATGTATTTGTTAGTGATTTCTTATCGGATATAGGAAAGCTAATGCAGTATATAGTTGTTATTGCCCTGCTTATTATGGGCATCAAAACCGCCGAGCAAGTCGGGCTTTCAGGCGCTAACACCGTAGTTGGCTGGGGTAAAAAAGCGGGAAGCAAACTAAGAAGTTTGCCTCAAAAAGCATTCGAGGCTACCGGCATTCCTGGAGGCGTCAAAGAGCGCTACGGAGAGCTCAAAGATAAATATCTGGCCGCTCCTCTAGCAAAGAGACAGGCGCAAGTAGCGACGGCTTTAGGCTCAAGCAGCGCCCTAGAAAAAAATATGAAAACCAGGGCTGGAGAATATGAGAAAAATAAATCTTTGCCGGATATTCAAAGCCTGGCCAAAAGAGGGGACGCTTCAGCGGTCTATGCCCTAGCCAATATGGGAGAAATAGATGCAGCAACTTATCAAGCCTTCAGCTCTAACAACAAAAATGGGAAAATACAAAAATCAGTTGACGTAAAAGTTGGCAAAAAAAGAGCTGATCTCGTTGCTTTTAACAACGCCAAAGAGAAAGCCAAAAAGATCCTTAAAGAGAAAGCAACAGATCCTACTTATGCCGCAATTAAGGCCGCCAATCCAACATGGAGCGATAATGATATAGCGGAACAAATTGAAGACGACACCGTTGAACAAGAGATAGGGAAACTAACAACAGAAAAATTAACCGACCTAAAATGGTCCGAAATAGAAAAGAACTTGCTTTCTGGAAGTAAAGATAGGACCAGGATGGCATCGGCAACCTTTAAGTCTCTTAGCTCAATGATTAGCAAACCGGGGGTTCAAGCTGACCTTGCCAAAAGGTTAAGTCCAACCGATGCAGCAGCCATAAATAAATTAGTCGGCACAAATATAGTTTAACCTAATGATAAAAGATTCTTTTATAAAATCTCTCCAAGAGTTTCAAGATGCCAAGAATTATAATCCTTGGCTTGTTTCTACTACAAAAAACCCGAGTGATGAAACGCCAGAAAAAGTAGAAGAAAGGCAAAAAAAGTTTTTGCAAATACCAGAATCCGCACAAAACATATTAGCTTCACAAGATACAGCTAATATTATAAAAAAAATTAGCCAAGACCTTAAACTAACGCTTTGGCAAGCCGCTGAGATATCCCGATCGGTCAGGGCTTATTATTTTAGAGAAATGGCCCCAGCAGAGATTATTTCTTCCTTAACAATAAACGCCGACATAGACACAAAGCGAGCCGAAGAGATTTACCAAAGGCTAGCCACAGAGATTTTTAATGCCCGCCTCGCCAGCCAAAGAAAATTGATCTATTTGCCTATAGATAAGGCCTTAACTGAATATCCCAAGATAAAGAAACAAGCGATTAGCTCAAACCCAATTAAGATCCGCGGTTTCATCGATTTGGTCGCGCCTTCGGTTGAAAACTGGCTTCAAGATTATAAAGAGACCGCTGGAGCTCAAGACCATGAGGCCGACGAAAGAGCGGAATATCTTTTTAACAGTCAAAACACCAAAAACCTAGCACAGCAAGACCGGCAACAGCTTTCTAAAGTAATTGAAGCCGTCGACGAGAACTCTACTATTGGGATAGATCCGGATAACCAACTAATCATTTTTGAACGGGCAGAAACAGAAAGCGAAGAAAAACAGATAAAACCACAGCCAAGCATCCAGGCGGTTTTTAGCCAAAAAACTCTTCGCCAAATAGCTAAGGATAACAAAGATTTGCTAAACCAAAACCTAACTAGCGCCCCGATAAAAATTGCCGATTTTGAGCAACCGGTCCGCCCCACAATTAAAAATTGGCTGGTGGATTATGTAAAAATTAAAGGGGCCGGGCACCACGAATCCCTGGAACGCGGCGATTATTTATTTAGTAACCCCAACGCCAAGCAATTATCAGAAACAGAGCGAAACTTAGTCTCGGCCATATTAAAAGCCTATGATGATGATCTGCCTTTGCCTGTTAATGCTCAAGATCAAACTATTCTATTAGAAAATATAATAACAGAGAAAACAATTGCCCAGGCGCCTATTTCGGCCACCTCCTTAAATACTCCCAGCGGCTACCGAGAACCAATTGCCAAAGAAGATTTAATCGGGCCGCTAAAGAACCAAACACCACCGAAAAACACGCCCAAATTAAGCGGCAATATCATTGATTTAAAAGATATACAATAATTTATGCGCTTTAATGTTCCGCAATTCGTTGATATTGAAGATACCATTATTGGGCCGCTAACGCTTAAACAATTTTTTCTGGTGATTGGCGGGGGAGTTGTGATCGCTATCTTGTGGTATATGTTCAAGCTTTGGTTTGTTTTTTTATTAGGCGTGCCTTTGGCGCTGGTTATTATAGCGATAGTCTTTGTTAAGATAGGTGGCCGGCCCATTACCCAAATTTTTACTTCTTGGCTGAATTATTGGATCAAACCCAGATTTTATACTTGGAAAAAAAGTAATAAATAATAATTTATTTTATGGCTGCTCCGGTGCAACAAAAAATTGTGGTTGAAGAAATAAAAGAGGGGGTTGTTATCTTAAAAGGCGGCGATTTGCGCGGCGTTTTAATGGCTTCTTCTATTAACTTTTCTTTAAAATCCACCGATGAACAAGATTCTTTGATCTTTAAATACCAAAGTTTTTTAAACTCCCTTGATTTTCCTATTCAGATATTAATGGCCTCTCGGCATTTGAACATCGAAGAATACTTGGCTTCTGTTGAACAAAAAAGAAAAGAGCAAGACAACGAATTATTGCAAATCCAAATCGCCGAATATTATGATTTTATAAAAAACTTAGTTGAGGTCGGCAATATTATGGACCAATCTTTTTTTGTTGTTGTGCCCTTGGCGCGCGTAGAAAAAAAAGAATCTGGAATAATTGAAAAATTAGGGATATTCCAAAGCTCAAAACCCAAAGGAAACGAAGAAACCAAGAGCTTTGACGAATTAAGAGTTCAGCTTTGGCAAAGGCTAGAGTATGTGGGTTCGGGCCTGGCCGGCATAGGTATAAAGTCCACCATCTTAAATACAGAAGAATTAACCCAACTTTTCTATCGAATGTATAATATGGGCTCAAAAAATGTGCCCACCACCCCAAAAGAATAATCAAAAAAATAATTCCTGCACTTCATCTTTATGCCATTTGATTTTTTCAAAAAACCAAACCCCGCTATAAATAATCCAGCAGTAAATCTGTCTTCGCCTTTTGAGGGCTCGCCGGAAACCAGCGGCCCCACAATAAAAGATTTGATCTCGCCAGCGGGCATTAAAATAGAATCTAGCTATCTGCAAGTTGACCAAAAACTTGCCCGCACCCTTTTTGTTTTTACTTACCCCCGGTATTTGTCCACCAATTGGTTCTCGCCGATCATGTCCCTGGATAAAGAGTTCAATGTCTCCATGTTCGTGCACCCGATAGAAACCCCTTGGATAATGAACCAGCTAAAGAAAAAAGTGGTTCAAGTCCAATCACAAATCAATGAACGCCAAGAAAAGGGGCAAGTGAGAGACCCGATGCTAGAAACAGCTTTAAATGATATTGAAGCTCTCCGGGATAATTTATTGCAGGGCAATGAAAAGTTTTTTAAGTTTGGCCTTTATATCACTATTTTTGGCGATAATGAGAAAGAATTAAATGACCTGGAAAATGAGATGCGCTCTCTCCTTGAAGGCCGCATGGTCTATATCAAGCCCGCCTCCTTCCAGCAAGAACAGGGCTTTAATTCCACTTTGCCAATGGCTAAAGACGAGCTACAGATCCACACTTCAATGAATACCGGGCCCCTCTCCAGTACCTTTCCCTTTGTCTCGGTCAATCTATCTGATAACAAAGGAGTTTTCTACGGCATTAACCGGCATAATAATTCCTTGATCATTTTTGACCGTTTTAGTCTGGAGAACGCCAACGCCGTGGTTTTTGCCAAATCCGGCTCTGGCAAAAGCTACACGGTTAAATTAGAGGTTTTGCGTTCTTTAATGATGGGAACGGACGTTATTATTATTGACCCGGAAAACGAATACCAATATCTAGCTGAAACCGTCGGCGGCTCTTTTATAAAGGTCTCTCTTAATTCCCCAAACCACTTAAACCCCTTTGACCTGCCAATTCCAGCCAAAGGAGAGCAGCCCGGAGACGTTTTGCGCTCTACCATAATTACCTTGGTAGGATTGTTGCGTATAATGCTTGGGGGCATTTCAGCAGCCGAAGATTCTATTATTGACCGCGCTATCAGCGAAACTTATGCTTCACGGGATATCACTCCGCAATCGGATTTTTCTAAGATCACTCCGCCGCTGCTTTCTGATCTTTATTCCATTTTAAAAAATACCGAAGGTGGCGCTTCATTGGCTTCGCGCCTGGAACGTTTTATTACCGGGTCGTACTCGGGGCTATTTAATCAGCACACCAATGTTGAATTAAAAAATAAATTAATTTGTTTCTCTATCCGCGATATGGAAGATGAGTTGCGGCCTATCGCCATGTACGTAGTGCTGCACTATATCTGGAACACCATTCGAGGCGAGCTTAAACGGCGAATCCTGGTGGTGGACGAAGCCTGGGTTATGATGCGCCACGATGATGCCGCCTCTTTCCTTTTTGGCATTGCTAAGCGTTGCCGTAAATATTATTTAGGGCTAACTACTATCACACAAGACGTCGCTGACTTTATGAACTCGCCCTATGGCAAACCGATCGTCACCAACTCCTCGATGCAGATCCTTCTGCGCCAATCGCCGGCCACTATTGATATTATTCAAAAAACCTTCAACCTAACCGAGCAAGAAAAATATTTATTGCTGGAATGCGGAGTGGGGGAGGGAATATTTTTTGCTGGGCTGCAGCATGCCGCAATAAAAATTACCGCTTCTTATACCGAAGACCAGATCATAACTTCCGATCCGCGACAATTATTAAAAATCGAGAAAGCTAAAGAAGAATTAGCTTAAAACTTATGCCGGAAACAGATAATAAACAAACGAACGAAAAACAATCCACCCCCTTCCCCTCAGGCATGCTTTGTTTGGCTATTTTATTTGATCTGATCGGCTTGGTTCCTATTCTTAATTTTTTTACTGAAACTCTGGCCGGATTAATCTTTGGCATGTGGCAATCTTCTTATAACCCCAAGCTTGATCCGGTTCTTTCTTTCTTTATAGCCAAAATAATTGATGTTGCCTCGCTTGGGATCTTGCCCAGCAACACCGGCATTGTTGTTTATTCTTATCTAAAAAAGAAAGCAGCCAGCGCGGCACAAACTCCTGCGGGAATGGCCCTGGCCAATAAAATGCTAAAAAGCTAAAAATATGCTCAATAAAATTAAAAAATCAATTCTCATAAATCTCTTGCTGTTAATCGCACTAATTAGCATTGGACTTTATATTGCCGAGCAAACACCCAGCGCCAACGCCGGCACTAATGATTTTTTAATGACCTGGTCCAGCAATTCTTATATCCCGCCGCAATACGCCGGCAAGGCTTTGCCTACCATTGGAACAACAGTAGAAATAGTGGTTTTGCCTGTTAAAAAACTTTCTCAAGACGCAGACGCTTTTACCTATCTTTGGGTGTTAGATGGTAAACAAGCCTATTCTTCCCAGGGGAAAGGAAAAAGCTCTTTCCAATTCCAAATTACCAAATGGGACGGGGATAAACATGAAGTCGAAGCTCGGGTGTTAGACGCACAAGAAAATATGCTTTGGCGGGGATTTTTAACTATAAAAGTCCGGCAGCCGCAAATATTATTTAACACGCCAAACAACAACTATGCTGTTTCCGAATCTATGTCGGTGAACACAGGAAAAGAACTGACAATTTATGCTATTCCTTTATTTTTCCGCGCCAACAAGATTTCAGATCTGGTTTTTAATTGGCAATTAAATGAACAAACCCTAACTCCCGCGCTAGGGGAGCAAAACCCGGACAAGCTGATCATCAAGGTTCCGGCTGGCACTTTATCTGGTTCTGTTTTTAAAAATCTGTCTTTGTCTATTCAAAATCCGCTAGATGCCCTGCAGCAAATATCCGCCGGCTTAAACATAGAAATAAAACAATAAACTCTTGCCTCATTTTTTCTCAAAAAATAAATTGTTTCTTTTCTGTTTGGCAGGCTGGTTTCTGTTCTTTTTCGCTAGCAATGTCTTGGCGGCCGGCTATGAGCTAGAAGTTAAGCTCCCCGGCATGCCCGATTCTGTTTCCGACCCGGGGGCATACATGAGGTATCTTTTTATCTTCGGCGTATCTTTAGCTGGATTCCTGGCAGTAGGCATGATCATCTATGGCGGAGTAAAATATATGCTAGCAGCTTCTGTGGGCTCAACCCAAGATGCCAAAGATAAGATCTTAGGGGCTTTGGGTGGAGTCGCCTTGATACTTTGTTCGTATTTATTGCTCTATACTATTGATCCGAGCTTAACGAATCTGTCGCCCCTGCCGGTAAGCCAAATTATGGCCGCTGATGTGGAAGCTCCCAGCCCTCAAGACTCCGGCCTAACCGAAGCCACCACTGCAACCGCGACTGGAACAGGAGAGCTTGCTTGTAAAACCAATAAAATATGCCAAGACATAGAAAGTGGAAAAGTAAGCTCTACTTTGACCAACAGCCTCCGCTCTTTGCCGGTCGAGGTCACCGTTACCGAAACAACCGGCAGCCACGGTTGCGCTTCCTCTGATAGCTGTGTTTCTGGCGCTGCCTGCGGCACTTCAACGCATTGCAGCGGCAACGCAGCTGATATCAGGGTCTCTAATTTAACTACTGAACAAAAAAAAGAAGTAATGCAAAGTCTTAGCCAAAATAAATGCGTTGACCAGCTTTTTTATTCCGGGTTTCCGGAATATTGCAAGGCGGGCGGCGGGCAGAATGCCTCAAAAAGTAAAAGCTGCTCCGCCCATTCCGACCATATTCACTACAGCGTTAAATCCGGCTGCACTTAAATTAAAAAATTATGAGCCCTACTCTTAATAAAAAAATCATTGCCTTATCCTTCGCCGGCTTATTTTTACTGTTGGCTGCTCCTGCTTGCTACGCCTATAAAGTAGAGGTTAGTTTGCCCGGCATGCCCGATTCCGTCTCCGACCCGGGGGCATACATGAGGTATCTTTTTATCTTCGGCGTATCTTTAGCCGGATTCCTGGCAGTAGGCATGATCATCTATGGCGGAGTGAAATACATGCTAGCAGCTTCTGTGGGCTCAACCCAAGACGCCAAAGATAAGATCTTAGGGGCTTTGGGTGGAGTCGCCTTAATACTTTGTTCGTATTTATTGCTCTATACTATTGATCCGAGCTTAACGAATCTGTCGCCCAACATTAAACCCGTAGGTAATATTTCCTCTCCGTCAGAAACCCCCCGTTATGGCATAACCACCACAGAAACAACAATTACTCAATACTTTGATTCTACTGCAGTAAACTATAATACAGCAGAAAAATGCGAAGCAATCGGAAAAAGCTCCTATGGAAGCCGTTTTGTCAGTTCCACTTTTAATAGTCAAAATTGCATAATTACAATAAAAAAATTATAGTAATATTATAAGATTATGAATACAAAAAAAATATTGATCATCGCTTCAATTTTATTGGTTCTGTCATTGGGCGCTCTTTTAGTTTATAATTTATTTTTTAAACCTTCTTCCACCGAAACAACGGAAAACGGCAGCACCCTGCCAACCTCCAGCGGAGGAAGCAACGGCTCTAACTCCTCTTTGCCAAACAGCAGTAATTCTAGCGGCTCAGGCAGCCAAACAGACTCAAAGATCAGGGTTCTTAGCAAAGAGCCGGTTTTATCACCAACCATGGGCGAAGACGGCAAAACTATTAAATATTATGTCAGTTCAAATGGCAATGTTTTTGAATCAGACTTTCTGGGCGCCAACATTAAAAAAATCTCTTCTGTTGCCTTAAACGGCCTATTGAAAGCCGTCTGGTCGCCAGATAAAACTAAAGTGATCGGCTTTTTCTCTGATAACAATAAAATTAAAAAATATTTCTACGATTATAACAATAAGCAGTCTTCTTTGCTTAACGAAAAAATGGGAAACGTTGCCTGGTCGCCGGATAGCAAGCGCATTGCTTATCAATTTGTTGACGCAACCACCGGCCAGCACAATATCAGTATAGCCAACCCTGATGGCTCTAATTGGAAAAATATTTTCAAAACTCGCCTGGACGATTTGATCGTGGAATGGCCGGGAAAAGAAAAAATATCTATTAGGCAGGCTCCCAGCGGCTTAGCCCAAGGCATACTTTATGCCATCAATTCCGAAACCGGCGACTTCAATAAAGTTTTAAGCGATATTTTTGGTTTAAATGTTAAGTGGTCTCCCAAGGCTGATAAAATCCTTTATTCAGCCACCAACGACCAAGGAAAAAATCCTAAACTATATCTAACCGACAGCACCGGCACTAACCAAAAAGACCTGAATCTTTCCGGCTTGATAGACAAGTGCGTTTGGAGCACCGATGACCGGACTATTTTTTGCGCCTTGCCAAAAGAACTTTCCGCTAATGCCACTTGGCCAGATGATTATTATAAGGGTATTGTCATCCTAGCGGACGACTTCTATAAAATCAACCTCGAGACTAACGAAAAAACAAAAATCCTGGGCTCCACCAGCCAGATCAGCTTTGATGCCCAGGAATTAATTATTTCGCCAAAAGAAGACTACCTATTTTTTGTTAACAAGCACGATGGCCTGCTTTATAGCCTAAAAATATAACTAGCCAAAAGATCAGCGCTAGGTCGTTTTTCCAGAACGGGGTATCTATTAAACCGTGCATCAAAAAAAATACCATTATTGCCATTAAAAAAACCTCTGGCAGTGATGGTATTTTTAATAGAACTCTTTTTATTTGCTTAAAAAATCCTATTATCAGCCAAAAAAATCCGACTAGCCCCGCCAACCCCGCCTGCAACCACCAAGCTAAAAATAAATTATGGGGCTGCGGCACCGCCCATTCCAGATACGGCACAGAAAAATATTGCTGATAAGCCAAATAATATTTTTGGAATAAGCCCGGCCCAACTCCTAAAAACCAATTATCTTTTAAGATTTCCAGCGCCGCCTGCCAGACCATCAGGCGCGACTGCCAAGAAGAGCGTGGCGAAGAAAAAATGTCTAATAATTTTTCGCTCTTGGCGCCAAATAATTGGGAAGCCAAAACCAGGCTGCCAAGCAGCAAAGCGCCACCAAACAACACTAGCCACTGTTTTTTGGTCATTCCTTTTAGAGCTCCTAAAACTAAAGCCAAAAAGATCAAGGCCGCGCCTAATCCCAGCCAAGCGCCATAAGAATAAGTAAAATATAAAATTGCCAGCAACAAAACATAAACTATAAGCCATAAGCTTTTTTGGTAATTTTTTTTAAACGCCGGCCAAAGAGCGACGCCGGCCAAAAGCCCGGGCACCAGCCACATAGCCAAATGGTTAGGGGAGAGATAAAAAGAAGACAGGCGCCCATCAAAAGTCAGCTGGTTAAAAAATAAAAAAAATAAACTTATTGCCGCCACAATCCCAGACGAAGCAAATAAAGCAGAAAAAAACAGGTTCAATAGGTTTTCTTTTTTAAAAGCGCTTCCCAAAACAAAGCAAAAAGCCAGCGGAGCAATAAAATAAGCCTTTAAAATACCAAAGCTAACACGCCAATCAGCAGAAAACACAGAGGCTAAAAAAACACCGATCAAGACCAAAATTATAGCCAAAATAAAGTTTCGGCTATAACCCTTTATCCATTGGCTATTAATCTCGTGGTTAATAATTTTTTTAACCAGCCAGGCTCCCACGAAAAGCCAGATCAAAGCCTCTAAAACCGTTATGGGCCAAGAGTTTATTTTTAATAAATAAAGAGGTGCCAAAAAAATAACCAGCCAGGCGCTAGCTTTCGGCCAACGCCAAGAGACAACCGCAAAAGCGGCCAACCCCAAACCAAGTAAGATCAATTGCCAAACTAGATGCAAAGAATAGAACATTAATTTTTTTCTTGGCTAATTATTGCTTCATCTCTTAAAACTGCCAGGCCCAACACCACCATTAAAAAAGCTAACACCGTCGGGTTAAAAATTGCACTTTCAAAAAATGAATGGGTTAAAAAATAAGCTAAAGCCCCCAGAATACCAAAGGCAACAACCGGCGCCTGGTCTATTTTTTTTATGGCCGCCTTAATGGCCGCCCAGAATAATAGAAGCCAAGACGCTAGCCCCAAAAGTCCTGTTTCCGCTAAAATATCCAAATATAAATTATGGCTCGTAATTGAATTGCGGTAATCCTGCCCCAGCCCCACCGACAAAGAATAGTTTCCCAACCCCACGCCCAATAACGGGCTTTTTTTGATCACCTCTATGGAATCTTGCCAGATAGCTAGGCGCCCGGCATTTGACCCTTCGCTTAGATCAAAGCTTGAAAAGAGGCGCGATACCACCGGCCAGCCAAAAAACAAAAAAATGACAGCAGCAACCATCAGGCTGGCGAAAAAGAACTTTTTTGCCTTAGCGCCAAAAGAACGCCCACCAAAAAAGGCAAGAACAATTAAAGAAGAAATCACCCCCAAATAACCGCCGCGGGAAAAAGTTAGCAACAAAACAATAAATAATAAAAAATAAATAATAAAAAAAACTAACCGGCGTTTTTTAGAAAAAAGCGCCCAAGCCAGAGCCAGGGGAGAGGTTAACCCTAAATAAAAAGATAGCATATGGGGATCTGGAAATAGCCCGATTGCCCTCATAATTGTTTGGCCGCCAATAGCCACTTGCCAACTAGGAGAAGCAGCCACCAAAGAGCCGAATTGGGCGCCAGAGAATAAGGGTAAAATATGCTCTGTCCAAAAACCCATAACAACTTCTTGCCCAAAAATAAATTGGCCCAAAAATTGCGCCAAAGCAACAAGAGCAGAAATAATTGCGCCACCCAAAATCACATAGGCTAGTTTTTGCCAATCTTTGGCGTTTTTTATAAAAGACTTAACCAGCCAAAACAACGGGAAAATTGAAGCGAAAACCAAAAGTTTGCGCATGCCCCAAACCTGATTATTGGCCACTAAGATCGAAAGGGCCGCCAAAGAAAAAAGGGTTATTAAAAAGATCGATGCCGGTTCTTTAATAAAAGAAACTAGTCGTTCTTTATTCTGGCTGAACTCCTTAATTAGCCAAACAAAAAATAAGCCTAAAATTAAAATCCGCCCAGACATTAAATCTATATCTGAGGTTAGATTTAATGCCAATTGAAAAGGCAAATAAGCAACCAATAAGGAAAAAGCGGCCAAAAGAAGAGAGTCTAAGCGCTTGCTCATAATAATTTTATAATTTTATTTCTTCTCCCTTTATTAGGCTTTTAAGCTCCTGCCGCGGCAAGCCGCGCAAAAAATATAAAACCAAAAAATAAACAATAACGGCGATAACAATTAAAAACCCTAAATTAAAGCCAGCCAACAGCCACAAGACCAACGCCATAGCTATCGACGCCAACAAGCTTTTTAAAAAGACACTGAACGATGGCAACCAATGGAAAAAATGATAAATAGCCGCGGCCATTAAAATCGCCACCAAAGCTTCGGTTAACACAGTGGTTGTTGCGGCCGCATAATAAGAATAACGCGGAATAAGGATTAGGTTGGCCGCCACATTAAAAACGGCCCCAACAGCTGAAATCCATAAAAGCATTTTTTGTTTTTCTAAAGCGATCAGAACGTAAGAAAAAAGCGTCCCTAAAAAGATTATTCCTACCGCCACTATTAAAATATTTAAAATTATTGCCGATTCACTGTATTTTCCGCCCCCCAAAAGCCCAATAATAGCGGGAGAAAGAAAAATGGTTCCCAATATCAAAGGAGCGATCAACACAACTAAAATATCGCTTCCTCGCTGAAAGATATCTTTAAACTTTATCTGGTCTGTGAAAGCAGAACGAGAAAGAAGTGGCATTATTAATCCCACGAACATAGAGGGAAAGAAAATTAAGCTCTCCAGAACCTTATAGGGCAGGCGATAGGCGCCCACATCCGCCGCCGGTTTAAGCGCCGACAAAAACAAAGAGTCCGAAGAAAAATATATCATCACCAAAACACTAGAGATAGCCAAAGGATAACCCTGCTTAAAAATATTTTTCCAATAAGGCCAATCAAAAGCCAATTTTAAATTACAATATTTTTTGGCGCCCAAAAAAACCAAAAGGAAGTTAGCTATGCCGCTTATACTTAAAGCCGCCACAATATATAAAAAATCGTAGCCACGCCAAATAAACAGCCAAACCAAACCTAATTGAATAACTCGGCCCGCCAACTCGGCTATCGCCACCCAACCCATCTGAAGATATTTTTGGAATAAGCCCATTAAAACCTGGCTATTGGCCAAAAACCAAAAACCGGCCATACCAACTAAAATCCCGAGCCTGGCCTGTCCGGAATAAGGAAAAAGGAAACTAACCAATGGGGCCACCGCAAAAATAAAAAAACCGCTCAGCAATCTTATGGTAAAGATATTGCTAGCGATCTTTTGTTCGTCTGCCCCGGGCCGGGATATCTCCCGCACCATTAATTGGTATAATCCCAAGTCCGCTAAAACGGCAAATATTCCACCGAAAGTGAGCATGATAGAATATTCACCCCACTCGTTCTTAGTTAAATATCGAGTGATCAACCCTATAGTTAAAAGAGCCAGAAGCGTGCCCAAAACTCTTGCTGTCGCCGAAACTATTGTATTGGTGGCGATCTTTTTTGCCAACATTTTTTTAAACCATCAGATAAGTAGCCAAAGAGAATTAAAAACTATTATATTTGGCCTAGATCGATTGTTCCGGGATTTCCCGCCGGCTTAATAACTACCCGGCGTTCTTCTCCGTCTCCTTCTGATTCTGTTTTAATGCCGGGCAGATCAATTAAGGTCATATGAATTATTCGCCGCTCATAAGCATTCATCGGCGGCAGATACCGCGCCGAACCCTGTCTAACCACTTCTCGCGCCAAACTTTGCGCCGCGCTTTTTAACATCTCGATTCTTTCTTGCTGATAATTATTAATATCCAGGGTTAAACGGGGAGCATCAACAATTTTCTTGCTAACCATCGCCCGAGCCAATTGCTGCAAAGAGCGCAGACTGTCTCCGTTGCGGCCTATTAAATAGCCCGCCTCCTGGCTTTCTATTTGCACCAGCACGCTACCTTCGCTTTCAGACAGCTCCGCCACGTGCCCTTCAAGGCCGGAACTGCTTATTAACCCTTCTATTAATTCTTTAATTTTTGCTAATTTTTCCTGTTCCATTTTTTTTAATTACATAATATTGCTGTCCGATACCAAACAGGGTTGTTACTATCCAATAAAGAGTTAAGCCTGCCGGCAAGTTCCAAGCGATAAAAATTGTGAATAAGGGCATAAAATAAACCATCTGCTTATTCATTATGGCGCTAAAATCAGAGCCCTTGCCGCTAGAGGGCGTTTGGGTCGCAGACATCATTTTCGACTGCCAAAAAGTCAGAACGCCTGCTAAAATCGCCATTATTTTATTAGCCGCCGCTAAGCTTATTAACCCTAAAAACATCGGGTCGATCGCCTCTGGCCGGCTAACAAAAGAATATAAAAGATTTAAGCTTTCCGGCTTTAAGCCATTCCAGAACACTTGGTATAGAGCGATCAAGATCGGCAATTGAATTAAGATCGGCAAGCAGCCAGAAGCAGGATTAATATTATTACTCTTATAAAGCTCCATTAAGGCCTGGGACTGTTTAACCTTATCTGTTGGGTGCTTAGCTTGTATATCTTTGATTTGCGGCTGAAGGTCGCCTAGCGCTTTTTGGGATTTGATCGCCTTTTGGTTTAAAGGGAACAGGGCTAAGCGGATAATAATAGTCAATAAAATTATAGCCACGCCAAAATCATGCGGCGGGATTATGTTATATAAAAAAACAAGTCCGTTAAACAACGGCTGATAAAGAACCTCATTAAAGATATTTACAATAAAACTTATCATATTATTAATTGTTAAAAACAATAAGCTTACAGATAATTATAGAAGGGGATCATAGCCGCCCTTATGGAAAGGATGGCAGCGGCTTAACCTAATTAAACCTTTTTTTATTCCCGCCGCTAATCCATGTTTTTCTATCGCTTGTTTAGTATATTCTGAGCAAGAGGGATAAAAACGGCAAACCGGCGTTCCTTGGCGAAAAAGCCCTTGGTCTGGAGACAAAATCAATTGGTAAAGATTAATTAAAAATATTATCCCTTTTTTAAACATACAGGTTAAGCTTTTTCAGCAGGTTAAGTATTCTTTTCTCTAGGTCCTTGTATTCAGCTTTACTTGAACCGGGCTTAGCCACCAAAACAATATCCGCGCCAGTTTTAATTTTATCAAGATTTAACCGAATAATTTCACTTAATCTTCTCCTAATAAGATTTCTCACCACCGCTTTTTTTGATACCCGGGAACTAACAATTAAGCCAAATCGGGAAATATTTTGCTGGTTTGGCTTAGCCTTAACAACTAAAAAATCGTCTTGCTTGGCTTGGCCTTGCTTGAAAATACCATCAAAATCCTTTTGTTTATTTAGCCTGTTATCTTTTGATAACATACTCCTTAAACGGTCAGTTTTTTTCTTTGCTTCCGCCTTCTTTTGGCTAGAACCCGGCGGCCATAAGAAGTCCTTTGGCGAACCAAAAAACCATGAGTCCTTTTTCTCTTTCTTTTCTTGGGTTGATAAGTGACGCTCATTGAAGTATTTTAATAATTATTGTAGTTTTAGTATACTATTTTAAAAGCCATAAGTCAATTTAGATTTTTTGTTTTTTCGGCCATCCACCGTTAATCCACAGCTTATCAACAAAAACATCTTTTCTTGCTATTTTTACGATATTTTTTTACACTTGACGGTATGTTATGCTAGAGGCAAGGAGGGGATAATCTCAATTTGTCGTTACCACCAATATGACCAATGAACAACTTTGGCAAACCGCCCTTGGCGAGGTCGAACTAAATATTTCTCGAGCTAATTTTATCACTTGGTTTCGAGATACATTTATACTAAAAAATAAAGATGGCTTGGTAACGATCGGCGTGCCCAATGGTTTTAGTAAGGAATGGCTGGAAAACAAATATAACAAACTTATCTTGCGGTCCCTCAGGAATGTTTCCAACGATATAAAAGAATTGAAGTTTTTGATCAGCGCCAACTCTTCTTCTCCCATCGGCCCGATCGAAAAGATCGCCGGCGACCACCACAAAAAGAGCCAAATAGAAAACCAAACCCAAACCTTCAAAGAGCTTGAAGCCGACAAAGAAACGAATCTTAATCCTAAATATACTTTTAATAATTTTATAGTTGGCTCTTTTAATGAGCTTGCCCAAGCGGCGGCTAAGGCGGTTATTAATAGCCCGGGTGAAGCTTATAATCCTCTTTTTATTTATGGCGGGGTGGGACTAGGAAAAACCCACTTATTGCAAGCAATGGGCAACGAAGTTATTGAAAAATACAAAAGAAAAAAGAAAGTAAAGTATGTTAGCTCAGAAAAGTTTACCTCAGAGCTCGTTAACTCCCTCCACAACGGAAAAGTGGAAGAGTTTAAAGAAGCCTATCGGCAAATTGACGTTTTAATCATTGATGATATCCAATTTTTATCAGGCAAAGAAAAAACCCAAGAAGAGTTTTTTCACACCTTTAACTTCCTTTACCAAAAAAATAAACAAATAGTTTTAAGTTCAGACCGCCCACCCAAAGCCATCGCCACCCTAGAAGAACGCCTTAGGTCGCGCTTTGAAGGGGGGATGATAGCGGATATTTCCCAGCCAGACATGGAAACGCGTCTCGCCATTTTAAAGTGCAAAACAACAGAAAAAAAGATTATAGTTTCCGACGAGATCTTAAGCTATATAGCGGTTAATGTTCAAAAAAATATTAGAGAGCTTGAGGGCGCACTCAACCGAATTATTGCTTCAAAAAGCGCCTCTTTAACAAACCCCGACCTCACAATGGTCGCAAAAATATTAAACGATATTATTAATTCTCCCAAAAAACTAACCAACCATAAAAACATAATCCAGGCCGTAGCGGAGTTTTATGATATAAATGCGACCGAACTGATTAATCGCTGCCGCCGCAAAGAAGTTGTTTATCCCCGGCAAGTTGCCATGTATTTAATGCGGGAAGAGCTAAAAAAATCTTTTCCTTTTATTGGAGAAAAATTAGGCGGCCGAGACCACACCACTGTTATGTATGCTTGCGATAAATTAACCAGGGAGTTTGAAAAAAACGAAACCCTGCAGCAAGAAATCAACTTAATTAAAGAAAGAATCTACAGTAAATAGTTAATAAAGTGTTTATAAGTTTGTTTATAAACCTGTTTATATTATTAAGGATAAGTTTCTAATAAAAATAGGATATTTATTTTCTAAAAACCAAAGTTAAAATTATCAACTACAACACACAGAATAATCAACAATAAACATCTTTTTATTTTTCAAGACTGTATTGAAAAAATAACTTTTTCCACAGAATTATAAACTCTTATTAATAACTTATTTAATTAATTAAAGTATTTAATTATGAAAATCACTTGTTTGCAAGAAAATCTAAAATACAGTTTAAATATTGCCCAAAATATAATAGGGCGCAATTTAACACTGCCGATTTTAAATAATATTTTATTAGATACAGAAGATGGCCGATTAAAGATCTCTTCAACCAACTTAGAAATAGGCATAAACACTTGGACCTCGGGAAAAATTGAAAAAAAAGGCGCTATAACCTGCCCGGCAAAAGTTTTAGCTAGCTTTGTTAATAATCTGCCGAATAAAAAAATAGAGATAGAGGTTAAAAATAATAATTTAACTTTAAAGTGCGATAATTATAAGGCTAGTTTAAATTGTTTGTCAGCTGAAGATTTTCCAATTATTCCTAAAATAGATGAAAAACCCTTAATAGAAATAAAAAATAATATTTTAAGGGAGGCGTTATTGGGGGTGGTTGGCTCAGCTTCTTTATCTGAATCTCGGCCCGAAATAACAGGGGTTTTATTTAAGTTTGAAAAGGGGGAATTAAGGTTAGCGGCAACTGATAGTTTTCGCTTAGCGGAAAAAGTTATTTTTGAGATAAGCAAGGGTTCTAGTGAATCCCGGTCGTTAATTGTCCCACAAAAAACAATTCAAGAAATAGTCCGGGTTTTGGCTGAAAAAGAAGGGGAAACAAAGATTTGCCTTGGGGTGGGCCAAATATTATTCGATATGGGCGACACTCAAATAATTTCCCGGCTAATAGAGGGCCAATATCCGGATTATCAACAAATTATCCCCAAAGCGTTCTCTACACAAGTAGTGTTAGATAGGGGTGAACTTTTGAGCATTATTCGGGCGGCTGCGGTTTTTAGTAATAAAACCAACAACATAAAAGTTTTTATTAATGACGGCGATTTTGAGGTTTTATCACAGGATCCAGACCTTGGAGAAAATAAATCTCAAATTAAAACAGAGGTGAAGGGTAAAAAAATTGAAATGAACTTTAATTACCGTTATTTGCTTGATGGTTTGGCTAATATCGGAACAAAGCAGGTTTTTATTGGGCTAAACTCCGATGCTAGCCCGGCGGTGTTTAAACCAGCGGGAGACGATTCCTATGTTTATTTAGTGATGCCGATTAAATCAAACTAACAATGTCTTGGACTTCTATCGCTTGGGTTATTCCAAATAAAATAAAAAGTTTGGGCTTGGAGCAGATTTGGCGATTAGTAGAGCTTAAAGATGATTGGGATAATATTTTACAAAGGGTTGCTGGGGATAAGTTTAAAAATAAATCCCGGCCAACAAACCTAAAAAATGAAACCTTGATAGTTGATTGTTTAAACTCTGTTTGGGCTAATGAACTTCGGCTAAGGGAGCAGCGGATATTAGAAGAAATAAAAAAAAGAAGCAAACCGATAAAAATAGTAAAAATAAGTTTTGTTAGTTAAAAAACCGCCCTTAAATATATTGGGGCGGTTTTTTGTTAGAGAAAAAATTAACGGTTAATATAAATTGTTATTTTTTCTTCTTGCCGATTTAGGGCTTGGTCGTAAGCGCGGGCCACTAATGTGGCTTGGCCATTTTGGATGCTTGAGGGGAGGGAGGCGGTTATTTGGTAGGGGGAGGCTAGGGTTGAACCAATAAAAATATCATTAATAAAGAAGTCTACTTGCTTTACTCCCAGAGGGGCTGTAACGCTAGCTTGGAGTGTTAGTTGTGTCTGGGTAATGGTTTGGTAGCCGACAGGGCTTACAATCGTTATTTTAGGGAGATTAGCGGTGGTGTGGAGCGTGTCTGTCTGGTTGGGGAGAGTTTGGCCAATAACGCTTAATCCGTGCTGGCTGAGCCATTTTTGTGCGACTGCTTCCCAATTAGTATATTGTTCGTCGTCGCCCGGATTTTGCGGCCAATCTCCTTGGGGGTCATCTCTTTTAACAAAATATAAAATGTTGTGGGTTGATTGAATTGTTTTTTCTATCACAAGATCTGGGGGTGTTTGGTCGGTGGCCAAAGCTCCAGAAAGTTTATCAACCTTTACTGTTTGGGTGCCAAGGTAGGAACCATTTAAAATAGCTTTATTAGTAATAATGGTCTCTGGCGTATTGAATTGTTCCACTTCTTTTGGCAAACAAAAATCATCCGGTTCGTTTTCGTCGCACTCGGTTTTTAGCTGATAAGCCTTTTCTATAAAAGATCGCCACAAAGGCCCGGCGGCGGCCAGTCCCGCGCCGGCTTTGGACATGGCGTCGTTATTATTATTGCCAACCCAAACACCCACCGCCAGTGATGGCGTATAGCCCAGCGTCCAAGCATCGCGATATTTTTGGGTAGTGCCGGTTTTAGCTGCTACCGGGCGTTGGGAAAAATATAAAGAGGAGTTGGCGCCAAAAACCGGCGTGCGCGCGGCGTTATCAGATAAAACATTAGAAATGAGGCGGGCGGTTTGTTGGGCTAAAATCTCTTCGGGGTTAGACTTGAACTCTTCTAAAATATTTCCGTCTTGGTCTTCAATTTTTAAGATCGCGGTTTTTTCGTTTTTTACTCCGTCGTTAGCAAAAACGCTATAGGCTGCCACCTCATCCAGCAATTTAACTTCGCCGCCGCCCAACACCAAAGACAAACCATAATAATCGGCATTTAACGATGTTATGCCCATCGCTTTGGCGGTTTTAATTGTGTCGGTTATTCCAGCTAAATAAAGCATTTCAACTGAAGGGATGTTCAGTGATTGGGCTAATGATTCGCGTGCGGTGATCGGCCCGCGGAACTTATCATCATAGTTTCCGGGGTGATAACAATCTAATCCGTATTGGTCTTTATCTTGGCTGGAATCGGCCGGACAGTTAGGGTTAAACTCGGTCAGAACGTCAAAGAGCACGGTATCGGGAGTGTAGCCCTTAGCAAAAGCAGTGGCATAAGCAAAGGGTTTAAAAGAAGAGCCTGGTTGGCGGTCGCGGATAGTCACATTAACGTTGCCGTCGTTGGCGGTATCAAAATAATCAGCTGAGCCAACCATAGCCAGGATCTGCCCAGTCTTAGGATCAACTGCTGCCAGCGCTGCATTGCGCGCGCCATATTTTTTAGCGTTGTTTTTTGCTCCTTCGCTAATAATTTCTTCTGCGGTTTTTTGTAGACCCCAATCCAAGGTGGTATAAACTTTTAAGCCTTGTTTTTCCACCGCATCTTCTCCATATTGGTTTTCCAGATATTCTTTTATATACATTACAAAATGCGGAGCCTTGATGCTATGGGCAACCTCAGAGAACTTCAATTCTTCTTTTTTGGCGGCGTCGGCTTCTTCTTGGGTAATATAATCATTTTTTACCATCTGGTTCAAAACATATTCTTGCCGCGCTTTTAATTCTTCCGGGTGTGAGCCATAAGGCGAGAGGCGAGAGGGCGCTTGGGGCAAGGCAGCCAGCAAGGCGCTTTCCGCTAAGGTTAGGTCTTTAGCTTGCTTGTTAAAAAAAGTTTGGGCCGCCGCTTCAACGCCATAAGCATTTGAACCATAAGGCACCTGATTCAAGTAAAGCGCTAAGATCTCATCTTTGCTGTAGCGCCGTTCCAGCTCAATCGCCAATATCCATTCTTTTATTTTTCTTAAATAAGACCGCTCGTCGGTGAAAAAAGATTTTTTAATAAATTGTTGGGTGATGGTGGAGCCGCCGCCGGCGCTGCGATTATTAGTGATGACTCCCCAGATCGCTCGGGCAATACCCTTAAAATCCAAGCCGAAGTGGTTATAAAAATTAGCGTCTTCAGTGGCGATAGTGGCATCTTTCACGTATTGCGACATTTCACCTAGGGAAACTATAGTGCGCTTTTCTTCGCCGTGGATATCATAAAGCAGGATCTTGCCGGTGCGGTCGTATATCTTGGTGGATTGGGTAACTTGCCGTTCGTTTATCTTATCGGTGCTGGGCAAATCTTTGGCAAAATAAAAAAAAGCGGCCATGGCAAAAATAGCTCCGCCCATAATTATCCAGCCGGCAAGTTTTAACGCGCGGCTCAGCCAAGCGCGCGATTTTTTCTGATAGGGATGAAAGAAAATGTTTTTATCCATTAACCCTAATTTTGTCAAAAAAACCGCTAATAGTCAAAATAAAAACCCCTTTTTGTTGGGGTTCTTATTTTTATTGAAAGTTATTCGATCTCTTCTCCTTCCACAATGCCGTCATCAAGAAAATCATCTTCGTCTTCTCCTGAAGCCATCTCTGGCTCATCGGTATCGCTTTCTGGCGCCTCATCGGTTGAGTCATCCGCCAGCCCGGTGCCTTTTTGGTCTTGGTCGTCATCTCCCGGGTAAAAAGATAGGTTCGTCATTTTTAAAAAAATTAAAAATTATTTTATGGATAATCTCGACCTTTTAGAGGAGGGATTTTTTCTGTGCCGTTATTCTATTTAAATCTAACAGCTCTGTCAATAATGATGCTTGGGGATAACTATATTTTTAATGAATGGGCGCAGCAAATAGCAATAGCCAGGGCGTCGGCTGCGTCGTCGGGCTTCGGGATTTCCTTTAAGTTTAAAATAAGTTTGACCATTTGTTGGATCTGGTTTTTTTCGGCGCGGCCATAACCGGTCAAAGCCTGCTTTACTTGCAGGGGAGTGTATTCGTAGAGCTTTAATTTTTGCTGCTCGGCGGCTAGCAGGATAACGCCGCGGGCCTGGCTGACTTTTATGGCGGTGGTCAGGTTTTTAAAAAAGAAAAGTTCTTCCACAGCCACAATATTTGGCTTATGTTTTTTGATGAACTTGGTTAATTGTTGGTGCAGGTCGTTAAGCCTTTGGGCGGTAGTGTCGCTAGTGCTGGTCGTTAAGCAGTCGTAGCATTTTATAGCCGCTTTTTTGTTTTTGTATTCGATTAGGCCAACGCCAATTCGCGCGGTCCCCGGGTCAATGCCAAGGATTAGCATAAAATATTTTTAGTCGTTGATATTTGAATAAACTTCGTTCACGTCGTCGTGTTCATCTAACGCCTCAAATAATTTTTCCAGGCGCTCCTTATCTTTAGCCTCAGCCAGGGCAATGGGGCTTTTAGCCAGCCAAAGCAAAGAGGCGTCTTCTATCTTGATATTTTTTTCTTCCAGCGCTTTTTTAATTTTATCCAGCTCGTCGGGTTTGGTATAGATCTCCAGCGTTTCTTCGTCGGCCAATTTAATATCTTGCGCGCCGGCATCGATCGCTAAAAGTTCCAGCTCGTCTTTTTGGGCGGGGGAGGCTTTTATAATGATCAATCCTTGCCGTTCAAAAAGATATAAAACCGAGCCGGGATTGGCTGGTTTGCCATTATGCTCGGACAATAAAAACTTAAGCTCGGAAATCGAGCGGTTGCGGTTATCGGTGGCGCCTTCAATTAATAGGGCTGAGCCAGCCGGGCCGTAAGCTTCCATTAAAAACTCTTCTATTTGCACGCCTTCAAGTTCTCCGGCGCCCTTGGCAATAGCTCGCTCAACATTCTCTAGCGGCATATTTATTGAGCGCGCTTTATCTATTAAGGTGCGCAACGTGGGATTAACTTGCGGGTCTTTGCCTTTGGCGCGAACAGCAATAGTAATTAGGCGCGCCATCTTGCCAAAAATCTTGCCCTTTTTGGCATCCGTGAGAGCTTTTTGGTGTTTAATTTGAGACCATTTATTATGTCCGCTCATAGGGTTTCTTTAAATCGTTTTTATCTTAATCGCCATCTCTATCGGTGTCAACCTGTTTTTGGCGACGCCAATAAATAAGCCCCAAGGCGGAAAGGCCCGCCAGAAATAAAATACCAACCAGCGCTAAATTATTATAACCGCTAGCCGAGTCTTTCGCTGCTGCGGCTAAAAGATTGGGCTGGGCTGTTTTGGGCGTGGCTAGCGGAGTGCTTTCGGGTGAAGCGCTGATTTGTGATGCTGTTTTTTGCTTAATCGCCGCAAGTGGGCTGGGAGCATTATTTGTTGCCGCGCTTTCTTCTAAGGCAGTTATTTTATTAACAGAAACATTTTCAACAACTTCTTCGTTAACAGCAAAAAAAGATTTTTTATTGGCTTGCCCGGGAGTAGGCTGGTTAGTCCAAAGCCAGCCGCCATCAAACTTGGCCACGGCTTGGCCTTGGGAGGCTTTGCTAAAAGAGACGGCGTGCACTATTTGGCCATCAGGCCAGAGCAGGCGCACTTTGTCGCCGTCGTTGTTTAAAGTATTTTTATTAAAAGTGATGACTAAAAATTGTCCAGCAGGGATAAAAGTATTGGCCGGAATGATTTGTGGATTAGTAGAATTATCTGCGTCGTCAATTTGCCAGCCGGATAAATTAATTGCACTGTTATCCAGATTGATTAATTCCACCCATTCTTTGGTTTCTTCTTCTGGCCACGGCACAAACTCATTTAAGAAGACTTGCTGGGAATATTGGTAATTTGTCGTGCTCGGGGTTGGCAAGGCCTCAGAAGTGCTTGTGGGAGCAGGGGAGTCGCTTGGCGCTAAGGTCTCGCTGTTATAATCTGTGCCGCCGCCAACACAGGCTAATCCTTGGTCTTTTATTTTTTGTAAAATTGTTGGCCCGATGCCTTTAACGCGCAGCAAGTCGTCTAATGAAGAATAAGGCCGGCCATCGATTATTCTTTGGGCATAGACAGCGCCAATCCCTTCAAGCTGGTCTAATTGGTCTAGCGAAGCTGTATTAATATCAACTCTCTCTATCGCAAAGATAGGATAATAAAAAAATACGGCGGATAAGATTATCGCCGTAAGAATTAATCGCTTATTGTTTTTATGGCTGAGTAGCAAGGTTTTTTTCGTATTCTTGGTGGGTTTGCAGGATCTTTTCTTGGACCAGCGCGGCATTGGGGATTTGCTGAAAAACAACAGGATTAGCTTGCCCGCTAATTTTAATTTCCGCGTCGCCGTATTTAAAAAAGGAGGCTAAGGGCCCATGGGTTTTTATCGCCACGCCCTGGATATTATCAATCACATAGGTCATAACCAACCGCTTAAATAAACCCATTTGTTGGATGTCAATAATTTTCTGGTTGGTTAAAATCCATAAGTCCAAATACCAATCTACCCAAATTAAAACGCCATAGCAAAAAGAGATAAACCAAAAAATCAACGCAAAATACCAAAACACCGCCGAGAAGGCTTGCTGGTTAACAAAAGACAGGTCAAAAAAAGCTAAAGCAAAAGCCACAACCCAGGGCACCAACGACACAGCCACAGCCTTTAAGAGCGAGACAGCCAGAAAGAACCAATGGCGCCGGGCCATTAAAACTATTTGTTCGTTTTGGGCTAAAGTGAAAGCTGGCATTATCATTTTTTGTCATTCTGAGGGAGCGTAGCGATCGAAGAATCTTTTTTAGATCCTTCGTTTCACTCAGGATGACGGAAATATATTATAGTGTCTCCCATGGAATATTGGAAAAAATCCAATAACCCGCGAAGATAAAAATTATGGAAACAATCGCAATCGTCGCAATCGCTTTTTTGTGATTGTTGTTCGGCAATTGATATTGGAATAAATGATAAAACACCGCGCCGAGAAAGATAATGGCGAGGAGTAAAACGATTAGGCCGATAGTTAGAGAGGAAAGAAAAATCATTTAGATTAAAATTCGGGTTCAGTAGCTAATTTTTTCTTTAAATTCATCAAAAACTTTTTTATTGCTTCCCTTGGTAGAGTCTACAAGACTTTGAAAAATTTCTAATGCGGAGTTTATTTTTTGTTTATTTTTAATACCATCAGACAAACCATCATCAAGTTGCTTAGAGAAAGAGCTAAGGCTTTGAATTATAGGGTCCCATATTTTTATAGCCTCACTTAAAGTTAGGGTTGCCTTAAAACAAAGACAAAATAGATTTGGTAGTTTAATGCCAAGTATTGTTTCTAGGCTCCTAGCGGTAGCAGACAAAAATAAAACATTTGAACCTCTGTTTCTAAAAAACGATAATTGCTGTTCTTCTAGGCTTGTATTTTTTTCTTGTTTTTTCTTTTCAAAAAGTTCAAGCTTCTTTTTTTCTATGGATTTCATTAACGCATATACAAAATAAATATGCTTTGCGGTAGTTTTCTCATTAAAGAATTTACTATACAATGAGTCAGATTCCCATATGTAGGTTTTTTTATTGTAGGCGGAGTCCGGGTCTCCGTGAAAGGCAGCTAAAATCTGCCCCGCCGTTATTGATGGTATTGAGCTGGCTCTTCTTTTAATAAATTCGGTGCCACCACCTCGCCGATTAAGATAGGTTGTATTTTTTATTTTTAGAAATTCCTTTACTAGGCGTTTTTGGATTGCGTCATTACTTCTAAAATCAGGCGCAGTTATTTTATTTTGACTATTGTTATATTTAACAATATTTTGGACCGTATTGGGATTGGTGCATTTAATGAATCGGACTTGAACAAGGGCGCTGTCTTTTATATTTTGCTTGGCCGTGCCAATAGCTCCTACGGTCTGTGCGCCATTAACAATTGATAATCCATTTATTTCTACTTTTCTATTGCTTTTATCAGTTTTGTAGTTATTTACTAAGGCGGTAATACCGTTGTTAAAAACGCAAAAATGCGATGGGTCTGATAGGGCTGTCTTTTGAATTCCCTTATTTATGTTTTTGTCTGTATTTCTGCTTCCAAGATATTCTCGAACGTTTGCGGAAAGCAGCTTTGTAGAACCATATTTTTTAAAGATCCCTTTTAGCCATTTTGCTGAGATTGTTGTTAGGTAGGCCGACCAATCGTCTCCCCTAATTTCAAGTCCGCCCTTTACGGGAATATAAAAAATATCAGTAATTAAGATTGGACTTAATAACGATTGGTACCATTCTTCAAGGGTATTCTTTCCAACTTCTAACGATCTAATTTCTATGTTATGAGTTTTTCCTATTAATGCAATGAGAGCGCTATTTGTGGTGTGCTCGACGGTTTGAAGTTCGTTTGCGACATTTTTTGATTCATCTAAATTATGAACATACCATATGTGTAGGGTTTCTATTTGGCCATCTTTTAATACATTTTGTAATTCTTGGGCATGACTTTGTAAGCTCGGGGGTAATTTATTGGGTGGGGTAGAAATTAACGATGAAACCGCTGTGTTTAAATCGCTTGCTTTGTTTGCGGGAGCCTCTTTCTTGTCCTTCTCGCTTATATATGCTTGAGAGATTACGGCTACGTGATTTTCTGTGTCAATATAAACGATGTCTGCTTTTTTATCGTTTGGGCCGGCTGTAATGGAACTTTGGGCTGTATTTTCGATGTCTTCAATTCCAAATTTAAGCTCTAAGGCAAACAAAGCAAGGGAATTTGTTTTAAACTTTTTTAAATCTTCCCTAGCTTCGTATGCTTGATGGTATGTTTTTGGGGGCATAAGCTTTTGTTCTGTTCTTTATTGATAATAGTAAGGAGATTTTTAAAATAGTTTCTCTCGCGGATTATTGCCATTATTTTTCCGCCACAATCAGCATTTCAAAATCTTGGGTAGTCAGCTTGTCGTTTCGGGAATAGGCGCCGAGCTTTGCCCCGAAGATTTCAACTTTTTTAAAGCCCAAAGATTTTAAAAGCCAGGTAATTTCCGGCGGCACATAATAGCGCTCGTTGCATTTGAGTTCCTTTTTCTTTCCGTCATCGTCTTCAAAAGTCGCAATATTAGAATCTCGGAAAGTCATCAAGTCAAAAGAGTTTTTGCCGCAGGCGCTGGCGCCTTCTTTTTTATTTGATTCGTAAAACTCCTTAACGGAATTAAAAAGAGGGAAGAGGCCGTTTAGGGTGGTGAAAATAAACTTGCCCGGAGATTTTAAAGCGTTAGTCGCGCCGCGCAAAATCTCATAATTCATTTCATCTGTTTCCATTAAAGAGAAGCCGCCTTCGCAAAGCATTATGGCTAAGTCAAACTCGTTTTTGAAGGGGAGTTGGCGAGCGTCGTGTTTTTGAAAATCAATGGTCAGGTTCTGCTCTTTAGCTTTTTGGCGCGCTTGCTTAAGCTGGGATTCGGATAAATCCACACCCACAACTTTATAACCGCGTTTGGTTAATTCTATCGCATGGCGGCCGGTGCCGCAGCCAATATCCAAGATTTTTGATTTTTTATTGGAAGCGATTTCTTTTTCAATAAAATCACACTCGCCCAGCGTGCCTTGGACATAAGGTTCCTCGTCATATTTTTTCCCGTAGTTTTCAAATAAAGATTCGTACCACTGTTTCATAAATATTTTTAGAGTAATTTTTCTTGATTTTGTTCCGGATATCTTATGCCTAAATGCTCATAGGCGCTTCTAGTGGCGACTCTGCCGCGCGGGGTGCGGCCGATAAAGCCCAGCTGCAATAAATAGGGCTCATAAACATCTTCGATTGTATCTTGCTCCTCATGGGTGGCAGCGGCTAAAGCTTGAAGCCCAACCGGGCCGCCGTCAAAGCGCTCAATAATATGGCGCAGGATTTGCCGGTCAACCGGTTCCAGCCCTAGCTGGTCAATTTCGAGCATCGCCAAAGCTTGTTTAGCCAAGTCCGCTGTTATTTTTCCATCGCCGCGCACTTGCGCAAAATCGCGCACGCGCTTGAGTAGGCGATTGGCCACGCGGGGAGTTGAGCGGGCGGAGCGTGCAATAACGCTAATGGCATCGAGTTCGGTTTCAATATTTAAAACTTTGGCTGAGCGCTGGATAATTTTGGCAATATCTTCGTGGCTATAAAAATCCAATCGGAAAGAAGCACCAAAGCGCGAGCGCATAGGGGAGGAAATTAAGCCGGGGCGGGTGGTGGCGGAAATTAAAGTGAACTTGGGCAGGTCCAGTTGCAGTGTCCGGGCGCTTGGCCCTTTGCCAATCACAATATCCAATTTAAAGTCTTCCATTGCCGGATAAAGCACTTCCTCGATTAACTTATTTAAGCGGTGAGATTCATCAATGAATAAAATATCGCCGTCGCAAAGGTTAGTTAAAATTGAACCCAAATCTCCCACGCGCTCAATGGCCGGGCCGCTTGTCACTTTAATTCCCACGCCCATTTCTTTAGCAATAATATGGGCCAGGGTGGTTTTGCCAAGCCCCGCTGCGCCGCATAAGAGCACGTGCTCGATGGGTTCGCTTCGCCCTTTGGCGGCCGCGATCAAAATGCGCAGGTTTTCTTTGATTTTTTCCTGCCCTTGGTATTCGTTAAAACCCTGCGGCCGCAGGGTTAAGTCAATGCCATTGTCTTCTTCATTTTGGAGGGGGGAGGTGAGCATCTTTTTGGGGGGCTTGACAAGGTTTCTAGCCCGTGCTAACATATCAAATCGTGCAGGCAAGCCCTTTTTAATCTGTAGGTGATGGGACCTTTTTTTATACTTGGTCTTGGCGGGGTTTTGTTTAAATATTTTGGATGTTCTGGCTTTGGCTGGAGCACTCCTTGGCAGAACTTTTAACCTTCCCCCTGGTGGGAAGATATTACCTGCAGATTAAAGAAGGCTTGAAAATCCTCTGGCGCTTTTGCGCCCGGGGATTTTTTGTTTTCTTTATCTTTGCCCCACCACATCGTCTAATTCTTCAAAGGTGGTCTTTTTTTCTAAGATCTTTATCACGCCGTCTTGGTACATAGAAACGAAACCGGTTTTTTTCAGCATTTCCACAATTTCCGCGTGCGAGGGGGATTTAGCAATTAATTTTTCCAGTTCTTCATTAATGGGGATTATTTCAAACACGCCCACGCGGCCCTTATAGCCGGTGTTGTTGCACTTAGGGCAGCCTTTGCCTTTGGCTAATTTTATGCCTTTGGAATAATCCGGGATGGCCACGGTTGCGGGAACTCCTTCCAAAGCTTTTTTAATTTTTTCCAATTCTTCCGGCGTGGCATCGTAATCTTCGGCGCAGAACTTACAAACGCGGCGCAACAAGCGCTGGGCCAGAATATCGATTAGGGCGGAAGAAAGAGTGGTGGGATTGGCGCCCATATCAATGAAGCGGGGAATAGCGCCGGCCGCGTCGTTGGTGTGCAGGGTGGAAAAAACTATATGGCCGGTCAATGCCGATTGGATAGCAATTTCGGCGGTTTCTTTATCGCGGATTTCGCCAACTAAAATAACATCCGGGTCTTGGCGCAAAATAGCGCGGAGCCCCGCCGCGAAGGTGTAGCCGCGATCGGCTTCAACTTGGGTTTGGGTTACCCCGGCCAGGTGGTATTCAACCGGGTCTTCCAGGGTGATGACTTTAATTTCTGGATTCGTCACTTCTTTCAAAAACGCGTAAAGAGCGGTGGTTTTACCAGAACCCGTGGGGCCGGTGGTAATGATCATGCCGTTGGGTTTGGCAATTTCTTTGATTAAATATTCATAGGCGTCGTTTCTAATGCCCAGGTCTTTGATGCTCAGATTGATGCTTTTAGGATTTAATAAGCGCATCACCACGTTTTCGCCGTTGGGCCCGGGAATAATGGAAACACGGACTTCAATTTCCATATCGCTTAATTTAATGGTGAAGCGGCCGTCTTGCGCCACATCTTTAACATTCAAGACCATATTGGACATTAGTTTTAAGCGGGAGATGATTAAGCCGTAGGTTTTGGTAGACAAAAAAACTACATCATGCAAAACGCCGTCGATGCGAAAACGAAAAACCGCGCCATCTTCTTTGGTTTCCAGGTGTATATCGGAAGCATCATTTTGCATGGCGCCGGCCACAATGACTTCCAAAACCCCGGTAGCGACGGCTTGAGGCATGCCGTCAACTTTCTTTTTTATATCCTCCAGCGACTTCAGCTCTTCTTTGAGCTTGAGCAATAATTCTTCGGATATTTCTATCTGCCCGGTGATATCCCGGCCTTTGTATTTGGTCGTTTTATAGCGCTCAAGGATTTGCTGTAAGCCGTGGTTTGAGGCGATGAATAATTGATGGGTATATTTTTTATCCAGCTCGTCCAACACCCTTTTGGTTTCCGGGTTATTTGGATCGGCCACAGCGATCTTTAATTCATTTTCAACTTTTCTAATAACCACCATTTTCCCGGCAACTGCGTCTTTTTCCGAAATCAAGAGCATGGCATCAGAATCCACCGGCATAGTAGTTAGGCTGACATACGGGAGTTTGGATTTTTCGGCTAAAAGCTTGGCCCGGGTTTCTTCTTGTTGGCGGACCACCTCGGTTAGTTTTTCTTCCAGCCTTTCTTCTAGTTTCTCTTCCTGGGTTTTGGTAACTTTTTTCGGGAGAGGTTTTGGCATAATTTATTTTTCCCGCTTTGCAAAAAAGAGGGAATAAAACAAAGGATTTAATATCCTTATTTTACGCTAGGCAAGAGAGTTTAGCAATATAGCTAATTTATCCTTGGCGCCAGATAAAGAAGCTTGGTCGCTTTTGATCATCAGGCGATTATTTTTGATCGAGCCGCCCATTTCCATGGCGATTTTTTGCAGCCGTTCGGCATTTTTGCTTTGGGCTAGAGCCCAAACGCCGTCATTGTTTTGCCAAAAAACCACCGAGAGATTGATCATAGGGAAGAGGTCGTATAACTCGTCTAAAACAAAAGGCAGATCATCCGGAGTTGTATTGGTGGCGGCAAAGTCTTCTTTTTGGGAAAAAAGCCAGGCGATCTTTTGCTGTTCGTTAAACTCTAATCTTCCCAGCAGCCGGCCCCAAAGCTTTAAGCAGTTCAGTGGTTTGGTTTTGTAAAGATATTTTATGATGGTTTCTTGGTCCGCGCCTTTAATTATCAAAGCTGAGGCCAGGTTTAGCGCCTGAGGCGTAGCTTTGGCATTTTGCCAGCAATTGGTTTTAACGATTAATCCGGTGAACAGGGAGGTGGCGATAGCAGCATCGATCAACAGATCTTGGCCGAGCTTTTCAATTAAGCCGGCCACGATTTCCGCGCAAGCCGCGGCGGTTGGCTCCACCAAATTAACTTCGCCAAAATATTCATTCCCGGCTTTGTGGTCGATATTTAAAATGGATTTGTTAAAAAAAAGTTCGCTATGGCTGATAAATATTTGCCCTAGCGATTCTAAGTCCGGCGCGTCCAGCGTGATGATGAGGTCGTAATAAAAAGGGCCGCTTTCCAGCTTGATATCTTGCTGCTGGATCTTTTGCGGCGTGGCCAAAAATATTTTTAGGACATTAGAGGCTGTTTCATAGCGCAAGCGCGATATTTTATTCTGGCTGGTATCGATGGAGATGATAAAATCGCGCAAAGCAGAAAGGTCTTTTTTAATGCTATCGGCGCCAATTAAAAATTTTAATTTTTCCGGCAGGTTGTCGGCGCAAGCGATCTCCGCTTTTTTATTTAATTTTTTTAGCGCTCCTTGCAGCGCTAAGGCCGAGCCTAAAGAGTCGCCATTTAAAGATTCTGGCAGGGCGATTAAAATGTTGTGGCTTTTTTGGATGAGATCTAGGGCTTGTTGTTGGGGAGTGAGCATAATTTTATCAAGACGTTATGTTAATGTATCGTAATAAGAAAAACGGGTCAAGGTATTGACAAAACGCGTAGATTTGGTATAATATAAGAATCTAAGAAATGGCCTATCAAAGGCAAAAAACGATAGTAAATTAAAAAAACAATAGACATATAAACAAGCCAAAAGGAGGGAATGGCAATGAAAGAAAATAAGGGTTATTGGATATTATTGGTTATTTTATTGGCTTGGCTCGTAGTTGGCTGCGCCGCGTCCCATACTCGCTTCGTGGAAGTAAAAAGAAGCGCGATAGCGGATAATCCGCAAGTCAAAGCTAAGGCGCCGTATATTTTTTCCAACCGATACAGCGCCACGAATGCCGATGTGCGGATCTATGAAGGATATCTTCAAAAGACCACAATGATGGGTAATGTGAATGGCCGGTCGGTTATCTATGATGACTATGTCGATAAGTTCAATGTCGGAAACGCTTTTGGGCCCAACGATGCGACAGTCGTGCATCGTTCTCTGGATCCCAGCAAACGCTACACTGCGCTGGTCGTTGTTAATTGGGGAGGTTTTGGTAAGATTTATGATATTTATTATCTTCACCTCAGGCCAACCAAAGACACAACCAGAACAGTCTGGACCGACTCGCGTGGTTGGGGTTCCTCCTATGTCAATGACTATGTGGAGGTCTCTGGCACCGACACCCCGGCCTATAATAACAAGCTGGATCTGACTTGGACGGTCTATCCAAATGAGGTCGTCCGCCGAGCCCTTGTTGGAAGGGTTCGATAGCCACTTAGCCGATTAGAATAAAAAGTTCTAGTCGGCTTTTTTTTATTCCGTCAGTCGCGACTGACGGGGTCTATTTGTAAAAATCAGCCCTGTGGTTTATTTTAAAGTGAGGTATAATAGGTATATCCGATATGGAAATAATTACCAAAAAAGTTGAAGAAACCAAGCGGGCGGCGGCGGAACTGATTAAAAAAATAGACCAAATGGCGCACCAAGGCGCGCTGGTTTTGGCGCTGGAAGGGGAATTGGGCGCGGGCAAAACCGCTTTTACGCAAGGCCTGGCCAAGGCGCTGGGCATTGAAGAAAAAGTGTTAAGCCCGACTTTTGTGATAATGAAGCATTTTAATATTCCCTCAGCCAAGACTTTTAATAATTTATATCATCTGGACTGTTATCGCTTAAGCGGTGAGACGGATCTGGGAGAAATTGGTTTTAAGGAAATATTAAAAGGGCAGGCTAATTTAGTGGTGATCGAGTGGGCTGAACGCGTTAAAAAGATCTTGCCCAAAGATGCGGTTTGGATAAAGTTTGAGCATGCCGGAGAAGATAACAGAAGAATAACAATTATTTAATGCCCCAAAAAATAGAACTAAAAACTTTAGTGCTTATTGATGGGCACGCGCTAGTGCATCGCGCCTTCCATGCCTTGCCGCCGCTCTCAACAGGCTCGGGAGAATTGGTGAACGCGGTTTTTGGTTTCTCTTCCATTTTGCTAAAAATGTTAAAGGATTTGGCGCCCGATTATATTGCGGCGACTTTTGATTTGGCGGCGCCGACCTTTCGGCATAAAGAGTTTGATGAATATAAAGCCACGCGAGTTAAAGCTCCCGATGAGCTCTACGCGCAGATCGGACGCGTGAAGGATGTTCTGGCAGCTTTTAATATTCCGGTTTTTGAAAAAGAGGGTTTTGAAGCGGATGATATTATTGGCACTCTAGCCAAGCAGGCAAAAAAAAGCAAAGTGAAAACTATAATTGTGACGGGAGATCTGGACACCTTGCAATTAGTTGATAAAAATACCAGTGTTTACACTTTGAAAAAAGGCGTGAAAGAAACAATGACTTATGATGAAGCGGCGGTGCGAGAACGTTTTGGGGGATTGGAACCGGAGCAGATGACCGATTACAAGGGGTTAAAAGGAGATCCTTCGGATAATATTCCTGGTGTGCCGGGCATTGGCGAAAAAACAACTATAGAATTATTAAGGGAGCATAAGACCTTGGAAGGAGTTTATCAGGCGGCGGAGAGGGGAAAAATAAAAAATGCCAAGCTTGCCCAAAAGTTAATTGATAATAAAGAGCAGGCGGTTTTTAGCAAATATTTAGCTACGATAAAACAAGATGCGCCGATAAAGTTTAAATTAGCCGATGCGTTAACGCGCGATTTTGATAAAGAGAAAGTTATAAAAATATTTAAAGATCTGGGCTTTTATTCTTTGGTTAACCGTTTGCCTGAGTTTGATAAAAACGGGCAAATAAAAAAAATACCAGCACCGGCTAGCGCCGCAAAAACTGCCGCCGCGGAATTGCCTTTAAGCCATAAGCCCAGCGTTGAAGAAAAAATAGAACAGGCGCGAGAACAAGGATTGTTATCGGACGATATTTACAAGTTGGAAAAAGCTCTGGCGCCGGTTATTTCCAGCATGGAAAAGAATGGGATTAAATTGGACTTGGCTTATTTAAAAAAATTAAGCAAGCAGGTTGGCGACGAATTAACAACGCTGGAAAAACAGATCATTAAATTGGCGGGTGTTGATTTCAATGTTAATTCGCCCCAACAACTTTCCCAGATATTATTTGAAAAGCTTAATTTGCAGGTTAAGGGGCTGAAAAAAACTCCGGGCAAAGTGATTTCCACGGCAGCAGCGGAGCTTGAAAAACTAAAAGGCCAGCACGAGATCATCGATCTAGTTTTGCGCCAGCGGGAATTGGCTAAATTAAAAAATACTTATATTGACGCCTTGCCTTTATTGATCGGCCCGGACGGCCGTTTGCGCACAAGCTACGATTCTCTGGGAACCACTACGGGGCGCCTGTCTTCCAAAAGCCCTAATTTGCAAAATATTCCTATTCGCACGGCTTTGGGCAATGAGATCCGCAAGGCTTTTGTGGCCGAAAAGGGCTATAAATTATTATCGGCCGATTATTCGCAAATTGAATTGCGGGTGGTGGCGCATTTGGCTGGCGACAAAGAAATGATAAAGATATTTAAAGAAGGAAAAGATATCCATAATGCCACGGCGGCGGAGATCTTGGATATTAAGGAAAGCGAAGTTGGTAAAGACGCTAGGCGCATGGCTAAAGTGCTAAACTTTGGCGTGATCTATGGCATGAGTTTGCATGGGTTTGCCGGAGCCGCTGGGGTGGAACTAGCGCGCGCCAAAGAGTTTATTAAAAAATACTTTGAGGAGTTTTCTGGTGTGGCCAAGTTTATTGAAAAAACAAAACAGATAGCCTCTCGCGAAGGCTGCGTGCAAACGCTTTTTGGCCGCCGGCGCTTTATTCCGGAAATTAATTCTTCGGCTTGGAACCTGAAACAGGCGGCCGAACGCATGGCGATAAATATGCCGGTACAGGGCACGGCAGCGGACTTGCTAAAGATGGCGATAGTAGCGATTGCGAAAGATAAATGGTTAGTTGATAATACTAAAATGTTGTTGCAGGTTCATGATGAATTAGTTTTTGAGGTGGCGAATGATAAAATAAAAGAAGCGGCAACCAAAATAAAAGATATTATGGAAAATATTCATCAATTAGTTGTGCCGTTGAAAGTCGATATTGAAATAGGGGAAAATTGGGGAGAACTAGCCGACCTAACTTTTTAAATATTTAATAATTAATATTTTACAACCGTGAAACGCAACATAAAAAGATTTTTGCCTTTATTTTTATTAATCGTCTTGCTTGGCCTTGGAGGGTATCTTATTAGCCAAAAAGCCGGGGGAGAGATAACTATTGGCGGCAATTCTGGCGGGCAAAACAATAATTCATCGCCCAGCGACGAACCTGAATTAGTCAGCCCGATTAGCGGTTTGGAATGCGCTAATGCCCAGCGCCGGCCGATAGCCGTGATGCTGGCGGGCGACGCAATTGCGCGGCCTTTATCGGGGTTATCGGAAGCGGACTTGGTTTTTAATATGCCGGTGATCACCGATAGCATCACGCGCATGATGGCTATTTATATTTGTAATTCCCCCAAGGAACTTGGTTCGGTGAGAAGCACGCGTGACGATTTTATTCCCCTAGCGCGGGGCATGGATGCGATCTTGGCGCATTGGGGCGGCTCGCACTTTGCGCTGGACCTTTTGGATAAAGGAATAATGGATAATATTGATGCGTTGAAAGATTCCGGTTCGACTTTTTTCCGAAAATCAGGCATTGCCTCGCCGCATAATGGATTCACTTCTTATAACCGCTTAACTCAGGCGGCTGAAAGTTTCGATTATCGCTTAACCAGCGATTTTAGCGGGTATTTGCATTTAGAAGGAAAATTAACCGGCACCGGAACCACTACTAAAACTTTATTGGCCGGATTTCCGGGCAGTTATCAAGTGAAATATATTTACGACCCGGAAGACAACTCATATTTTAGGTGGCGCGGCGGCACCAAAGAAATAGATAAAAATAATAACCAACAAGTTGAAGCAAAAAACGTGGTGATAATGATCGCCGAATCCCATCAAATAGAGGGGCAATATAACACGGTGGCGGTGGAAGGTTCGGGCAAGGCGCAAATATATCGCAATGGCGAAGAGATCATCGGCACATGGAAAAAAGATAAAACCAGCCAAACCAGCAAATTATATTTTTATGACAGCGCGGGCCAAGAAATTAGATTCGTGCCTGGGCAGATTTGGGTGGAGGTTGTGCAACCAAACCAAACAGTAAGTTGGCAATAGATTATGGTCTTTTTTTTCTACGGCGTTGATTCTTACCGAATCCGCCAGAAAGTAAACTCGGTTATTGAGGGTTATCAAACTAAGCATAAAAGCGGGCTTAATTTTGGCCGGTTTAATTTTGAGGAAAGCGAAGCTTTGGATAAATTAAAAAACTTCTTGGACTCCTGCTCTATGTTCGCAGAAAAAAAATTAGCAGTGGCGGATAACTTATTTGCGGCTAATAAAGAAGAACAGGAAGAGTTTATAAAATATTTAAAAAGCAGCGACGTGCTAAAAACACAAGAAAAGTTTTTGGTGGTGGCGCAGGAGCTAGCAAAAAGCGAAGAGCGAAAAAGCAAGCAGAAATATATTTTAAAAACCAGCGCGGACTTATTTAAGGCGCTGGATAATAAAACTGTTAAAACAGAAGAGTTTGATTCTTTAATGGGCGCCAAACTTGAGGCGTGGATAAAAAAAGAAGCGGAGAGTTTGGGCGCTAAAATAGATACCCGGGCGGTCAGTAAATTAGCTTTATTTGTTGGCGCGGATCTGTGGCAGATGAAAAACGAGATAGGAAAATTGGCTTCTTTTGCCGGCAGCAAAACTATTAGCGAGGAAATGGTTGAGGAGCTGGTGAAGGCCAAGATAGAAAACGACATTTTCAAAACTATCGATGCCTTGGCTAACCGCAATAAATCGGCGGCGCTGTCGCTTCTGCATCGGCATTTGGCCCAGGGCGAATCGGAGATCTATTTAATGAGCATGCTGGCTTACCAGTTCCGCAATTTATTATTGGTTAAGAGCGAGATCGAACGCGGGGCGCAATTTCAAGCGTTGCCTAAAACCATAAAATTGCACCCGTTTGTTTTGCGCAAAAGCTTTGAGCAAGGCAAGGGCTTTTCTTTGCCGGCGTTGAAAAAGATCTATGAGAGGCTACTGGAATTGGATATTGCCGCCAAAACTGGGCGCATTGAACCGCGCGTGGCGCTGGATCTGGTAGTGGGGGAAATTACCGGATGAAGCTGATTTGGTCTGTGTATTGAACTATTCGAGCGAATGGTTCAATACAGCGGGTTTTTATGCAATAAAACTAAAACCGCCCTGAATATTATCGAGGGGCGGTTTTTTACTGTCCGGATCTACAAAATAAAACTACTTGTTCAAAGCCTTGGTTATCCGTGATTTTTTTCGGGCGGCAGTATTCTTTTTTATAATTCCGCGCTTGACCGCTTTATCAATAGCTTGATAGGCGATAGACAATAATTTTTTGGCATCGTCTTTTTTGCCCCCAACAATTAGCTTCTTGATCTTTTTCAGCGAATCTTTCATGGTCTTTTGCCGCTGCAAATTCAAAACCCGGCGCCGGGCGCCTTTCCGCAGTTCTTTTTTGGCTGATTCTTTAATTGGCATAGAATACTGATTAATTAATTTAACAAAATAAACATAGCAGAAAAATCATTTTTTGGCAAGAGAAAAGCGGCCTAGTTGTTTGGGCCGCTTGATAATCTCGCGTATTTTAACGAGATATTATTTTTCCGGAGGAGCTTGGTTTGGTTTCGCATTTTGGGCAAAAGGGCGCCATTTCAGTCCTCACCCGGCCCGATCCTGATAAAGGAAAAGGTCCGTCGTGAATAGGATGAAGAATCTGGGCCGCTAAAACTTCTGTGCCGCAGCCGCAAAGAAAACAATCTTCTTTTTTGGTATAAATAATCCCATCTTTGCGGTCCCGGATTGTTTTGCAAACGGGGCAGCAAGATCTTTCTATCGCATAATTTTCCCAGCTACCCGATATCTTTGTCCAGACTAAATCTTTTCCGCAGCATTTATCCATGGTCTACCTCCTTAATTTAAGTAGCCGTTTTTTTGGCCCCATTCCAGCCAGATGTTTTTTGTTTGTTCCATATCTCCCGGTATAATCGGGAGTTTGGGCTGTTTTTTGGAAAGTTGTTTAAGTGCGAGGAAAAGGGCTCTGTCTGGGCCATTTTCCTTAAGATCATGAAGAATTGCCGGAATAATGCGCTCTCCCTGTAGGATAACTTTTTTAAAAGCAGGAACTTCCGTCATTAAGGATACTATTGAATAAAAACCGGTCTCTTTCTTCAGTTCTTCTAACAACGCCGCCTGTCCCGACATAATTTTTTCTCCTTTCGGTATTTACCTTTTTTATTGTTAAAAAACGAGTTTTTTGATTCTAAAACAAAGCCATATGGCTGTCAATCTTTTACTTTTTTTTAGCGATATTTTTCCCGCTTCGACTGGCTGGTCGAATCGAGGCGAGCAGTTTTTCTATCTCTTCTTTTATCTTTATTTCTTCGTCAAATTGCAGGTTGCGGTTGGCTAGGTCGGCTTTAAATTGAAGCTCTTTGATATATTCTCTAAGATATTCTCCGCTAAGAAGAGCTTCTTTTTTGGCGGGTTTTTTGCTTTCAGCAGAGCCAAAGCTTTCTCGGATAGCTTTAATGATTTGCTGCGGATCGATGTGGTGTTTTTTATTATAAGTTTCTTGAGTCTGGCGGCGGCGGTTGGTTTCGCTGATAGCAAACTTCATAGAGTCGGTTAATTTATCAGCATATAAAATTGCTTGGCCTTCCAAGTGCCGCGAAGCGCGGCCAATGGTTTGGATTAGGGTTGTTGCGTTGCGTAAAAAACCCTCTTTATCCGCATCTAAAATTGCCACCAGAGAAACCTCGGGCAAGTCCAATCCTTCTCGCAATAAGTTAATGCCCACCAGCACGTCGTAATGACCTTCGCGCAATTTTTTTAAAATATCCGGGCGCTCTAAAGTTTTAACTTCCGAATGGAGGTATTGGGTTTTGATCTTTTCTTCCGTTAAATATTCTGCCAAATCCTCAGCCATGCGCTTAGTTAGGGTGGTCACCAAGACGCGCTGTTTTTTGGCCACGCGTTTTTTAATTTCTTTGATTAAGTCCGGGATTTGGTTTGCGCTTGGTCGCACGGAGATTTTGGGGTCCAGAAGCCCTGTTGGGCGGATAAGCTGCTCCACAATAATGGGGGATTTGCCAAGCTCATATTTTCCCGGCGTGGCGGAGGTATAAATTGTTGGGCCGATCTTTTCTTCAAACTCTTTAAACTTCAGCGGCCGGTTATCCAGCGCCGAAGGCAGGCGAAAACCAAAATCGATCAGGGTTTGCTTGCGGGCTTTATCGCCCTCATACATCGCGCCAATTTGCGGCACGGTCATATGGGATTCGTCGATAATAGTTAGAAAATCATTTTGGCCGCCCCGCACATGGCTAAAATAGTCTAGCAGCGAATAAGGCGGAGAATCGGGCGCGCGAAACTCTAGGTGCCGGGAATAATTTTCAATCCCATGGCAATAACCAACTTCCTTCATCATTTCCAAATCGTAATTAGTGCGGCGGCGCAAGCGTTCGGCATCCAATAATTTGCCCTGCTTTTTTAGTTTTTTTAATTGTCCGTCCATCTCCAGCCGGATATTATCCATGGCGAGTTTTAATTTATCTTTTGGCGCCACCCAAAACTTAGCTGGATACAAACGCTGGCTGGCAACGGAAGTTTCTCGCTTAACAAAAAGGTCGCGTGTCATTTCTGTTTGGCGGACAATAATAGCTGAAATAATATTGCCCTTAAGTTCCAGGCGGATGATCTTTTCTCCGGTGGCTGGCCAGATCTCAATGGTTTCGCCGCGCACGCGGAAAGAGCCGCGGCCAAAATTAATATCTTTGCGGTCATACTGCAAAGCGGAGAGCTGCCTTAATAAGTTTTGGCGCGAAATAGTTTGGCCAACTTTAACTTCAATGCTCAAATCCAAATAAGCGCTAGGCAAGCCGATGTTATAAATACAGGAAACCGAGGCCACAATAATTGTGTCCTGGCGGTCTAATAAGTTTTGAATGGAAGAGTGGCGCAATCGGTCCAGCTCCTCGTTAATTTTGGCGTCTTTATCTATATAGGTATCGGTGGTGGGGATATAGGCTTCGGGTTGGTAGTAATCGTAGTAAGAAACAAAATAGTTTACGCTATTTTGCGGGAAAAACTCTTTGAACTCTTGGTATAATTGCGCGGCTAGAGTTTTGTTATGGGAAATTATTAGCGTTGGCTTTTGCGTTTGCTCGATCACATTCGCCATAGAAAAAGTTTTTCCCGAACCTGTCACGCCCAAAAGCACCTGGTGGGGCGCGCCGCTTTGCAGGTTTTTAACTAAAGCTTCTATGGCCTTGGGTTGGTCGCCGGTTGGCTTAAATTGGGCGGTTAATTTGAATTGCGGCATAACGATTGAAAAAAGAGAGTTGGTAGAGTAAGATTAAGCTAATAATATGATCTCTTCTCTTGAAGGTAAAATCACTTTGCGGGCAGAAAAGCACATAATTTTGGAAGCCAATGGGATTGGCTATAAAGTTTGGTGCGCCGAGAAAACACTCTCCAAATTACCACAAACAGGGGAGTCTGTGAAGCTATTCACGTTCCTAGCGGTCAAAGAAACCGGCTGGGATCTATTTGGTTTTTTGACCCACGAGGAGCTGGAAATGTTTGAATTATTAATTTCAATTTCCGGCATCGGGCCAAAAACAGCAGCCGGGATTTTGTCGGCGGCTTCGGTGGAAGATCTGCAGGAGGCGATAGTGCTGGGAGATGAAACAATTTTAAGCCGTGTTTCTGGTATTGGTAAAAAAGTGGCGCAAAAGATAGTAATAGAACTAAAATCTAAAGTTAAAAAACTGTCTAAAGGCTCGGGCGATAAGTTCCGCGTGGCCGACGATATTGAAATTATTGATGCCCTGGTGGTGTTGGGATATAAAGTCTATGAAGCGCGCGAGGCTTTAAAGCAGGTGCCAGAAAGCGTTAAAGGGATGGAAAATAGGGTGCGGGATGCATTAAAAAGATTGGGAAAGAAATAAAATGTTAGAAGAAAAAACCAAAGAAACTTGGAATAATTTTATTCTCGCTAATGGCGGGAGTTTTTTGCAATCCTTTGAATGGGGTGAGTTTCAAGAAAAAGTCGGGCGCAAAGTGAAGCGATTAGTCGGTGATAATTGGTCAGCGCAGTTTATTCAATACAAACTTCCCTGTGTGAATAAGTTTTATTGGTATTGCCCGCGCGGGCCAATAATGCCGGGCTGGCTGATGGAAGAATTGATTGCTAGGTTCAAAACCGAAATTAAAGAGAAGAATGATATTTTTTTCCGCTTGGGCCCGGGTTGGGAGATAGATAATGGATTTGAAAATAAACTAAAAAAAGAAGGATTCCAGCAATTGCCCTATGATATTGAACCTGCGCAAACTTTGATTTTGGATATTGCAAAAACCGAAGATGAGCTCTTGGCGCAGATGCATGAAAAGTGGCGCTATAATATTCGGCTGGCCGAGCGCAAAGGGGTGCAAATAAAAAACTTTAGCTCAACGGATAGCGATTTTGAAAAATATTTTGACGAGTTCTATCAATTAGTAGACAAAGGAACATCAGAGCGGAAAGAGATAAAGCATCACGACAAAGAATACTATAAAAAACAGCTAGAAATAAAAGGCGAAAAAATAGAGTTTAAGTTATTCGTGGCCGAATACGAAAATAAAGTTATCGCGGCCAATATCGTGGTGATCTTTGGCAGCCGCTCCACTTATTTGCACGGCGCCACTAGCAGCGAGCACCGCGAAGTTATGGCACCGCATCTTTTGCAGTGGGAGCAAATCAAATATGCTAAAGCGCAGAGTTGCAGTGAATATGATTTTTGGGGGATATATAACGAGTATACCAAAGATAAACGCGGCAAATCGTGGGAAGGCTTTACCCGCTTCAAGCGCGGCTTTGGCGGCAGGGAAGTTAATTATGTTGGATATTTTGATTATCCGTTGAGTGAGTTTTGGTATTTTGTTTATAGATTGGTGCAAAAGTTTAGACGATGATTTGTAAGTTTTGTCTTCAAGATAAAAAATTAGTAGATGCTCATATTGTGCCGAGATGTTTTTTTGAGCGCCAGAAGGGAGGAGAGCTGTTTTTAGAAGTTCTTTGTACTAATAAAAGCATTAGAAAAAGCAGATCTTATATTGGGCTTTACGATAATTCGTTGGTCTGTTATGAATGCGAACAAAAATTTTCTAAGTTTGATGATTATGGTTGTAAATTATTACTTTCTAACCTGGATGATAAAAATTTTATATTGAGTTCTGCTGGTGAAAAAGCTGGGTATCAAATAAATTCTTTTGACTACGATAAGCTTAAATTATTTTTTCTTTCAGTATTGTGGAGAGCTAGTAATTCAGAAAGAAAGGAATTTGCTAAGATTAATGTCGGTTCTTACAATGAAAAGTTAAAGGAGATGATTATTAATAAAAATCCGGGTAATCAAGATGAGTTTTCCATCTTTCTTACAAAATTTATTGATCCGCTTGGGTCTAGAAATTTTATGGATCCCTTTAGTATAAAAATTGATGGAATAAATATGTGTGTTTTTTATTTTGGAGGCGGATATAAAGCCTATATAAAAGTTGATAAAAGACCTTTGTCAAATCTCTTCAATTTATTCATTATTAAAAAAGATAGACCAGCAGTTGTTTTTATTGAGAAGAATTTTATTGAGTCTAAAGAATTTCAAGTTGCTAAACTTTTATTTAAATGAAAAAACTACTTAAAAAACTTATTCCCGATTGGCTGTTAAGCTTATATCATTTTATTTTAGCGCTGATGGCGGCGCTGGTTTATGGTTTTCCTAGTAAAAAAATAAAAGTGATTGGAGTGACAGGAACAAAAGGAAAGTCTACGGTAGTTGCGCTGGCTGGCAAAGTGTTATCGGGAAATTATAAAACAGGCTGGATTTCATCGTTGACAATTTTTGACGGCCAGAACGAAGTGATGAATCCTTTCCATATGACTATGCCCGGGCGGTTTTTTATACAAAAGACCTTGGCGCAGATGGTTAAAAACGGATGCGAGTATGCTTTAGTGGAAGTGACAAGCGAGGGAATTAAACAATCGCGGCACCGGTTTATTAATTGGGCGGGCGCGGCGTTCACTAATTTGGCGCCGGAGCATTTGGAAGCGCACGGCGGGTTTGAAAATTATCGGGCGGCAAAAATGAAATTGTTTGAGGCGGCAGCAAAAAACCCGGAAAGTTTTGGCGTGTATAATCTGGACGACGAAAATGTGAAGTGGTTCCAGAAATATTCGGTGGGCAAAAAATACGGTTATGGCGCTTTGTCTCGCGAGATTTTAAAGGACCACTTTGCCACGTTGGTGATGACGGATATTAAATTAAGCGCCCAAGGCAGCGAGTTTAAAATAAATAACGCGCAGTTTAAAACCAATCTGCTTGGCGAGTTTAATGTTTATAACTGCGCGGCAGCAGCGGCAATCGGCGAGGCGTGCGGAGTAAAATTAGAAGAGGCGGCGCAGGCTTTGGGGAAAATAAAAGCCATTCCGGGGCGCTTGGAAATTATTAATGAAGGGCAAGGTTTTACAGTCGTTGTTGATTTGGCCCATACGCCCGATTCTTTTGAAAAAGTTTTTAAATTGTTCAGCCAATTAAAGAACGAGGGTGCTAAAATTATTTCTGTTTTTGGCTCGGCCGGCGGCGGGCGCGATAAGTGGAAGCGGCCGGAGCTGGGTAAAATTGCTTCGCAATATTCTGATCAAGTTTTTGTTTGCAACGAGGATCCGTATGACGAAGAGCCTTTAACCATTGCCAATGAGATTTTGGCGGGTTGCGATAAAAGCAAAACAGATATTGTTTTAAGTCGCCGCGCCGCGATTGCGCGGGGCTTAGCTTTGGCGCAAGCAGGGGATATTGTTTTGATTCTGGGCAAAGGAACCGAACAAACTTATGTTGAGGGGAAAAAACCAATAAAATGGGACGATAGGGACATAACGCGGGAAGAAATAAAAAAATTGACGAATATAAATAAATAATGCTAACTTTTGTTCATTAGTTCTTAACGCCCAAAAAAGAGCAGGGAAGATGAAGGGGGTCCTGGGGGAGGCTCATAACCTATCCTCGACGCTTGTTTACGCAAGAATAAAATCTGGCAGTAAATATTTCATCTTTCAATAACCTAATTCTTGTGCGCGTCCATACCGGTTCGAGTCCGGATCCTGCTCTTTTTCTATTATCATAAAAGCCATCAAAAAGATGGCTTTTATTTTTGGGAAAAATAAAACCCCGGCAATTTTTTGCTAGGGTTTTGGTTGGAGTTGGAAGGGGAATTAAGAGATGGCGACGAAGAATTTTTGTTGTTTGGGGTTGAAGGTAAGTAATTCTTCCTGTTTGTTTTCGGTAGTTTTGGTGTTGTGTAAAAAAGGATCTTCTTCACAATTGCCGCATTTATCCCCATGATCGGGATTTGGTGTTCCACAATGCGCGCAGACAGGTCCATTTTCACTCAAATCAAGCACAATCTTGTCTCTGCTCATATTTCCTCCTCCTTTTTCTAAAGGTTGGGTTATTTGAAGAGAACTATACTGATATATTATATTATAACAAAACGCTGTTTTTGTGTCAATAGTGGCTTAAAATCTGTAAAAATAGTATAATTTATCTATGAAAAATTACGCTTCCGCCAGGGCCGGCCGGGGAAAAACAACGTATCGCTCGCCGAGCGTTTGGCGCTGTTTAAAGCAGCAAAAAATTGTTAAAATAAAAAGCGCGGATAATAAATCAAAAACTTATGGCAAAAACTAGCGGTTTAAAATTGCATTTTTACGGCGGAGCGGAGGCGGTGACCGGCGTCAATTATTTGCTGGAAGCCAAGGGCGCCAAAATCTTGGTTGATTGCGGTTTATTTCAGGGTTCGCGGGAGCTGGAAGCCAGAAACTCTCAGCCCTTTGCTTATGACGCCAAAGAAATTGACGCGGTAATTATTACCCATTCCCATTTGGACCATATCGGCAAATTGCCGCAATTGATCAGTGCTGGTTTTGGCGGCAAGATATATGCTACTCCGCCCGCGGTGGATTTTACGCGCCTGATCCTGGAAGACAGCGTGCGGGTTTTGGCGGAAAAAGCCCGGCATGCCGGGGTCGTGCCGCTTTTTTCCCAAGAAGAAGTGGACGAAGTGATGTCGCGGTTTGTGGCGGTTGATTATTATAAAAAAACCAAAGCGGCCAAAGGAATAGAGTTTACTTTTCATGATGCGGGCCATATTTTAGGTTCGGCCATCGTTGAGGTTGACGCGGCTGGCCCTCCTTCGCCCAAGGGCTCCGGAAGGGTAAACAAAAAAATTGTTTTTTCCGGAGACCTGGGGCACCCGCCGGCTCCCTTGCTTCGCGCACCGGATTATTTAACGCAAGCGGATTATATTCTAGTGGAATCAACTTATGGCGATAAAAACCACGAGTCGCCGGAAGAGGGGGAAGAAAAAGTAGAAAATGCCATTGAAGATACAGTGGCCCGCGGCGGGGTTTTGATGATACCGAGTTTTGCGATGGAGCGCACTCAACAGCTGCTATATCACTTAAATAATTTGGTTGAACACAAACGCATTCCGCGCGTGCCGATCTTTATTGATAGCCCTTTAGCCACCCATATCACAGAGGTCTATAAAAAATATCCGCAATATTATAATAAAAAAGCGGTTTTTGAAATTGATTCGGGCGATGATGTTTTTAATTTTCCGGGTTTGCGCTTCACTGTTTCTTCCAAAGAATCAAAAGAGATTAATGATTCTCCTTCGCCAAAAGTTATTATTGCTGGTTCGGGCATGAGCCAAGGAGGCCGGATAGTGCACCATGAAGTTCGGTATTTAAGCGACCCCAGAAATACTTTATTGATGGTGGGCTATCAAGCCGAAGGCACGCTTGGCAGGCGATTGGCTGATGGTCAGAAACGAGTTGAAGTTTTGGACCAGGCAATCGAGGTTAAAGCCAAAATAGAAAAGATTTCCGGTTATTCGGCCCATGCGGACCAGAGCTATTTAATGGATTGGGTAAAAAGTTTTAAAAAAGTAGGATCGCCGGATGGCGGGGAAGCCAGCCATGAATTAAAAAAAGTTTTTGTGGTGCAAGGAGAGAATGGGCCGTCTTCTGCTCTGGCTAGCTTGATCCGCGATGAGCTGGGAATCTTGGCGCAAGTTCCAAAAATGGGGGAAGTGGCGGAATTGGATTAAATGGATTAAAATAAATAATAATCTGGGCAACGCAAAGAGATTAATTTAATTAGCGCTGCCAGCAACAATATGGAACAAATGGCTAAAGGTTATCTAAAATATAAAATATGCGTTTCCGGGGCGGCGCGCACGGATTACTGTTCGGAAAATGCCATGGCCAACACTAAGGAGCTCGGCCGGGAAATTGTGCGCCAGGGCGGAATTGTGGTGACGGGCGCTACCACCGGCGCGCCTTATTGGGCGGCGATCGGCGCCAAGGAAGAGGGCGGCATTTCCATTGGCTTTTCGCCGGCGTCTTCGGAAGCTTCCCACGTTAAAACCTATCACTTGCCGATAGATTATTTTGATATGATAGTTTATACCGGTTTTGAATATTCTGGCCGGAACTTGATTTTAACTCGGGCCTCAGACGCCGTGATAATCGTTTGCGGGCGGCTGGGAACTTTAAATGAGTTCACGATTGCCTTTGAAGATAAAAAACCGATCGGCGTTCTAACCGGCACCGGCGGTATGGCCGATGAATTGAAAGGCATCATTGAAAAAGGGCATCGCGGCGCGGGAAAAATTGTTTATAATAGCGACCCGAAAAAATTAGTGGCGGAATTAATTGAAATTATTAAAGAAGAAAAAGATATTGAAGTTGATTTTTCACCCGGTAAAGGAGGAGGGGAATAGGTAGAATAAATTATTAGCCCGCCTTCGCCCTTTGGGCTTCGGCGAGGCGCTCATTTTTGTCTCCGCTTGCTACGCTCGCGGACAAAAATGGCGAGAGGAGGTGAAAAAAAGTGGCAGCAGAAAAATTAATTGGCAAGATTTCCCATTACTTTGGCCATATTAGCGTGGGGATAATTGAGCTAGCAGATGATTTTAAGGTTGGCGAAAAAATCCATATCAAAGGTTCCAGTACCGATTTTGAACAAGTAGTGAGTTCCATGCAAATTGACCGCCAGGATATCAGCGAAGCTAAAGCCGGCGACGCTATTGGCATTAAAGTGGAGCAAAAAGTAAAAGAGGGAGATTTGGTTTATAAAGTTTAAAAAATAATGGAGCAAGATTTTAATCAAGAACAAACAAGCCAAAAGCTGGTTATTTCGTCTAAGAAAAAATGGCTTTGGCTGGGGATTTTAGTGGCGGTGCTTAATCCGGTTTTTGCTGGGCTCATCATGGGCGCGGTTTATTTGAGCGAGCCGGAACTCCATAAAGAAGGGAGATGGGTGGCGGGCATCGCTATTTTGTGGGGCGCAATTTTATTTTATTTTGTGAACAAGAGTTTAGCTGTTAATCCTTTTTCGCTGTAACGCGAATGGAAAAACTTTTTAAAAGATTTAAATTACTTTGCGCGGTGGCCGTTCTGATCGGCACCATTGTCGGGGCCGGAACTTTCGGCCTCCCTTTTGTTTTTAGCCAGAGCGGATTTTCCGTGGGCCTTTTTTATCTGGTTATTTTAACCGGCATCGTGATGCTGATCCACTTGGCTTATGGCGAAGTGGCTTTGCGCACTGAAGGCTCGTATCGCCTGGTTGGCTATGCGGGAAAATATCTGGGGCCGAAAGCCAAGCTCTTTGCCACAGTGGTGGCATTGTTTGAATATTACGGTTCGCTCCTGGCTTATATAATTTTGGGCGGAGAGTTTTTGCGCTTGATCCTGGGAAGATTTTTTGGCGGCTCGGAAACCGTTTGGGCGATGGTCTTTTTTATTATAGGAACAATAGTCATTGGCCTGGGAATAAAGTTTATCTCCGGCGGTGAATTATTTATGACCTTGGGCATGGTGGCGGTGATAGCCCTTCTTTTATATAAAGGCGGGCCGATAGTCAATTATGAATATTTTTCCGGTTTTGACTGGCGCTATCTTTTCTTGCCGTATGGCGTGATGCTTTTTTCTTTAGCCGGTTCGGTGGCGGTGCCGGAGATGAGGCAAATATTGGCGGGGCAGGAAAAACGGCTAAAAGGGGCGATCTTTTGGGGTACTTTAATTCCAGCAATCATGTATTTTTTCTTTGCTTGGCTGGTGGTGGGAGTCACGGGGCCAACAACCACGGAAGACGCTATTTTAGGGTTAGTTCCGTTTTTGGGAAATTGGGTGGTGCAAGCGGGAGCAATTTTTGGGCTTTTGGCGGTGTTTACCTCTTTTATGGTTTTAGGGGTTAGCTTAAAAAATATTTATATTAAAGATTATAATTTGCCAAAAGTTGCCGCTTTATTTTTGGCCTGTTTTGTCCCCATGGCCGCTTATTTCATAGGCATTAAAAGCTTTATCTTGGTGGTGGGAATAGTTGGCGCAGTGGCTTCGGGGCTAGACGGCATCTTAACTGTTTTGATATTTTTGCGGGCTAAAGACAAGGGCGATCGCCGGCCAGAATACAGCTTAAAAAGGTCTCGGCTCTTGGCTAATTTTTTGATCTTTATCTTTTCGTTGGGGCTGGTGGCGAGCCTTTGGTCTTTCTTAAATTAATGAACAAGCTTCTCAAAATAGAAAAAGCCCTGTTTTATTTTTTAGCTTTAGCTTTTTTTTGGCAAATAAGGCTGGTCTGGCCCGGCGCCAGCCAACAATTTAACGAATGGGGTTCGTTTTTCGTTTATGCCACAGATATAATCATTGTGGCTATTTTAATTTTATGGCTGGCGCGGTCAGGAAAAAAATTGTCTGCCCAAAATATTTTTAACGGCACTAATATTGCTTTAGCTGTTTTTTTATTTTTTTGCGCTTTATCGATTTTGGCAGGGCAGGATAAGTCGGTGGCGTTTTTTAGGTCTGCTAAATTATTGGAAATGGCAGGCTTATATTTTTATATCCGTTATAATTTTAGCGCGCTTTATAATTTTAAAAGATTTTGGCAGTGGTTCCTGTTGGGCGCGGCGCTGCAAAGCGTAGTGGCGATAGCGCAATTTTTAACGCAAAAGAGCCTAGGTTTAAAAATCTTTGCCGAAAGCCCGCTGGCGGCTAGTATTGATGGCGTGGCAAAAATCGTGGTTGGAGGCGAGAAGATCGTTCGCGCTTATGGTTTGGTGCCGCACCCCAATATTTTGGCGGCAATTTTAGTAGCGGCGATCTTTGGGCTAGCTTGGCTGTTTTTAGAGCAAAAAAAGACCAGGTTAAAAACAGTATTATTTTCAGCGGCTTTTTTATTATTAGGCGCGGCTTTATTTTTTACTTTTTCTCGCAGTGTGATCATTATTGGCGGAGGATTGTTTTTAATTTGGCTAGTTTCTTTTTGGTGGAAGAACAAAGAATATCGTCAGCCAATAATTTTTATTTGTATTTTTCTGTTTGTTATTAGCTGTTCGCTGCTTATTCTTTATTGGCCTTATGTTGCTAGCCGTTATGGCATAGCAGCTTTGCCGGGCAGTCAATCAATTGATTTGCGGGCTTTTTACAATCAGCAAGCCTTAAAAATGGCTTGGCAAAAACCTATCCTGGGCGTTGGGCAAGGCAATTTTACTATGGCTTTGCGGGATAATATTTCTTTGCCTGATTGGCAATATCAGCCGGCGCATAATATTTATTTGTTGGCGGCGGCAGAAAATGGCCTAGGCGCGTTGCTTGCTTTTTTAGTCTTTTTGTTCTTAACTGTAAGAAGCGTTTGGTCCAGCAAAAAGGAGTTATTAGCAAGTTGTTTGTTGGTTGTTATTAGTTGCTTGTTGTTGATTAGCTGTTTTGACCACTTTTTATGGGATTTGCAGCAAGGCCAGATTCTATTCTGGTTGATGATAGGATTATTAGCTAGCACGAGTCTCCGTAGCTCAGCGGATTAGAGCGCTTCCCTCCGAAGGAAGAGGCCAGAGGTTCAAATCCTCTCGGGGACACCACAGGAAAGATATAGCGAGAAGAAGTTCTTTTAACCATTTTTAGCCAGGAGGTGTTATATGAGGCATTTTCAGGGAAGAGAAGATAAATCGGCGATTATTTTGGAGGATGTTTTTCCGGAAAGTGATTTAGTAATTTCTTCTCCGTTAGAGTTTAGCAGCGCGCGTTCTGGGATCTATATAGAGGGAAGCCCGGAGCACGTTGAGATAGTTTTTAAAAAGCTAACGGAACTGCTTGGCCTTTATATTGACGAAAAATTATTTGGCCGCTGGATAGCTGTCACTCCGCCGGAAGAAGAAGCGCCTCGCACGATCTTGCATTATGAGGCGATGAGCGATTTTGAGAAGATCCGCCTTTTGAACTTTATGTTCCGCGAACAGCTGGCCAAGATCTGTAACTTTCACCTGGCAACAATTTCTATTTTACGGTTAAGGCTGGAGGGCCTGGAAATACAAAGAAGCTGGATAGCCTTGCCGGCAAACTTTCCTAATGGCACTTTTCGTTTGCCGAAGTTAAAAACAAAAGAACAAGCAGGAGAAGAAAATATAACCCTTCAATAATTCAAGCCTCCCCGGCGCTTTAAGTTCCGGGGATTTATTTTTAGTTAATTTAGTGATAAACTGAAGGCAGTTTTAATAATATTTTATCTATATGGATTTTAACGAAGCTAAGAAAATAATGGAAATAAATAAAAAGTTCTATGACTTGCTGGCGGAGGATTTTGCGCGCACGCATGCCAGCGCCATGGAAGAGTTTGCTTCGTTGGCGGGATATTGGCAGGAGGGTGATAAGGTTTTGGATTTGGGCTGCGGCAACGGCCGTTTTTATAATTTGGTTTGCCAGCCGGGCAAAGACATAAAATATTTTGGCGTGGACAATTCCCAGCAATTAATTAACTTAGCCAAGCAGCAATATCCTTTGGGGCAATTTATTTTAGGCGATGGGTTGGCGTTGCCGTTTGGCGATAATTTTTTTGATAAAGTTTTGTGTGTGGCGGTGTTGCACCATTTGCCCGGCTACGATATGCGCCGGGAGTTTTTGCGCCAAGCTTGGCGGGTAATGAAAAAAAACGGCCAATTAATCCTAGTTGTCTCGCCCAGAGAACGGAATTGGCAATTGCTATTAAAATATCTTTGGTTAAAGATTGTCGGTAAGTCTCGGCTTGATTGGGGAGATTTTTATGAGCCGTGGGGCGAACAAGGAGTCCGCTATTTCCATGTTTTTAGCAAAAAAGAGCTGAAGGCTTTGCTGGAGGATTCCGGTTGGCAAGTGGAAAGCCTGGGAGTTCTAACTCGCCAGAACGGGAAAAGAAATATTGTGGTGGTGGCAAAGAAATAAAGATACACTCGGCTTTACTTTCTGAAATCATAGAACTTTCCCAGCCCCGCCTGCTAACGCCTGAGCGTAGCGATGGCGGGCAGGGAGAAAGTTCTACTCGCCAGCTTTGCTCGCTCTTTCTCCGCCTGAGGCGAAGAAAACCGTGCCCGCTCGCAAAACTGAGCGTTTCAGACAAGTAAAGCCTCGTTTAGGATTTGGATATTATTATGAGTTTTATTGCTGATTTTCATATTCATTCAAAATATTCCCGCGCGACTTCCAAAGAGATGGACCTGGAAAACCTGGATAAATGGGCGCGCATTAAGGGAGTAAACTTGCTGGGCACCGGAGACTTCACCCATCCGGCTTGGCTCAAGGAATTAAAAGGGAAGTTAGAACCGGCTGAGCCGGGCTTTTTTAAGTTAAAAAAAGTTAACAAGATAAAATTAAATAATGGCTGGCATCTGCCCGCTGCCAATGGAGACGGCGAAAGCTCGGATCTGCGCTTTATCCTTTCCAGCGAGATCAGCTGCATTTATAAAAAAAATAATAAAACGCGCAAGGTGCATATGATGGTTTTTGTGCCGAGTTTCTCAGCCGTGGAAAAGATCAACGCGCATTTGGGCTGGATAGGGAACTTAAAGGCTGATGGCAGGCCCATCTTGGGGCTGGACGCCAAAGAATTAACAAAGATAGTTTTTAATGTTTCGCCCGAAGCGATGGTTGTGCCGGCGCATATTTGGACGCCGCATTTTTCCGTGCTTGGCTCCGAATCCGGTTTTAATTCCCTGAAGGAGTGTTTTGATGAATACACCCGTTATATTTTTGCGCTGGAAACAGGACTCTCGTCCGATCCGGCGATGAATTGGCGATTGTCGCAAATTGACGGCTTATCTTTAATATCTAATTCCGATTCCCATAGCCCGAGCCGCATTGGCCGGGAGGCGAATATTTTTGAAGGGAGGATCGAAGGATACCGGCAGATTTCAGAAGCTTTGCGTTTGGGGGTTAAAGCTCCGTCTTCCGTCCATAATCGCTTGATAAAAACTATCGAGTTTTTTCCGGAAGAAGGAAAATACCATTATGACGGCCATCGTAATTGTAAGATTGCTTGGTCGCCTCAAGAAACTAAAAAGCATAAGGGCGTCTGCTCGGTGTGCGGCAAGCGAGTGGTAATCGGAGTGATGAATCGGGTGGAAGCGCTGGCGGACCGGCCGGTGGGCGGCCAACCTGCCAAAGTGGTGCCATTCGTTAATTTGATTCCCTTAGAGCAAATTATCGCTGATTCTTTTGGTGTGGGCGTGGCCTCAAAAAGAGTGGAAGCGGAATACCAAGAAATGATAAATCGGTTTGGCCAAGAGTTTAAGATCTTGATGGGTATGCCCAGGGAAGAATTAGCCAAATCCAGCAAACCGGAAATAGTTGAAGCCATAATACGCGTGCGCGAGGGAAAAGTAAAAATAGAACCGGGCTATGACGGAGAATATGGAAAAGTGCAGATATATGATGACGGAGAGCGAGCTGGTTTTTCCAAGCAAAACGCGCTATTTTAAATTACTATGCAAAAAAAAGTTAAAGCTCTGGTTTTATTATCCGGCGGCCTGGATTCCATCCTGGCCGTGAAATTATTATTGGAACAGGGGGCGGAAGTTGAGGCGGTTAATTTCCGGACTAACTTTTGCGGGCCCAGCAAAGCCCTCCTCGCATCAAAGATGCTCGGAGTAAAATTGAGAGAAGTAAATATTAGGCAGGATTTTTTGCCGGTGCTAAAAAATCCTAAGCACGGTTATGGAACAGCTTTGAATCCCTGCATTGATTGCCACGCTTTGATGTTAAAAAAAGCCGGCGAGATAATGCGGGCGGAGGGTTTTGATCTAGTGGCGACGGGCGAAGTTTTTGGCCAGCGTCCTATGAGCCAGCACAAGCAAGCTTTGGATATAGTGGAAAAGGATGCGAGCCTGAAAGGATATTTGTTGCGGCCATTATCGGCAAAATTATTGGAGCCGACAATTGCCGAGCAAGAGGGCTTGATCGACAGAAATAAATTATTAGCCATTTCCGGCCGGAGTCGGAAGGAACAAATGGCGCTGGCTAAAGAATACGGCATAAAAGAATATCCATCGCCGGCCGGTGGCTGCGCTTTAACACAAAAAGATTTTGCGGGGCGGCTGAAAGAATTGATGGCTAACAAACCAGATTTTTCTCCCGAAGATATAGATTTGGTGCCCATCGGCCGACATAAGTGGGGGAATGGAGCGCAAATAATTTTAGGGCGAAACCAAGAAGAAAATAATATTTTGGAAAACGCAGCTAAAACCGGAGATATTTTAATTTTTCCAGATGGTTTTGTGGGGCCAACCGCGCTGGTGCGGGGTGAAGAGGCGGAGATAGCCAGGGCGCAGGAATTAATTTTAGATTTTTCGCCCAAAGCTAAAGATTTGAAAGCAGAAGAAATAAAGTTTAAGATTATTAAAAAGGCTTAACTTTATGAAAATCGGATTTTTTGATTCGGGACTTGGAGGCTTATTTCTTTTAAAGAAGGTTGTTAAGGTTTTGCCGCAATACGATTATGTATTTTTAGCGGACTTAAAGCGGTCACCTTATGGCAACCGTTCGCCTCAAGTTATTTATGATTTTACTCGGGAGTCAGTGGACTATCTTTTAAAAAACGATTGCCAGCTGGTTGTTGTGGCTTGTAATACCGCTTCAGCTTTGGCCCTGCGAAAATTACAGCAGGAATATTTGCCGATCAAATATCCGGGCAGGCGGATATTGGGGGTTGTCGTGCCGACCATTGAAGAAGTGCTGGAATATAAAATTAGCCGGCTGGGGATTCTGGCAACCAGGGCGACGGTTGGATCGAGAGTCTATATAAAAGAAATAAAAAAATTGGACCCTAAAATAAAGATCTTTCAGCAAGCCGCGCCGTTGTTGGTCCCTTTGATAGAAAATAACGGTTTGCGCTGGGCGGAGCCGATACTTAGGGCATACTTGGCGCCATTGATAAATAAAAAAGTGGAAGCGATAATTTTAGGCTGCACGCATTATTCGGTTCTAAAAAAGATGGTGCAGAAAATTGTTGGGCCAAAGGTCAAAGTTATTTCCCAGGACGAAATTATTCCCGAAAAATTGGCTGATTATTTGGTTAAACACCGCGAAATTGCCGAAAAAATATCCCAGGCCGGAAAAATAATTTTTGAAACTACCGATCTGGCCCCGGATTTTTGCCAAACAGCGAAGAAATGGTTTGGCCAGAAAATTAAATTAAAAAAGGCGGCTTATTAATTTATGATAAACCTGCAAATCGCCAAGATTTTTTATCAGATGGGCGAATACTATGCCATGGATGAGGTGGCTTTTAAGCCGCAGGCTTATGAAAAAGCCGCGCGCTTAATTGAGGGCTTGGAAAATGACCTAGAGGATATTTATAAAAAACACGGCGCTAAGGGATTAATGGAGATCGATGGTATCGGCCAGGGGCTAGCGGAAAAGATAGAGGAATATATAAAGAACGGCCAGATACAGGAATACGAAAAATTAAAAAAGGCCTGCCCAGTGGACCTGGAGCACCTAACTGCGGTTGAAGGGCTCGGGCCAAAATTAATAAAAGCGCTTTATAAGGAACTTAAAATTAAAACTTTAGACGACCTGGAGAAAGCGGCGCAGGAAAATAAAATTGCCGCTTTGCCGCATTTTGGCGAAAAATCACAGAGAAATATTTTGCGGGGAATTGAATATGTAAAAGGGGGACAGGGCCGGCGGCTGCTGGGCAGCGCCTTGCCGATAGCCGAGCATTTGCTAGAAAAAATAAAAGCTTTTCCGGGGGTTGAAGAAGCTAGCTTGGCCGGTTCTCTGCGCCGCCTGAAAGAAACAATCGGCGATTTTGATTTTTTGGCCCAAGCTAAAAATCCCGATAAAATAATAGATCATTTTTGCTCAATGATGGAGGTTGAAGAAGTTCTCGCTAAGGGAGATACTAAGGCTTCGGTGATGCTGCATGCTGGCCTGAAAGCGGATTTGCGGGTAGTGGCTAAAAACTCTTTTGGCGCGGCGCTGCAATATTTTACCGGCAGCAAAGACCACAATATTGCCTTACGGAAAATTGCCGAAGATAAAGGTTATAAGCTAAATGAATACGGATTGTTTTCCGGCAAAAAAAATATGGCTAGTAAAACAGAAGAAGAGATCTATGATAAATTGGGCTTGCAATATATCGAGCCGGAGTTAAGGGAGGATAGCGGTGAAATTGAAGCGGCTCGCTTTGCTCAGGGTAAACCCAATGGCTTGCCAAAATTAGTCCAGCTGCAAGATATTTTAGGCGACTTGCACACCCATTCAACCTGGTCTGATGGCGGCTATTCCATAAAAGAGATGGCACTAGAGGCTAAGCGCTTAGGCAGGCAATATATTGCCATGACGGACCACGGCGGCAATTTGCAGGTAGCGCACGCCCTAAATGACAAAAAAGATATTTTAGCCCAATGGGCAGAAATAGATGAATTAAATAAAGAGCTGGAGGGGATTAAGATCTTAAAAGGAATAGAGGTTGATATCAATGGAGAGGGTGAGCCGGAATTGCCCAACGAATTATTGGCGCAGTTTGATATTGTGCTGGCTTCAGCGCATTTGAAATTACGCTTGCCGGAAAAAGAGCAGACCGAGCGCATGATTCGCGCCATGCAAAATCCCCATATTGATATTTTAGCGCACCCGACCGGCCGCAAAATATTGGACCGCGAGCCAATGGCGCTGGATATGGAAGAAATATTCAAGGTGGCAGCCGCCACCGGAACGGTATTGGAAATCAGCACTTTCCCGGAACGATTGGACCTGAAAGATGTTTATATCCGCCAAGCGATCAAAGCGGAGGTTAAATTGTCTTTGGGCACAGACGCTCATATTCTAAGCCATTTGCTTTTTATGGAGCTGGGAGTATCCCAAGCGCGCCGCGGCTGGGCAGAGAAAAAAGATATTATAAACTGTTTGAGCTGGGCAGAGTTGCTTAAGCTTTTAAACCAATGATAAAGAGCCCATTTATTTGGCGAAAAACCGCCGGAGCCATAATATTCCATCAAAGGGGTAAAGACATAGAATACCTTATTTTAAAGCATAAAAATTATTGGAACTTTCCTAAGGGTGGCGTGGAAAAAGGCGAAACAGAAATAGAAGCGGCTAGGCGCGAGATCCAAGAAGAAACAGGATTGGTAAATGTAGGTTTTATTCCGGGCTTTAAAGTAGCGCGAAATCTTTTTTACCGGACTTCTCGGACTTCGATTAAGGTTGAGCATCGCGGCCGCTTAGTTTATCGCCGGTCGATCCTTTTTTTGGCGGAAAGCAAAAATAAAACTGTCAGGATATCCAAGGAGCACTTTGGCTACGCTTGGCTTGGCTTTGAAGAAGCTAAAAAGCGTTTGGCAATTTTAGGCGATAACCACAAAGTTTTAATCAAAGCAGATAAGTTTTTGCATGACTATTTGGCAAAAAAGAGTGTTTAATATTGTTAAAAATATTCCGCGCGGGCAAGTTTTAACCTATGGCGAGGTGGCGCAAAAACTTGGCAATAAAAATCTGGCGCGGGCGGTGGGCAACGCGTTGAATAAAAATCGCGACAAAGCTGTACCGTGCCACCGGGTTGTGAGAAGCGATGGGCGAGTGGGCGGATTTAATCGGGGCAGCGCGGAAAAAATAGAATTATTAAAAAGCGAAGGCGTAAAAATTATCAATGGAAAAATTCGTTAAGATTTTAAAATATTGGTTGCCGGTAGGCCTCTGGGCAGGGACGATAGCATATCTTTCCGGCATTGCTGGGTTGTCTTCCGACATGACGGTTTTTTGGGATGTTTTTTGGCGCAAGCTATTTCATGCCGGCGAGTTTGGGCTCTTGAACTTATTGCTTTGGCGGGCGCTGTTTTTTGGCGATAGAGTCAATTTTAAAAAATCTCTTTGGACTTCTTTTATTTTGACCGTGCTTTATGCCGTCTCCGACGAGTTGCACCAATATTTTGTTCCCAGCCGCCAGTGCCGCTGGCAAGACATGGCGCAGGATAGCTTGGGAGCAATATTTATTAGTGGCCTGTTGTATCTTTGGCAAAGATTAAAAAATAAAGGAAACTAAAAACCTCCACTTAAAGTGGAGGTTTTTTCTAGAAAAAATTATTTTTTCGCTAGCGCCACAATTTCTTTGAAAACTTCTGGCTGGGATTGGGCAAGTTGAGAAAGCACCTTGCGGTCCAATTCAACTTTACTTTTCTTCAAGCCTTCAATGAACCGGCTATAAGTCATATCCATTCCGCGGGTAGCAGCGTTTATTTGCAGATTCCATAAACGGCGAGCATTACGCTTCTTCTTGCGGCGGTCAACATAAGCGTGGACCAAAGCGTGTTTAACCGCATCTTTGGCTGTTCGCCAGCGCTTAGAGCGGCCCCACATATAGCCCTTGGCCATCTTGAATATCTTTTTTCTTTTTTTCTTGGCGCCAACGGCGCGTTTTACTCTTGGCATAAAATTAAGTCTAGAAGTTTAATGATTTATTAGCTTATCTTTCTAAAATCCTTTTAAAAACTTTGGTTTGGCCCGGAGCCATGCTTTTGTTTCCCCGTTTTTGCCTCTTTTGGTCGCCGCTTTGCTTAGCATTGAAATGGTTCTGGCGGGCTGGCCGGAAAAGCACCTTGCCTTTTTTGGTCAACTTCAATCTTTTGGTCGCGAATTTATTAGTTTTCATAAAAATCTTTTTTATTTTCCTTTAGAAATTAATATATAAAATCCTCGCATGTCTTTGGTTATCGGGTGGTCAATAATGATCGGAATGGTTAAATAGCTTTTAAACTCTTCCAGCTTTTCTTTGGCGAGGTTCGCAAAGGCTTTTTCCCGGCCGCGCAGCACTATTTCTATCCGGGCCCGGTCGCCCTTGGTTAAAAACTTTTGGGCCTGAGCCGCTTTCATTTCCAAATCGTGCTTGGCAATATTGAACTTCAACCGGATATTTTTCACCTCCACCTTATGGGTTTTGGTGATTTCTTTGGCTTTCTTTTCTTTCTGGTATTGGAACTTGCCAAAGTCGATTATCTTGCAAACCGGCGGAATAGCTTTGTCGGTCACTTCCACCAAATCCAATCCCTTTTCCCGAGCCAAGTCCAGCGCTTGAGCAATAGGCATTACTCCCAATTGCGCGCCGCGCTCATCTACCACGCGAACTTCGGAGGCCCGGATAAAATTATTGATCCGGGTTTGCGGCTGGCGAGGTTGGTTGAAAAACGGTTTTCTGATCAAGGGTAAGATTATTATATTAAATGTTTTTTGGCAAATGCTATGCCAGAGCCGGTTTTTAAATATCTTTCAAAGTCGTAGGCTTTGAGCTTTTCTTGAAATGCACAATACCAAATTAAATCGTATGGCGCCTTACTTTTTGTCGTTTTTACTTTTTTAGCATTATGTTCCTTGAATCTTTGTCTTAGATTTTCTGTGGCGCCGGTATATTTAGTTTTGTTTTTTTGACTTTGAATAATATAAGTATAGTACACTTTTTTGCCCTCCTTTGCATAAAGCTACGGAGGGCACTACTTCGCTTTAATTTATCGAAGACGATAGCATAAAGTGAGTGCGTGCACTACGAAGCCCTGAGTGTAACGAAGGGCGAAGTAGTGGAGGCGGGGAGATTGAACTCCCGTCCAGAAAATATTCCTAAAATACATCTACAAACTTATCCTAATTTATTTGTTCGGACCTAAAGCTGTTAATTAGGCAAAAATGCTTTAGGCCCTATCCGGTAATTTTTCAATTGTTATCCCCGGCAGGAAAACAACCTATTCCGAAAAAATTACACCCGGTGATTGCCTATCGGAAGTTAGCAGGCCGGATGGGTAAAGCTTATTTTATTAAGCTAAAACCGGAGCGTAAGAAGGCGTAAACGCATTCTTGACGCTTGTCAAAAAGTTGACATTTGTTTGTTTGCTGAAAGTTTATCGAGATTTTAGCACACTCGGTTTGCGTATTTTTAAGAGCATTAACTGTCGAGGCTTGCGCCCCCCTTCGTTCCGCTTCGCGGAACTCAGGGCAAGCCCATTCCGTAAGTGAGGCGAAGGCGAACGCAACTATTCGATTTTTCCTCTCAAAACTCGCCTGATGCGGCGGTCCGATTCGCGGCGGCCGATAATAGAGCGCTTGTCAAAAGACTTTTTGCCCCGCGCCAGCGCGAATTCCAGCTTGATTTTGCTTTGGTTATTATATACTCTAATTGGCACTAAAGTCAACCCGGTTTGTTTGCTTTGTCCGATTAAAGTGCGGATCTCGTCTTTATGCATTAAGAGTTTTCGGGAGCGGGTGGCTTCGTATCCCTTGGGCGTGTTTTTAGGTTGCCAGGCGGGGATATTGGCGTTCAGGAGCCAAGCTTCTTCGTCTTTTATAACCACAAAAGCGCCTTTTAAAGAGATGTGGCTGGCCCGGATGGATTTGACTTCTTGGCCGGTCAAAACTAAACCAGCCTCGTGTTTTTGGAGGAATTCGTAATCAAAACCGGCTTGTTTGTTATAGGTATAATCAGCCATATGAATAAGTTTACTTTATCACGATTATTGGCTAAACTAAAGGCATGATAAGAGATTTGATCAAAGGGGTTTTAGGTTTGCCCGAGGCGGCCATTGCTCCGACCGAAAATAAAGGGTTTGGCGACTATTCCACCAGCGCGGTTTTAAAATTGGCCAAACAACAAGGCAAAAATCCAATGGAGATGGCGCAGGAGATAGCGCAAAAATTGCAAAATCCCATGTTCTCAAAAGTGGAAGCCGCGCCGCCGGGCTTCATTAATTTTTATTTGTCGCCGGATTTTTTAGCCGGGCAGGTGGTGGAGATTTTAAGGGCTAAAGAAAATTATGGCGTGTTGGATTTGGGCAAAAATAAGAAAATCCAAGTGGAGTTTATTTCTGCCAACCCCACCGGTCCTTTAACGCTCGGTAATGGCCGGGGCGGATTTTTTGGCGATGTGCTGGCGAATGTTTTGGCTAAAGCGGGCTATGATGTAAAAAGAGAATATTTTGTTAATGACGCGGGGTATCAGGTGGAAGTTTTGGGCCACTCGGTTTTAAAAGATGAGAGCGCGCAATATAAAGGAGAATATATCGATAAATTAAATAAAAAGTTTGTTTGTTGGCTTTGTTCCAAAGACCCAAAAAAAATTGGCCAAAAAGCGGCCAAATATATTTTAAAAAACCTATTGCAGCCCACGATCGAGCAAAGAATGAAAATCAAGTTTGATGAGTGGGTTTCGGAAGGCGAGCTCCGCCAGAGCGGCGCCACGGATGAAGTGTTGGCCAAACTAAAAGCCAAAAACTTAACCTATGAGCAAGACGGCGCGCTTTGGTTTAAGTCCACCAGTTTTGGCGATGACAAGGATAGAGTTTTAATTACTTCCGCCAAAGATGGGCGAGAAGTTGCAGCGACTTATCTTTTACCGGATGCGGCGTATCATTATAAAAAATTCGTTGAAGATAAGTTTGATAAAGTTATTAATATTTGGGGCGCGGATCACCACGGCTATATTGCTCGCCTGCAAGCGATTAAAAAGGCGCTGGAGATGCCGGGGGAGTTGGAAGTGGTAATAATGCAACTGGTGCGATTAATGGTTAAGGGGCAAGAAGTAAAAATGTCCAAGCGTGCCGGAACTTATATAACGCTGGATGAATTACTGGAAGAAATCCCGCTGGACGTGGCGCGCTTCTTTTTCTTGATGCGCGCGCCTAACACCCACATGGATTTTGATTTGGACTTAGCCAAAGAGCAATCCGACAAAAACCCGGTTTATTATGTTCAATACGCCTATGCCCGGATTTGTAGTATCTTGCGCAAAGCGCCGGCGACTAAATCTCTCAGCCCCCAAGCGCTTAATCATCCTTCCGAGCTGGCTTTAATAAAGCAATTAATTCGCTTACCGGAAATTATTGAAGACACCGCCAAGGATTATGGCGCTCACCGTTTGCCGCAATATTCTCTGGACCTTGTTCGCAGCTTTCACAAGTTTTACGAAGACTGTAAAGTTTTGGATGAAAGCAACAAAGACCTGACCCAATCCCGCTTGGCGTTATGCGAAGCGACGAGGATTGTTTTGGCTAATACTTTATCATTGATGGGAATTTCGGCACCAGACAAAATGTAGATAATAGTTTATTCTAAGCCTAAGAAAGGATGTTAGAGAAGGATATCTTTAGGATATGCTTAAAAAGCAAAATAAAAAATTAAAATTTATAGATTTTTGCGCAGGAATTGGCGCAGGTCGTCTTGGTCTCCAGAAATTAGGACTAAGCTGTGTTGGTTTTTCTGAAATTGACAAATATGCAGAGTGGACGTATAGAAAATTTTTTGGTCAAGAAGAAAAAAACTACGGAAATTTAATGAAAATTAACCCCAATGATTTACCCAATTTTGAATTAATGATTGCGGGTTTTCCATGTCAGTCTTTCTCTGTAATAGGGCAAAGAAAAGGGATGGAAGATCATAGGGGGCAGATAATTTATGGTTTGATTAAGATAATGAAAGCTAAAAAAACGTCTTATTTTATTTTGGAAAATGTAAAGGGCCTAGAGAATCATGAGGGCGGTAAAACTTTAAAAATTATCAAGGAAGAATTAAATGAGGCGGGTTATAAGGTCTATTCACGAGTTTTAAATAGTCTTGATTATGGTGTTCCTCAGATGCGGGAAAGAATTTATTTCGTTGGGATCAGAAACGATTTAGTAAAAAAGAATAAAGAGTTTTGCTGGCCAAAATCTGTGAGTATCCCCAAGATTAAGAATTATTTAATTGATGATGAAGAGATTGAGTTTAATGAAAAAAAAGCAGCTTATGAAACATTCTTAAAATACCTAAACAATAAATATAATAAGGGTTTATTCGATATTAAAAAAATGCTAGAAGAAGATTATTTAGTTCTAGATACAAGACAATCAGACCTGAGGCTATACAGGAATAAAGTGCCAACATTAAGAACTGGACGGCATGGTATTTTATATGTTAGAAATAAAAAATTTAGAAGACTATCTGGTTTTGAATCGTTGCTTTTGCAGGGATTTCCAAAAAAACTTAGCGAAAAAACAAAAGGTAAAATTGCAGATGTTTGTTTATTGAGTCAAGCAGGAAATGCTATGACAGTAAATACAATTGAAGCGATTGGTAAAAAATTACTAAACTATATAAACGCATAAAATATGAATAAAAAAGAATTGATAAAATTAGGTTCTAAAACCGCAAAAGGCGGTTTTAGAAACGAAAAAGACGTTATTATTCGCTTCAATAATTGGGAAAAAGACGAAGTGGCTAAAAAATGGCTCCATGCTATGGGTTATAATGTTTCTGATATTGAATATGTAAAAGCAGCAAAAATTCGCGGACAATACAAAGCCGATATTCAAGTTAGAGTGCGAATTACCATCAAATTAAAGTCACAAGAAGATTTACAAAATTTACAAGTAAAACTCGTTAGCAACCCGCAAGGATTTAATCAAATTGATAAAAGGCGGGTTGATAAATATGTTGAGCTTTGGAATATCCCAGAAGACATAACAAGAATTTTAAAATCTTTTACTGGCGAAACAAAACCAGCAAGGAGCGGACTAAAAGATAGCAGAAGGGTGTTTTTGTCAGAAATAGATGAGAACGAGCAGATTAAAGTTATTGATTTTTTTGAAAAGAATAAAATTTTAGTTATTTCTGACTTATTAAAAGGCCGAGGTGAGTTTTCTGCTGATTGGATGCTTGTTATTCTGAAAATAAATAAAGAAAGTGCTTGGGTCTTAAAATCTATTAATGAAGCGATGAATGTTTTTGGAAACGGCGAAGTTAGGATCACGTCACAAGGTGGGTTAAGGATTGGCAAAATAGGTATGCAAAGAAAGGGTGGCGACGGAGGAAGAGACACCGCAAAAATGCTTCAATTCAAAATTAATCCCGTTGAACTTTTTAAGGATTAAGTATGTCTGATATTGTTTCTAAAAAGAAAAGAAGCGAGATAATGAGGGCAGTGAGAAACAGAGACACAAAAATCGAACTTTCTTTTAGAAGAGTTCTTTGGAGCAGGGGCTTTAGGTATAGTAAAAATTCAACTAAATATTTCGGAAAACCGGATTTACTTTTAAAGAAGTATAAAACCGTAATTTTTATAGATTCTTGTTTTTGGCATGGTTGCAAGAAACATTTAAGAATGCCAGCGACGAATAAAAAATATTGGATAAATAAAATTAAAGGGAATAAAGTAAGAGATATGGAGGTTAATAGGTATTATAAAAAAATAGGCTGGAAAATTATCAGAATTTGGGAGCACGAAATAAAGAAAAAATCTGAAGAGGTTTTTATCAAAATGATTAAGCTCTCAAAAAATGGTAGATGAGGATAAAGAAATAAAAAAAAGAATTAAACAATTTCAAGCGGATATTTTTAATAAAGCAATATCTTCTCAGGAAATGGTTTGGAGGTATATTGTTTTTGATCAGCCATTTATTTTTCGTGATAGCCAAGATTTATTTTTTGAATTTAAAAAAGAAATAGCCCGACATTATAATATCAGACCTTCTTGTGTTAATATTGCTGGTTCATCGAAGTTGGGATTTAGCATAAGTCCAGAAAAAATTTGGAAACACATAACAGCAGATTCAGACATCGACGCGGTTATAATTGATCCTTATTTATTCGATGAATATTGGAAAAAAATACTTGAGTATTATAATCCTGACAATATCACTCCGTTGACCCAAGAAGAAAACGATAATTATAGCGAAATTCGTAAGTATTTTTTTAAGGGACGGTTGAGGCTTGATCTGGTAAAACCAGGAATCCCTGGAATGGAAAGTTATATAGAAATAACAAAAAAAACATATAATAAATACGACAATAGAAAGGTGAGTATAGGTTTCTTTAGAAGCGAAGATTTATTTGAACATTATCATGTTTTAAATATTAATAATATTAGAAAAAAATATGGCGAATGACTATATAGGAAAATCGACAGATAAAAAGTTGCTTGAGCTTTTTAACGATTTAAACGATAAAAAGTTAATTTTGCGTCCCAAATTTCAAAGAAATTTAGTTTGGAATGATAGGCATAAAGAGAAATTTATTGAAACGATTTTGTTAAAATTGCCTTTTCCGGAAGTGTATTTTTGTGACGGAGATATGAATATGGAGTCAAGAGAGCTAACTAGGCATGTTGTTGATGGGCAACAAAGATTGAATGCCATTTATAATTACATAAAGGGAGACCTTAAGTGCAAAACGATTAAATCTTTTAACGATCTTGACGAGAAGGAGCAGAGGGATTTTTTCAACTATAATGTTGTGGTAAGAGATTTGGGTGATATAGATGATGAAAGAATAAAACAAATATTTGAGAGAATAAATTCTGTGAATTATGCTTTAAATGCGACTGAAATAAGGAAGGCTCTTTATGATGGTGAATTTATTTCTGTAGCAAAAAATATTTCAGGAGATAAAATTTTAGAAAAAATTAATGTATTTAGCGAAAATCAATTGTCGAGAATGAAAGATATAGAATTGATATTATTAATTATGAGCACAATTGAAACAAACGGATATTTTACCAGGGACTACGAGGTGGGAAATTTAATTTCTGGTTTAAATGATGATTATCCTAATAAAAATAAAATAAAAAGAGATATTTTAGATGTTTTCCGACTAATTATTAAATTAAATTTGCCATCCGATTCGATATGGTTTAGGCTCTCAAGCTTTTTTACCTTAACCATCGAATTGATAAAATATAAAAGCAAAGAGGGAAAGTTGTTAAGCGTAAAAGCATTAAAAAATAAGTTATTAAAATTAGAAAAAGCACTCGAAACTAATAAAAATAAAAACATAGAAACCAATGAATATGCTAAGTATTATTATTATGTATACCAGGCAACTGCAAGTAAGGCGGCAAGAATATTCAGGGGCAAAATAGTGGAAGAAGCATTAAGGTAGCTACGTTGACGGATGGGAAACAAAAGGCATAGGGTATCATTAGTTTTTCGTAAGATTTTAAATTATGGAATACCTAAAATTAATTCTTATCGGAATCGCGGGGGTTATTTTGGGGACTTATTTAGGTCGGTGGAGAGCGAGATATAAAAAATCAAAATTAGCAAATAAGCAAAGCCAAAAGGTCGGAGAATATTAAATAATTAAAAATAAAATTATGCAACAATTTTTAATTCAAAATCCTTGGGTTATTTATTTAGCTCTCGCTTGGACTCTTCCTTGGAAGGGATTTGCTCTGTGGAAGGCGGCCAGGAACAGCCATAAGTGGTGGTTTATTGCGCTATTGGTGATTAATTCTTTGGCGATACTGGAAATCATTTATATTTTTATTTTCAGCAAAAAGAAGCAGTTGCCTTCTGCTTAATTTATATGGGGAAAAAACAAATCTGTATGATTGCTATTTTAGCTGTGGCTATCTTAGCCATTGGCGCGTTGGTTTTTTTGAATCAAAATAAGGCAGGGCAGGTGGCTTGCACTATGGAAGCTAAGATTTGCCCGGATGGCTCTTCGGTTGGCCGCGGCGGGCCAAAATGCGAGTTTGCGCCGTGCCCGGAAGCCAGCCCGGTGCCGTCGGGCTGGGAAACTTTTACGGATGACAAGCTGGGTGTTTCGTTCCAATATCCCGCTAGCTTCTCGACTAAATATATCCAAGCCTTTGATTGGCCTCCTAAGGTTTCGTTCCAAAATCTTCCTTTTTATTGCGCGGCGGGCGGCAGCGAAATTACCAGAGCCGGCCGGACTGAACCGCGCGTTATTGGCAACCACATTTATTGCGTGTCGACTTTAGTTGAGGGCGCGGCCGGTAGCACTTATACCCAATACGCTTATGCTTGGGAAGCGGGCGGCCGAGAAGTAATTTTTACTTTTTCTACCCGCGCGCCGCAGTGCGCCAACTACGACGACCCCAATAAAACGGAGTGCGAGAACGAGCGGGCCGCTTTTGATATTGATAAGATTTTTAATTCCATCGCTCAAACTTTAAAGCTCAAATAGCCAACGCTAGATGATAAATAAAAGCTATTGATTATTAACAATATGCCTCTTTTGCCGTATAAATACGCTTATCTTTTTTGTTGTCTTATCTTGGCGGTTTTTTGGCTTTTGATATTTGCCAGACGGAAAGATTTGCGCCGCGAAATGGTTTGGGCGAGCTTGGCCGGTTTGCCTTTCGGCATAATTGATTATTTTTTGGTTCCGGCCTATTGGCATCCCGAATCGCTGTTTGGCTTGATGGAAAAATACGGCGTGGGCATTGAAAGTTTTCTTTTTCTTTTTTTGATGGCCGGCTTGGTTTCGGTGATATATGAGTTTCTGTCTAACCGAAAGACCAAAAAGATAAACGGCAGCCGCAGCCGCCATTTGCATCTGCTGCCCTTGCTGCTGGGCGTTATTTGTTTTTTTACTTTAACGTTTCTGTTTCCAAATAAGGCAATATATAATTTTATAGCCGCGGGCGCCCTTGGCGGGCTGGCGGTGGTTTGGCTGAGGCGGGATCTTTTTAAACAGGCGGCGGCCAGCGCTTTAATTTTTACTTTGTTTTATTTTGGAGTTCTTCTTTTGGTCAATCAAATCTTTAGCGGCGTGATTGCCAGTGTTTATAATTTTAAAAATATGTGCGGTATTTTAGTTTTAGGAATACCGCTTGAAGAATTGTTGGCGGCCTTTTTTGCCGGCGGGTCCTGGTCTGTTTTTTATGAATACGTTAAATCGTACCGGGAGGAGAGGCTGGGATAAAATATAAAAATATGGACCAAAAGAAAAGAGACGATCTGCTTTTGGCGATAAAGGAAGAAGTTATTGCCTGCCAAAAATGCGGGCTTTATAAAACCCGCATTTTGCCGGTGGTGGGGCAGGGAAATCACAGCGCGCAAATTATGTTCATCGGCGAAGCGCCGGGAGCGAACGAAGATAAAACCGGCGTGCCTTTTTGCGGCAGCGCCGGCCAAATATTAAATCAACTTTTAGCCTCGGTGGGCATTAAAAGGGAAGATGTTTATATTGCCAATATTTTAAAAGACCGGCCGCCGGGAAACCGCGAACCGGCTCCGGATGAAATTAGCGCTTGCACGCCGTATCTTTTGCGGCAAATTGCGATAATTGAACCAAAAATTATCGCCACCTTGGGCAACTACGCGACTCATTTTATTTTAGAAAAGTTTGGAGTGCCAAATAGCCGCTTGGGCATCAGCCAATTGCGGGGCCAGAAGTTTGCCGTTAGCGACCCGCTTACCAAAAAACCCTATATCATTATTCCTTTGTACCACCCGGCCGTGGCTATTTATAACCGCCAGCAATTAGACACACTAAAGAACGATTTTAAAATTATCGGAGAGCAGTTGAAATAAAAACCCCTCTAAAGAGCAGCTTTTTAGCGGGGTTTTTGCTTTAAAACAGGTCAAAATAGGGCAGATTTTGAGAGGCATCATTTTGACTTTTGGGCTATTTTAAGCTAAGATATTAAGGTATGAATCTGCCGCAAATTGAAGAAGGTATATTAAAGATTTGGCGTAAAAAGAAGATTTTTGAGAAAAGCTTAAAGAAGAACAAAGGGCAGGAGCGCTTTGTTTTCTTTGAGGGTCCGCCGACCGCCAACGGCATGCCGGGTTTGCACCATGTGGAAGCCCGCGCTTTTAAAGATGTGTTGCCGCGCTACAAAACCATGCAGGGATTTTTGGTTGAGCGCAAAGCCGGCTGGGATACGCATGGCTTGCCGGTGGAAATTGAAGTGGAAAAAGAATTGGGGTTGAAAAGCAAAACGGATATTGCCAAATACGGTCTGGCTAAGTTCAATAAAAAATGCCGGGAGAATGTTTGGAAATATAAAAGTGAATGGGAGAAAATCACCGAACGCATCGCTTTTTGGGTGGATATGAAAGACCCGTATATCACTTATGAGAACGATTATATAGAAAGCGTTTGGTGGATAGTGAAGCAGATATATGATAAGGGGTTGCTATATAAAGATTATAAAGTGGTGCCTTATTGTCCTCGCTGCGGCACGCCGTTATCTTCCCACGAAGTAGCACAAGGCTATAAAACTGTTAAAGAAAAATCAATTTATTTTAAGTTGCCAATAAAAGCCGAACCAGCTTCTTTCTTTTTGGTTTGGACCACGACTCCTTGGACTTTGCCTGCCAACACCGGCATCGCGGTTGGAGAAAATATCACTTATGTGAAAGTTAAAATGGGTGAAGAAAAATATATTTTGGCCAAAGAAAGATTATCCGTGCTGGACGAGCCTTATGAAATTGAAAGCGAGTTTTTGGGTGGCACGCTGATCGGCCGGGAATACGATGCGCTTTATGAAACTAAACTTGATAAGCCGGGTTATAAAGTGATTCCGGCGGATTTTGTTTCTACGACCGACGGCACAGGCATTGTGCATATTGCTCCGGCCTTTGGCGTGGAAGATATGGAAGCGGGCCGGGCGCATGATTTGCCGGTTTTAATGACGGTGGATGAAGCCGGGAACTTTAAAGAAGAGTTTAGCCAATGGGCGGGAAAGTTCGTTAAAGACGCGGACCCAGAGATTGTCGCGGATTTGAAAAAGCGCAAACTATTATATAAGGATGAAATGTATGAGCACGAATATCCGTTTTGCTGGCGGTGCCAAACGCCGTTGCTCTATTATGCTAAGACCTCATGGTTCATTAAAATGACGGCGCTGAAAGAACAGCTTTTGGCTAATAACGAGCAGATAAATTGGGTGCCGGATTATTTAAAACAAGGGAGATTTGGCGAGTGGTTGAGAGAAGTTAAGGATTGGACGCTGTCGCGCGATCGATTCTGGGGCACGCCCTTGCCGGTCTGGGAATGCGCCAAATGCCGCGAAATAAAAGTGGTGGGTAGCGTTAAGGAGTTTAAAAAGAAATTAAAAGACCTGCATAAGCCTTTTATTGATGAAGTGCTATTTGAATGCCCCAAGTGCGGCGGGGAAATGCACCGAGTGAGCGAAGTGATGGATTGCTGGTTTGATTCTGGCTCCATGCCTTATGCCCAATGGCATTATCCGTTTGCTAATAAAAATAAAATTGATGAAGGCGAAGCTTTTCCGGCTGATTTTATTTGCGAGGCTATCGACCAGACTCGCGGCTGGTTTTATACGCTCCTGGCTATTTCGACTTTACTTGGCAAAGGGCCGGCATATAAAAATGTGATTTCTTTAGGCCATGTGTTGGATGCCAAAGGGCTTAAAATGAGCAAATCAAAAGGCAATATTATTGAGCCGATGGCGGTGATCAATGAGTTTGGCGCTGATACCGCCAGATGGTATTTGTATACCGTTAACCAAGCCGGCGACCCCAAGAGATTCGATATTAAAGATATTAAGGATAAATATAATCGGTTCTTTGGCACGCTTTACAATACTTATATTTTCTTTAAGACCTACACGGATAAAAGCTTTAAGCCGCAAAAATCATTTACGCCAAAAAATGTTTTGGATAAGTGGATCCTTTCTTTGCTTAATTCTTTGATAGCTGAAGTGTCGGGGAGTTTGGATAAATACGATGTGGTGGCTGCGGCCCGGGCAATCGAAGATTTTGTGGGCGAGCTTTCTAATTGGTTCGTGCGCCGTTCGCGCCGCCGGTTCCAGAAGCCCGAAAATAAAACCGAAAAGAATGAAGCCAGCCAGACTTTATATTGGGTGATGCTGGCTTTAGCAAAATTAGCAGCGCCGTTCATTCCGTTCCTGGCCGAGGAGATGTATTTGGGGCTGAAAAAATCAAAGATGGCCGAATCTGTTCATTTGTCTGATTGGCCGGTGGCGGATAAAGAATTAATTAATGAAGCCTTGGAAGAGAAGATGGCTAAAGCGAGAGAGATCGTCGTTTTGGCTTTGGCGCAACGCGCCAGCGCTGCTTTAAAAGTCCGCCAGCCCTTGGCAACGCTGAAAGTGAAAAATAAAAACGCCAAATTAAAAACAGATAAAGAATTGCTGGAAATCATTAAAGAAGAGGTGAACGTCAAAGAAATAATTTTTGATGATTCGATCAAGGAAGAAGTTTGGCTGGATAAAAAACTTACCAAAGAATTGAGAGAAGAGGGTTTGGCGCGGGAACTGGCGCGGCAGATCCAAGATATGCGCAAAGAGGCGGGGCTCACACGCAAAGACACGATTATTATCGCCTGGCACAGCAGTGATAAATCTTTAGTTGCTTTGATGGCTAATTGGGCCAAGTATTTCCAAAAAGAAAATCTGGCGCGAGAAATTATGGCTTACGATAAGAATGAGAAATATCTTTTGGAAAAAGATATTAAGTTGGAAGAGGGGAAGATTAAAATAACGATTAGGTAGCTTTTGCCGCTTTTTTGGCATGAATAAACTTCCTGTCTATAAAACCGAAGGCATAATTTTAGGATCAGCCGACTGGGGAGACCTGGATCGGCTTTTAACTATCTACACGCGGGGCTACGGCAAGATTCAGGTGCGCGCGATTTCCGCGCGTAAAAAAGAATCAAAGCTGAATGGCCGGCTGCAAAGTTTCACTTTTGGCCAATTTTTATTGGCGAAAAGCAAAACCATTGATATTGTCACGGATTTGGAAGTGATAAACAGTTATCAATATTTGCATGCTAATTTGGAAAGCTTGGGCTATGCTTGGTATTTTGCCGAGTTGGTTGATAAATTGCTCCTTATGCCCGAGCGCGACGAAAATGTTTGGCGGCTAGTGAGTCGTGTTTTTGAAGTGCTAGATCAAAAGAGAAGCGATTTGCCCAAAATTAAAATTGCTTTTGAAGATAAGCTAGTGGAGTTCTTGGGCTATCCTTCGCTAAAGCTACGGACAGCAAGCCATCCTACAGAGATTCAGAGGTTAAATTATTTGCAAAGTTTGGCCGGGGAGCACATAAACGCGCAAAAGTTTTTGGCGCAGATATAGTTTTATTATAGAAAATAAAATCCCGTCAGTCGCGACTGACGGGATAAAAAAGCCCCATTGGGGCTTTTGTGTTTAAAATTGACTGTTGTGTATTTTTAAGTCGTAGATGGAATATACGCCGTTTTGCCAGAGGCAAGCTTGGATAAAGCCAAACCACCGTTCAGCCTTGTCGTGTTGGCTTTCTTTTAAAAAAATAGGGACTTGCTCAATCATTGCCTGGCAATGGGCCAGAGCTTCGGTTTTATTGGGGGTTAAAGCACGTTCTGGGAATTGTTTGCTTGGAATATTTAATTCCTCTAATTTTTTCTGGTAGGCCAATAGATTCAGCAATATCTTATCGTCGGTCATTTTTCTCCTCCATTCTTATTTTATTTTTTAGGGACTATTTTAATTTTTTTATCGCTTCGGTAATTTTTATCAGCTTGGCGTTTTGGTTATCGTCAGTGCGTTTTTTAAATTCTAAAGATTTTTCTTTTAAAGTTTTAGCCGAGATGACCAGGCGCCAAGGCAAACCAATAAGGTCCGCTTCGGCAAACTTTTGGCCGGCTGGTAAACTCCGGTCATCGTATAAAACTTCCAGTTTGTTGTCAATTAATTCTTCATAAAGAGTATCAGCGGCAGCTTTTACTTCTTCGTCATCTCCCAGAACTAATAAATGGTATTTATATGGCGCGACTGATTCCGGCCAGATAAGGCCTTTTTCGTCGTGGCTGATTTCGGCGATGGTGCCCATTAAGCGGCTCGGACCGATGCCATAGCACCCCATAATGACAGGTTGCTCCTGGCCCTTCTCATCTTTAAAAGTTAATTCAAAAGGTACGGAATATTTAGTGCCCAGCTTAAAGATGTTGCCAACTTCAATGGCCTTAGCTTCATCAAAGCCCATGCCGTTGCAAGTGGGGCAGGCAGGAGTTTCATTCATTATTTCCTTGTTGATAGCTAGCTTTTTGCAATTGTTGCAAATAAAAATGGTGTCTTCACCGGCCGGGGAAACGGTTTGGAACTCATGGGAATATTTAGAAAAAGAACCGCCCGAAGCCGCAGTTAAATAGGTGGCCTCTCCTAATCCGCAGCGGTCAAAGATTTTAAAATAAGCTTGTGTGGCTTGCTGGTAATATTTATCTAGGTCTACTTGATTGGCATGGAAAGAATAAAGGTCCTTCATGGAAAACTCGCGGCCGCGCAGGAGGCCGGACTTAGCGCGCGGCTCATTCCGGAACTTAGTTTGGATCTGAAATAGGGCAAAAGGCAGGTCTTTGTATGACAAGACGATTTTTTTGGCCAGAGGAGAAACTATTTCTTCATGAGTGGAGCCGAGTGCAAAATCTTTATCGCCCACGCCTTTTAATTTGAAGAGCACGTCTAAAGAATCCCAGCGGCCGGTTTTCGCCCAATTTTCTTTGGGCTGCAAAGCGGGCATGAGGATTTCCTGCGCTCCCAGCGCTTCCATTTCTTCGCGAATGATATTCTCGATTTTCCGCAACGTTCGCAAGCCCAGCGGCAGGAAGCTATAAATGCCGGCGGCTAGCTTATCAATAAAGCCGGCGCGGGTCAGCAAGATCGCGTTAACGCTTTCCTCGTCCTTGGGGGCTTCTTTTAAGGTTTTTATAGCCAAAATCGATTGTTTCATGGTAGTTTAAATATAACTTAAAGTCTTTTTTTTGACAAATATGCAATCTAAGAAGTTTCAACGGAAAATCGAAGATTTTGTTTGCTTGCATTGCGGAGCAAAAGTAGCAGGCACAGGCTACACCGACCACTGCCCCAAGTGCTTGTGGTCCTTGCACGTTGATATAAATCCGGGCGACCGAGCGGCAGAGTGCCGCGGATTTATGGAACCAATGGGCCTGGAAATAAAATCAGGGGAGAAGATAATCCATTATCAGTGCCAAAAGTGCGGATTTAAACATCGGGTAAAAGCGGGAGAAGATGACAATTTTGAGGCGATATTGGAATTGACCGGAAGAGGGATTTAAACTAGAATAAAATCATATGGAAAGAGTCTTTTCGGGTGTTCAGCCAAGCGGAGTGCTGCATCTGGGCAATTATTTGGGCGCGATAAAAAATTGGTTAGATCTGCAAAATGACTACCAATGCATTTTTTGCGTGGTGGATCTGCACGCCATTACCGTTCCGCAAGACCCAAAGGAATTGCTGAAAAAAACCATGGAAGTGGCTAAGATATATTTGGCGGCGGGGATAGATCCTAAAAAATCTATAATCTTTGTTCAGTCGCACATCAAAGAGCATGTGGAGCTAGCTTGGCTATTAAACACCATAACAAAAATCTCTGAGCTGGAAAAAATGACACAGTTTAAAGAAAAAACAGGAATTGCAAGTATTAAAAAAATTCACGACGAAGTTCTAGAAAGAATGAGAGGGTTAGCAAAAACTAAGTCTAGTCTTGATAAAGAAATACTAGCTCTAGAGAATCTTAGTAATAGAATGGCTAACGATAATCAAGAAACTCATAATTGGTCAAAAGAAGTTATTTCTATTTTGTCTGGGCTCGGAAAGATAATAAACATAGAGATTGAAGAAAAAAATATTCTCGCAGATTCTTTCAAAAACTATATGAGAATTAATGAACAGTATGCTGCGCAGGAAAAGGCGGGTGTTGGCCTTTTTGATTACCCCGTTTTAATGGCAGCAGATATTTTGCTTTATCAAACTGCTGTCGTGCCGGTGGGGGAAGACCAAGTGCAGCATATTGAGCTGGCGCGGGATCTAGCGCAGCGTTTCAATAATAAGTTTGGCGAGGTATTTGTGGTGCCCAAGCCCTTGGTGCGCAAGGAAGGAGCCCGGATTATGGGGTTGGACGACCCAACTAAAAAAATGTCCAAGAGCGCTCCCAGTGCGCATAATTATATCGCTCTAACCGATTCACCGGCGCTTATCAGGGAGAAAATAAAAAAAGCCGTGACGGATTCTGGTAAAGAAATTAAATATGAGCCGGAGAAACCAGCGTTGTCTAATTTACTTACTATTTATTCTTTGCTGACAGACAAACCGGTAGTGGATTTGGAATTAAAATATAAAAATAAAAGTTACGCTGATTTTAAAAATGACCTGGCGGAAGTGGTAGTTGATTTTCTGGGGCCATTCCAGAAAAGATATAACGCGCTGGATGATAATGAGGTTTTACAGATTTTGCATGATGGCGCATCCCAAGTGCAAACTATCGCCCAAGAAACAATGGCTAAAGTTAAAAAAGCTATGGGCTTAATTTCTTAATTTTTTATGGAGCTAAAAGACATTTTATCCCAATTTAAAGATGACCTGAAAAAGATAGATTCGCTTGATGCTTTAGAATTGATGCGTTTTAAATATGTTGGCAAGAAAAGCTTAATCGCCGAGGCCCTGGAAGAAATCGCTAAGCTATCGATCGAAGAAAAAAAGGCGCTAGGCAAAAAGATCAACGAAGCTAAGCAGGAGATCAAGGAAAAGATCAACGAGTTGCAGGCAGGCTTATCTGGCGCAAAAAGTGAAAGCGCTCAGGATTTGTTTTATAAAACTTTGCCCGGAAAAAAACCAGCTGCCGGGCACTTGCATATTATTTCGCAGGCCATCGAAGAGATCGTGGATATTTTTAAGCCTCTGGGGTTCACCCGGGTGCGGCACCCGGAAATTGATTGGGAGCATTTTGCGTTCGAAGCTTTAAATATTCCTTCAACTCATCCGGCGCGCGATGAATGGGAAACTTTTTTTATTGATGCCTTGCCGGATAAAAAATATGGCCGGCAAGTGATAACGCCTCATACTTCCAACGGCCAGGTGCATGAGATGCTAAGGGGCCAGCTGCCGATCCGGATGCTGGGCATTTCGCGTTGCGGGAGGCGCCAAGAAGACATCAACCATTTGCAAACTTTTTTCCAATTTGAGGGTTTGGCGGTGGATAAGGGAATAAATATCACGCATTTGAAAGGCACCTTGGACTATTTTGCTAAGAACTTTTTTGGTCCGGGCCGAGAAACTCGCTTGCGCCCCTATGATTTTCGTTTTACCGAGCCAAGCTTTGAAGTGGATATAAATTGCGGCTTATGTTTGGGGAAGGGTTGCAAGTTCTGCAAAGAAGGCTGGGTGGAACTAGGGGGAGCCGGCATGGTGCACCCGAATGTTTTGCGAGCCGGGAAGATAGATCCAAATATTTACACCGGTTTTGCTTTTGGCTTTGGAGTGGAGCGCACTTATATGATGAAAAGCGGCACCAAGATAGACGATATCCGGCATTTGTTAAATAACGATTTAAGATTTTTAGAGCAATTCTAATGAATATTTTAATTTCTTATTCTTGGCTGAAAGATTATGTGAAGACCAGCGCTTCACCGGAAGAAATAGCGCGGCTTTTGTCGTTGCATGCTTTTTCGGTGGAAAAAATAATTTCGCAGGGGAAAGATGATATTTTTGAGATTGAGATCACGCCAAATCGCGGAGACGCGCTGTCGGTGCTGGGCATTGCGCGCGAACTCAAGGCTATTTTGCCGATGCAGGGAAAGAGCGCTGATTGGTTGGCTAAGTTTCCAGCTAAAGCAGCCAAGGGCGAAGATAAATATAATTTAGCAGTGGAAATAAAAGACAAGTCTTTAGTGCCAAGATTTTCGGCTGTGGTTTTGGATAATATTAAAATTAAGCCGTCGCCAGAGACAATTCAGCGGCGGTTGGAAGCGGTGGGCACGCGCGCTTTGAATAATGTTATCGATATCACAAATTATTTGATGTTTGATAAGGGCCAGCCCATGCACGCTTTTGATTATGATAAGATCCTGGGTGCCAAAATGATTATGCGCGAGTCGCGCCAAGGAGAAAAATTAACCACGCTGGATGGCGTGGAGAGGACTTTGCCAGCGGGTGTTATTGTAATCGAAGACGGCGAAGGCCGGTTGATCGACCTTTGCGGCATTATGGGCGCCAAAAACAGCGAGGTGGACGAGAATACCAAGCGCGTTTTATTGTTCGTGCAAGTTTACGATCCGGTGCGCATCCGCAAGTCTTCCATGGCCTTGGGCCATCGCACGGAAGCCGCGCTGCGCTTTGAAAAAGGCGTTGATTTTGAAGGGGTTGTGCCGGCGCTTTGGGAAGCGGTCAGCTTTTTGCAGCAGGAAGCCGGAGCTTGCGTGGCGTCAAAATTGATAGATATTGTGAATGTGAAGATCGAACCTAAAAAAGTGGCGGTGGATTATGGCCGGATAAACCAAGTGGCGGGCGTGGAAATAAAAAAAGAAATTGTAGATAAAATATTGCAAAACTTAGGTTTTGTTTTTAATGGAACGAGCGTTATAGTGCCTTCCTGGCGGCAAGGCGATATTGAGATTGCCGAGGACTTAGCCGAAGAAGTTATCAGGCTTTATGGCTATGACAATCTGCCTAATAATCTTTTGACCGGCGAAGTTCCGCGCCAGATCGTTGAGCCAATCTTCCAAACGGAAAATAAAGCGCGGCTGTATTTGAAACATCAGGGATTTTTTGAATGTTATACAAAATCCGCCGTCAGCCAAGCTTTGGCGGGTGAGGGAGCGGTGAAAATAGCCAATCCCTTGAACGAGGATTTTGTATATTTGAAAACTTCTTTAATTCCATCATTAGTTGGCGTCTTAGAAAAAAACCAGGGCTACAATGAAAAGATAAAGATCTTTGAATTGGCAAGCGTTTATTTGCAGAAAAAAAATGATTTGCCCGAGCAACCACTACGCTTGTCTTTGGCCAGCCGCGGCTTGGATTATTTAGAGTTTAAGGGAATTGTTGAAGGATTGATGAGAGAATTGGGCGTGGCTTGTGATTTTGCAATTCAAGAATTAGGCGATCAGGTTTTGGGAGTGGAGTTGGATTTTGAAGCGATAGCTAAGGGAGCTGGCCAGGTTAAAGCTTATGTGCCGATCAGCACCTTTAATTCTATTAAGGAAGACTTGACCCTAGTTGTGCCGCCCGGCGTGGCTTATGAAAAGATAAACCAGGTGATAGCCAACGCGGATAAACGGGTAAAAAAACTAGAGTTTAAAGATATTTATAAAAACTTTTTGACTTTAGCGATAGAATATCATGACAGCGCCAAGCAAGTTTCTTCAGAGCAAGCGCAGGAGATCAGAAAAAATATTTTTGAGCAATTGGATAAAAAATTGGGAGTAAAATTAAAAACATAGATTATGCTCGACCTTAAGTTCATTCGGGAAAATAAAGAGGCGGTTAAAAAGAACGCAGCGGACCGCGGCGCTAAAATTGATGTAGACCGCTTATTAGCTTTGGATGAAGAGCGGCGAAAAAATATTGTTTTGGTGGAGGCCTTACGGGCTAAGCAAAATAAAGCCAGCGATGAAATTGCCCGCGAGAAAGATGCAACCGCTAAACAGGCTAAAATCGCGGAAATGAAAAAAGCCAAGGAAGAGATAGGGGAATTGGAACCAAACTTAAAAAAGAGCGAAGAGGAGCTAGATAATTTAATGCGCCTTTTGCCTAATATGATGCAGCCGGGAACTCCTGTTGGCACTTCGGAAAAAGATAATGTGGTGGTGCGGGAAGTTGGTAAAAAAACAAACTTTAAGTTTGCGCCGCGCGATTATATGGCCATTGCCGAAAGTTTGGACTTGATCGATGTTGAGCGGGCAGCCAAAGTTTCTGGGAGCCGTTTTGGTTATATAAAAAATGAGGCGGCGCAAATGGAGTTTGCCTTAGCGCAGTTAGCGCTGGAAGTTCTAGTTAAAGAAGGTTTTCAGCCAATAATCACTCCGGTGATGATTCGCTCGGGCGCTATGGCGGCCATGGGTTATATTGATACAGCTGAAGATAAAGAAGAGCGGTATTTTTTTCCGGGAGACGATCTATACTTGGTGGGAACATCTGAGCAGGCAATCGGCCCCATGTATCAGAATGAAGTTTTAGATATTAAAAAATTGCCGTTGCGTTTCGTTGGGTTCTCTGCTTGTTTCCGCCGCGAAGCGGGGTCTTATGGCAAGGATACCAAGGGCATTTTGCGGGTGCACCAATTTGATAAATTAGAAATGTTCTCTTTTACGAGGCCCGAAGATTCAGCCAAAGAGCATCAATTTTTGATATCAATAGAAGAAAAATTAATGCAGAAATTGAAATTGCCTTATCGCTTAATGCAGCTTTGCTCGATAGATTTTGCCAGGCCTTCTTCTGCTACTTATGATATAGAAACCTGGCTGCCGGGGCAGAATAATGGCACAGGGGAATACCGCGAAACGCATTCTTGCTCCAATTGCACGGATTGGCAATCTCGGCGGTTAAATATAAAATATAAAAATGAACAAACTGGCAAAACAGAGTTGGTGCATATGCTAAATGGCACGGCTTTTGCTATTGGCCGGATATTAATAGCGATCTTAGAAAATTATCAGCAAAAGGATGGTTCGGTCGAAGTGCCAAAGGCTTTGCGGCCGTGGATGGGAGGAGTTAAAAAAATAAAACCAAAAAAATAATATTATTTTATGGAACGGATCTTAATTAAAGACACAAAAGAAAGGATTGGGCAGGAAGCGCAAATAATGGGTCGGGTAATGAACGCTCGGCTTTTGAGCAACGTTTCATTTTTGCAGGTGCAAGATTATACCGGCACTATTCAAACTGTTTGGGAGAAGCCCATAGAAATAAAAGTGGGCGACGCGGTGGAGATTATCGGTGAAATTAAAGAGGAAAAGCGCGCCAAAGGGGGCTGCGAGATCTTAGGCAAAGAATTGAAGATTATTAGCACGAGCATCGAAGACTTGCCATTTGACCTGGCTAAAAAAGATTTGAACTTGCAGTTGACGACTTTGCTTGATGGCCGGATATTGTCGCTGCGCCACCCCAAGATCCAAGCAATATTCAAACTTTATGACCTTTTAATAAAACAATATGGCTTGGTGATGAGAGAGAATGGTTTTACGGAAGTTAAGACGCCAAAGATCTTAGGCGCAGCTAGCGAGGGCGGAGCTAACTTTTTCAAGATAAAATATTTTGACCAGAGCGCATTTTTAGCGCAAAGCCCGCAGTTTTATAAACAAATTATGGTGGGCGTTTTTGAACGGGTATTTGAAATTGGCTCAACTTTTCGCGCCGAGCCTTCTTTCACTACTCGGCACGTTAGCGAATATATCAGCTTGGACGGCGAGATGGGATTTATCGGCAGCTTTGAAGAAATAATGGCGATGCTAAATAAAATTATTAAAGAAGTTTTTGAGCGCGTTCAGCAAGAAGGCGCCGAGTTTCTGGCGATGTATGAAGTCAACGATTTGCCGGTGCCGGCCAAAATACCGGCGGTAAAATTAGCGGATTTCAGGGAAATTGCTAAGAAAAAATATGATTATGAGATTCCCGCTAGCACGGATATTGATCCGGAAGGCGAACGGCTCGCCGGCAGGTATGCCAAGGAAGAGTTTAATTCCGATTTTATTTTTATTACTAATTATCTTTGGAAGGACAAGCCGTTTTATACGATGCCGTCTAAAGAGAATGCGGAAGAAACAGAGGGCTTTGACCTTTTGTATAAAGGCATGGAAATCGTGACCGGTAGCCAGCGCATCCACGATTATAAACAATTGGTGGAGAATATGAAAAAGAAAGGAGTTAAGCCGGATGGCATGGAATATTATTTGGATGTTTTTAAGTTTGCGATGCCGCCGCATGGCGGTTGGGGTATGGGTTCGGAAAGGCTGATCCAACAAATGTTGGGATTGAAAAGCATTAAAGAGGCAATTTTATTCCCGCGGGACGTGAAAAGGCTGATCCCGTAAAAACCTAAATAGAGATTAAAAATCCAGCCCTCCAAGCTGGATTTTTTTGTTTTTTTAAGCTAAGATAATTTTATGGAATCGCAATATGACCCAAAAAAGGTAGAAGATAAAATATACCGTCTCTGGTCAGAGAGCGGGTTTTTTAATCCGGATAATTTGCCCCCCTTCGCTAAAGCTACGGAGGGTAAACCCAAAAAAAGAACTAAACCTTACTGTATCATTATGCCGCCGCCCAATGCCAATGAAGCTTTGCATTTGGGACACGCTTTAATGGCGACTCTGGAAGATATTTTAATTCGTTATCGCCGCTTGCAAGGCGATGCAACGCTATGGCTGCCGGGAGCGGACCACGCCGGTTTTGAAACTCAGGTAGTGTTTGAAAAAAAATTGGAAAAGCAGGGCCAAAGCCGTTTTCAATTTGAACGGGAAACGCTTTACCAGATGATCTGGGATTATGTGCAAGCCAATAAAGATGTGGCCCAAAATCAATTAAAGCGGCTGGGGGCGTCTTGCGACTGGTCGCGCAGTAAGTTCACGCTGGATCCGGACATAGTTAAAATTGTTTATCAAACTTTTGAAAAATTATACAGCGAAGGATTAATTTACCGCGGGCCGCGCATTATTAATTGGTGCCCGAAACACCAGACGGGGCTTTCCGACCTGGAAGTGAAATATGAAGACCGCGAAGATAAATTATGGTATATAAAATATCCGTTGGTTGAGGCGCCGGATAAGTTTATTGAGGTGGCGACCACGCGCCCCGAAACGATGCTCGGCGATACGGCGGTAGCAGTTAATCCAGCAGATGCCCGGTATGAAAAACTAATTGGCAAAAAATTATTACTGCCTTTAGTCGGGCGGGAGATTTTAATTGTGGCGGATGAAGCGGTGGAGCTGGAGTTTGGCACGGGCGCAGTCAAAGTGACACCGGCCCATGACGCCGTTGACTTTGAAATTGGCCAGCGCCATAAGCTGGAAACGATCGTGGTTATCGGGCAAGACGGGAAAATGACCGAAGCAGCCGGCGCAGATTATGCTGGCTTGAAAGTGGCAGAGGCGCGGGAAAAAGTAGTGGAGAATCTAAAATCCCAGGGATTTTTAATCAAAGAAGAGCCATATAAACACGCGGTCGCGCTTTGCTATAAATGCGGGCGAGTGATCGAACCGATGGTTTCAGAGCAGTGGTTCGTGAAAATCAAGCCGTTGGCCCAGCGGGCGGTTCAAGCAGTTAATAAAGGCGAGGTGAAGTTTGTGAGTGCCAAATACGAAAAGATCTTCCAACATTGGATGGCTAATATTCGGGATTGGAATATTTCCCGGCAAATTGTTTGGGGAATAAGGATTCCGGTTTGGTACTGCAATAAAGATAAATCTTGTTGGGTGATTTCCGATAAAAAACCGGATAAATGCCCAAAATGCGGTTCAGCTGATTTTATTCCCGAAACCGATACTTTTGATACTTGGTTTTCTTCCGGCCAGTGGCCTTTCGCTACGCTGCAAACAGCCAAAGCAGGGGATTTTGAGAAGTTCTATCCGACAGCCGTGATGGAAACCGGCTGGGATATTTTATTTTTCTGGGTGGCGCGGATGATGATGATGGGTTTTTACGCTACCGGTAAAGAACCTTTTTCTTTCGTTTATATGCATGGGCTTATTCGCGATAAGGATAAACAAAAAATGTCCAAGTCCAAGGGGAACGTGGTTAATCCTTTGGCTGTGGTGGACGAAAACGGCGCGGATGCTTTGCGCATGGCGTTGGTTTTTAACGCGGCTTCAGATAGCGACCTGCCTTTCAGCGAAGATAAAGTGGTGGCGCAAAAAAGGTTTGCCAATAAGATCTGGAATGCGGCCAGATTCAGTTTACAGAACCTTGAAGGCTTTAATGATGAGGCCAAAATCCAGCTGACGGCGGCAGACGAAGCGATCTTAAAAGAATTAGCGGAAACAACGCAAAAAATAACTAAAGACTTGGATAATTTTAATTTTCATGAAGCCGCGCAAAGCGCCTACCACTTTTTCTGGCATAGCTTTTGCGACAAATGCATTGAGGATACAAAAAAAAGAATTAAAGAGCCATCCAGCGACCTGGATAAAACAACGGCCCAATCCGTTTTGCTGAAAGTACTGGTTGACTCGCTTAAATTATTGCATCCTTTTATGCCTTTTATCACAGAAGAGGTTTATCAATCTTTGCCGATAAAAAATAAAACAATGCTGATGGTGGAGGAGTGGCCATCCGGAAAGTAATTAAGTAAACAAGCAGAATGAAAATACTCAAAGTTAATCCGGAAAACCTAAGAGATTCAGAAGAGGCGATAATTGAAGCGGCTAAAGTTATGCTGGCTGGCGGCACGGCAGTTTTTCCAACGGACACGGTTTATGGGCTAGGGTGTGACGCGACCAACGAGCAAGCGGTTAAAAAGATTTTTAAGATCAAGGGCCGACAGGAAACCAAGCCTTTAGCTGTTATTGTGCGCGATGTGGCTATGGCCAAGAAAGTCGCTTTTGTTGATAAGCGGCTGGAAAAAGCGCTGAATATTATTTGGCCGGGAGCGGTCACGGTGATTTTATGGCGGCGGCATAAGTTGCCAGCAGCTTTAACTGCCAAAGAAGAAACGATCGGCTTGCGCGTTCCGGACTATAAATTAATGCATCTTTTATCGGAAAATATGGGGCGGCCCTTTGTGGCCACCTCCGCTAATATTTCCGGTGAGCAGGCGACTAATAAAATCGAAGAAGTTTTAAAGCATTTTGAAAATAATTCTTTTAGGCCCGACCTGATTTTAGATGCGGGAGATTTGAAATGCTGCGAGCCTTCCACGGTTTTGGACTTAAGCAAAGAAAAACCGAAAATTGTGCGCATCGGGCCGGTGAATAAGGATAAGTTGTTGGAGATATTGAGTATATAAATTACGATGTTCTCTTTTGCATCGGCAAAAGAGAACCAGAAAAACTCCTTTGCTGGCGTCAAAAATAGAGAAAATCGGTTTCGTCTCACGATAAAAATTGCTATCCACAACGCCCCGACCTGACGATCGGGGCCCCACCACATCACGCAATTTTTATCCTTCAACTTAACGCGATTTTCTGGCTATTTTCGCGCCACGCAAGAATTAAATATAAATACGAGGTATGAATTTTGATTTTTGGCTATTTCAACAAATAAATGGTCTGGCCGGGCGATGGGATTGGCTGGATTTTCTAGGTGTTTTTTTAGCAAGTTATTTTCAATATTTTGTGGTTCTGGCTCTGATAGTTTTTTTGTTTATAGGAAAAGATCGCGGAGAAAAGATGAAAAATATGGCAATGGTGGCTTTATCCATTATGGCCATCGTTTTGGCGCGGCTGGGCATTACTGCTTTTTTACATTGGGCTTTTATGCGGCCGCGGCCCTTTGTGGCGCACGCAGTTAATCAGTTAATTCCTTATGCGGCCACTGAATCATCTTTTCCGTCGGGCCACGCGGCGTTCTTTTTTGCCTTAGCTACGGTTGTATATTTCTATAATAAAAAAGTTTACCCTGAGCGCAGTCGAAGGGGTTGGTATTTTTTGGCCGCGGCCGCTTTGATCTCTTTGGCACGGGTATTTGTTGGTGTTCACTATATGAGCGATATTTTAGTTGGCGCTTTGATCGGCGTCTTTAGTGGTTGGCTAGTCTGGTGGCTATATAATCTATATCAAAACAAAAAAGCCCGATAAGGGCTTTTTTAAATTAGTGTGCCGCGGGAGACCCGCCCGCAACGCCTGAGCAAGCTCATGCTTGCGATGGCGGGCGGGGAATCGCTCTGTAGGATATTATTTGACGCGAGCCAAGCAGTTGGCTCGCTCATGATGTATAAAAAATAACCCATCAAAAAAGATGGATTATTTTTCAGTGTGCCCGGAGAGAGAATCGAACTCTCATGGTGTTACCCACGCGATTTTGAGTCGCGCGCGTCTGCCTGTTCCGCCATCCGGGCAATTGCCTTGATTCCTGTATATTTTAGACGCCAAAACCCCTTTTGTCAATTTAGATTTTAGTGTAGAATAAGAGCAATGGCAAAAATAATCAGCGTTGTTAACCAAAAAGGGGGAACGGGCAAGACAACAACCGCAACTAATTTGGCGGCTTTTTTGGCGGCCATGGGGAAATATGTTTTGTTGGTGGATTTGGATCCCCAAGCTAACGCGACCAGCGGCTTAGGTTTTGAGCCGGAAGCCCTGGAAAAGAACCTATACCACGCTTTAGTAGACAGCCTGTATCCCGAGGATATTATTCGGAAGACCAATCTTTTTGGTTATGATCTAGCGCCCTCGGGCGGGGATTTGGCTGGAGCGGCGATAGACCTGGTTAATATGGAGGAGCGGGAGTTCAAACTTTATAATTTATTGCATCGCGTGCGCACCAATTATGATTATATAATTATTGATTGTCCGCCAAGTTTGGGGCTTTTAACGATCAACGGCTTAACGGCGGCGGACGAGATCATTGTGCCGGTGCAATGCGAATATTATGCCTTGGAGGGCTTAGGGCAGTTGTTAAAAACCGTTAATTTAATTCAAGATAATCTGGGCCGTGATCTGCGGATAAAAGGAGCTTTGCTGACAATGTATGACAAGCGCAATAAATTATCTCGCCAGGTGGCCAAGGAAATCCGCTTGCATTTTCCCGGCTATGTTTTTGAGGCAGCGATTCCCCGCTGCATCCGTTTGGCTGAAGCGCCAAGCTTTGGCAAAACTATTTTTCAATACGAGCCTAATTCTTTGGGTGGCAGCGCCTATAGGCAATTGGCAGAAGAGCTAATTAGGCTGGACAAGGAAACGATCTAGCCAAAATTAATTTTTTATAAATCAATAAATAAAATAAATTATTATGAATAAGCTCGGCCGAGGTTTGCAATCATTAATTCCGCCAAAACAAAAATCCACGGAAGTTGATTATCCAAAATTATCCCAGCCTTTGCGTGACCGCAAGGAAAGTGTTTTTGATATTGAAGTTGGCCGGATCAAGGATAATCCTTATCAACCTCGCCATGAAATGGAGGAAGCTTCATTAAAAGACCTGGCCGCTTCGGTCAAGCAGCATGGAATATTGCAGCCGGTCATTGTGACCAAGTCTGTTAAGGACGTGGACAAAGGCCAGCAAGTGGAATACCAATTGGTGGCTGGCCATCGGCGCCTGGCCGCAGCTAAGCTAGCTGGTTTGCCAACTATTCCGGCGATCGTCCGTGATTCTACCGACCAGCAGAAATTGGAATTGGCTTTGGTGGAAAATATCCAGCGGTCGGATTTAAATGCTTTGGAGCGCGCCAAGGGATTTAAACAAATGCAGGAAGATTTTGACCTGACCCACGAAGAAATTGCCAAAAAAATTGGCAAAAGCCGCGAATATGTTTCCAACTCCATGAGATTATTGAACCTGCCAGAAGAAGTCCAGCGCGGATTGAGCCAGGGGAAGATCTCTGAAGGGCACGCCCGCACGATTGCCGGCATAAAAAATCCGGCGGCCCAAAAAGCCTTGTTTGACGAAGTCTTAGCCAATAATTTATCCGTGCGCCAAATCGAACAACGGGCGCGGGAGATTTATGTGCAAGGGCACAAGCGGGCCGTGGCTTTTGATCCGGAGATAAAAAAGATCGCTCAGCGCTTGGAATTATTTTTAGGCAAGAAAGTTCAGGTAAAAAAGAGTGGCGTGGGCGGCCGAATTGTGGTTGATTTTGAGGATAAAAAAGACTTAGAAAGCCTAGCGGAAAAGATACTGCAACAATTATAAATGCAAAGTAAAAAATAAAAACTAGCCCCGATATTTATCGGGGCTAGTTTGTTTTCCAATTGGCGTTGATCAAGCGCGAAGGGTCTTTAATTTTTGTTAAGCTGTGGCAGGTGCGTTTATGGATAGTGATCTTTTGCTGGAGGGTTATATAGCCGGCGATATCATCGGGCGGCTGGGGATTGCAGCATTTGGCCAGGCTCGTCGCTATTTTTTCCCCGCCGGCCACTTCAACTATCGGGCTCATAATTATCGGGCGGGCTGGGGTTTTATTTATTTCTTGTTTAGCAGGCTCTTTTTCTATTTCTTCGGCCGCTTCTTTTAGCGGGGTTCCGGCTATTATCCATTTTTTAATTTTATTTAAAGCTTGGTTGGTTTTGGCGATCTTTAGCCAATCTTGGGAAGGCCGGGCATTTTTTTGCGTAATAATTTCGACAACTTGGCCGTTGTGCAGCGTGGTGCCCAGCGCCACCATTTTTCCGTCTACTTTGGCGCCTTGGCAATGCTGGCCGATATCAGAGTGTATCGTGTAGGCAAAGTCCAGGGGAGTAGCGCCTTCGGGCAGGTCAATAACGTCTCCCATAGGAGTAAAAACGAAGATGCGGTCTTTGAAAAAATCAATTTTTAACGATTGGAAAAACTCTTCCGGCGCGGCGTGCGTTTCTTTTTGCCAATCCTGGAGCTGTTTTATCCATTTTAATTCTTTTTCGGGCGCCGGAGTAAAAATCTTTTTTAAATAAGACTTTAATCCTTTTTGTTCCGAGTAATACCAATGGGCAGCGATACCATGTTCCGCTTCCTCATGCATTTTTTGGGTGCGGATCTGGATCTCGGTGATCTTGCCGCCTTGGCAGAAAACCGTGGTGTGGATAGATTGGTAGCCGTTGGGCTTGGGCAGGGCAATATAATCTTTAATGCGCCCGGGCAATGGCCGCCAGAGTTTGTGGATCAGCCCCAAGGTCGCGTAGCAATCGTCGATATCTTTAACAATGATGCGCAGCGCCACCAGATCGTAGATCCGGTTCAAGTTCATTTCGTAGCGCTGCAACTTTTTATATAAGCTCCAATAATGCTTAGCCCGCCAATGGATCTCAATTAAACTGACGCCTTCTTTTTGGATCTCTTTTTTGAGGTCCGGAATAATTTTAGCCAGATATTTTTCGCGCTGGTCGATCTGGTCGCGAACTTGGTTAAGAAGCCATTGATACTCGCCGTTCATCAAATGTTTAAAGCTCAGGTCTTCCAGCTCTCCTTTTAGGTGGCCGATGCCGAGCCTATCGGCCAGAGGCGCGTAGATATTCAAGGTTTCATTGGCAATGCGCTGTTGTTTTTCTTCCGGCAAGGCCGAGAGAGTGCGCATATTATGCAGGCGGTCGGCTAATTTTATAATAACGACTCTGATGTCTTCGGCCATTGCTAAGAACATTTTTCGCAAGTTCTCTATTTGGCGCTGGACGTTGCGATATTTGATTTTGCCAAGCTTGGTGACGCCATTGACCAGAAAAGTGATTTCCCGGCCAAACTCTTTTTCAACTTGTTTTTCTAGTTCCGCTTTGTCTCCCGGGCCATCGTCGATGACATCGTGCAGGAGAGTAGCGGCAATGGTTTTAGAATCAACCTTAAGGTCGGCCACAATTTCGGCGGCGCCGATACAGTGAGCTATATAGTCTTCACCGGAAGCTCTTTTTTGCCCGGCGTGGATCTTTTTGGCAAAATCGTAAGCCCGCTCAATCAAGTCAGCATCACAACCGGGGTTGTTCGCTTTACATTTATCTAATATTTTTTGTAGATAAATATCGGGCATAAGTTTTAACTTTGGCTTTACTCTATCTTCTGGGCTCCTTTTTCTTTGTAGTCGCACTCTTTATTGCTGCATTTTATTCCGCCCTTGCTTTCTACCAGAGGAGAGGAGCACTTAGGGCATTTCTGGCCTGTGGGCTTATCCCAGAGGGCAAAATCGCAATCCGGATACCGGGAACAGCCATAAAATATTTTACCTCTTTTGGTGCGTTTGGCAACAACTTTGCCTTCAACGCACTTAGGGCAAAAAAGCTCTGTTATTTGGCCGTTTTGGTTCGTGGTTTTTTCTTCAAGGCTCGCGGTGTGGCGGCACTTGGGAAAAGCTGAGCAAGCATAGAACTTGCCGAAGCGGCTGGTGCGGATCAATAAGGGCGCGCCGCATTTTGGGCAAACCTTGTCGGTTTTTTCCGGTTCTTTTTTCTGTTTTTTAACTTCTTCATATTTAGCCGTGAGATTTTTTTTGAAGGGTTCGTAAAACTCTTTTAGGACTTCGGTCCAAGCAATAGCTCCTTCAGCAATCCTATCAAAATCTTCTTCGATATGCGCGGTGAACTTTATATCCACCACTTCCGGAAAATGCTCAACCAGCAAATCATTAACTGTGATGCCAATTTCGGTGGGAGCAAACTTTCGGTCTTCGTTTTTATTAACGTAGTTTCTATCCTGAATGGTAGAAATGATCGGCGCGTAGGTCGATGGCCGGCCAATGCCTTCAGCTTCGAGAGCCTTGATCAGCGAAGCTTCAGAATACCGCGCCGGGGGCTGCGTGAAATGTTGATCGGGCTTTAATTCTTTTAAGTCTAATTTTTCTTCGGCGGTTAAAGCCGGCAAAATATTTTCTTGGACTTTGCCTTCATATATCTTTAAGAATCCATCAAACTTTATTTGCGAGCCATTAGCGCGAAAAAGATAATTATTTTTACTGCCCGATGGCTGGGCCTTGATATCAACGGCCAGCGTGCCGATAACGGCATTAGCCATTTGGCAGGCGAGGGTTCGCCGCCAAATTAAATCATAGAGCTTAAATTGTTGAGGAGTTAGATATTCTTTTATTTTATTAGGTTCCAGCGTTATATTGGTTGGCCTAATCGCTTCGTGCGCTTCCTGCGCGCCCTTGGATTTAGTTTTATAAATGCGCGCGCCTTCGGGCAAATAATCTTTGCCGAAATTATCCAAAATATATTTGCCGATAGTGCTCAGCGCTTCTTGGGCCAGGTTTGTGGAATCGGTGCGCATATAAGTGATTAAGCCCACCGAGCCTTCTTTGCCCAAGGCCACGCCTTCATAAAGCTGCTGGGCAATTTGCATAGTTTGTTTAGCGGAAAAATGAAGTTTATTCACTGCGTCTTGCTGCAAGGTGCTAGTCACAAAAGGCGGGGCAGGATATTTGTTGGTGTCTTTTTGCTCAAGGCTAGCTACTTGCCAATCAGCGGTTTTTAAATCATCAACAATAGCCTGCGCTTCGCCTTGCGTTTTTATGCCAAGTTTTGGAATGGCTTTATCGTTTTGTTTTATTAAGCTGGCGGAAAAAGGATTAGCCGCGTCTTTCAGCGACAAAAGCAGCGCTTCGATGCTCCAATATTCTTCCGGCTTGAAAGCCTGGATTTCTCTTTCTCTTTCAACTATTAAACGCACAGCGACTGATTGCACGCGGCCGGCCGAAAGTCCCTTAGCAACCTTTTTCCATAAAAATGGTGAAAGCTCATAGCCAACCAGCCGGTCCAATATTCGGCGCGCCTGTTGGGCATTAACCAAGGCCATATCGATCTTCCGCGGATTTTGCAGAGCTTTATCTATCGCGCTTTTAGTGATTTCATGAAAAACGATTCTCTCCGTCTCTTTTTTATCAATATCAAGCGCCTGGGTTAGATGCCAGGCAATCGCTTCGCCCTCGCGGTCTTCGTCGCTTGCCAATATGACTTTCTTGGCTTTGGGTAAAACTTTTTTTATTTCGGCCAATTTTTTTCGCGCGGCGATCGAAACCACATACTTTGGCTCAAAATTATTTTCCGTATCCACACCGATCTTGCCCTTAGGCAAATCGCGCACATGGCCAAAGGATGAGCGCACAATAAAATCAGCGGATAGGAACCGCTGGATAGTTTTAGCTTTAGTGGGGGATTCAACAATAATTAAGTTCATGATGTTAACATTATAACGGACTTTCAGTATTATTCAAATTATTAATTTTTTTATCGCGCTAAAACATACCGCGCGCCGCCAAGGTTTTTAATTTTTCCTTTGATTTCCATTAAGCTTAAGGCGGCGTTGACTTGAGCCGCGCTCATTTTAGTCTCTTGGACTATTTTGTCAACTGGCACGGGCTCGTGGGACAAAACTTTAAGAATAAAAGCTTCTTGTTCATTGTCGGGCGCAATTTTTGAAACAGCCACATTGGCGGCTAAGTTTTTTAGATTTAATTCTTCCAGAATATCTTGTGCTGAATTAACGAGCTTTGCGCCCATTTGAATCAAACTATTTGGCCCGAGGGAGTTATCGGAAAAAATGGAACCGGGCACGGCAAAAACTTCCCGGTTTTGGGCAAGAGCGTGATTAGCGGTAATTAGGGCGCCCGATTTTTGCGGGGCTTCAACGACCAGCGTGCCCAGCGTTAATCCCGAGACAATTCTATTTCGGGCCGGGAAGTGGTGTGGCAGGGCATTAGAGCCTAAAGGATATTCGGAAAGCACCGCGCCGTTTTGGGCAATTTTTTCCGCTAAGCTCCGGTTTTGCGGCGGAAAAATTGAGAAGCGGTCCAGCGAAGAACCGATTACCGCGATTGTGCGCGTTTGTTGTTCTAGTGCCGCCAAGTGCGCCAGCGTGTCGATGCCCAGCGCGAGCCCCGAAACAATCGTTAGCCCGGCTTGCGCCAGCTCTCGTGCTAAAACCGGAGCAACCTGCTGACCATAGGGAGAAAGTTTACGTGTGCCCACGACCGCAATAGCAAACTCATCTTCCGGCTTAAGGGCTCCTTTCATATACATTATATTGGGCGGGTCGTGGATCTCTTTTAAGAGCTTCGGATAATCTTCGTCTAGAATTGTTATAATGCCAATATTTTCTTTTTGCAGTTTTTGCAATTCCTTGGCCAAATCCATTTGCGGGCGGCGGCTAGCAATATCTTTAGCTAATTCCGCTTCCAAGCCCGCGGCAATAAAATCTTGCTCGCTTCCTTCAAGCCAAGCAGTTTCCAGCGAATTAAAATGCCCCAGCAGTTTTTTAAACCGCATGGGGCCGATGCGTTCGTTGAATAAATTAAAGGCGTGAAAATATTTAGCTTGGGGATGCATGAGAAATCTTTCAATATCTTTTTATTACTATATCATTTTTGTCTTTGGGTTAACAATCAGTAAAATAAAAAGGCCCCATTGGTAGGAGCCTTTTGGTGATAAAATAGCTAAAGCGATTGGCGCGCTGAGCTATTAAGAACTGCTAACCCGGCTAAAAGCGTGAGTTGCTGGGCTGCGGAATCAACATTGTGGCAAGTAAACTCGGATCTATTATCGAAAGAAGTTGGATGAACGCCGCAAGCATTGCCTGGGCAGTCAAGAGAAAACCGGCCATTAGTTATTCTGAATCGGAAATCATAATCAAGAAAATTATCTTCTTTTTTAAAAAACATTTGGTAATAAGCGTCTTTCATAGCCGAAACCGATTTTGACTCCAAGCTTTCCGCTAATTCTGAGTTTATGGCTAATAACCAATTGAAAAGAATTGGGCTGTATTTCCCGCCCAAGGACCCACCGTGCATTCCTCTTTCCGTCATAGTTCGAAAAATTATTAATTGGAAAGATTGTTCGGATGTTTCTTTTTCGGGAAACTCCAGCAACGCAAAAATAACAGATAAGCTGGCTGAAGCGGCTTGGGCTTTTTGCCAATCGTAGAAAAAATCTTTGCCCGTGCCATTGCAGTCGTAGCAATTTTCTAAATAACCAAAAGTTTTTTGCTTGCCCTTGCCTTGGCACCTTGGGCATTTTTTGCCGCTGTCTTGCTTGATCTTTGGGATGGGAATAAGATATTCCGCAAAATTATCTTTTTCTCCTTGATAAAGAAAAGCACTATTAAACCCAAAATCCTTATTCAGTTCTCCGCAGAAAGAATCAAAATTGAATTCTTTTTGAAAATGTTTGATGAGCGGCAATTCCGGCTTAAGGATGCGTGTGTTGTTTTTGATAAAATCCTGATGGATGCTCAGCATAATGGCCGGCGGTTTTTCTTGCCAATCCAGCTTATACCAGCAAGGAATATTATCCCGGGTAATATCTTTATACACAAAATCTTTCATTTTTCCCTCCTTATGTTTAAAGATAAAGTTAAAGGATATTTTATTTTTAAATAACTGTTGTTTTAGGGTAGCTAAAAAATAATATTTTAGCAAGGCTAATAGCTAATATTTTTCATTTCTTCCACCGATTCGCTTAGCATTTGCATATATAAGTTTAAGCCGATGGAGTTGACTGGGCCGCTTTGCTCCCGGCCTAAAACATTGCCCGCGCCGCGGATTTCCAAATCTCTCAGGGCTAGTTGATACCCGGAACCCAAAGCTTCAGCCTCCTGAAGCGCGTCTAGTCTTGCTTTGGCGTCGTCGGTCAGATTCTTACTATTATATAGAAAGTAGGCAAAGGCTTGCTGATGCGAGCGGCCGATGCGGCCGCGGATTTGATAAGCTTGCGCTAGTCCCAGGCGCGTGGCATTAGCCACAATTAAGGTATTAACATTGGGAAAATCCAAGCCATTTTCAATAATGGTGGTGGCAACTAAAATATTTATTTTTTTAGAGTCAAAATCGTCCATTATCCGCAGCAAGTCTTTTTCCGGCATGCGGCCATGGATAAAAGCGATGCGGGCTTTGGGATGCAACTTTTTTATTTTTTGTGCCACCAGGCCGATAGTCTCTACGCGGTTATGCAAATAATAAACTTGGCCGCCGCGTGCTAGTTCTTTAGTAACAGCTTCTCGAACGGTTTTTTCCAAATACGGTTCAACAAAAGTTTTGATCGGCAGGCGGCCGGGCGGGGGAGTTGCGATAATAGAAATATCGCGGAGCCCCGCCAGCGTTAAGTTAAGGGTGCGGGGGATGGGCGTGGCTGAAAGCGATAAAATATCTATTCCGTAAAACTCGCTATGCTTGTCACGGGACAAGTTCTCGCTGCGCCAAGTTTTGAACTTTTCTTTTTGTTTAACGCCAAATCGTTGCTCTTCATCGATAATGGCTAGGCCCAGGTTTTTAAAAATAATGTCGCGTGAAAGTAAGCGGTGCGTGCCGACCAGAATATCAATTTGCCCGGCGCTAAGCTCTTTAAGGATTTTGGCTTGCTGTTTTTTTGATTGCAGGCGGGTAAGCAGGGCGATCTTAACAGGGAACTTAGCTAAGCGATGGGAAAAATTATGGAAATGTTGGTTGGCTAAAATAGTTGTTGGCGCTAATATCGCCACTTGTTTTCCGGCTAAAGCTCCTTTGAAAGCAGCGCGCAGCGCTACTTCTGTTTTGCCAAAACCCACATCGCCACAGACTAAGCGGTCCATGGGTTTTGGCGATGTCATATCAGCTAAAACTTCATCAATCGCCCTGGCTTGGTCGTCGGTTTCAACATAAAGAAAATCTGTGGCTAGTTCTTTTTCCCATGGGCTGGCGGCCGGATACTCAAAACCACGCGAGGCAGCGCGCTGGCCATAGAGAGATAAAAGTTCTTTGGCCAATTCCAAGGAATTGGCTTTGGCGTGGGATTTAGTTTTTAGCCACAGCGCGCCGCCGAGGCGATGCACCGTGGGCGATTCAAAGCCAATATAGCGCGACAACTTTTCTTCTTTATCTAGGGGCACAAAAAGCTTATCATTTTTGGCATATTCCAGAACGAAGAACTTTTCTGGTGAGTCGGCCGTTGGCGCAGTTTGGGAAAGCGCGCCGCCCGGTTCTTTAGTAAAACCCGCGAAGCGGCCGATGCCATGGTCCAGGTGCACCAAATAATCTCCGGCGCGCAAACCGGTTAACAAAGAAATGTTTTGCCGGCTGTTCAGGTCTTTTTTGATCTGTTTATCGGTTCGCAGGATTTTAACGAACAAAAAATCGATTCGGGAAATCCTGTTGCCAATAAACTCTAGGCGCCAGGCAATATCGGAGTTGATAGGAAAGATCTCTATAATTCCGCCACGGTGGCTAAACTCGCCCGGGCCGCCCAAAGTTTGGACTTTGGCATAGCCCAGCTCGGTCAGCTGGCGCAGAAGCGCGAAAAGATTTATCGCCAAGTCTTTTTCTAGAAATAGCGTGTTGGTTTTCCACCAGATCTGCGTTTGCGCTGCTTTTTTTATTTTGGTAAAGTTTTCATGGAACCACAAAACGCCTCGTTCCAGAAAATAGGGGGTGAGGCCGGCAATTAAGAGCTCTTTTGGTGATTCAGGTGCTGCCCTTGACATATTTTTATACATAGATTATAATATAATAATGGTAAAAATAAGTCAAATACAGGCTTATTTTTTGATTGCTTCTTTCCAGCATCCTATCTGTGAGTAGTGAAAGCTTAACAATCCCTCCTAATGTTAAGCGAGTAGCCCAATGACAAGGATGATTTCTTTTGAAACCACTTCTTGACGCTCGCAGGTAGGATATTGGAAAGAACGAATAGTTATTTAAAAAGAAAAAAGAAGGGAGACGAAAATGAACTATTTTCGACTGGCAACAAATATAGGCAGAACTTCAATTGTTCTATTTTTATTTTTTTATTTCAGCCTAGAAAAGGGAGAGTCTTTTATCCCCGCTCATTTTCTTTGGTTATTAGTAGCATTCGGAGTTGAGATCTTATTCGAAAGAAGAAGATATCAAAAAGAAGAAGCAGAAAAAAGCTTAAGACTGATTTGATAATCTAACAATATAATAATAGAACAGGAGGGTAGTAAAATGAAAAAAAGAAAAATGCTTCTATGTTTAGCTGTTAGCTTTGCTGTTGCGTTTCTTGCTGTTTCTTTTTCTCTCTCTGATTTTCCGCGGGTGCCATTTACCTGGTTTCATGTTGGCCTCTTTATCTCTTTAGCCGCGGGCGGCGCTTGTTCATTCTACCAATATCTAAAAGCAGTGGGCTGGATAAAATAATTCAGCCGCAAATAAAAAAGCCTATCAATAAACGATGGGCTTTTTCTTTTTGGCGGAAGATTTTTAGTTAAATTGATTCTGCGCCGCAGACAAACCATTTTGCAGTATTGATAAAATTGTCTCTTTGGCTTGCTGTGTAGCTTGTTGCACTGGTTCTTTTTCTTCGGCGCCAAACTTTCGCAAGACAAACTTTTCTGCCGGGGTTTTAAATATTTTAGCAAAAAAGTTCTGGCTGGCCGGTTTTATACCCAGCCGCAAACGCGTAAAATCCTGGGTGCCGAGCTCCTGGATAACTGAAGCTACGCCTTTATGCCCGCCGGCAGAAGAGTTTTGGCTTAATCGAATCTCTCCTAAAACTATGTCCAAATCGTCGTGAAGAACTATTATGTCGGCGGCGGGTGTTTTATAGAAATCAGCTAAGAGCTTGGCGGCTTGGCCGGAATTATTCATAAAAGTTTGGGGTTTAGCCAGCAGGATTTTCTCTCCGTTGATCTGGCCTTCACTGAGCAAAGCTTTGAACTTATTATCGGTTTGCCAGGAGGAAAAATCCGGCAGGGAATCTTGGAGGTAATTTAAAACTAAAAAGCCAAAATTATGGCGGGTGTTAAAGTATTCCGAACCCGGATTGCCAAGGCCAATGATAAGTTTCATAAAGTTTATTTATTTATTATTTCGTTAATATATTTTTTTATGGCTTCGTAATTTTCTATGCCGGCCTTAGGCTTAACCACCGAAGCTATCTGGTTGCCTAGAGTCATTGGGCCGGTAGTTATCAAGTTTTCGTTGTCTAACTCGTTTTTAATAACATTCTCGCCCGGAATATCTTTTATGGCTTGCCAATAGTTTTTCATTTGCCATAAGCTCAGGTCGCTTTTGATATTTGAGGACAGGGTGTTATATATCTCCAAAAACTTGCCAATATCCCAAAAATGCAAAGCTAAAACTTTTTGTTTTAGCGCCTGCAGCACTTCTTGCTGGCGCACTACCCGGTCAAAATCTCCAGCCGCGCTGTGGCGCGAACGCATATATTTTAAAGCGGTCTCACCATTCAGATACCGCCAGCCAGCTAATATTTTAAATGTCTCAAAGCTGTGATTTGGACCGGGGAACGACTCATCGATAATGTCTTTGGCTACCAGCACATTAACGCCGCCAAAAATATCTACGAGCTGTCGAACAGTTTGCAGGTCGACAAAAATATAATGGTCGATAGTGAGCCCCGTGATATCTTGAGTTTTTTGGATAAGAGCAGCAAACTCTTGGCCGGTATTGTTTTTATTGAAAGCATAAAGCGCGTTGAGTTTGGTGTAATTTTCCGAGCCCGGGATCTTAACTATCAGATCGCGCGGCAGAGAAAAAAGGTAGATCTTATTTTTATCGAGCCTGGCCAGCAAGATGGTGTCGGTTAGATCGGGCGCATCATTTCCTTGGCCCGGTGCTCCCAGCAGTAAAAAATTGGCAGTTAGGGTGGAATTATTGTTAAACGGCCAAAGATCAAGGGCTTTGGGCTCTGAAACTTGTTGCGCTTGTGCCTCTTTATTATTTTTTATTTCGATCGAATGGGGGGTAAAAAAAGTTTTTATTTCTGCGGCAAAGGCAAAGCAGGCAAGAAAGCCAAGGGCTAAAAATAGGCAAAAAAATACGATGATGCGCCGGCCTGAAGATTTTTTGTCTGGTTCCATTAGCTTTAATTATACTCATAAATTATGACTTGCGTAAAGGCAATTTTTAGTGTATTATGCGAATAGTTTAATATAAATTACGCTTAATGAAGGCTTTCTTTTTATTCGTTTTTGAGGTGGTAAAAATCGTGGTAGTGGTGTTGGCAATAATTTTGCCGGTGCGCTATTTTTTAATGCAGCCGTTTTTTGTCAAAGGCGCCTCTATGGAGCCTAATTTTGACGATGGCCAATATTTAATAATCGACGAATTATCTTATCGTTTCCGCCAGCCCGTTAGGGGAGAAGTGGTGGTTTTCCGTTATCCGGTGGACCCCTCGCAATTTTATATAAAAAGAATTATCGGTTTGCCCGGCGAGACAGTAGAAGTGGCTGATGGCCGCATAAAAATTACTAATACCGAACATTCTTTGGGGTTTGTATTGGACGAATCAAAATATTTATCAGCGACTGTTTCAACCTACGGTGATGTGAAAAAAGTTTTAGGGCAGGGAGAATATTTTGTGATGGGGGACAATCGTTCTGCTTCCTATGATTCTCGGCGTTGGGGAATCTTACCGGAAGCCAATATTATCGGGCGGGCTTGGCTTCGGGCTTGGCCACCTAAAACCGCCGAAGTTTTTGCCGCGCCAGAATACGCTTATTAATTAAATCTTTTTAAGATGCCAAAGAAAAAACTGCAGAAAGAGTTTCAATCGCCAAAAGGAATGAGGGATCTTTTGCCGCAGGACGCGGCTTTTTGGGATAAGGTCATTAATGTTGGCCAGGAATTGGCTCAGGACTATGGTTTTCAAAAAATAGAAACACCGCTAATCGAAGATGCGGAACTTTTTATCCGCGGCACCGGAGAGACAACTGATATTGTGAGCAAACAAATGTATTTTGTTAAAACCGCTGGCAACGCCAATTTGGCTTTGCGGCCGGAGGGGACGCCGGGCGTAGCGCGCGCTTATATGGAAAACGGGATGGCTTCGCTGGCTCAGCCGATCAAGCTTTTCTATTATGGCCCGATGTTTCGGCACGAGCAGCCGCAAGCCGGCCGCTGGCGCCAGCTTTATCAATTCGGCTTGGAGATATTTGGCGACGGCAGCGCGGTGCTGGATGCGCAAACTATCCAATTTTGTTTCCATTTGTTCCGGCAGCTTGGTTTGAAAAAAGTGAATATTCAAATAAATAGCTTAGGCTGTCCGCAGTGCCGGCCGGCCTATCGGCGCGCGTTGCTGGATTATTACCGGCATCGGAAAGAAAAACTTTGCCCGGATTGCAAGCGCCGCTTGAAGGAAAATCCGCTGCGCCTTCTTGATTGCAAAGAAGAAAAATGCCAGCCGATAAAAACCCAGGCGCCAGCTTCTGTGGACCATTTATGCGATGATTGCCGTAAACACTTTAAAGAGGTGTTGGAGTTTTTAGATGAATTGGAAATCCCCTATTTTTTAAACAGCGCGCTGGTGCGGGGGTTGGATTACTATACTAAAACGATTTTTGAAGTATTCTGGGATGAAGAAGGCGCTTCGCCCATGGCTTTGGCTGGTGGCGGCCGCTACGATAATTTGATCAAGGATTTGGGCGGCAAGCCTACGCCGGCTGTCGGCATGGCTTTTGGCTTAGATAGAATAGTGGACCTGATGAAAAAAGAACAAGTAAAAGTTGCCCAGGGGCCAAACTTTAAAGTTTTCTTAGTGCAATTGGGCGCGGCTGGCCGGAAAAAATGCTTGAAACTTTTTGAAAAATTGCACCAAGCCGGGATTTTAGCCGCCGAATCAATGAGCCGGGATTCAATTAAAGCGCAGATGAAATCGGCTGATCGCCTGGGCGTTAAGTTTGCTTTGATCCTAGGCCAGCAGGAAGCTTTAGATAACACGGTGATAATTCGCGATATGCAAAGCGGCGTTCAGGAAACTGTGCCGCAGGATAAAGTGGTAGACGAATTAAAAAAGAGATTTAAAAAATAATGGATTGCTTATTTTGCAAAATAGCTAATAAAGAGATTCCGGTTGAACTTCTTTTTGAGGATGACCTAGTGGTGGCGTTCAAGGATATCAAGCCCATTGTGCCAATCCATATTTTGATCATTCCTAAAGAGCATATTGAATCGGTTGCGGATATGTCGGATAAGCACGAAACTTTGGCAGGGCGAATGATAATGGTAGCTAAAAAATTGGCTGAACAGTTTGACATTGCTGGTGGCGGGTATAAGCTGTTATTTCGGGTGAAAAGCAACGGTGGGCAAGAAGTGCCGCATGTCCACTTGCATTTATTGGGTGGCGGCAAAATGTCAGAAAATATTCGGGTAGCATAGAATAGACAATTTGGTTCTTGGGCAATAATTTTTAAACTTTGTTTTAAAAATTAAGGCTGGGAGCTAGATTCAAAAGAAAGTGAGGTGTTTTCAATGGCAATAGAAGTAAGAAGAAAAGAAAGGGAGCCGATCGGCTCATTGTTAAGGCGTTTTACCCGCCGGGTTCAACAAAGCGGAGTTTTGTTGAATGCGCGGAAAGGCCGCTTTTATCAAAAGCCAAAAACCAGGCGCCAGATCAAGGCGTCGGCTTTGCGACGCGAACAGTTGCGGGGTCAAAGGAGAGAAATGATGAAGATGGGATTATTAGAAGAAGGTCAGCTGATCCCGAAAGAATTGATCAAGATAAAGAAAAAATAGCTACTTGGCCGCGCGGTGAAAAACTTTAATTTTGGCTAATTGGTCTTGCTGTAAAGTTTTTTGTTTGCGCGGAGTTGAAAAACATATGTCATTAAAAGAAAAAATCAACCAAGATTTTAAAGACGCTTTTAAGGCTAAAGAAGAATTAAAAGTTTCTGTTTTGCGCATGCTTTCTTCTTCGTTAAAGAACAAAGAAATGGAAAAGCGCTCAAAGCTAGTTAAGACCGGAACTACCGACGAAGCGGTTCTGGCCAAAGAAAGCCAGCTGCTTGATGAAGAAGTTCTTCAGACTATTGGAACAGAAGCTAAAAAGCGCAAAGATTCCATTAAACAATTTCAGGATGGGGGAAGGCCAGAGCTGGCAGCACAGGAAGAAAAAGAGTTGGCAATTTTATCTGTCTATCTGCCGGAACAAATGGGAGAAGAAGAGGTGCGAAAAATAATTGTGGAATCCATCAAAGAAGCGGGTGCCTCCGGTGCGCAGGATCTGGGCAAGGTGATGAAAGTTTTAATGCCTAAGGTGAAAGGAAAAGCAGATGGGGGAATGGTGAATAAAATTGTAAAGGAAGAATTGGAAAAGTAAATTGTTCAATGCAGTTGCTACTTTTCTGGCAGTCAGAAAAGTAGCCAAAAGATCTGCGCCCGAGCGTAAAAAATAAAGAAAATCGGATTCGTCTCGCTAAATTTGCTATCCACAACGCCCCGACCTGACGATCGGGGCCCCACCACAGCACGCAAATTTTACGCTCGACTCATCGCGATTTTCTAATTATTTTTTCGCTATGGGCGAAACTCAATGATAGAGATAACAAATCTTACTAAAACCAAAATAGATACGAAGTTTTTGCAAAAGGCCGCGCAAGCGGCTTTTGCTGTTTTACGCGCGGAAAAAGATGTTAGTTTGGTTTTTATTGGCGATGCTAAAATTAAGACTTTAAATAAAAAATATCGCGCCAAAAATAAGACTACTGATGTTTTAAGCTTTGAAGAATTGAACGAGATTTTTGTCTGTGTCCCGCAGGCCAAAAGGCAGGCCAAGGTGTTGAAAACAGGTTTAAAACCCGAATTGACCCGACTATTGGTGCATGGTATAGTGCATTTAGCGGGATTTGATCACGAAAAATCGGTCCGGGAGGAGCTGCGGATGTTTGGCGTAGAAAAAAATATTTTAGATAAAATAAATAAAAATAAAACGAAAAAAGGTTTCTAAAATGGCTAAAGAAAAGATCATTGTTGGATTAGATATTGGCACCTGTTTTGTGCGGGTGGTGGTGGCCAAGGTTAGGGAAGGTTTGCCGCCTCAGATTTTAGGTGTGGGCAAAGTTGTTTCGGGCGGTTTGCGCAAAGGCGTGGTGGTTGATATGGAAGAAGTGGTAAAAAATATTAGAGAAGCAGCGCAACTAGCCGAAAGGATTTCCGGCATAACCATTGAAGAAGCTTTTGTTGGCATCGGCGGCTCCCATATTTCTTGCCGGCTAAGCCGCGGAGTAATTGCTGTTTCTCGGGCGGATGGCGAAATATCCAATGAAGATAAAGAACGGGCGATTGGCGCCGCCACGGCAATATCGCTGGCACCAAACCGGGAGATCTTGCATGTTTTGCCACGTCGGTTCACCGTGGACGGCCAAGACGCAATAAAAGATCCGGTTGGCATGAATGGCGTGCGCTTGGAAGTGGATGCTTTGATAGTGGAAGGCGCCACTCCTTTTGTTAAGAGTTTGATCAAGTGCGTCCATGAGTCTGAAATTGAAGAGGCGGGGCTTTTGTTATCCTGCTTGGCTGACAGCCGGGCGGTTTTGACTAAGAGGCAAAAAGAGTTGGGGGTTTTATTATTGGATTTGGGCGGCGGCACCACAGGTATGACGGTTTATGAAGAGGGCGATATTTTGCATTGCCAGATATTGCCAGTGGGCAGCATGCATATTACCAATGATATCGCTATCGGACTTCGGACCTCTATTGATACAGCAGAAAAAATAAAACTAGAATACGGTTCGGCTTCACCGGAAAACATCGGCAAAAAAGAAACAATTGATCTGGCGCGGCTGGGAGAAACGGAAGGCACTGTGGCTCGGCTGCAGGTGGCTGAAATTATCGAAGCGCGAGCCAGCGAGATATTGGATCTGGTAAATAAAGAATTAAAAAAGATAGACCGCGCCGGGCTTTTGCCGGCGGGAGTAGTATTGGTTGGCGGCGGAGCGAAATTGCCAGGATTAGTGGAGCTGGCTAAGGAAAAATTAAAATTGCCAGTGCAGATCGGTTTGCCTCAGGGATTGGAAGGGATCATCGATCAGATAGACGATCCGGAGTTTGCTGTGGCCTGTGGTTTGATACTATCGGCATTGAACGAAGAAACTAAATCGCCGGAAAGCCACAATTCTTTTGGTGACTTTGCCGACAATCTTGGGCCGACTGTCAAAAAAATAAAAACTTGGATAAAGGGATTCGCTCCTTAGGCCTAAATGAGGGCAAAACCTTGGCGTTTTTTAATATTGAAATTAAGTGTTGACAAGCCATATAGGTTTGTCATATCCTTACATAACCTTTAAATAACTTAAATAAGTTAATTTTTTAATAATATGGCCCAAATAAAACCAGATATGGAGACATTTGCCAAGATTAAAGTGGTGGGTGTCGGAGGAGGTGGAGGGAATGTTGTTTCTCGCATGGTTGAAAGCAAGATCCAAGGCGTTGAGTTTATTGCTATTAACGCTGACTCTCAAGATTTGCATCATTGTTTAGCTCCCCAGAAATTACTTATTGGCAAAAACTTGACCAAGGGTTTGGGGGCGGGAATGAATCCGGATGTCGGCCGCCAAGCGGCGGAAGAGAACCGCGACGAGATCCACGAAGTATTAAAAGGCGCGGACCTGGTTTTTGTTACTTATGGTTTGGGCGGCGGCGTGGGCACAGGAGCTGGCCCGATTGTGGCTGAGGCGGCTAGAGAAATTGGCGCCTTGACCGTTGGTGTGGTTACTAAGCCTTTTTCTTTTGAAGGTTCTCAAAGAATGAAATTGGGGCTTGAGGGCTTGGGCCGATTGCAGGATAATGTTGATACTCTTATCACTATTCCCAACGACAAACTATTGCAGACCATCGACCGCAATACTTCTTTAACCGATGCTTTCAAAGTTGTTGATGACGTGTTGCGCCAAGCGGTGCAGGGAATCTCGGATATTATCGTTACGCCAGGCTTGGTTAATGTTGACTTTGCTGATTTGCGGGCAGTTATGAGCGGAGCGGGCTCTGCTTTGATGGGCATTGGACGGGCGGCTGGAGATGATAGGGCAGTGGTGGCAGCTAAGATGGCAATTAATTCTCCGTTGCTTGAAGTTTCGATTGACGGAGCCAAGGGAGTCATCTTGAATGTAGCGGGTGGCGATGACCTGACCATGATGGAAATTAACGAAGCGGCTAAAGTTATTACCGACTCAATAGACCCGAACGCGAAAGTTATTTTTGGCGCAGTCACCGATAAGCAATTAAAGAAGGGAGAAGTAAAAATTACTGTTATCGCGGCTGGTTTCGGAGACCAATCAACAAAAAAAGAGGTTGTTGGGCGGGAAAAGCCAGAAGTTAGAACAGAGCCGACAATAAAACAAGAAGCGCCGGCAAAAAAACAACCAGATTTTGCCAGCCATGTAAGCCAGGTTCCGGGCGCGGACGAAGAATGGGATATCCCAGCTTTCATTAGGAAGAAAATGAAATAAAAATAGAAAAATTAAAAAACCACTTCGCTTTTGCGGAGTGGTTTTTGGTTTACAGAAAAAAAATAAAACTGCCCTGTGGATAAGTTAATGTCGCAAAAAAATAAAGATAAAAATTAGACTGAAAACCAGCCCTTTTTTGATGTTTTTACAATTTTTATTTGTTGGAAAAAATTAAGTTTGACAGGTTGTTCAAAAGGTTTAAAATAGAAGTAGATCACACAAATTTTCAGGAGGGGTGGAGGTGTGATTTTTATTTTTGGCGAACGAGGGCGATGCGCGAACCGAGAGGTTTGCATAACGCCCGAGCGATACAAAAATATAGCGTTGTTTTTCTGCATTTTTGGCGAACGAGAAGAACATTTTTCATTAGGATTATAATTAATTTTAGAAATCAGGACCAATATGACCCCAGCTCTTAAAGCTAAGTTTGAAAAGATCCAAAAAAGAGACGGTCGGATAGTTAATTTTGACCAATCTCAAATAGAAAATGCGGTGCATAAAGCCCTAACAGCTACCGGGCAAGGCGATGGTCCCATTGCCCGCAAGGTAGCTAACCGCACAGTCAGCCTTCTCAACAAAAGGTTCAGAAAAGGAGAGGTTCCAAAAGTGGAACAGATCCAAGATATAGTTGAGGAGGTTTTAATTTTGGAAAATCTAGTTGAAACCGCTAAGGCCTACATTCTATATCGGGAGCAGCGGCGCCGCATCCGAGAAGCGCAAAGCGCGATGGACGAAACTGTAGAGATGGTGGATAAATATATTCAAGAATTGGATTGGCAGATCAAAGAAAACGCCAACATGGCTTATTCTTTGCAAGGCTTGCACCATTATGTTACTTCGGCGGTCAGCAAAAAATATTGGTTGGACAAGATCTATACCAAAGAAGTGCGCGAAGCGGTCAATTCCGGAGATTTTCATATTCACGATTTGGATTTTGTCGGGCCATATTGTTGCGGTTGGGACTTGTATGATCTGATACTGCGCGGTTTTGGCGGAGTGCCCGGAAAAGTGGAATCAAAACCAGCCAAACATTTGCGCACGGCTTTGGGCCAATTAGTTAATTTTTTCTATACTCTGCAAGGTGAAGCGGCCGGCGCGCAGGCGGTAAGCAATTTTGATACGCTGCTGGCGCCTTTTATCCGCTACGACAATTTAAATTATTTGCAGGTAAAGCAGGCAATCCAAGAGTTTGTTTTTAACTGCGCTATTCCCACGCGCGTGGGGTTCCAGACGCCATTTTTGAATGTGACTATAGATTTAAAGCCGCCTAAGGCCTTGGCGCAGCAGCCCGTAATCATCGGCGGGCAGGCGCAGAAAGAAAATTATGCCGATTTTCAAGACGAGATGAATATTTTTAATCGGGCTTTTTGCGAAGTGATGAGCGAAGGAGATGCCAGCGGCCGGGTTTTTACTTTTCCTATTCCAACCTATAACATTACCAAAGACTTTGATTGGGATAATCCGGCCTTAGCCGGTGTTTGGGAAATGACCGCTAAATACGGCGTGCCATACTTTGCCAATTTTATAAACTCCGATATGAGCCCGGATGATGCCCGAAGCATGTGCTGCCGTTTGCGGCTGGACAACCGGGAGTTATATAAACGTGGCGGCGGGCTTTTTGGGGCTTACCCTTTAACCGGGAGCATCGGAGTTGTCACTTTGAACTTGCCGCGCATTGGCTATTTATCCAAAACCAAAAAAGACTTTTTCTCGCGCCTGGAACGCATGATGGAATTGGCTAAGATAAGTTTGGAGATCAAGCGCAAGACCATAGATAATTTTATGGAAAAGGGTTTGTATCCTTACTCGCGCCATTATTTGGAAGGCATTAGAAAAATGCGCAGCAGTTATTGGAGCAACCATTTTTCGACGATTGGTTTGGTTGGCATGAACGAAGCGTTGCTTAATTTTATCGACAAAGATATAACAACCAATGAAGGACAAAAGTTAGCCGGGGAAATCTTGGATTTTATGCGCAAACAGTTAGTTAAATACCAAGAAGAAACGGGCAATCTTTATAATTTGGAAGCCACGCCAGCCGAAGGCGCCAGCTACCGCTTAGCTAAAAAGGACCTGGAAAAATATTCCGATATCATTACCGCTGGTTCTCGCGACCATTACTATACCAATTCCACTCAGTTGCCGGTTGGTTTTACCAGCGACCTTTTTGAAGCCTTGGATCTGCAGAACGATTTGCAAATTAAATATACCGGCGGCACAGTGCTGCATGCTTTTCTGGGCGAACGCATCCAAAACCACGAAACTATTAAAACTTTGTTGAAAAAAGTTTTTACCAAATACAGCCTGCCTTATTTAACCTTCAGCCCGACTTTCAGCATTTGCCCGAATCATGGCTATTTGCAGGGCGAACATTATACTTGCCCGAAGTGCTTAATAGAACAACCCTGCGAAGTATATTCACGGGTGGTGGGTTATATCAGGCCTATCCAACAATGGCACCCCGGCAAACAAGATGAGTTTAAGGCGCGCCTAGTTTTCAAAGTAAAAGAAAAAGCCAGCGAAAAAATTGGCGCTAAGGTCTAATTAAGCTTTAAGTTTATTTGATGCTTTTTGGAGGGATACAGAAACTAACTTTAATAGATTATCCGGGAAAAGTTGCAGCAACCATTTTTACGGTTGGCTGCAATTTTTTATGCCCTTATTGCCACAATCCGGAGCTAGTTGACCCCAAAAAGATTAAAGAACAGGAAAGATTAAGTGAAGAAGAGATCTTAAAGTTTTTAGCCACGCGCCAAGGATTATTAGAGGCGGTTTGCATCACCGGGGGAGAGCCGACAATTTTTTCTGATTTGCCGGAGTTCATTAAAAAAATAAAAGATATGGGTTTTTTGGTGAAGCTAGATAGCAACGGCTCCAATCCCCAGATGCTGGAAAAATTATTGGCTGATAAATTAGTTGATTTTATCGCCATGGATATAAAAGCGCCGCTGGAAAAATATAAAAAAGTGGCGGGCGAGCGCGTGAGTTTGGAAAATATTCAGCGCAGCACGGAGCTGGTCAGGACGGCGCCGGATTATGAATTTCGCACGACAATTTTGCCGGCACTGCATTCAAAGAAAGACGTTTTAAGCATCGGCCGTTGGCTGCAAGGCAGCAAAAAATATTATCTGCAGCAGTTTAAGCCAACTAAAACCTTGGACTCAGCCTTTTTAGAAGAAAAAGCTTTTGATTGGCCAAGCGTGGCGGAGTTGCGAAGGCTCTTGGAAATATTTTTTGATAAAGTGGAAGTAAGGGAGTGATGACTAAGTCGAGGATTTTTCTATTTTTTTGCCTGTCTTTTATTCTCGGAGTTTTTATCCAATCATTATTAGTTTTATCCCGGCCATGGTGGCTGGGTATTTTAATTTTGGGAATAATGCTGGCAGCTGTGTTTTGGGGGCGAGGTAAAAAAATCGTGGTCGCAGGATTTTGTTTGATGTTAATGGTTGGCGGCGCGTGGCGATTTTTATTAATGTCGGATACAGATAATTTGGTTAAGCAATTTAACGATAAGGGGAAAATTATTTTGGCGGGTGTAATTGCAGAGGAGCCGGATGTGCGGAGTGATAATGTAAAATATGCGGTGGCTGTGGCGGAAATTAAGCTTCTTAGCTTGTCTCATAAAATAAGGGGTAGCGGCAAGATATTGGTGGTGTCCAAAAAATACCCGTTGTATCAATACGGCGACAAGATCGAAATAAACGGCAAATTAATAACGCCAAAATCCGGGGAAGATTTTGATTATCAAAAATATCTGGCCAAGGATAATATTTATTCGATAGTTTATTATCCGGAAATAAAATTATTGGAAGCGGGGCAGGGCAATTGGCTGATGGGGAAATTATTATTGGCTAAAAATAAGTTTAAAGATTCTATTAGCCAGATCTTAACTGAGCCGCAGGCGGCTTTTTTGGCCGGGCTATTGCTGGGCGAAAAGCGCGCCTTGCCGGCAGACTTGACCACCGCTTTTTCCCGCACAGGCACCACGCATATTATTGCGTTGTCGGGTTTTAATATCACGATCATTGCTGTGGCCTTAATGGGTCTTTTTAATTTTTTTATGGTGCGGCGGCAAATTAGTTTTTGGCTATCGGTTGGCGTGATAGTCTTATTCGTTTTAATGACGGGGGCAGCAGCTTCAGTAGTGCGGGCGGCAGTGATGGGGATTTTGGTCTTATTGGCCCAGCAAGTCGGGCGGCTTTATCAAATTAGGAACGCCTTAGTGCTGGCCGGCGCCATAATGGTTTATTCAAATCCCAAGGTTTTGGTTTGGGATTTAGGCTTTCAACTATCTTTTGCCGCCACGCTCGGTTTAATTTATATTTTGCCGATTTTGGAACAATGGTTTATGCCCGACCAAAAAGAAAAAGAGCTTATGGCTGGCCGGGTAAAAGACGGCAAGTTCGTTAAATTATTAAAATCCATAAAACTAATCTTAGCGACTACTCTGGCGGCGCAAATTGCGGTTTTGCCGTTATTGGTGGTTAATTTTGGCCAATTATCATTGATCGCGCCGCTGGCTAACATTTTAGTTTTGCCGGTTATTCCTTTAACTATGTTGGTTGGGTTCTTGGGCGCTTTGAGCGGATTGATTTTTTTGCCAATCGGACAAGTTTTTGGCTGGTTAGCCTGGCTGTTTTTATCGTATGAAATTAAAATCATTGAATTGCTGGCAAAAATCCCTCTGGCGGCGATAAGCTTTAAATGGAGTTGGCTGGGAGGAGGAATATATTATGCTGTTTTATTTTGGCTAATTTGGTATTTTCATAAAAAGAAATCTAACGCTTTGTTAAAAAAATTAAATGTGGCTAAGGCTTAAAAATAAAATCCCATATTTAATCTTAATGGCACTTGTCTTAGCTGCGGTTTTTGTTTGGTCTCGGGTTTTGGCACAGACGCCGGAGAATCTCGTAAAAATAGATTTTTTAGACGTGGGGCAGGGCAGCGCGATTTTGGTAAATGCGCCAAATGGCAATCAAGTTCTAATTGATGGCGGGCCATCGGACGCGGTGCTGGCCGAATTGGGAGAAGAGCTGCCTATATATGATAAAAAAATAGAACTAATAATTTTAACGCATCCGGATTCGGATCACTTAAGCGGATTAATTGAGGTTTTAAAGCGTTATGAAGTTGGCCAGATCCTGGAAACAGGAATTGCTGATAGCTCGGCCGAATATAAAGAGTGGAACGGATTAATTGAGCAGAAAAAGATTCCAGTAATTTTTGCTAGCGCCGGACAAAATATTGCGATAGCCGACAATTTGGCAATTAAAATATTGTATCCGTTGGGTAAAATTAATGGGCAGGATTTCAGTAAAAATACTAACGCGACTTCTATTGTGGGGAAAATAATTTATGGCCAGAACGCGATTTTATTTACCGGCGATGCGGAAGAACAAACGGAAAAGATATTGCAGATGGTTGGCACGGACGTAAGGGCGGATATTTTGGTGGTTGGTCATCATGGCAGCAAAACTTCAACGAGCGTCGAGTTTTTATCGGCCGTAGCGCCGCTAAGCGTCATAATCCAAGTTGGGGCAAATAATAGGTATGGCCATCCGACAACGGAAGTTTTGGAGCGACTCAAAAATTTTAATATTTTTCGGACCGATTTGGATAAAGATATTAATTTTTCGTGCGACCTTGCTAAATGCGCTTTAGCGCGATAAAATGAATAAAATAATAAAAATAAATATGAAAAATGAAAAAACTTTGGTAGTGATAAAACCGGATGGTATTCAGCGATCGTTGATTGGTGAAGTGATCCGGCGCTATGAGCGAGCGGGTTTAAAATTGGTTGGTTTAAAAATGGTTGTGCCGACGGCTGATTTTGTGGAAAAACACTATACGGTGGACCCAGGCTGGAGAATGTCTAACGGTGAAAAAACTATCAAGGGATACCGCGATAAAGGCTTAACTCCGCCAACGGAAGATCCGATGGAAGCTTCGGGCCGGACATTAGAAAAATTAAAACAATATATGAGTTCGGGCCCCGTGATCGCTTTGGTTTGGCAGGGCGTGCACGCGGTTAAAATTGTGCGCAAGATTACCGGCGGAACCGAGCCCTTTACTTCGGATGTTGGCACGATTCGCGGGGATCTGGTTTTGGATTCGTATCAATTAGCCGATACCGATGGCCGGGCGGTGAGAAACTTGATCCATGCTTCAGGCTCGGTAGACGAAGCTAATAAAGAAATTGCGTTGTGGTTCAATGAAAAAGAGATTATTAATTACCGTTTGGTGCAAGAGCAGATACTTTACGATGTGAACCTAGACGGTATTTTGGAGTAGTTTAATTGGCAATCTTGTTTTCTTTGTTGATTTTCAAGGTTGCCTGAAAAATATGCCGCATACAATGCCATATAAAGAACAGGAAGATAAGTGGTTCTCCATCCTGATCTTTATTGCTTTGCCCTTTTACGTGTTTTTCCGTTTTTTGAAAGGGAAGTTGCCGCCGCTTAGCCAGGCCGGCCCAAAACCTAAAGCTTGACCTAAAAAAGTCTTTAGTGGATAAAAAGCTTGACTATGCATAAAATGTGCTAAAATATAGATGGCTTTGCTGTGCAAGAGCTTCTATATATGATTTTGGGTCAAACAAGAATTTCCGGGAGCTCTATATCGGGCAGGACCGCTGATTCGTTCGGAGTTTTGCTCTGCGGGCACCCACCTTTAAAACAGGCCGAAATTCATAAGAGGCTCTTGGCAGTTGAGGCTTTGAAGCGATATTTCATTAAACATGATACAGACCGACGATAAAAAATTAAATCAGAGAGTTTTATCTTTTTGGTTTAGCTTTTATTTGCTGACTTAAGGGGTCGGTCTTTTCGTGGCAGGGTGAGATTTTAGCGAAAAGGACTGACCTTCAAAGGTCAGTTTTTTATTTAGCGCGTCAGCTCTTTAAAAAGTTAATAAAAACTTAATAAATCTATAAAGGAGGGGTTTTATGAGTTGCCGAAGGCATAAGAGTTCTCGTTTTTGGAAATGCAGAAGGTGTGGATGCGAAAAAAACGTCCAAGGCCGGTGTCGCGTTTGCGGTTTGGCTTTTCAAGTCAGCCGGAAAATTAAAATTAAAAACAACGGTTATAGCCAGATGAAAACGGTTAGGCTGGAAACTGAAAAAGTTTTAGCGCCGGAAACCCAAAGGCCTAAAGAAAACAAAAATAAAATAAATGTTAGGAGAATGGTAAAATCTTTCAGAAAAGAGTTCGTGGCCAATTATTTGGCGGCTTTGAAAAATCAGGCAGCAACCGCGTAGCATTTATTAAGCAAATAAATCCCCACACCTATGCATAGGTGTGGGGATAAAAACTCCGTTAAAAAAGGCGGGGTTTTCTTTTTTTGTAGATTATTTTATCTTAGCTAAAAACTCGTTTATCTTTTCTTCGGTTTTATCAGCTACAACCTCTTTAGTTAGCAGAGTGAGCGTTGAAGCGGGGGCTTGTCCGGAAATCTTTTCCATTTCAGCAAAAGCATTTTTATCGCCCGAACCGCCCATAACACAAAAAAAAGCGGTCTTTTTAAAATTGTTTTTATTTTGTTCCAAATAAGCTCGCACGGGGCTGGCCACATTAAAAGACCAAATTGGCGTGCCTATAATTACTAAGTCGTAGCCAGCGGGGTTTTTAGCGGCCGGTTCGATCTTAGCCGATATTTTTTTCATCGCTTCTCGGCCGGCTTTTAAATAGCCGATAGGGCCGGAATAATTTTTTATGCCTTTAATTTCTTCCGTTTCTCCGTTTAATTTTTGAGCGAAAGTCTGGGCTACTTTTTTAGTCGTGTTGGTGCGGGAAAAGAAAACAATAAGGGTTTTCATAAAAGTTAAAGTTAAATAATGTTATCAGTCGGGCCAGGGAGAATTGAACTCCCGCTATACCCACCCCAAGGGTACGGACTACCACTATCCGATGGCCCGAAAAGAAAAAATCCGTCGCCGGGGCAACGGATTTTTGTGGCCGTTGGGAGCGACCGGAAAAATAGAACGGAAATCCTTTGTCTCGCCGTGGCGGGACTCAGGATAACGCTACGCGTTACTTTTTGTTAAGCGCTTTAATGCATTGGGCACAGGCCTTTACTCTTTTTCCCGACGGCAACTTAGCCCATTGGATATTGGGGTATTTCCTGATCTTGCAAGTCGGATTGAATTTGCCGCGCAGCTTAACAAGTTTGGTAGACATCTGCGAGCCTTTGCCGCAGATAGTGCAGGTTCTTGGCATAATTATTTAGTCAGTTACTTTTAATCTGTCTTAAAGTATGATACATTAAAAATAATAATTTTGCAACTTTTATGAATCTCCAAGCGCTTTTATTTCTCTACATTATCATTATTTTATCTTCCATAATTCATGAATACGCCCATGCTTGGGCGGCTTTTAGGCAAGGGGACACCACTGCCAAATATGCCGGTCGCTTAACTTTAAATCCTATGGCGCATATGGATTGGTGGGGCACGGTTTTAATGCCCTTGGCTTTGCTTTATTTTTTTGGCATATTTTTTGGTTATGCCAAACCGGTGCCGATAAACCCGTATAATTTCCGCGACCAGCGGCGGGGAATGATAGAGGTGAGCTTGGCGGGCGTGGCGGCTAATTTTTTAGTAGCGATAGTTTTGGGGTTGTTTGTCCGCTTTATGCCGGGATTTTCTTTGAACCAATTTTTGCTCTTTGTGGTGGAAGTGAATATTTGGCTTGGGCTTTTCAATCTTTTGCCTTTCCCGCCGCTGGACGGTTCAAAACTATTAATTGCCTTAGCGGACATAAATATTAACCGATTTTCCAAGGTAATCAATTTTTTAAGCCAACCCCTGGGGATAGTCGTGGCAATTTTTGTGGCGATGTCTTTTTTGCCATATGTGAGCAATTGGTTGCTAAAGTTAATTGTGGGATAGGGGCCTTTTATTTTGCCTTGACAAAACTTTTTGGTGTGATAATATCTAAATACACTTGTTAGAAAATCTAATTTCCCCGGGTTGCTGCGGGGGTAAAAATGGCTATAAACCGCTGTTTTTTTATTGCCTTGAGCGTTTTAATATTTTAGCATTTGAGCCTAAGATCCTTGTTTAAATGTTGTAATATTTAAATGTTTAAATGAAATTATGCCAACTATTCACCAACTAATTAAGAGACCAAGAACTCAGTCAGTTCGCAAGCCTAAAGCGCCGGCGCTTTGGCGCGGTTTTAATGTTCTGAAAAATAAGCCGGCCCAATACCCGTCGCCTTTTAAGCGAGGGGTTTGCTTAAAGGTCACGACTACCACTCCTAAAAAGCCAAACTCAGCTTTGCGTAAAATCGCCAGAGTTCGCTTAACTAATGGTATGGAGGTCACCGCTTATATTCCGGGCGAGGGGCACAATTTGCAAGAGCACTCTGTAGTGGTGTTGCGCGGCGGGCGCGTGAAAGACTTGCCGGGCGTTCGCTATCATATTGTCCGTGGCGTCTTGGATACTTCCGGTGTTGAAGGCCGAAAGAAAGAGCGCAGCAAATACGGGGCTAAGCGGCCTAAATAATATTATAAATAGAAGACTATGCGAAGAAAACGAAATTACAAAAGAGACATTTTGCCTGATCCAAAGTTCCAGAATGTGGCGGTGGCAAAGTTCATTAATCGCTTAATGACCCGAGGCAAAAAATCAACTGCCCAGAGGGTTCTTTACGATGCTTTCGACATTATTGCCAAACAACAGAAGGACCCGATGCAGATATTTGATGAAGCGATCAAAAATATTTCTCCGGCCTTGGAAGTTAAGTCCAAGCGCGTGGGCGGCGCCAACTATCAGGTGCCTCGGGAAGTTCGAGGCGAGCGAAAGCTAACTTTAGCTTTTCGCTGGATAATTGAAGGTTCTCGGGCTAAGAAAGGCAAGCCGATGGCCGCTAAATTAGCTGAGGAGTTTCTAGCCGCAGCTAAGAACGAAGGCACAGCTATTAAGAAGAAACAAGATATGAATAGAATGGCCGAAGCTAACAAAGCCTTTGCCCATTTTAGCTGGTAAGCAATAGTTTCGTAATAAAGTTTGAATTAAAAAAATAAAACAAAAATGCCAAGACAATATCCAATCGAAAAAATTCGCAACCTCGGTATCATCGCTCATATTGATGCCGGCAAAACCACGGTTTCCGAGCGCGTGCTTTTTTATACAGGCAAAAAACATAAGGTCGGCGAGGTGCACGAAGGCGAAGCGGAAATGGATTGGATGGAACAAGAACGGGAGCGCGGCATTACAATTACTTCGGCGGCGACCACTTGTTTTTGGCGCGATTGCCAATTGAATCTAATTGATACTCCGGGCCATATTGACTTTACAGTTGAAGTGCAGCGGTCTTTGCGCGTGCTTGATGGCGCGGTAGTAGTTTTTGACGGCGTGGCAGGAGTGGAACCGCAATCTGAAACTGTGTGGCGGCAGGCAGACAAATATAATGTGCCGCGGATGTGCTTTATTAATAAAATGGACCGAACGGGCGCTGATTGGGATAAAGACCTAAAATCTATCCATGAGCGCTTAACTCCCAGCGCCTTGCCGATAAACTTGCCGATCGGTGCGGAAGAGAACTTTTTGGGCGTGATAGACTTATTTAAAATGAAGGCGATTAAGTTTGAAGGCGAACGGGGCGAAAAAATCGTGGAAGAGGAGATAGCCGCTGATAAATTAGAATGGGCAAAAAAATGGCGCCAAACTTTGGTGGAAAAGATCGTGGAGCAAGATGATGCGTTGATGCAAAAATATTTAGACGGCCAGGAAATCCCAGTGGCCGACTTAAAGAAGGCTTTGCGCCAAGCAACAATGGCAATTAAGATCATTCCGGTATTTTGCGGCACCGCCTTAAAAAATAAGGGCGTGCAATTGATGCTGGATGGCGTTTGCGACTTTTTGCCTTCGCCTTTGGATGTGCCTCCGACCGAGGGTTTTGATGCTAACGATGAAACAAAAAAAGTTACGCGCGAGACAAAAGACGACGCACCTTTTGCCGCCTTGGCTTTTAAAGTGGCCACCGATCCTTTCGTGGGCCAGCTGACTTTCTTTAGAATATATTCTGGCACCTTGAAAGCCGGCACTTATGTTTTGAATACAACTTCGGGGAACCAAGAGAGGATTAGCCGGATATTGCGCATGCATGCCAATCACCGCGAAGAAGTGAAAGAAATGTATGCGGGTGAAATTGCCGCGACCGTGGGCTTGAAAAGCACTGGCACCGGCGATACTCTTTGCGATGCTGACAACCCGATAATTTTGGAAAAAATGGAGTTCCCGGAGCCCGTTATTTCGGTGGCGATCGAGCCAAAAACTAAAGCGGACCAGGAAAAAATGGGCGTGGCCTTGCATCGTTTGGCGGAAGAAGACCCAACTTTTAGAATTGAAGGCGACCAGAATACCGGCCAAACCATTATTCGAGGCATGGGTGAATTGCACTTGGAAATAATTGTGGACCGCATGATGCGGGAGTTTAAAGTTGACGCTAATGTTGGCCGCCCTCAAGTGGCTTATAAAGAAACCATCAAAGGCCAGGCGGAAGCGGAAGGGAAATATGTTAGGCAATCAGGCGGCAAAGGCCAATACGGCCATGTTTGGCTGCGGGTTGAGCCAAAAGAAAAAGGCACCGGTTTTGAGTTTGAAAACGATATTAAAGGCGGATTGATTCCTCAAGAGTTTATTCCAGCGATAGAAAAAGGCGTTAAAGAGGCGATTGATAAAGGTGTTTTAGCAGGGTATCCTTTGGTGGATGTAAAGGCGACTTTATACGATGGCTCATACCACGATGTTGACTCTTCGGAAATTGCTTTTAAAATTGCTGGCGCTATGGCTTTGCAAGAAGCCTGCCGGCGCGCTAAATTGATCTTGCTTGAACCAATGATGAAATTGCAAACGATCACTCCGGAGCAATTCATGGGAGACGTAATTGGCGATATTAATTCCAAGCGCGGCCGGATAGACAACATGAGCGAGCGGGGTGAAGGAGTGGCGCGCGTAAAAGTGATCGATGCCAAAGTGCCGTTGTCGGAAATGTTTGGTTATGCCACTTCCTTGCGCTCTATGACTCAGGGCCGGGCAAACTTTACCATGGAATTTGACCATTACGAAGAAGTGCCCAACAATATTACTCAGCAAGTAGTGGAAGGAAGAAAGAAATAAAATCAGCGCATATTTATGATGTGGGAAACGATAAAAAAAATATTGAAAAAAAATCACGGGACTTGTATTATTGTAGAAGATGGACAACCGGTTTTTGTGATCACGGAGTTTGATGAATACCAGAAAGATCTGGAAAAAGAGCCGGCTGATAAATTGCTCCAATCTAGATTTAAAGAATCGGCTGGAGAAACGGAATTAATAGAAAAGATCAATCAGGAAATTGTTGATTGGAAGGCCAAACAGGCGGAAAGTTCCCCGGAAGTGCCGTTAGTGGATATTCAGGATAGCGACGAAGTTAGGGTTGAGAATCTCCCTTTGGTTTAAAGCTAAGAACAATGGGCTTGATTGGAGGGGATTTTAGGTTGACGGGGTTGACTTTTCTGAATAATTACGATAAACTATAAGAGTTATATTTTTAATAAAAAATAATTTAATTCGTAGGTTTTTGCTAGCTAATCGCCAATAATTCTTAATTAAAAAGAATATTAGCGATTAGGCGGCAAATAAATTTGCGATCAAAATGGCAGATAAATTTGAACGCACAAAACCACACGTTAATGTGGGAACCATCGGTCACGTTGACCATGGAAAGACGACTTTAACAGCCGCCATGTTGAATGTTTTTGGCTTGGCTGGAATGAAGGCTTCTCAGAAGGGCGTTGACCAGATCGACGCAGCTCCTGAAGAAAAAGCTCGTGGTATTACCATCGCGACTTGCCATGTGGAATACGAGAGCGAAAAGCGGCACTATGCCCATATCGATTGCCCAGGGCATGCCGACTATATTAAGAACATGATCACCGGCGCAGCTCAAATGGACGGCGCAATTTTGGTCGTGGCGGCTACTGACGGCCCGATGCCTCAGACCAGAGAACACATCCTTTTGGCTTACCAGGTTGGCGTGCCTAAGATCGTGGTCTTTTTGAATAAAACCGACCAGGTTGACGACCCGGAAATGATCGATCTAGTGGAACAGGAAATCCGGGAACTTTTGACCAAATATAATTATCCGGGCAATGAAACCCCGATAATTCGCGGTTCAGCTTTGAAAGCTTTGGAAGCGAAATCAAAAGATGATGAAGCGGCTAAGCCGATCTTGGAGCTTTTGAAAGCTTTGGATGAATATATTCCTGAGCCGGCTCGCGATATTTCTAAGCCTTTCTTGATGCCGATCGAAGACGTCTTCTCAATTGAAGGCCGCGGCACTGTCGTTACCGGCAGAATTGAGCGGGGCGAAGTTAATGTTAACGACGAAGTGGAAATTATCGGTATTCGGCCGACTCAAAAGACGGTGGTGACCGGTATTGAAATGTTCAATAAACCTTTGGATAAAGGTATGGCTGGCGATAATGCCGGCGTGTTGTTGCGCGGTTTAAAGAAAGAAGATGTGGAGCGCGGCCAAGTGTTGGTAAAGCCGGGCACCGTAACCCCGCATACCGAGTTTGATGCGGAAGTTTTGATATTAACCAAAGAAGAAGGCGGCCGGCATACCCCGTTTTTCAAAGGGTATAAGCCCCAATTCTATATTAAGACCACTGATATTACCGGTGAGGTTATTTTACCAGAAGGCACAGAAATGGTTATGCCGGGCGATACAGTTAATTTGAAGATAGTTTTGATCACTCCGGTTGCTTTGGAAGAGAAACAGAAGTTCGCTATCCGTGAAGGCGGTCATACCGTTGGCGCGGGTGTCGTGACGAAAATTACAAAATAATAATTGTTTAATGGTTCTTTAAGATCTATATGTCAGCAGCTAAGAAAGAAAAAACTGAAAAAGAAGAAATAAAGCAGCGAATCAGGATTAAGATTCGGGCCTACGACCACAAGTTGATTGACCAATCGGCCAAACAAATAGTGGAAACGGCTCAACGGTATGGAGCGGAAGTTTCGGGTCCCGTACCTCTGCCGACAGAAACGCATAAATACACCGTTAACAGCGCTAGTTTCAAATACAAGGATGCGCGTGAACAATTTGAAATGCGAGTGCATAAGCGCCTGATCGATATTTTAAATCCGGGAACTAAGGTTATTGATTCATTATCGGATTTGAACTTGCCGGCTGGCGTGGACATCGAAATAAAGATGTAGTTTTGCAGTTTTGCATAGAATAATTAAAATTCATAAATAAAATATGGGTTTTATAAAAAACCGATAAATTATTTACTGTTAGATCATTACTTGCCCACAAAACGCCGGGTCAGTACCCGGTGTTTTGTTAGAAAAATATGAAGTTTATTCTGGGAAAAAAATTACAAATGACGCAATTGTTCGACGAACAGAGCCGGGTTATACCGGTAACTTTGATTCAGGCCGGACCTTGTTTTGTGACCCAGAAAAAAACTGTAGCCAAAGATGGGTATGGCGCGCTGCAGATCGGTTTTGGCGAAGCTAAAGAGAAGCGGATGAGCAAGGCAGAAAAAGGGCACTTAGCCAAGAGCGGCCAGAAGAATCTGAAGTTCTTGCGGGAAGTCAGAGTTGATAATTCCGAGCTGGAAGTTGGCGCGGAGATTAAAGCGGATATTTTCAAAGAGGGCGATTCGATCAGAGTGGTCGGAACGAGCAAGGGCAAGGGTTTTGCCGGCGTGGTCAAGCGGCATCATTTTGGCGGGGGTCCAGCGACCCACGGCCAAAAGCATAGTTTGCGCGCGCCAGGTTCTATTGGCGCAACTTTTCCGGAGCGCGTGCCAAAAGGACGGCGCATGGGTGGTCGCATGGGCGGAGAGCGCTCGACAGTAGAGGGATTAAAAATTGTAAAAATTGACGTTGCCAATAATACCATTGCGGTTTTAGGGGCAGTGCCGGGAATAAAAGGCAGTTTATTGGAAATAATCTCCCAAGAATAAACATCGATATGACAGCCATTAAATCTACAACTAAAGAAGCGGCGGTAAAAAAGACTGTAAAGGCTAAAGCGCCGGTTGAATCCGTAAAAAGCGGATCGGTTTTGGATTTGGCGGTTTTTGACCAAGCAGGAAAAGAAGTCTCTAAAATCAGTTTGCCAAAGGAAGTTTTTGGCTTGAAAGTTAACGCGGATCTGGTATCGCAAACCGTTACGGCCCAGATGGCTAATTCCAGGGAATCGATCGCCCATTCAAAAGATAGAAGCGAAGTGCGCGGCGGCGGCAAAAAACCTTGGAAACAAAAAGGCACAGGTCGCGCTCGTCACGCTTCGATCCGTTCTCCATTGTGGGCTGGCGGCGGAGCAACTTTTGGTCCGCGCAAAGAACGCAATTTTTCTTTGTCTATAAACAAGAAAATGAAGCGTCAAGCCTTGAAGATGGTTTTATCCGGCAAGGCCAGCGACGGAGAAATTATAATTTTGGAAAGCTTAAAATTGGCACAGCCAAAGACCAGAGAAATGGCGGTTATTATAAATAAATTGGCCAGTGGCGCGAAAAAGGAATTAAATCGCGGCGTGATGATAATTTTGTCGCAAAAGGATGAAGCGGTTTTGCGCGCGGCCCGCAATTTGCCTAAAGTGGCAATGATTGGCGTTGGCAGTTTGAATGTGGTGGATCTGTTATCGACAAAATATTTGGTTATTTCTAGCGAAGCGGTAGAAAAAATAAAAGCAATGTATCAAGCAAAATAATATGGGAATCTTCAGCACGGAAAAAACTGAACAAAAAAAGACCGCGGTTAAAAAAGAACCGAGAGTTAAGGCTGCGAAGAAAACGGCTAATTTTAGCAATAAAGCGGTTAAAAAAGAGTTTTCGGAAGCTTACAGGATTTTGCGCCGGCCGCTGGTAACGGAAAAGTCTTTTAATTTGAATGCTAATCAGAACCAATATCTTTTTGAAGTAGCGCCAGAGGCGACCAAGAAAGAAGTGGAAAAAACGATCCAGAACCTATATGGCGTGAAAGTTTTGCGGATAAATATTTTAAATACTCAGGGTAAGAAAAGGCGCCGGGGAAGATATGAGGGATTTAAAGCCGGCTTTAAAAAAGCGATAGTCTTTTTAGCGGAAGGAGAAAAAATAGAAATTATTTCAAGATAAGAATATGTTGAAAAAATCTAAACCAACCAGTCCCGGCGTTCGCCAGCTGATTCGAATCAAGGCGGCGTTAAGTAAAAATAGGCCAGAAAAAAAGCTGGTGGGTTTTTCGTTTAGGTCAAATGGCCGCAGTGGCGGCGAGATCACCACACGGCATAAGGGCGGCGGGCATAAAAAGCTTTATCGCCAGATAGATTTTAAGCGGGATAAGGTTGGCATTCCGGCTAAAGTTGTTTCTATTGAATACGATCCAAACCGCAATTGTTTTATTAGCTTATTGAACTATCAAGACGGCGAAAAGCGCTATATCATTGCGCCGGAAGGCATTAAAGTTGGCGATCAGATAATCAGCAGCGAACAAGCGGAAATCAAGATCGGCAATCGTTTGCCTTTGAGCAAGATCCCGGTTGGTACCCAGATCCATGATGTTGAATTGCGGCCGGGCAGCGGCGGGATTTTAGTCCGCTCAGCCGGCTCCAGCGCCCAAGTCTTGTCGACAGAAGGAAAATATGCTCAATTAAAGATGCCTTCGGGTGAAGTGCGCATGGTTATTATTGGAAGTTTGGCCACTATCGGGCAAGTTAGCAATTCTGAATTTGGCAATAAAGTTTTAAGCAAAGCCGGTCGTTCTCGGTGGATGGGAATCAGGCCAACGGTGCGCGGTTCAGCTATGAATCCGTGCGACCATCCTCATGGCGGCGGTGAAGGCCGGGCGCCAATTGGTTTGCGCCGCGGTCCTAAGACCCCTTGGGGCAAGCAGGCTTTGGGTGTGAAAACCAGGCTGAAAAAGAAGCCGAGCCGCCGATTTATTTTAACGAGAAGGAAATAATTTAAAAAAGATTTTTGTAAGATTATAATTTTATGTCAAGAAGTTTAAAAAAAGGTCCATTTGTTGATCCTAGGTTATTGAAAAAAATAGCTAATTTAAAGCCGGGCGATAAGGCGGTTATTAAGACTTGGTTTCGTTCTTGCGCGATCTCTCCGGAAATGGTCGGCTTTACTTTTGGCGTGCATAACGGCCGCGAACATATACCGGTTTTTATTACGGAAGAAATGGTGGGACACAAATTGGGTGAGTTTTCTTCAACCAGAAAGTTCGTTAAGCATGGTGGTCGGATGCAGCGAGAAATAGAGCAGCAAAAAGCAATGGCAGCGGCCGCTGCTCCAGCTCCGGCTCCGGAAAAGAAATAATAAATTATTTTTATGGAAGTTAAGGCAACATTAAGCGATATAAGAATGGCGCCAAGAAAAGTGAGATTGGCGGCTAACCTAATTAAAGGTATGAGTGCTACGCGCGCTCAGGCCCAGTTAGCGTTTCTGGTTAGAAAGCCGGCTACTTTCATCTTGAAGCTGGTTAGATCGGCCGTGGCTAACGCCAAGCAAAACTTTGATATTGCGGAAGATAACCTTTTTGTAAAAAGCATCGTGGTTGAAGGGGGAGCAACATTAAAACGTTGGATGCCTCGCGCTATGGGGCGGGCCAGCGCTATTCGGAAAAGGACTTGTTCAGTGAAATTAATTTTGGAAGAGATAAAGCCGGGTTCGGGCAAGAAAAAATCGTCTCCAAAAGTTGAGGTGCTAAAAGCTGACGAAGTTTTGCCGGAAAAACAAGAAAAAGGGAAGAAATTAGATGAGCAAGCTAAAGAAAGCAAGCCAAAAGGTGTGGCGCCGGAGAAACCGCATAATGCTTCCAGCGAGTCCAAACAGAAAAACTTTTCGCGGCAAACAATTGGTAATATTAAAAAAGTATTTAGAAGGAAATCTATTTAAAAAATATGGGACAAAAAGTTAATCCAGTCGCTTTCCGATTGGGAGGCACCCAAAATTGGCGATCGCGCTGGTTCACCACAAAACGATATCAGGAGTTTTTGAAAGAGGATTATTTTATCCGGAACTTTTTGGCGACCAAGTTGATTAAAGCTGGCGTGGATAAAATTGAAATTGAACGCTCCAATAACTCTTTAGATGTTATAATCCAGGCGGCTCGGCCGGGCTTGATCATTGGCCGCGGGGGATCTGGCGTTGAGGACCTGAAAAAAGAAGTTAAATCGCTTTTGGCCAAGAAATTAAAGAAGTCCATTAAAATGGACCTGCGTTTATCGGTTGAAGAAGTGAAAGACGCGGAAATCAGGGCAGCGGTCATTGGCCAAGGCATGGCTGAACAAATTGAAAAAAGAATGCCTTTTAGGCGCGTTTTAAAGCAAACTATTGAACGAGTATCTCAATCGCGGGATGTCCAGGGAGTTAAAATAATGCTGGGTGGGCGGCTTGACGGCAACGAAATTGCCCGGAGAGAATGGTTGAAAAAAGGCAGCATTCCTTCCCAAACAATGAGAGCGGATATTGATTATGCCCAGACCACGGCTTTCACCACTTACGGAACGATTGGCATTAAAGTTTGGGTTTTCAAAAAAGAAGATTTGAATAAGAAAAAAGAAGATAAAAAGAACTAGTTATGAATCCGAAAAAAGTAAAACATCGAAAATGGCAAAAAGGAAACTCTAGCGGCTTGTCCAAAGCTGGCAACGAGGTATCTTTTGGCGCCTTTGGCTTAAAGGCGATGGAAACCTGTTGGATGACCGGACGACAGATAGAAGCGGCCAGGCGAGCCATGACTAGATTTATTAAGCGCGGCGGAAAAGTTTGGTTGCGCATTTTCCCTGATAAACCGGTGACCAAAAAGGGTGCTGAAACTCCGATGGGCGGCGGAAAAGGCGCGGTGGAATATTACGTGACCGTGGTTAAGCCGGGCCGGATCTTATTTGAAATGGACGGCGTGAGCGAAGCGGATGCACGGGAAGCTTTTCGGTTGGCGGCGCATAAATTGCCGATCAAAACGAAGTTTATAGTGAAAAATTAATCAGGAATATTTTATGAAAGCCAAAGAATTAAAACAAAAGACCAACGGGGAGCTAGAATTGATGCTTAAAGAGAACCGGGAAAAACTCCGTTCTTTGCGCTTTGATCTGGCCAGCAAAAAATTAAAGAAAACGGATGAGCTGTCAAAGGTTAAAAGAGAAATTGCCAGGGTCTTAACGGTTTTAAAAAAATAAGTTTCCAGAAATTAATTGAAAAATATGCCAAATAAACAATTAAAAGGAGTTGTCGTTTCCAATAAGATGCAAAAAACAGTGATCGTCGCAGTGACGCGTCTTAAAGAGCACAGCTTATATAAGAAAAAATATAAAGTCACGACTCGCTACAGCGCGCACGATGAAAAGAATGAATATCAGATAGGCGATAAAGTGATAATTTCCGAAACCAGCCCGATTTCCAAGAATAAAAAATGGATAGTTACGCAAAAAGCATAAATTGATTTAATAAAAGAAGCTATGATTCAACCACGTTCTATTTTAAAAGTAGCAGACAATAGCGGCGCTAAAATCGTTCGGTGTTTTAAGGTTTTAGGCGGAACCCGCCGGCGCTGGGCGCAGTTGGGCGATGTTGTTGTTTGTTCCGTTCAGACGGCTGAACCTCGCAAAGCGGTGAAAAAAGGGGATGTGGTCAAAGCGGTAATCATTAGGCAGCGGAATCCTTTTAGGCGGCACGACGGTTCTTACATTAGGTTTGACGATAACGCGGTTGTTCTGGTTGATGGCTTGGAGCCAAAGGGTGGCCGGATCTTTGGGCCGGTAGCGCGCGAGTTAAGAAATAAAGGCTATACAACGATAATTTCATTAGCGCCGGAAGTAGTCTAAACAAGAAACTATTAAGATCCGCAAGAATACAATTTTATGAAAATCAGAAAAAATGACCAAGTTTTAATAATCTCAGGCAAAGATAAGGGCAAAAAAGGAAAAGTGCTCCAGGTTTTAAAGTTGGCCGAAAAGCTGGTCGTGGAGAATATTAATATGGCTAAAAAATCGCGCAAACCCCGCAAGCAAGGGGAGAAAGGGCAGATAATCCAGGTTCCCCGACCTTTACATGTTTCCAATGTTAAGTTAATCTGTCCAAAGTGCGGTGAAGCTTCCCGATTGGGCTATAAAGCGACTGAGGCGGGGAAGTTTCGCATTTGCAAGAAATGCCAGCAGGAAATATAAATTGGAGTTATTGATCAGATATGAAAACAAACCGATTAAAAGAAAAATATTTGAAAGAAGCGGTTCCCGCGTTGCGGGCTAAGTTTGGTTTTAAAAATGATATGTCTGTGCCAAAGATAGTGAAAGTGACCATAAACTCTGGCGTGGGCAAGTTCAAACAGGACCAAAAACTGATCGATGAAGTGGCCAAGGATATAACTCAGATCGCGGGCCAAAAAGCGGTTTTCACTCAAGCCAAAAAAGCGATTGCGTCTTTTAAAACTCGCCAAGGGCAGATAGTAGGAGTTAAAGTTACTTTGCGCGGCAAACGGATGTATGATTTTTTAGACCGGTTGATCAGTTTGGCCTTGCCGCGGACACGCGATTTTCGGGGCATTTCGCTCAGCGCAGTTGATAGCAATGGCAATTTGAACCTAGGCTTAAAAGAGCAAATAATTTTTCCTGAGATCTCCCATGACCAAGTGCAAATGATCTTTGGCCTGGAAATCTGCGTTACCACCACTGCTGCCAACGCTGCCGAAGGTTTGGAATTATTTAAATTATTGGGTTTTCCGATCAGCGCGGAGAAAAAAGAAAAAGAAATAAAAAAATCAAGTAAAAAATAATAAATATGGCTACTGAAGCTCAAATCGCAAAATCAAAAAAGAAACCGAAGTTCTCCAGCCGAAAAACCAGGCGTTGCTTTCGCTGTGGCCGCAAGCGTGGTTATATGAGAGCTTTTGATCTTTGCCGTATTTGCTTCAGGGAGATGGCTAACCGGGGAGAGATTCCGGGTATTAAAAAATCAAGTTGGTAAAATAAAATTATGGACCCAATAGCAGATTTGTTAATTAGAATAAAGAATGCGCAAGATGCTGGCCATGAAATGGCGGAAGCGCCTTTTTCGGGCATCAAATTATCGATAGCTAAGATCTTGGAAAAAGAAGGCTTTATTGGCGGAGCGGAGAAAAAAGGCATAAAAAACAAAGAAAAGCTGGAAATAAAATTAAAATATAACCAAGGCGTGGGCGCGATATCCGGCATTAAAAGAGTTAGTCGCCTCGGGCAAAGAGTTTATTCCCCAGCTTTAAAATTAAAACCGATCAAGCAGGGTTATGGGTTATCGATAGTTTCTACTTCCCAGGGATTAATGAGCGGCAAAGAAGCTAAAAAGAAAGGCATTGGCGGAGAAGTGCTTTGCGAACTTTGGTAAAAAATAGGCTGAAAGGAAAATAAAGACAATAATTTTATGAGTAAAATAGGAAAACAACCAATTGCAATACCAGAAGGCGTGACTGTCTCTATAGACGGCGATTTGGTCGTGGTTAAAGGGCCAAAAGGCGAATTGAAACGGCAATTAACTCGAGAGATAAAAGTGGAAGTAAAAGATAAAGAAGCTTTGGTTAATATTGCTAAGCAAACCAAGCGCAGCGCTGCTTTGTGGGGATTGAGCCGAATGCTGGTTTTTAATATGATTGAAGGCGTAAAAAATGGTTTTGAGAAAAAACTGGAGATCGAAGGCGTTGGTTATAAAGTGGCCTTAAAAGGCAATGATTTAATTTTGAACCTGGGTTTTTCCCATCCGGTAGAGTTCAAAGCCGTGCCGGGCGTAGTTTTTAAAGTAGAAAAAAATATTATTTCAATTTCTGGTATCGATAAAGAGATAGTTGGGCAGACAGCGGCCAATATCAGAAAGATTAGAAAGCCAGAGCCTTATAAAGGCAAGGGTATCCATTATTTGGGAGAAGTGATCAGAAGAAAGGCCGGAAAAAAAGCAGTTAAAAGCGGATTCTAATTTTGTTTAAATAAAAAGCATGAAACAGGCAATTAAAATTAAAAGAACAAAAAAACAATTTCGGGCTAAGCGCATTCGGGCTAAGATTTCTGGCACCAGCGAGCGCCCGAGGCTTTGCGTTTTTCGCAGCAACAAACATATCTACGGGCAGCTGATCAATGATGCCAAAAGCCAGACTCTGGCCAGCGCTAGCGATTTGGATCTGTCAAAAACCGGCAAGAAAACAAAAACAGATCTGGCAAAAATGGTTGGCCAGGCTTTAGCTAAAAAAGCAGGAGAATTAAAGATCGAAAAAGCCATTTTTGATAAAGGGTCTTATAAATATCATGGAATCGTGAAATCTTTGGCCGATGGCGCCAGAGAAGGGGGATTAAAATTTTAATTTAAATTATAAATATGCCAAAACCAATGGGTGGAAGACAAAGAGGCGGGCGAAGAAATGAGAAAGAAAAATCTGAGTTTGATCAGAAGGTTTTAGATATGGCGCGTGTGACGCGTGTGGTGGCGGGCGGCCGACGCTTCAGCTTCCGGGCGACGGTGGGGCTGGGCAACAAAAAAGGCAAAATTGGCGTTGGCGTAGGCAAGGGATTAGATGTTTCTCAGGCTGTCGATAAGGCAGTGGCTGATGCCAAAAAGAATATGATAGTGGTAGCCTTGAAAGAAGCTTCGATCCCTCATCAGGTAGAAGCAAAATATGCCTCCGCCAGAGTTTTTTTGAAACCAGCGCCTAAAGGCAAGGGATTGGTGGCAGGCGGCGCAGTTAGAATAATTTGCGGCTTGGCTGGCATTGAAAACATTTGTGCCAAGATCATTAGCAAATCAACCAATAAATTAAATAACGCGCGAGCTACGCTGGAAGCGCTGAAAAAATTAAAGTAATCAGTTTTATACTTATATGCAGTTGCATCAAATTACTAAAAACAAATTTAATAAAGAGGCTAAACGTGTGGGCCGCGGCGGCAAGCGGGGCACTTTTTCCGGTCGGGGCGTGAAAGGACAAAAATCCCGATCCGGCCGAAAGCTGCGTCCGGAGTGGCGGGATGCGCTGAAAAGCTTGCCTAAGAAAAGAGGTTATAAGTTTAAGAGCATTCAAAATAAGCCCGTGATCTTGGATCTTCAAACTCTGGGCGCCGCTTTTAAGAGCGGAGAAATGGTAACAGTTGATATTTTATTGAAGAAAGGCTTGATTCCCAAGTCTAGCGGCCAGTGGCCGAAAGTAAAAATACTAGGCAAGGGCCCGGTAGCTAAAAAGCTGAACTTTAAAGGCTTCTCTTTTTCAGCTGGCGCCAAGGATGTTATTATTAAAGCGGGCGGAACAATAAAATAAATAGTTGTTTTGCCTGTTAGCAAAAACCAATATGGGCTTTTGGCAAAAATTTCTTCAGATTTTCAAAGTAAAAGAACTCCGCAACAAAGTGTTATTTGTTCTGGCGGTTTTCGTTGTCTTCAGGCTAGTGGCTAATATTCCGGTGCCGGGAATCGATGCAGAAAGATTGAAATCTTTTTTTGACAGCAACCAGCTTTTTGGCTTGCTTAATATGTTCACCGGCGGCGCCATGAGCAATCTTTCGATCGCAATGCTAGGCATGGGGCCCTATATCACGGCGGTCATCATCATGCAGCTTTTAACCATGATATTTCCGCGGCTAGAAGCTATCTATAAGGAAGAGGGCGAGGCTGGCCGGCAAAAGTTCAACCAATATGGCCGGCTATTAACCGTGCCGCTGGCTGCTTTGCAGGGCTACAGCATGATCATGCTGCTTCGCGCCCAGCAAGTTATTGGTGATCTAAGCGTATATCAATTAACGACAACTATTTTAGTGATTACGGCTGGCACGATTTTTTTGATGTGGCTGGGAGAGTTGATATCGGAAAAAGGCATAGGCAATGGCGTTTCTCTCTTGATCTTTGCCGGCATTGTGGCGGCTTTTCCGACTAGTTTGCGGCAGATGCTGCTTAATTGGGATCCGGCAAATATTCCTTCCTATGTCGCTTTCTTAGTGATTGCCCTAGTAGTCATTGTTGGTGTGGTGATTATCACAGAGGGCCGGCGCAATATCCCGGTTTCTTATGCCAAGCGGGTGCGCGGCAATCGGGTGTATGGGGGCGTTTCAACTTATTTGCCGATGAATGTTAACCCGGCGGGCGTGATGCCGATCATCTTTGCTTTATCTTTTTTGCTGTTGCCGGGAATGATCGGGAGCTTTTTGGCTAACGTTCAAACAGCTTGGATCGCCACCGCGGCTAAGTTTATGCGCGATGTATTCCAAAGCGGCGAGCTTCTTTATACCGTGCTTTATTTTCTGTTGGTGGTGGTCTTTACCTATTTTTATACGGCAATCACTTTTGACCCTAAGAACATTTCCACTAATTTGCAAAAAATGGGCGGGTTTATCCCTGGCATTAGGCCGGGCAAACCGACAACTGATTTTTTGAACTTTATTTTAAACCGCGTTTTGCTGGTGGGTGCAGTATTCTTGGGCATTATCGCCATTGCGCCAAGCATTGTTCAGGCGGGTACGGGCATTAGCGCTTTTCAAATTGGCGGCACTTCTATCTTGATTATGGTTTCGGTGGTGCTGGAAACTATTCGCCAAATCGAATCCCAATTAGTCATGAGGGACTACGAAGGTTTCTAGAAATATTTTAATAGTAATATAAACTCGGAAACATATGGAACCGAAAGTTTATACACTACTCGGCCGCGCCGGATGCGGCAAAGGAACTCAGGCCAAACTTTTAACAGATAAGTTTGGCTTAACTTATATTGGCAGCGGAGAGATATTAAGGGCGCTTAGCGGTCAGGAAAACTTTAACGGCAAAAAAATAAAAGAAGTCATTAGCCGCGGCCAGTTAGCGCCGACTTTTTTGATATTTCAGCAATGGGTGAATCGCTTGGGGGAATTGAAATTAGCTAGCAATAAAGATTTGGCCGGCATTTTATTTGATGGCAGCCCGCGAAAATTAGTTGAAGCGCAAATGATGGAAGAAGCGATTTTATGGTATGAATGGGATAAAAACTTTAAAGCGATCCTGGTTGATATCTCACGGGAGGAGGCCTTTAACCGCTTAACCAAGCGGCGGCAGTGCGTCAAATGCGGGCAATTGATTCCGTATGTTGGCGAATACAAAAACTTAAAAGTTTGCGATAAATGCGGCGGGGAGCTGGTCACGCGCCAAGACGATACGCCCGAAGCTATCAATTTGCGGCTGGATCTTTTTGACCAAGAAGTTTTGCCGGTGATCAATTTTTTTGAAGCTAACGGCCGTTTATTAAGGATCAACGGTGAGCAGCCGATCGATAAAGTTTTTGAAGAGATTTTGAGCAAATTACAATGATAAAGATAAAAAACGAAATTGAAATAGAATTGATGCGCCAAGGTGGAAAAATCTTGGCGTCTGTTTTATTTGAGCTGTCAAAAAAAATAAAACCCGGCCTGACCACCAAAGAACTAGATGAATTAGCAGAAGAGCTTATTTATCAAAATGGCGCTTTGCCGGCCTTTAAAGGTTTTGATGGCTACCCAAACGCGCTTTGCACTTCGGTTAACAATGAAATAGTCCATGCCTTGCCTTCAAGCCGCAAGCTAAAAGAGGGCGATATTATCGGTTTGGACCTAGGCGTGCTTTGGCCGCCAGAGCATTGCGCTTCTTGCGCGATGGCTGGAGGCTGTGGCGGGCAGAAAGGCCTATACACGGATGCGGCTCTTACCGTAGCGGTGGGTAAAATTAGCCCGGAAGCAAAAAAATTAATGGAAGCAACTCGCGGTGCCTTGCAGGCGGGCCTAGACAAGATCAAGCCCGGCCGGAAACTCTTTGAGGTTTCAGCGGCAATTGAAAAATATGCTAAGGGACAAGGCTTTGCCATTGTGCGCGAACTGATAGGGCACGGCGTAGGTTATGATCTGCACGAAGAGCCAGAAATCCCTAATTTTGTCAGCGCTTATTTTAAAGACATAACCTTAAAAGAAGGCATGACCTTGGCAGTTGAGCCGATGTTGTCGGCCGGCAGTTATAAAATAAAAAAATCAAAAGACGGCTACGGCTACGAGACGGAAGACGGCTCTCTTTCGGCGCATTTTGAGCACACGGTAACGGTGACTAAAGGCGGGTATGAAATCTTGACGAAAAATTAAAAAAGGAAAATTAAGGCTGCTTTGGCTCCCAAAAGAGCCTTTTTATTTTGGCGCGGTTTTATGATATAATCTAAGCACTTGGGAGGTTAATTATTTAACGTTATTCTTTATGGAAAATCAGCCGTATTTATCAGTAATTATTCCTGCTTATAATGAGGAAAAGCGTATTAGTAAAACTTTATTATCAGTTGATGCTTATTTGTTAAAACAGTCTTTTGATTACGAAATCTTAGTGGTTTCGGACGGTTCAAGCGATAAAACCGCGGAAATTGTAAATAATTTCCAGAAAAGCATAAAAAACTTAAAGCTGATAGATAATCAGGCAAACCATGGCAAAGGCTGGGTAACCCGCCAAGGGATGCTGACAGCCCTGGGCCAAGTCCGGCTTTTTATGGACGCGGACAACGCCACAACTCTGGACCATTTTGATAAAATGAAACAGTATTTTGATAACGGTTCCCAATTGGTTATTGGCTCTCGCGATCCAAAGGATGCTAAGGGCGCTAAACAAGCGGTATCGCAGCCGGGATTTAAACGCTTGTTAGGGAATATGGGAAATATTTTGATCCAAATATTTGCTGTTTGGGGAGTTTGGGATACGCAGTGTGGCTTTAAGGCTTTTTCGGCTGAGGCTGCCAAAGCGGTTTTTTCTAAATCAAAAATTGACCGTTGGGGATTTGATATCGAAGCTTTGGCTTTGGCGCGGAAATTAAAATATAAAATAGATGTCGTCCCGGTTTATTGGATAAACGATCCAAACAGCAAAGTGAGTCTGAAAGGGTATCTGATGACTTTCAAGGAATTGTTTCAGGTCTGGTGGTGGCTAATTACCGATGCTTACGGGATCAGAAAAGCGAAAACTTTAAAATCTGAATTATAATTTTATGGAAGAGCCAGCAAAAAAATCTGCTTCGGAATTGCGATTTGATCTAGTCAGTAAAGACTGGGTGGTTATCGCGACTGGCCGCGCCAAGCGCCCTGAAACTTTTGCCAAGCAAGAGCGGCAAAAAATAGAAGTGGAAGAAAAAGATTGCCCTTTTTGCGATTTGCAGGGGCAGGAGAAGCCGGTGCTCGAATATAAAAAAGACAGCGGTGATTGGGCGGTGGCGGTTGTGCCAAATAAGTTTCCGGCTTTTTCCCGCGCCGAAAGCTTGCGTGAGCGCGCCGAGGGCCCTTATTCGGTTATGGATGGCGTAGGCTTCCATGAAGTGGTGATAACCAGAGACCACAAAAAATCGTTAGCGGAAATGACGGTGGGCGAAGTAAAAAAAGTCATTGATGCTTATCAGGAAAGATATTTGGATCTGGCCAATGAAAAATTAGTCAATTATATCGCGATTTTCCACAATCATGGCAAGGAAGCCGGAGCGTCTGTTGCCCACCCCCATTCTCAAATTATTGCTATGCCTCTGATTGATCCGGATCTGCAGCAAAGCCTGAACGGCTCAAAAATCTTTTTTGAAACGCGGGGGGAATGCGTGCATTGCAAAATGATGGCCTGGGACAAGGAAGATAAGCGGCGAATCGTTTTTGAAAATAAAGGATTTCTGGTAGTCGCGCCATTTGCTTCGCGGGTCGCCTTTGAATTAAGGATCATACCCAAAGAGCATCATGCGTATTTTGAAAGAATAAAAGAAGAGGATAAGGAACTTCTAGCGGAAGCGTTGCAGGTTGCTTTGAATAAACTTTTTAAGGGCATGAACGACCCAGCTTATAATTTCTTTTTGCATACGGCGCCGGTGGATGGAAAAGATTATAATCATTATCATTGGCATTTTGAGATTTTGCCGAAAACTTCGACTTGGGCGGGGTTTGAGCTGGGCACGGGCATAGAGATCTCTACGGTAGAGCCGGAAGCGGCAGCGGAATACTTAAGGAAAATAGAATAATTTAATTTTTATAAATGATATCGTCCGTTCTAGCTTGGTTGTCATCAATAATTATTTCGATTATTTCAACCACAGGATACTTGGGCATTTTTGGCTTGATGGCTTTGGAAAGCGCTTGTATTCCGGTGCCGTCGGAGGTAATTATGCCTTTTTCCGGATTTTTAGTTTGGGAGGGGCGGTTTGAATTATGGCAGGTGGCGCTTTGGGGAGGATTAGGGAACCTGCTAGGGTCCATTATTGCTTATTGGGTTGGCGCTTGGGGCGGCCGCCGTTTAGTAGAAAAATACGGAAAATATTTGCTGATCTCATCCCACGACTTAACCTTAGCGGATAATTGGTTTAGCAAATACGGCCAATTAACAGTTTTTTTCAGCCGATTGCTGCCGGTGGTTAGGACTTTTATTTCTTTGCCGGCCGGTATTGCGCGGATGCCTTTTAAAAAGTTTTGCCTTTATACTCTTCTTGGCTGCTTGCCCTGGTCTTTTGTTTTGGCTTATGCGGGCTTGATCGCTGGGGAAAATTGGGAAGGGCTTAAAGTCTATTTCCATAAGTTTGACCTAGTGATTGGTGTGGTAATTTTGGTTTTGGTTATTTGGTGGGTTAGGAGGCATTTTAATCAAAAAGCAGTAATTAGTAATAGTTAATAAAAATATGAAGAAACTCATTGTTGCCAATTGGAAAATGAACCCTAAGGCCGCCAAAGAGGCATTAGCTTTGCTAGAAGAGGTAAAAAAAGAAATCCGCGGCATTAAAGAGGCGGAAATAATTATTTGTCCGCCGGCAATTTGGCTTCAAAACCTGAAGCCTAGCGCGGCAATAAAAATGGGAGCGCAAAATTGCCATTGGGAAGTGAGCGGCGCCTTTACCGGAGAAATATCTGCGGCTATGGCTGCCGGGGCGGGAGCTGAGTACGTTATTTTAGGGCACTCGGAGCGCCGGCAATTTATGGGCGAAACCGATGAGATAGTTAATTTAAAGATCAAGGCCGCTTTAAAGGCTAAGCTGAAAATAATTTTGTGCGTGGGAGAAAAAATAGGGGAAGAAATGAGCGCGGTGGTAGAAAGCCAAATGTCTGCGTCTTTGGCGGGCCTAAGCGTTAACCAGATGAAGGAAGTAGTGATCGCTTATGAGCCGGTTTGGGCGATTGGCACGGGCAAGGCTTGTTCGCCAGACGATGCCTTAAGCGTTGGCTTATTTATCCGCAAAACTTTAACTAAACTTTATAGCCGCTTTTTGGCTGAAAAGACGCCGGTGCTTTATGGTGGCAGCGTTAACGGCCAAAATTGCGAAGCTTATATTTCTCAATCCAGGCTAGACGGTTTGCTGGTTGGCGGAGCGAGTTTAGATGCCAAAGAGTTTGGCCAGATCGCTAAGAAGATAAGTTAATATTTTATAATATGGAGTTTTTAAAAAACATTAATGTGGCGCAAAAACGCGTTTTGGTGCGCGTTGATTTTAATGTTGATGTGGACGAAAAAAGCGGCCAGGTGGTCGACGATTTTAAAATCAGGCGGACTTTGCCAACTTTGAAATATCTGCTGCAAAATAACGCCAGAATTATTTTGATGTCCCATTTAGGGGAGCCAAAAAATAAAGAGGAGAACCTGAGCTTAAAGTGGGTAGCCAAAAAGACGGCGGAATTGTTGGGTAAAGAGATAATCTTTATTGATGATTGCGCGGGGGAAGAAGCCAAGCAGGCGGCCAGCAAATTAAAAGATGGCCAGATAATTTTATTGGAAAATCTGCGTTTTTATAAAGAAGAAAAAGCTAACGATGAGATCTTTGCCAAAAACTTGGCGGCGCTGGGTGAGATATATGTTAATGACGCTTTTGGTGTTTCTCACCGCTCTCACGCTTCGGTCAGCGCCATAACGAGGTTTTTGCCAAGTTATGCGGGGCTGTTAATGGAAGAAGAGATAATTAATTTAACTAAAGCGCGCGATGCTAAAGATAGTTCTCTTTGCGTGATAATTGGCGGCGCCAAGATCTCAACAAAAATAAAATTAATAAAAAGTTTTTTAGACAAAGCGCAGGATATAATTTTAGGCGGAGCTTTGGCTAACACGGTTTTGCATGCCCGGGGAATCGAAGTGGGCAAATCGTTAATTGAGGCAAAAATGATCGATGAAGTTAAAGGGTTGGTGGCTAACGCAAAGATTCATTTGCCGACAGACGCGGTTTTTTGCACCAATAACGATGGGACAGGAGTTTGCCGAACCGGCTTAATAGAAAAAACGGGAGAAAACGAGTCAATTTTTGATATCGGGCCGGAATCGGAAAAACTTTTTTGCGGCATTATCCAGCGCGCCCAAATAATTCTTTGGAACGGGCCAATGGGTTTTTTTGAAAATGAAGCTTTTGGCCACGGCACGCGCGCCATTGCCGAGGCGATTGCCGGCTCGGGTGCTTTTTCCATTACCGGCGGCGGCGAGACGGTTTCTTATTTGGATAAGCTGAAATTAACCGATAAGTTTTCTTTTGTTTCCACCGGCGGTGGCGCGATGCTGGAGTTTTTGGCGGGGGAGCCAATGCCGGGAATTGAGGCTCTAGAACAAAAATTATAATTTGTTATTTATAATCTTATTTAATGATTTGGCAATTAAAACCAAGCGCGCCAAAAGAGTTTATCGCGCAATTTCCTGAGTATAATCCTGTGGTGCTGGAACTTTTATCGCGGCGGGGAATAAACACTCAAGAAAAAATAGACGAATTTTTTAATCCGGATTATGAAGGGGATCTGCATGATCCTTTTTTGATGTTGGGCATGGCTGAAGCGGTGAAACGCATAACCAAGGCTATAGAAAATAAAGAAAAAATAGCGATTTTTGGCGATTATGATGCCGATGGAGTTTGCGGTTCGGTTCTATTGCAAGCCACGCTGGCCGAGCTTGGCGCGGATATTTCCGGCGGTATTTATGTTCCCGACAGAGTAAAAGATGGCTATGGTTTAAACCAAGAAGCGATAAAAAAAATGAAAAAGGAGGGCGTGGGTTTGATGCTCACAGTAGATTGCGGGATTTCTGAAAAAGCGGATATTGATTTTGCCAATTCTCTGGGATTGGAAGTTGTGGTGACAGACCATCACCAGCCGGGAAAATCTTTGCCTAAAGCCGAGGCCATTGTTAATCCTTGGCAAAAAAAAGACAAATATCCTTTTAAGGAGTTGGCTGGAGTTGGCGTGGCCTTTAAATTAGCGCAGGCATTAATCGGCTCGAGCAAAAAAACCAAGCCAGGCTGGGAAAAGTGGCTCTTGGATCTGGTGGCGCTGGGAACCGTGGCTGATTGCATGCCGCTCTTGGGCGAAAATCGGACGCTGGTAAGATACGGCTTAATAGTTTTAGCCCAAACTCAGCGGATGGGATTGCAGGAATTAATGAAGGTGGCGCGGCTTAATCCGATATATGAAATAGAAAAATTAAAAACAAATCTGGACACTTATTCTTTAGGTTTTGTGCTGGCGCCGCGTTTGAACGCGGCCGGGAGAATTGATCACGCGGATCTGGCGGTAGACCTTTTATTGACCCAAGACCGGGGAGAAGCAGCGGCGATGGCTAAGAAAATTAACGACCATAATGGCCGGCGCCAAAAAATAACCGAAGATATTGTTAAAGAAATTGAGCGGCGGATAGCGGGAGATTTGAATAACGAAAAAAAACCAGTTCTTTTTGCTAGTGATCCTAATTGGTCTCCAGGCGTGATCGGTTTAGTTGCCGGAAAAATTGCCGATAGGCACAACCGGCCGGCTTTTATTTTTTCTTCCGCCAGCCAGGGCCAGCCAACTCATTTGCGGGGTTCGGCCCGCAGTGTGCCGGCTTTTAATCTGATAGAGGCGATAAGCGCTTGCGCTGAATTGCTGGCAGAATATGGCGGCCATATCGGCGCAGCGGGATTGGAATTGGAAGCCAAGAATCTAGCGGCCTTTGAAGAAAAAATTAACCAAATTGCTTGCCAAAAATTAAAAGGAATTGACCTAACGCCGGTGTTGGAAGTTGATGCGGAACTTAAGCCGGCAGATATTGATTGGAAATTATTCGATAATTTGGAAAAATTTGAGCCGTTTGGCAAAAATAACGAACGGCCGCTCTGGCTCATCAAAAATCTGGAAGTGGCCGGTGTGCGCGTGGTAGGCAACGGCTCCAAGCATTTAAAGCTGGAACTTAAAAGTGAGCAATTGCCGAAGAAGACATTTAAAGCCATTGGTTTTGGTTTGGCTGGCAATGGGAACGCGGACTTGGCTTTTGGCGATAAAATTGATATAGTGTGTGAAATAATCGTGGACGAATGGAATGGCACTCGCAATCTGCAGCTTAAGATCGTGGATTTAAAACAATTAAAATAAGCATATGAAATATATTTTATATACTGATGGCGGCAGCCGTGGCAATCCTGGGCCGGCAGGGATTGGAGTCGTTATTTGTGGTGCCAAAGGGGAAATCCTGAAAAGATATGGCGAAACTATCGGCGAGACGACCAATAATGAAGCCGAGTATCAGGCGTTGATCTTTGGCTTAAAAAAATTAAAACAAGTTTTTGGAAAAGAAGCGATGAAGAAGGCGGAGCTGGAAGTGAGAATGGATTCAGAGCTTATTGTTAAACAAATGAGCCACAAGTATAAAATAGAAGAGCCTAATTTGCAGCAGTTGTTCTTGTTGGTGTGGAACTTAATGCTTGATTTTGGCCAGATGAAATTCGTGGCCATTCCCCGGGAGCAGAATAAGGAAGCGGATGCTTTGGTGAATCAGGCGCTGGACGAGCGGCAAGGCAACTTACTTTAATAGCGTTAAATAAAAATATGCCAAAATATATAAAAACTATTTTAATAATTTCCGCCGCCTTTTTTATCGTGCCAATGATTGCTTTATCCCATCAGCCGCGGCTAGTCGATGGCGGAGCGGTGGTGGTGGTTGAAAACCCCGAGATCTCACAAGCTTTTTACGGTGAATTAAAGGGGCTCGACCAAAGTTTTAGCCTGGCCGTTGATAAGCCGATGGTTCTTTTTGCTAATGTTTTGGTGCCTGATCTGCCGATGGCAAAAACTAATATGTCGCTAGAAATACTTAAATTAACCCCGGCCACTACCTCGATCGCTTTTTTTAGCGGCGATAATTTTACCTGGACGAAGTTTTATGAACCGTTTGCCGGCGACGATTATTTAAAGGGCCCCGAGTTTAAACAGGCCGTAGAAGCGGGAAGTTATTTGGTCCGCGTGTCCAGCCCCAATTATAAGGGCAAATATTCTTTGGCTATCGGCGAGAAAGAATCTTTTCCAATAAACGAGATTTGGAACACCTTTAGGGTCTTGCCAACTTTAAAAAGTGATTTTTTCAACAAATCTCCTTGGATGATGTTTTTTAATTATATCGGGCTCTTTTTGCTAGCTGCCATTCTAGTCTTGGCGGCAATTATTTTTTTGGCCTGGCGGGCGATTAAAAAGCGCAAAAACAATAAAGCCTTTTAGTTTTTTATTTTATCCTATAATCAATAAAAATATGGATATAAAAAAAATAGGGGATTATTTATTGGGTTATAAGTGGGTTTTTGTTTTCGCCGTTTTTGTTGCCATAGCGGCGGCTGGTTTTGCTTGGCAGGGCGACAAATACAGTGCCTCGCTGGCTTTGACCATAGGGCGCTCGGGCACCCAAAACGCCGTTGATTATAAATACGATAATTATTACGCTTTAAAGGCTTCCGATGAGTTTGGCAGCACGGTAGTGGGATGGTTCAAAACTCCGGAAATGGCGCAGGCTGTTTACAGGCGGGCGCAGATCGATCTGGGGCAGGCGAGTTTAGATAGTTTAAGCCGGCAATTTTTAGCGGCGAAGATCTCACCTAATACCGTTGAAGTCCGTTTTTCAGCCGACACTCCGGAAAAGATAGCTTTTTTAGGCCCGGCCATTGCTTCTGTGGTCGCGGAAAAAGCAAATAAGATCAGCGCATCTTCAGATCAAGGAGTAGATTTTTCTGTGACAGGCGGAGAGGTCGTGGTGGTGGACAATTCTTCTAATATTTACCGGAACTTTTGGGCAGGATTGCTTGGGGGCTTTATATTGGGTTTTTTTATAAAGTCGGCCAAGGAATATTTTAAAGAATAGAGCTTTATGATTATCGGCATTGACCTTAGAGTTTTAGCCAAAGGAACACGGAGCGGGATAGAAGAATATACCATAAATCTTCTGTCCCGTCTTTTGTCTTTGGATAAAAATATCAAGTTTAAATTATTCTACAATGCCTTTAACCAGGTTGAATTGGATTATGACTGGCTGAAACTGCCTAATGTTGAATTAAAAAAGTTCTATATCCCCAACCGTTTTATTTTTGACCCGCTGGCTAAGTTTTTTCGTTGGCCAAAGGTCGACCAGCTCTTGGGCGGCTGCGACGTTTTTTTTGCGCCGCATTTTTTATTAAGCCCGGTGAGCAAGGATTGCAAGAAAGTCATTACTTTTCATGACTTGTCATTTGAATATTTTCCAGAGTTTTTTTCTTGGCGCAAGCGTTTCTGGCATAGCTTTCTGGCGCCGCGCCAACGGGCCCTGGAAGCCGATAAAATTATTGCTGTTTCCGGTTCCACCAAAGAAGACTTAGCGGATATCTACGGCGCGGCGCTAGAAAAAATAAAAACTATTCATTCCGGCGTCGGAGAAGAGTTTCGGCCGATGGAACAGGAAGCTTGTTTTGCCGTATCGAAAAAATATGGTTTGCCGGCGAAGTTTATCTTGTATTTTGGAACGCTGGAGCCTAGAAAAAACTTGGTTGGCCTGATAAAATCCTATGAGATTTTGCGCGAAAAAATACCCCAAGGCTCTCCGGCGCCGGCTTTGGTGCTGGCTGGCAGCGCTGGTTGGCTGGCTGATGAAATATTTAATGCGGCTAGAAAATCTCTTTTTGCGCCGGATATTAAGCTTATTGGATTTGTTGATCCGGAAGATAAGCCGCAGCTTTTTAATTTGGCGTCAGTGTTCGTTTATCCAAGTTTTTTTGAAGGATTTGGTTTCCCGCCGCTGGAGGCCATGGCTTGCGGCGTGCCGACCATCACTTCCCATACTTCGTCTTTCCCGGAGGTAGTGGGCGATAGCGCTTTAATGGTGGATCCGTATAATTTTGAAGAAATTGCCTGGGCGGTGAAAGAAGTTTGGCAAGATGATAATTTAAAGAAAGAGTTGATTATGGAGGGGCTTGAGCGCGTTAAAGATTTTTCCTGGGATAAATGCGCGCAGGAGACGCTGGATTTTTTAATCAAATAGGTTTATGAAAATAGGCATTGATGCTAGGTTTTTTGGCCCTAAAGCCAAAGGCCTTGGCCGGTATACGCAAAAGTTAATAGAGGAACTTGAAAAAAATGATGATCAAAATGATTATTTGATTTTTTTGCGGCAAGAGAACTTTAATGAATACCAGCCCCAGAGTCCTCGTTTTAAAAAGATCTTGGCGCCTTGGCGTTGGTATTCTTTGGGCGAGCAAATATTTTTTCCGTGCCAGCTGTATGGCCATAAAATCGATTTGATGCACTTTACGCACTTTAACGCGCCGGCGCTTTATGTTAGGCCCTTTGTTATCACTATTCATGACCTTATCTTGCAGCGTTTTCCGACCGCCAAAGACACTTTTTTTGGGCGAATAAAATATTGGTTCAAAAATATTGGCTATAAAATAGTGATCCGCTTGGCGGCGGCTAAGGCCAAAAAGATCATTACAGTTTCGCAGTTTGTCAAAAACGATATTATTAAATATTTTGGCGCGGCCGAAGAAAAAATAACCGTTATCTATGAAGGCTCGCCCAAGGTTGCTAATCGCCAAGAACCAAATAGCAATCGTGAAATACTAGAAAAATACAAAATAAAAAAACCTTATCTGCTTTATGTCGGCAACGCTTATCCGCATAAGAACCTACCTAATCTGGCGAAGGCTTTTCAGCTTTTGCGCGATGGCCGGTATCAAGAATTGCAATTGGTTTTAGTGGGCGGGGAGGATTATTTTTATCAAAAGCTAAAAAAAGCTAATTGCAATAGCGCCGGAGTCTGTTTTGGCGGAGGGGTGGTTTTTACCGGTTTTGTGCCAGATAACGAGCTGCAAAGCCTGTATGAAGAGGCGGAAGCGTATGTTTTCCCTTCTTTGTGCGAGGGGTTTGGTTTGCCGCCGTTGGAAGCAATGAGCTATGCTTTGCCGGTGGCCAGCTCCAGCGCCACTTGTTTGCCCGAGATTTTAGGCGAAGCAGCTTTATATTTCGATGCTTTGGACGTAAAAGATATGGCAGAGAAAATAGGCCAAATAATATCTGATAAAAAATTAAGGCAAGGCATGATCGAAGCCGGCCTTAAGCAGATAGAAAAGTATTCTTGGCAGAAAATGGCCAAGGCAACCAGGGAAATATACTCGCGGTAGAAAGATTGATTTTTTTGTCGGTTTGGAGTAGTCTTTTATATTGAAATTAAAAATACAAAATAATTTCTTAGGAGGGAGGCATGCTCATTAAAAATCTGGAAGTTTGTATAATAGAGAAACAAGCGGTTGGGGCGAAATCAGATTTTAAGATTTTTTCTCCAAAAGAGTTAGCCAAAATAAAAGAGATCGGGCAAAAAATTGCCGGCGAGGAAGAAAGAGCGGTCTATACGCATAATTTGATCGATGAATGGCCGGAAATACTTCTTTCGTCTGGCGTCTTTTTTTCTGAAGATGGTAAAAAAAGACTAGAAACAGATAAAGCGGTAATAGTGGCTATGCGGAAAAACGGATGCGTCCAATTTTTTGGCGGTAAAAAAGGAAGTGCCGGGGAAATAATTAAAAGTGTTTCCAAAGATCGGCAAAGAACGAACAGTCTTGATCATAAACGTCAGCAGAACGGAGGGCAAAATGAGAAAAGAATATCCAGCAGATCTTCGTGGTAAAGGCGAGAGTCTAGTTGATTGGGAAGCGGTTTTTAGAAGCGGCCAAGCTGCTTTTATGAACTTTGGCGATGATATGAGGGCAGTTCTAAAAGAAGATTTGGCGAAAGAGCTTCAAGACAAAAAAGTTCTTTCGTTATTAACATCTGGCAACCATGAAATAATCCAACCCCGAAGCAAAATCTCTTTAAATCCAATGTTCAACCACCAGACATTATATTTTACCGAAAAAGGCCAAGCCGGCGAATATATGGCGGCGCGGCTTTGGGGCTTCCCGTGCGAGGTAGAAATTATCACGCATGGCAATTGACAGCTATCTTTATAAAAGGCGGCAAATGCTAAAAAATAATAGCAGCCGCCTTTTTTTATTTGTGGATTAAAAAAGAAGCGGCATTGTGATACAATAAGGCTACAATAAAATATTTTATGGCTCATAAGGGGACCAACAGCCAGGGCGATTTTGGCGTGAAAAAAGGCCAGCATGATTTGGCTGATTTGGCGTTGTCAAAAAACAATAAAAAAGTTAATTTTTTTGGCCGGATAATTGACCTGAGCAAGATAAAGCCGGGTGTTTTTTTGGCGGACAATAAGCCGGCGGGAAAAAAGAGAGGACGAAAAAAAAGCCTGGACTTAAAGGAAAAAAATATTATCGAACAGAAAATCGAAGCGTTGCGAAAGCCTATAGAAATTGCCCAGCCTAAATGCGATGACCTGATAGCGATATTGGCAGAAATTGAAGCCATAGATGAATCTTTGAAAAATCAGATCTGGCGCCTGGAAACCAATAATTTAGATGAGCCGATTTTAATTATTGAGCGAGCCAAACAAGAACTATTGGACGCGGAAGATCTGGTGGAGGGCGATTTGGAAGAACTCTTGTGGCTTAAGGAAAAAGAAGCTTCTTTATTGGCCGAGCGCGATGTTTTAGAAACTTTGCTGAGCGAATTGGCGGTTGATGATTTTTATGAAGAACAAAGAGCGGAAGTTTTGCCTTTTCGAGCAGAAGAAGAGACAAAATTGGAAAACGATTTTCCGGAAGAAGCCGTTTTGGTGCCTTCTGCTGAAGAAGAAGGCTTAGAAGCTCTGGATGAAAAAATAACTTTTGAGCAATCAGAGTTTTTATCTCGATGGCGGCAAAGCGTTAGCCAACCTAAAACCGCTTCGTTAATTCCATTTAGCCGGAAAACTTTAGGAACAAAAAGACCAGAAGAAAGACACGGGTTTTGGAGCTTTTTTTGGCGCGACCACGTAAAACCGCTTACTCGGCGCAGCGCCGGTTTTTTAACTGCCGGCAGCTTGATATTCTTGGTGATTTTCGGCATGTCTTTGGCCGGCCAGGGGCTTTTGGCCAAAGAGAATATTTTAAGCTCGGCGTTGCAAGCATATAAATCCATTTTGGCAGCTAAAGATTCGGCTTCCAACCTAAACTTTTCTGCCGCCAGCGTTAATTTTGAAACAGCATATCAAAACTTTTTATCAGCCGACCAGGAATTGAATAAAATGGGGCGGGGGATAATTTATATTTTAGAAAAACTGCCCGGCGGTTCGGTGGTGGGTTCGGGCGCTGCGCTGGTTGATGCCGGCGAGAACTTTGCTAAGGCCGGCCAAAGCTTTGCGCAAATTGCCAATATTTTCTTGGTGGAAAAGTTTGGCGAATATTTCTCTGACAGCGGCCCGTCGTTTACCCAAAAAATCGTGGAAGCGCAAAACGAGATCGGCCAGGCGCAAAATGCCCTGGCGGCGGCTGGCAAAAGTTTAAGCGAAGTGAACGCTAGCGATTTGCCGGCGGACTTAGCGCCGCAAGTAGCCTCGCTTCAAGAAAAAATGGCGCCGCTACTTGAAGCCGCCGGACAGCTGCAAAATTGGAGCAATATCTTTTTGGAAGTGTTGGGGCATGAACGCGCAAAAAAATATTTATTAGTTTTTCAAAATAATTCCGAAGCTCGGCCTACCGGAGGTTTTATTGGCACTTACGGTTTAGTGGACCTGGATGAGGGCCGGCTGAAGAACTTGTTTATTGATGGGATATTTAATTTGGACGGGCAGCTTTATGAAAAAATTACTCCGCCTAAGCCCATTCAAAAGATCTCCACTGCTTGGTCAACCCATGACGCCAATTGGTTCGCGGACTTCCCAACTTCGGCTAGGAAAATAATGAGTTTTTATGAAAAAGCCGGCGGGCAAACGGTTGATGGAGTCATCTCTTTAACGCCGACTGTGGTAGAGCGGCTCCTGGCCTTAACCGGCCCGATCGACTTGCCACAATACGGAGTTTCTTTAAACAAGGATAATTTTTTGGACCTGACCCAATACAAAGTTGAGGTTGATTACGATAAAGAATTAAACCAGCCTAAAAAGATCTTGGCGGATTTTGCGCCGCTATTTTTAGATAGACTTTGGCAGGTTTGGCCGCAACAGGGGAAAGAAATTATCGGAGTTTTGGCGGATTCTTTAGCGGAAAAACATGTTTTGTTCTATTTTAGCAGCGAATCTTTGGAAAAAACTTTTGTTGAACAAGGCTGGGCCGGAGAGATCATGGCCACAGAAAAAGATTATTTTAGCGTTATTAATACCAATATTAATGGTTTTAAAACCGACAAAGTGCTAGAGCAGAAGATTTATCACTCCGCTAATGTCCAGGCAGACGGCTCGGTGATCGATACGGTTCGCATTGTGCGCACGCATAACGGCGGGCAAAGCCAATATGATTGGTATAACAAGGTTAACTCAAATTACCTGCGGGTTTATGTGCCGTTGGGTTCAAAATTACTTTCAGCGCAAGGGCAAACTTTGGAAGCTTATAGCGCGCCGATAGATTATCAGGCGCAAGGATTCAAGGCCGACCCGGAAGTGGCGGCGCAAGAGCAGGGGACAACAATTGACCAGGGCTCGGGCACGCAGATCTTCCAAGAATCGGGCAAAACGGTTTTTGGCAATTGGGTTTTTGTCAGCCCGGGCGAGAGCGTGGAGATAACATATAAATATTTATTGCCATTCAAGATAGACTTTAGCCGCGATTCGGAAAGTTATAGTTTGTTGGCGCAAAAGCAATCTGGCAGCGCGGGCAGCGATTTTGAAAGCGTTTTGCATTTGCCCCAGCAAGCTAAAATTACTTGGCAATATCCGGCTAGTTTAACTAACGACGGAGGACAGATAAAGTTCAGCGATAATTTGAAAACCGATAAGTTTTACGGATTGGTATTTGGAAAATAATGTGGAAAATCTTTAGCGCAAAAATCTTAAATGGGCAGTCCCAAACTATTACCAGCGCGGCTTTGGTTTTAGCCCTGGCTTCTTTGGTTAGCCGACTGCTGGGTTTAGTGCGCGATAGAATGCTAGCCGGGCAGTTTGGCGCTGGCGACACGCTGGATATATATTATGCGGCTTTTCGCGCGCCGGATATGGTTTACAATTTGTTGATCATGGGAGCTCTTTCGGCCGGATTTATTCCGGTTTTTGTGAGCCTCTGGCGCGAGTCTCAAGACAATAGCGAAGCTTGGCATTTTTTTAACAGCCTTTTGAACCTTTTATTGATCGGGCTCTTGGTTGTTGGCGCCTTGCTTTTTATTTTCACTCCGCAATTAATGCGCTTGATAACGCCAGGTTTCTCCGGTGAAAAACTTGATTTGACCATAGCCTTAACGCGGATAATGTTTTTAAGCCCGCTGCTTTTGGGCTTAAGTTCTCTTTGGGGCGGAGTGCTGCAGAGTTTGAAAAGATTTTTAGTTTTTTCACTGACTCCGATCTTCTATAACCTGGGAATTATTTTTGGCATTGTATTTTTAGTGCCGAGGCTTGGCATTTATGGTTTGGCTTGGGGCGTAGTGCTGGGAGCAGCGGCGCACATGGCAATTCAATTGCCAACGTTATTTTCTTTAGGCTTTAGATATCAGCCAATTTTAGATTGGCGCAATAAAGGAGTGGCCAGGTTGGCGCGCTTAATGGTGCCTCGCACTCTAACTTTAGCCGTCTCGCAGCTTAATTTTATGGCTATCACGGTGCTGGCTTCATTTTTGGCGGCAGGGAGCTTGGCAGTTTTTAATTTAGCTTATAATATTTGGACTTTCCCGCTGGGAATCTTAGCGGCTTCTTTGGCGACAGCGGCTTTTCCGGTTCTGGCAAAAAGCGCAGCGGATAAAGATGACGCCGGTTTTACGAAAACTTTTTCCGCTACTTTTCGCCAGATATTATTTTTAATGGTGCCGGCCAGCGTTTTGCTGGTGGTTTTGCGGGCGCAGATAGTGCGCGTGATATTAGGGGTGGGAAACTTTGATTGGAATGACACGATCTTAACGATTAACTCATTACAATATTTAACCGTTGGCCTTTTTGCTGAAGGGCTTATCTTGCTTCTGGTCCGCGGATTTTTTGCTTTTGAAGATACCAGGACGCCTTTCTGGCTGGGGCTGGTTAGCTCGATCTTCAGGGTCGCCGGCGCCTGGTTTTTTGCTCTCTATATGGGGGTGGCGGGGTTGGCGCTGGGATATGCAGCTGGCAGCTTAGTTAATTTGATGCTGCTGTGGATATTTTTGGAAAAAAAGACCGGAGACCTAAACTTCGGGGAAGTTTTTAAAAGCGCGGTGAAGATATTTGCCGCTTCTTTTTTAGCGGGTATTGGCGCTTATTGGGCGCTGCGCTTGCTCGATAATTGGCTAAACACGGAGGTGGCTTTAGGGCTTTTTGCCCAAGGCCTGCTGGCTGGGATTGCGGGCTTGCTCATTTATTTTTTGATCGCTTTTATCCTTCGTTTGCCGGAGATGGAAGCTTTTTGCCGGTCGATAAAGGATCGCTTGCCGTTCAAATCAGTGGCGCCGGATAAAGAAATTATCCAAGATTAATTTATGGCTTCTCCGGTCACTCATATTGTTTTAACCGATAAAGTTTTTAATAAATATTTTCCGGGGCATGACCGGAAAAAGTTTTTTATTGGCACGAGTTTCCCCGATATCCGCTATTACGATAATATGGACCGGGAAGAAACGCATCCGGACGGCAAAACTTTGGCGGCCATAATTAAAGAAGATTCTTTTTCGGCTGGTTTGCACTTCCATGCTTTATTGGATAAAAAATGGGGAGCTTTTTATTATCAACAGAGGAGCCAGCCGGCTTTTATTTCGTCTTGGCATGTTTTTGGCACGGCTTTAAAGTTTTTTCAGGACGAATTATTTTATGAACGTTTTGGCGGCTGGGCAAGCGTGAGTTCTTTTTTTGACGATATTTTAGAGGAAGAAAAAAGTTTTGATCCAGATTTGAGCGAAGAAGATATTCGCGGCTGGCACGGGCGTTTGCAAAAATATTTTGCCCAAAAACCTAATGAAGAGACGCGTCGTTTTAGCCTGGTCGATAATGAAGCGACCGGGGACTTTTTAAAGCAGGTTAACGTGTTCATTGAGCAAATGCGGGCCAATAAGGAAATCACTGAAAGCTTAAATGATTTTTACGATAAGTTTGAAAGCTTGTTTTAGGCTTTTTTGGCTTCAACGGCGGGGTTGAAAAAAGAGCTGATTTATGGCAGAATTAAGTCGTCTAAAAGGCGATTTTTTATTTATGGAGAATATTAGGAACTTTTGCATAGTAGCGCATATCGACCATGGCAAATCCACTTTGGCGGACCGGCTTTTAGAATTGACCGGCGCAATCGAAAAACGAAAAATGAAAGACCAGCTTTTGGATACGATGGACCTGGAGCGCGAGCGGGGCATCACTATAAAATTGCAGCCCGTGAGAATGAATTATTGCTTGGCGGGGCAGGACTATATGTTGAATCTGATCGATACTCCCGGGCATGTGGATTTCTCTTACGAGGTTTCGCGGTCTCTAGCGGCAGTGGAAGGCGCAATCTTGTTGGTGGATGCCACCAAGGGCGTGCAAGCGCAAACTTTGGCGAATCTCTATTTGGCGCAGCAGCAAGGCTTAACGATCGTGCCGGCAATAAATAAAATTGACCTGCCGGGCGCGCAAGTGGAAATGGTGGAGGGCGAAATTAAAGAATTGCTCGGCCAGGAAACAGAGATCTATAAGATTTCCGGCAAAGAAGGAACCGGGGTTGAGGAATTGTTGCAAGCGGTTATAACTAAGGTTCCGTCGCCAAAGATGGATAAAGCCAAGCCTTTTCGTTCTTTGGTTTTTGATTCCAACTACGATTCTTATAAAGGTGTTCTGGCTTATGTGCGGGTTTTTGATGGGCAAATCAAACGAGGGGATAAAATAACTTTTATGGCTTCGGGCGCCCGGGTGGAAGTGATCGAAGCGGGGATTTTTACGCCAGCTTTAAAATCAACTGATAAATTATCAGCTGGAGAAATTGGCTATATTGCTACCGGCCTTAAAGAAGTGGCGCTTTGCCGGGTAGGCGATACGATAGTCCATTGGCCGGCGGCGGCGGGTTTGGCATCTTTGCCCGGATATAAAGAGCCCAAGCCCATGGTTTTTGCCAGCTTTTATCCGGCGGTGCTGGAAAAGCAGGAGGCGCAGGATTATAACTTGTTGCGCGATGCGTTGGGCAAATTAAAGTTAAGCGATGCAGCGCTGGTTTTTGAGCCGGAAAGCTCCGATGCTTTGGGCCGCGGATTTAAATGCGGGTTTTTAGGCATGTTGCACTTGGAAATAGTTTCCGAGCGGCTACGCCGGGAATATAATTTGGAATTGATCGTGACCACGCCCAGCGTTGTTTACCAGATAAGAAAAAGGAATGGCGAAGAATTAACGATCTATTCTCCCCAGCAACTGCCCGATCCCAGCCATATAGATGAAGTGCGCGAGCCTTGGGTGAAGTTGGAGGTTATTTCTCCCAGCGAATATTTGGGAGTAGTGATGAAACTGTTGCAATCAGTCGGAGGGGCTTATTTGGATACGCAGTATCTTGGCACGCAGCGCGTAGTTATATCTTATGAAGCGCCTTTGCGGGAAATTATCGTGGACTTTTACGATAAATTAAAAAGCGCGACTTCCGGCTATGCTTCAATGGGCTATGAGCTTATCGGGTGGCGGGAAGATGATCTGGTGAGGCTGGATATTTTGGTGGCGCAAGAGCCGGTGGAGGCTTTTGCTAGAATTATTCCTCGGCATAAAGCGGCAGGCGAGGGCCGGATGGTGGTGGAAAAATTAAAAGAACTTTTGCCTCCGCAGATGTTTGCGGTAGCGATCCAAGCGGCTGTTGGCGGAAAGATCGTGGCGCGGGAAGACTTGGCGGCGCGGCGCAAGGACGTGACAGCAAAATTATACGGCGGAGACGTGACGCGCAAAAATAAGCTTCTTGATAAGCAGCGCAAAGGAAAAAAGAAAATGCGGGACCGGGGGAGCGTTAATATTCCGCAAGAGGTGTTTTTGAAGGTTTTAAAGAAGTAAAAAGCCGCTAAAAATAGCGGCAATTGAAAAAAAGACTGATTCTGTTATTATCAAAACATCGGAGCGAAAAGGAAGGCTAGCATGCTAAAAACCACGACTGAAGCCGTGACTATCCAAAAGATGCGCAAGGTTTTGCTTTTTCTAGTAAAATCCATATAGCTATTTTAGCAAATCGATGGAAGAAAACAAGTTTAAAAAATTTTTTAGCTCCCGAGTCGTCCTTTTTTTGCTGCTCTTGGCGTTTGTTTGGTTGAGTTTGGTGCTGGCCAAGGCCTTTTATAAAAAACGCCAAATGGACCAGGAAATCTCTTCACTGAAAACGGAAATAGAAAAAATGGATAAAAAAGGGCAAGAGTTAAACCAGCTGTTAAGTTATTTTAATAGTCAGTCGTATTTGGAAAAAGAGGCCAAAGATAAATTAAATCTGAAAAAAGAAGGGGAGAGCGTAGTGATGGTGCAAGGGGTGAGCTCGGAAGAATTGGCGGCTAGTGAAAATGTTGGTAATTTATCTATTGAGGCGGCGGTTAGCGAGCAGGTCGAAGATAATAATTTAGTAAAGTGGTGGAAGTTTTTCTTTAAGCGTTAGATGATTTTATTTTAGCTTTTGCGGTTTTAGCGGGCTTGCCCGCCGAAGCTCGCAATAGCGAGCATAGGCGGGTATGGTTCAGTGGTAGAACGCGACCTTCCCAAGGTTGAGATGCGGGTCCGATTCCCGCTACCCGCTCAGAGTTAGGGACGCAAGCCAACTGCTTGGCTTGCGTTGGGAATCGGACGCCGGAGCGTTGTTGCGCCAGCAGGCGCAACCGCGAGGCGGTGGCTAGCCCAAGGAGCGCGACGGCGCGACGAGAGGCGAAGCCGATTCCCGCTACCCGCTCAGAGTTTTATGCCGAAGTAGCTCAGTGGTAGAGCAATCGCTTCGTAAGCGATAGGTCGTGAGTTCAATCCTCACCTTCGGCTCCATATTTTATGGAAAATATTAATTTTAAAAAAGAACTAGAAGCTTTAACTGACCGGATCCAAAAGATTCAGGACCGTCTTTGACTTGGCTCGCGACGCCAAAAGGATAACAGAGATCGAAGAGCTAATGAAAGACGGCGAGTTCTGGCAAGACCATGAACGCGCCGGAAAATTGAGCCAAGAAGTGGCGGAGCTGAAAGAAACGCGCGAGAAATGGGAAGAAATTGCGCTAGCTGTGGAAATACTAAAAACCGATTTGGCGCAATACGAAATTGGCGCAAATGAGGAGCAGGATAAAAAAATAGCTAAAGAGTTCGGCACTTTAGAAAAAACTGTGGCTGGCGAGGAACGCAAAACTTTTTTTGCTTTTCCCTACGCTAAAAACAACGCTATTCTTTCTGTCTATTCGGGCGCCGGAGGAACGGAAGCCCAGGATTGGGCACAAATGCTTCTGCGCATGTACCAGCGCTATGGAGAGCGAGCGGGCTTTGGAGTAAAAGTTTTGCATACCCATGAAGGCCAGGAAGCGGGAATAAAAAATGCTACTTTGGAAATTAGTGGCGCGTATGCCTACGGCAATTTAAAGAACGAAAGCGGCGTGCATCGCTTGGTGCGCTTGTCTCCTTTTAACGCCAATAATTTGCGCCACACTTCTTTTGCTTTGGTGGAAGTGATGCCGGAAATGGAAGAAGCCGGAGACATTAAGATAAAACCGGAAGAATTGCGGATAGACCTGTTTCGTTCTTCGGGCCCGGGCGGGCAAAACGTCAATAAAGTGGAAACCGCTGTGCGCATCACGCATTTGCCAACAGGCATTGCTGTGGCGGCGCAAAGCGAGCGCTCCCAAAGCGCCAATCGCGAACAGGCGATGAAAATATTAGTGAGCAAGCTCTCCCAAATAGAACGGCAAAAGAAGGATAAAGAAGTGGCGGGGCTTCGGGCGGATATCCAAACAGGCGAGGGCACGGCCGAATGGGGCGGGCAGATCAGGAATTACGTCCTTCATCCTTATAAACTTGTTAAAGACCTCAGATCTGGGGTAGAATCAAAAGAGCCGGACGAAATACTAGGCGGAAAGCTTGATGAGTTTATTGAGGCGGAAATCAGGCTGAAATAAACCTTAAAAATTTTATGATAGTTTTTCAAAAAGTTTCTAAAATATACGATGGTTGCACAGCTTTAAATAACTTGGATCTAACCATAAAGGCGAAGGAATTCGTTTCTTTAGCCGGCCCTTCCGGCGCTGGAAAATCCACTTTGCTTAAACTGTTGATCGGCGAAGAAAAGCCCACGCGCGGCAAGCTGTTTTTGGACAAGCAGAATATCCATTTGATAAAAGAAAAAGATATGCCCAAGCTTCGGCGGAAGATTGGCATGGTTTTTCAGGACTTCCGTTTGCTGTCCGACCGCACCGCTTATGAAAACGTGGCTTTTGCCATGGAAGTGGCGGGCGCCACGGATAAAGAAATCAAACAAGATGTGCCCCAACTTTTGGAATTAGTGGGCTTGATTGATAAGTTAAACCAATTTCCGCACCAGCTATCTGGCGGCGAAAAACAGCGCGTAGCGATTGCCCGGGCCTTAATTCATCGGCCATCGGTTATTTTAGCGGACGAGCCGACCGGAAACTTGGACCTGCTTAACTCTTGGGATATTGTCCGTTTACTTTTAAAGATTAACGAACTTGGCACAACCATAATCTTGGCCACGCACGATAGGGAAATCATCAACAACTTGGGCCGGCGGGTGATAACTTTAGATAAAGGGCGGGTAATCCGCGACGAAGAAAACGGGAGATATATCTTATAAATAAAAAAATTATGTTAAAAACCGCTATTTGGCGAATATTAAAATCAGGTTGGCAAAGCTTTATCCGCAACTATTGGCTATCAACCGCTACCGTGGCGGTGATGATTTTAGCATTGTTTGTGATCGGGGGGCTGGCGCTTTTTAACGTGATGACCCAGGCAATCGTGGAAAATCTTGAGGGCCGGGTGGACGTGAGCGTGTATTTTAATAAAGACACGGAAGAGGCCAAAGTTTTGTCGGTGCGGCAGGAATTGGTAGAATTGCCGGAAGTTAAAAGCGTGGACTATATTTCGCAAGATGAAGCTTTAAAAAACTTTCAGGAGCGCCATAAAGATAACGAGGTTTTGCTGCAAAGTTTGCAGGAATTGGACCAAAATCCGCTGGAGCCAAGCTTAAACATAAAAGCCAACGAAGCTTCGCAATACGAATCAATTTCCAATTATCTGGCGCAGGACAGATTTCAAGGGATAATAGATAAAATCAACTATAAGCAAAATCAGGATATCATTAACCGCTTAACTCGCTTAACCGGTAATATCCAAATGGGCGGGTTATTGATCTCTCTATTTTTGGGATTGCTGGCGGTGTTGGTTTCTTTTAACACGGTTCGCTTGACTATGTATACCTGGCGCGATGAGATTTCGGTGATGCGGTTCGTGGGCGCAAGCAATTGGTTTATCCGCGGCCCGTTTATGGTGGAAGGCGCGCTTTACGGGATAATTTCTGCTATCACCACAATTATTTTAATTTTCCCGATACTTTATTTGATTTCGCCAAAAATCACCAACTTTTTGCCCGAAGTCGACTTGCTTTATTTCTATCAGGTCAATTTCTGGCAATTCTTGATTTTAATGTTCGGGGTTGGTATCTTAATTGGAGGCGTTTCCAGTCTCATCGCGATTCGCCGATACCTAAGAGAATAATTCTTTTCGTTAATTATCGGCGACTAGCGATTAGTCGCTAGTCGCTATTTTATTGGGGAGTAGCCAAGTGGTAAGGCAACGGACTCTGAATCCGTCATCGGGGGTTCGAATCCCTCCTCCCCAACAAACGACCCCGCATTTGCGGGGGAGGCAGTTGGGGAGAGCGAGCCAACTGCTTGGCTCGCGTGAGGGATGAGAACGCCGGAGCGTTGCCGAGCCAGCAGGCGAGGCCGCGAGGCGGTGGTTAGGCCGAGGAGCGCGGCGGCGCGACGAGAGCCGAAACCGAATCCCGACTTTATGGCTTATTATACTTATATCCTCGAATGCGCCGATAAATCTCTGTATGTCGGCTGCACTAATAATTTAGAGAAAAGAGTAAAGGAGCATAACAATTCCAAGTGCGGTGCGCATTATACAAAAATCCGCCGACCGATTATTTTAAAATATTCGGAAAAATATAAAACATTACTTAAGGCGCGCCGGCGCGAAGCGGAAATTAAAAGTTGGAGACGGGATAAAAAAATACATCTAATTAAATTTGGTAAACTTAAAACTTAGCCAGAACTAGCTCCTTCTATATTTTATTTGAACTGGTATGATTATTGTAATTTTAATTTTTATATTATCTTTAACCTCTGGAATAATAGGGGCATATTTTATTTTTAAAGATAAAAGTCGACTTTTGGGCATATTACTAATTTGTATAGCGATTGCTATTGCTTTTTTGGGTTTTTTATCGGATTTTATTTCAAGGCAACAAATTAACAGAATAGAAAAATATTCTAATATAGCGAAAATGATGCCTTGTGGTTCGGATACATGTATGGGAAAAGGACTTCATTTTACTGGTGGTCTAGGTGGTGATTTGGAGGGCACTTATATAATGACCGAAGATAAGTTTACCTATAAATGCGACAAAGAATCGATAGATAAAATGATAAAAGTTACCAAAAATTATCCGGATTTTCCTTTTAGTTATTATAGTATAGCAACATGTAAAAAAGATCGCGGAGAGGAAGGATGGAAAGAGTATGCTGAAAGAGCTATAGATATATTTGAAGAAACCACACAAATAAAAGATCATAATTCGGCACACGATGAAGGACTAGAAGATTTAAAAAATGACTTGGACCCATTCGGTGGTCTCTTTTAAGCTAATTATGATTAGTCGGACTAATTTTATTTGGGGCATTAGCGCCGGAGTGGCGATAATAATTTTGGCAATAATTTCAGTATTTGCGATTTGGTCATTTCTTTTAAATGGAACGACTTTTTTTGGTTGGTGGAAAAATGAGGCGGTAATAATTAACTCGTCATCTATTCCATCACCTAGCGTAAGTCCTGAGGTGCAAGATGTTAAGCTTTTATTTTTTGGAGACCTAATGTTTGACCGGAATATTCGGCAAGTTGCCGCAAAAAATGGCAATGATTTTATTTTTGCCCAAATTGCGCCTTGGCTGGCGGAAAATGATTTAGTGGTGGCAAACTTAGAAGGCCCCATAACAGAAAATAAATCCGTGAGTTTGGGTAGTGAGCCAGGGAGCACTAATAATTTTATTTTTACTTTTGACTCAAGCTTGGCGGGAGCTTTATTTAACAATAATATTCGGCTGGTGAACTTGGGCAATAACCATATTTTAAACTTTGGGCAGGCAGGGCTGGAATCGACCAAGCAATATTTAAATAGTGCGGGTGTTGGCTATTTTGGCGAGCCGGCTGGGCCAAGTTCAATTTCGCCAAACATTAAGAGTGTTGTAAAGAATATAAAAGGCGTAAAAATCGCTTTTATAAATTATAATCAGTTCATCGGAAACGCGTCGACTGAACAAATAACAACCATTGAAGAAATAAAAAATATTAAAGCGCAGGCAGATATAGTGATCTTGTATGCGCATTGGGGGATTGAATATGACAGCGCGCCAAATAGCGCGATTAAAAACTTAGCGCATAGCTTTGTGGAGGCTGGCGCGGATTTAGTTATCGGCTCGCACCCCCATGTTGTCCAGCCGTCAGAAGAATATCTGGGCAAGAAAATATATTATTCCCTTGGCAATTTTGTTTTTGACCAATATTTCAGCCAGGCGGTCAAACAGGGGCTAGGAGTTATTGTAAAAATAAACAGCGCCACCAAACGCCTTGAGTTTGAAGAAAAAAAGCTGCTTTTGCAGGCTAACGGGCAGACGAGTTTATCAGAATAAATAATGGTATAATAAAAACATATGGAGATAAACTTTCCTTTAGGGTTTTTATGGGGCGCGGCAACTTCTTCCCATCAGGTTGAAGGCGGCAATATCAATGATTGGAGCCAGTGGGAAAAAAATAACGCTGAGCGCTTAGCTAGCGAAGCAAAGAATAAGTGGCAATCTTGGCAGCAGGAAAAGTTTCCGGCTATGTTTGAGTTGCAAAATTATATTTCCAGCCAGGCTTGCGACCATTATAACCGCTGGCAGGAAGATTTTGATATGGCCAAGTCCTTAGGCCATAACGCGCACCGTTTTTCTTTGGAGTGGAGCCGCATTGAACCAAAGAAGGGCGAGTTTGACCAGGCGGCAATCGACCATTACAGCCAAATGATAAGCGGCTTGGGCAAACGGGGCATGGAGCCTTTTGTCACCATCAATCATTTTTCCTTGCCCCAATGGTTTGCCAATATGGGCGGCTGGGAAAGCCAGGAAGCGGTGCTTTGTTTTGGCAAGTTTGTTGACCACTTGGCTAAAACTTTGGGCCATCAAATAACCTTTTGGCTAACCCTAAACGAGCCCTGGATATATATTGTTAATTCTTATTGGCGGGGAGTTTGGCCGCCGCAAAAAAGGAGCTGGTGGCGATGCTTGCGGGTGTATAAGAACTTATTTAACGCCCATAAAACCGCCTATAACATTATTAAGAGTTATCATCCTGAAGCTCAGGTGGGGCTGGCCGAGAACAATGTTTATTTTGAGGGCTGGCTAAGCGGACCGGCGCATTGGCTTGTTAATCGGCAATTTTTAAGCCTGTCGGGCCAGCGGCTGGATTTTATCGGCGTTAATTATTATTTTCATAATAAGATTAAGGGCTTTAATTTTAGAAAAAATGATAACCACCAGGTTTCCGATCTTGGCTGGGAACTTTATCCAAAAGGGCTTTTTTATGTTCTGCGCCGCCTGAAAAAATACCGAAAACCTATTTATATCACAGAAGGCGGCTTAGCCGATGCCAGAGACTTGCAAAGGGCTAATTTTATTAAGAGCCAATTATTTTATATTTCCGAAGCCTTGGCGGAGGGGGTGGATGTGCGGGGGTATTTTTATTGGTCGCTGCTGGATAATTTTGAATGGGATAAAGGTTTTTGGCCGCGATTTGGGCTAGCCGAGATTGATTATAAAACGCAAGAGCGCAAGATCAGGTCGAGCGCCTGGGAATACGCTAAGATCTGTAAAGAAAATAAATTAATTATATGAGCTGGCTATATTTTGCCCTGATAGGTTATTTTTTATACGCGGCAGTTACTATCGGCAATAAGTATTTATTGCGCCAAAGGGCCACCACCCGGCCCGTGGTTTTTACTTTTTGGGTTGGCTTGATGAGCGCGTTTACTTTTGTTCTGGCGCCTTTTGGCTTGCACTGGCCGGGCTGGAGTTGGGTGGCATTTGATATTTTGACTGGTGTTATATATTTCGTGGCGTTATTAGCTTATTACCGGGCGCTGGATATCAATGAAGCTTCGCGCGCCGCCAGTGTGGTGGGCGGGCTGACGCCGGTCTTTGTGTTGCTGTTTGCCAATTTTTTTATCGGCGAAGCTTTGGGCTGGCAGCAACTGGCCGCTTTTGGCTTTTTGGTCGTTGGCGGATTTTTAATCTCTCTGGAAAAAAAGCAGGGTGAAGTCCGCGAGGGGATTAAAGGATTAAAATCGGTGATTGCCACGATAATTCTGGGTGCGATATATTTTGTGATGTTGAAATATCTTTTTAACCAGCAAGATTTTATTACGGGTTTTGTTTGGTCGCGCCTGGGGTTGGTGCTGGCGGCTTTGGCGGCGCTGCTTTATCCGCTTTGGCGTCGGGAAATAAAGCTTTCTTGGAGCTCGGCGACCAAAAGCCTTGGTGCGTTGATGGTTGGTATTAAAACTTTAGCCGGCTTTGGTTCGCTGTTTGTTAGCCTGGCGGTGGCGGCCGGTTCGGCTTCTTTGGTTAATGCTTTGCAGGGCGCGCAATTTGCCTTTTTATTTTTATTCACTCTTTTGCTTTCCCGGTTTTGGCCGGGAGTTTGCCGGGAAAAAACAAACAGCGCGATATTTTTGCAAAAAAGCCTGGCGATTATTTTAATTTGCGTGGGCTTGGTTTTTGTGGCGATATAAAACCTTAACCGATGAAAAAGCGTTATATTTTTTTGATCATAGTTTTGGCGTTGGCCTGGGGGATTTGGTTCTTGGGCCGCCAAACGGCAGACCAAGAGCGTCCAATTGTTTGGGGCGCGACTTTCGAAAAAGATTTTGCCCAAAAGCTTGGCGTGAATTGGCCGGAAGCCTACTTGGCTCTTTTTGACGAGCTGGGAATTAAAAATATCAGATTGGCGGCGCGCTGGAACGTGGTTGAACCAAAGGACAACGAATACAATTTTAAGGATTTAGATTGGCAGATAGAACAAGCGGCTAAGCGGGAAGTAAAAATTATTTTGGCAATAGGGCAAAAATTGCCACGTTGGCCCGAATGCCATATTCCAAGCTGGGCCGCTGGCAATCAGGAATCGCTCTTGGAATATATTGAAACGACAGTTAACCGTTATAAGGATAATCCGGCCATCAGCGCTTGGCAGGTGGAAAACGAGCCGTTTTTAACATTTGGCGAGTGCCCGAGTTTAGATGTTAAGTTGTTGGACGCGGAAATCGCTCTGGTAAAAAAATTGGATAGCCGGCCGGTTATTATTACCGATAGCGGTGAATTAAGTCTTTGGGTGGCGGCCGCTAAGCGCGCCGATATTTTTGGCACGACGCTTTACCGCTGGGTTTGGAATGAGTATTTGGGTTCGTATAAATACCCGATCCCGCCAAGCTTTTTTAGGATAAAAGAAAACATAGTGCGCTGGTTTGTGGGGCAAGAAAAGACTTTTATCGTGATCGAGCTTCAAGGCGAGCCTTGGACCCATAAGCAGATCTATGAAATATCTCCGGCCGAGCAGATGGCATTGCTGCCAATAGCTGATTTTTCAGACACGATAGAATATGCCAAACAAGCCGGTTTTGATGAATACTATCTCTGGGGGGCGGAGTGGTGGTATTATTTAAAAGAGCAGGGGCAAACACAATATTGGGATAGAATTAAAGAATTGCTCAAATAATTTAAAAGTTATTTTATGCATTATTTAGGTTTTGACATCGGCGCTTCCAGCATTAAAGCGGTGCTGGTAAAAGATAGGGAAGTCGTTAAAAGCCGCGTTCAGGAACTGCCGGCTAATTTAGAAAGTTTTTTATTGGCGCTGGTAAAGCTTTATGCTGAGCTTATATCGGGCATCGGCCACGAAGAATTGGGCGGTGCTGGTTTTTCCTTGGCTGGCGTGATGGACCGGGAGCGCCAGAGGATGCTTAAAAGCCCGAATATCAGTTATTTAAATAATCAGCCGATTCGGGAATTATTGGCCAGCCGGTTTCGGGGACTGCCGATAAAGATCGAGCATGACGCGCATTGTTTTTTGCTGGCGGAAAAAAATATCGGGCTAGCCCAAAACTTTAAAGATGTTTTTTATTTGACGCTGGGTTCGGATATCGGCGGCGCTTTAATGTTGAACGGAAAATTATATTACGGCGCGCATGGCGCGGCGGCTGAGGCGACTCATATGATAGTGGACATGACCAACGATTTGGAATGGGGAGAGCTGGGCGCCAATAAGTTTATTAAAAAAGTTTTAGGTGTGAACTCTCTTGAGGCGGAGAAAAAATGGCGCCAGGGAGATAAAAAAGCCGAAGAAACTTTTAAATATCTGGGCCAAAACTTAGGTGTGGGAATTGCTAATCTTATTAATCTTCTTGATCCGGAAGCGATAATTCTAAGCGGAGGATTAAGCCCGGTCGCTGGGCTATTATGGCCCGGAATCAAGGCTGGTGTGGCTAAGCTGGTCATTTCTCCGGTTGCGGCTAAAGAGACGCAGATATTATTTAGCACTTTGGGAAGGTTTGGTGGCGCGTTGGGCGCAGCCATGATGTTTGAAAAGTAAAAAAGAAAAGTATGTTTATAGAAGTTTTAATTTCAGGGGCACTAGCGGGCTTAGCCACAGTGGTGGGGGCTTATTTATTTCGGTTTTTTGACGAAAAGATAAAAACTCGCACGGTCTATGTGATTAGTTTTGCCGCCGGGCTGCTTTTGGCTAATGCCTTTTTGCATTTATTGCCGGAAAGTTTTGGGTTAAATAGCTATTGGCCGTTTTTTGTTTTGGGTGCTATCGCCGTTTTTTATTTTTTGGAACAGACGATAATTATCCATTCTTGCCAGGAAGAGCATTGCGAGGTCCACGCGATGGGCACGATGAGCTTGCTGGGATTAGGCTTTCATTCATTGGTTGATGGCTTGGCGATTGGCGTGTCTTTTGAAGTTAATTTTGCGGTGGGTTTAATTGCCACTTCGGCTATTATTTTCCATAAGTTTGCCGAGGGCGGCTGCACTTATTCTCTTTTAGTCTGCGACAAGGCTTTGGGCAAAAAAGCTTTGTTTTATTCTTGGCTGGTGGCTTTAGCCACTCCCATAGGGGCGATATTGGCATTTATATTTTTGCGCCAAGCGCCAGATAATTTTTTGGGCGCCTTGCTGGCGATGGCGGCCGGAACTTTTATTTATATTGCCTCCTCAGACCTTTTGCCAGCCACACATAAAAAATCCAATTGGCTGAATATCCTGCTTTTCTTTGCGGGTATGGTTTTTGTTGCCTTGCTGGGGCAATTTGGGAAATAAAAGTTTGATTGATCGATTGACCGAGGGCTATTTTTGCGTTAAAATAGAGAGTGTTTTAGAGATAATTTTATGAGCAAAAAAGCGTATTTTGACTATGGCGCAACTTCTCCGGTTGACCCGGCGGTTTTTGAGGCGATGAAGCCTTATTTTTGCGATAAGTTCGGCAATGCTTCTTCGCTCCATCAATTCGGCCAAGACGCGCAGCTGGGCGTGGTTTTGGCGCGCGAACAAGTAGCTAGGATCCTAGGTTGCCAGCAAAGCGAAGTGCTTTTTAATAGCGGCGCAACAGAGGGCAATAACACCGTGATAAAGGGCTTTGGTTTCGATAAAAAATTGGCAGCGGCCGTTGGCGGCAAAGCCCATATTATTACCAGCGCCATTGAACACGAATGCGTTCTGGAATCGGTGAAGTTTTTAGACAAAGAGGGCTTTATCGAGGCGACTTTTTTGCCGGTTAACCGCGAGGGATTAGTGGAAGTGGCAGAAGTGGAAAAAGCAATTAAGCCCAATACGGTTTTAGTCTCCATTATGTATGCCAATAATGAAATCGGCACAGTCCAGCCAATCGCCCAGATAGGGGAAATGCTTAAAAAAATAAATGCTTCTCGCGAGCAAAAAATATATTTTCATACTGATGCGGCCCAAGCCATAAATTATTTGCCTTGCGATGTTAATGCTTTGGGCGTTGATTATCTAACCTTGTCTGCCCATAAGTTTTACGGGCCAAAAGGAATGGGCGCATTATTTGTCAGGTCTGGCGCGCTTTTTAATAAACTTTTTCACGGTGGTGAGCAGGAGTTTAAAAAGCGGGCTGGCACTCATAATACTCCGGGCATTGTGGGGCTAGGCAAGGCAATTGAAATGGTTGGCCAAAAAACCAAAGATAATGAGCGGATCCAAAAACTGCGGGATAAATTAATAGACGGTGTGCTAAAAAATATTAAAGGCTCGGCCCTGAACGGCTCTCGGGAAAACCGTTTGGCCAATAACGCTAATTTTCGTTTTGAAGGGGCAGAGGGAGAAGCAATTTTAATTGCTTTGGATTTGGAAGGCATTGCGGTTTCCACCGGTTCGGCTTGCGCTTCAAAGTCCCTGGAGCCCTCCCATGTTCTTTTAGCTTTGGGACTTGAACCGCTGGAAGCCCATAGCGCAATTCGCTTTTCCCTTGGCCGCTTCACCGAAGAAAAAGAAATTGATAGGGTTTTGGAAGTTTTGCCGGGCATTATCGAAAGGCTGCGCAGCATTACCGGCGGAACAGTTAATCGGAAAGATAAGTTATTAAAAGATCTGGGCTGCTAAGGATTTAAACTTTAAATTATCAATATGCTTTATTCAAAAGAAGTAATCAAACATTTTCAAAAGCCCGCCAATATGGGCAAAATGCCAAGCCCCGACGGCACGGGTGAAGTTGGCAACCCGGTTTGCGGCGACTTGATGAATATTTATATAAAAGTGGCTAAAGATAAAAAAGGGCAAGAAGTAATCAAAGATATCAAGTTTGAAACTTTGGGTTGTGTGGCGGCCATTGCCACTTCTTCCATGATAACCGAGATGGCTAAGGGCAAAACTTTAGAAGAAGCTTTAAAGATTAAATATGCCGACGTGGCCGAGGCTTTAGGCTCTTTGCCGCCGGTTAAAACTCACTGCGCGGACCTGGCGGTGCGGGCCTTGAAAGCGGCAATAGAAGACTATAGGAAAAAATAAAAAAATACATGCAGATAGACAAGTTTACAATCAAAGCCCAGGAAGCTTTGCGCGAAGCGCATAATTTTGCGGCTGAGCGCGGGCAGACCCAAATTGATATTTTACATTTGGCGCTGGCTTTAGTTTTGCAGGAAAGCGGGATAGTAAAAACTTTGCTGGAAAAAATGGAAGTTAATGTGCCGTTTTTGGAAACTGAGCTGGAAAAAGAGATCACGCGTTTGCCCCGGATCCTGGGCGAGGTGCCTTTTGGGCAGGTGGTATTGAGCCCGGAACTTGGCCGCTTAATAAATAACGCCAGCCGCGAAGCGCAAAAATTGGGGGATGAGTTTGTTTCGGTTGAGCATCTGTTGCTATCGATTTTGGAAGCGCCCGGCCGCGCTAAAGAGATATTTAAGAGCTTTGGCGTGGAAAAAGGGAATATAATGACTATCTTGGATACGGTGCGCGGCGGGCAGAAAGTCACGGATATGGAACCGGAAAGTAAATACCAGGTATTGGAAAAATACGCCCGCAATTTAACGGAATTAGCGCGCAAAGAAAAATTGGATCCGGTGATCGGCCGCGACGAGGAAATCAGGCGGGTGATGCAGGTCCTATCGCGCCGAACCAAAAATAATCCGGTATTGATCGGGGAGGCGGGCGTGGGCAAAACTGCCATCGTGGAGGGTTTAGCGCAGCGAATCGTGAGCAGGGACGTGCCGGAAAGCTTAAAAAACAAAGAACTGATCGCGATGGACCTAGGCGCGCTGGTGGCAGGCACGAAGTTTCGCGGCGAGTTTGAAGACCGCATCAAGGCGGTGCTCAAAGAAGTTGACCGTTCGGCCGGCAAATATATTTTATTTATTGATGAATTGCATACTTTAGTTGGCGCTGGCGCAGCCGAAGGCGCAATCGATGCTTCTAATCTTTTAAAGCCCGCCCTGGCGCGTGGCGAGCTTCGGGCGATTGGCGCCACAACTCTCAAAGAATATCAAAAGCACATTGAAAAAGACCCGGCGCTGGCGCGGAGATTTCAGCAGGTTTATGTGCAAGAGCCCACCATTGAAGACACGGTGGCAATTTTGCGCGGGCTAAAAGAAAAATATGAAGTGCACCATGGCGTTCGCATCACGGACGGCGCGATCGTGGCAGCCGCTAATTTGAGCTCCCGTTATATTTCCGACCGCTTTTTGCCGGATAAAGCAGTGGATTTGATAGATGAAGCGGCGGCGGCGTTGCGGCTGGAAATTGACAGCATGCCGGTTGAGCTAGACCAGCAAAAGCGGAAAATTATACAGCTGGAAATCGAAAAGCAGGCGTTAAAAAAAGAAACCAGCAAAGACGGTCGTTTGCAACTCCGGCAAGTAGAAAAACAGCTGGCTGACCTGAAAGAAAAATCCAAAGAAGCCGAGCTGCGCTGGAAAGGGGAACATGATTTGATCGTAAAGATAAGCGAGGCCAAGAAAAAAATCGACACCTTAAAACAAGAAGCGGATATTGCTTCGCGTGAGAGTAATTTGGCTAAGGTGGCCGAAATTAGATACGGCAAAATACCGGACCAGGAAAAAGAAATGAAATCTTGCCAGAAAAAGTTGGTGGATTTCCAAAAAAACCGACCCTTGCTCAAAGAAGAGATCGGCGAGCCGGAAATTGCCAAAGTTGTGGCGCGCTGGACAGGTGTGCCGGTGCAAAAGATGCTGGAAGGGGAAATGCAAAAATTAACGCGCATGGAAGAAGAGCTGCATAAGCGCGTTATCGACCAGGAAGAAGCGATCGGCGCGATTGCCAATGCGGTGCGCCGCGCCCGGGCAGGAGTATCGGAAGAAAAGCGGCCGATCGGCTCTTTCATCTTTTTAGGGCCAACGGGCGTGGGTAAAACGGAATTAGCCAAAGCGTTGGCCGAGTTTATGTTCAACGACGAAAATGCGATCGTGCGGCTGGATATGTCCGAGTATATGGAAAAGCATGCGGCTTCCCGCATGGTGGGCTCTCCGCCAGGCTACGTGGGCTTTGAGGAGGGTGGACAACTAACCGAAGCCATTCGACGCCGGCCCTACAGCGTGGTGCTGTTTGACGAAATAGAAAAAGCGCATCCGGAAGTTTTTAATATGATGCTGCAGATCTTGGATGATGGCCGCTTGACCGACAGCAAGGGCCGAGCGGTGAACTTCAAAAATACTATTATTATTATGACCTCTAATGTTGGCAACGAGGTTGTTAAAAACTTCACGCTGGGTTTTGCCGATGAGGAACCAAAAAAGCAGGAACAGCAAGCGATGAAAACCAAGGTGTTGGAATCGTTGCGCCAAAACTTCAAGCCGGAGTTTTTGAACCGGGTGGATGAAATCATTGTCTTTGATAGCTTAACGCGTGAAAACTTAGCGCAGATCGTTGATTTGCAATTAACTTTGGTGCAAAAGCGCTTGGCGGCCAAGAAAATTAAGATCAAAGTTTCGGTTAAGGCGAAAAAATATTTGGCGGACAAGGGCTATGACCCAAGCTATGGCGCCCGTCCTTTGAAGCGGCTTATTCAGCAGTCGATCCTGGACGCTATCGCCAAAAAAATATTAGCCGGAGAAGTCAAAGAAGGCAGTTCGCTGGCCATTGATGCAGACGATAAAAATATTATTATAAAATAAAATATGTTCAAGAAGAAGGATTATAAAAGAATAATCGGTTTTTGGGTGATAGTCTTTTTAGTCGCTGGATTTTCCGGCGTATTTTTCAGCCGCACATTCCTGCCTTGGCTGACCAGCTTTGAGCCTTTTAATAAAGTGGAATGGCTTTGCAATGTGAAAGATAACACCACTATCATTAATAAGACCGAAAAGCTTTATATTTCAGAAGGCACGGCGTATCAGGAAGCGATAAGCCGGGTGGGCAATACCGTGGTGGCTGTTCGTGTTGAACGGGCAGGAAGAGTATCGTTAGAGCATTCGGGCTTTATTTTGACCAATGACGGCTTGATTGCCACGGCCAATTTTTCTTTGCCTAAGGGCGCCAAGATCTTAGTGTCGCGCGATGGACAGGAATACGAAGCGCAATTAATAAAGCAAGACGCAACAGGCGATCTGGCCTTGGTAAAAATAGAAGCTAATAATTTGCCGGTGGCGGATTTTAGCGATAATAGCAATTTGAGCTTGGGCGAGCGAGTGGTGCTGGTTGGCGCGGCTAAAACCGGCGAATCTTTTGCCAAGTTTGTTGATCTGGGCATTGTCAAAACCTTATTGCCGAAATTATCATTCTCTTTCAGCGAAACATTTTTAGCTGATGGCGCGCCAATAGCCAATATCGAAGGCAGAGTTTTGGGCTTGGCCTTAACCGAGAAAGATGGGAGCGTTAATTTGGTGGGCCAGGAAAAAATTAAAGAATTAATGAATAAATAAAAAAATGATCGAAGGCGTTATAATAAAAAAACTAAAAAAGAACGAAGATAATCGCGGGTGGCTGGCAGAGATTTGGCGCGACGATGAGATCAATTTTAAATCGCAAATGGGCTATGTTAGTTTGACCAAGCCGGGAATTATCCGCGGTCCGCACGAACATCAAAAGCAATCAGATTGTTTTATCTTTTTGGGGCCGGGTAATTTTACTCTTCATTTATGGGATAGGCGGCCAGGTAGCGCTACGGAAGGGGAGTATTTTAAAGAATCCTTTGGCGAAGACAATCCTGCTTTAGTGATCGTGCCGCCGGGCGTGGTGCACGGTTATAAAAATGATTTTGATAAGGATGCTTGGTGCATTAATTTGCCCGATAGGCTATATAAAGGGAAGGATAAGCAAGAAGAGATAGACGAGATCCGGTGGGAAGAAAAAACTGATTCGCCTTATAAGATCGAATAATTAAAATAAAAAAGGCCCAAACAGATTGGAGCTTTTTTTATTTTTTGGCGCACGAACAGAGAGGCTCTCTTGACATTTTTCGTGTTTATATATATTATATTAATAAGTTCTTTTTAATAAAAAATTGCTTGAGCGGAGCAGTTTTTTTGTTTTTTATAATAGCAATGTGCCAAAGGGCAGAAGGAGGGGTGAAAGATGAAGATCCAAGAAGAGCAGGTTAATGTTTATGTCCAGGCGGTTTGCCAGGGCGTGCCGGAAACATACGAAAGATATTTGGCTTCAAACAGCATAAGCGAAACCAACATTTTAAGATTTGTTAGTTTGGCTTATTGGTTGAGCCAAATAAAGAAAGAAGAAGACAGAAAAGAAGGTTTTGAGAAGTTCTTGTCAGCCTTGGCAAAAGACATTGAAGATGAAATTGAGCACGACGGGCCGGAGGTAATGAATCTTTGCGGTTTGGCCGGCGCTATTAAAGAAAACGAGCTTTTGATAATGGAATTATCAAAAGAGATCCCGGAAAGGCTGGAAAAAGGTAAAAAAGCCATCTCGGAAATCATAGGGCGTTTTCGGCACTATACGCCGGACATGCTTTTTGAAAAGATCGTTGGTTTTCACCCGGCAGCCGTTAATATTTTTCTTAAGCATTAATACTTACCCCGAAGAGCCGCTCTCTTCGGGGTTTTTTATTGTTTTTTGACTTCGATATTTGTTTAGGTTAATCTTTAAGGTAGGGAATCATTTTTATATTTTTTAATTTTATGAAAATATTAATAACCGGCGGAGCTGGTTTTATGGGCTCTAATTTCATTAAATATATAATGGCCAAACACTCAGATTGGCAAGTGGTTAATTTGGATAAATTAACTTATGCCGGGAACCTGGAAAACCTAGCGGAAGTTTCACAAAATAAAAATTACGCTTTTATAAAAGGGGATATAGCCAATAAGGAAGACGTGGCCAGAGCCATTGGCGAGGGCGTGGATAAAATTATCAATTACGCGGCTGAAACTCATGTGGACCGTTCGATTTTGGAGCCGGACGCTTTCATCAAAACCGATGTTTTTGGCACCTATACGCTGCTCGAAGCAGCGCGTAAGTATAATGTCGCACAATATATACAGATCTCAACTGACGAAGTCTTTGGCTCGATAAAAGAAGGTTCTTTTGATGAACAAAGTCCGTTTGAGCCCAATAGCCCTTATTCGGCTTCCAAAGCCGGCGCTGACCACCTCTGCCGGGCTTATTTTAAAACTTATAATTTGCCGGTCATCATTACACATTCTTGCAATTTTTATGGGCCAAACCAATATCCGGAAAAATTAATTCCGCTTTTTGTAACTAATTTATTGGAAGGCAAAAAAGTTCCGGTCTATGGCCAAGGCCAGCAGATGCGGGAATGGATATTTACCCAGGACCACTGCAAAGCAGTGGAAGCAATAATGGAAAAAGGGCAGTTAGGGGAAGTTTATAATATTGGCACAGGCTATGAAAAAACTAATATGGAAATTACCAAGTTCATTTTGCAGGAGCTGGGCTGTGGCGAAGAGATGATAGAATATGTAAAAGATCGGCCGGGACACGACTGGCGTTATGCTATAAACTCAAAAAAGTTGAGGGGATTGGGTTGGCAACCGGAATCTTCTTGGGAAGAAGGATTGCGTCGCACAATAAATTGGTATAAGGAAAATGAGGCTTGGTGGAAAAAAATAAAATCCGGCGAGTATCTGGAGTATTATAAAAAACAATACGGGAAATAATATTTTAAAAAATAAAAGCATCTCGCCTCTTGCGAGGTGTTTTTAAGTAAAAAGACAGGTTTTGACATTTTTATTTTTTGAAGTTAAGTTTTAGGTATGCAAAAAGTCTTAATTATCGGCGCTAAGGGAATGTTGGGCCAGGAATTGGTTAAGGTTTTTTCTGTGCCTTCCGCCCAAGATGAAAAAAAATACGAAGTGGTGGCGTGGGACAAGGAAGAGATAAATATTACTGATGAAGCGCAGGTAAAAAATAAAATTAGAGAGCTGGCGCCGCAGATCATTATTAATGCGGCTGCTTATAACTCAGCCGATAAATGCGAGGAGCCGGAGTATTTTGAGGTAGCCAAAAAAATAAACGGCTTGGCTCCGGGATATTTAGCCCAGGTGGCTAAGAGTCTGGGCGCGATTTTTACGCATTATAGCACTGATTATATTTTTGACGGTAAAAATAAAGATGGATATAACGAAAGCGCATTTCCTTCCCCTATTTCCAAATACGGCGAGTCAAAATTATTAGGCGAAAAACAAGTGGCGGCTGTTGGTGGCCAATATTATATTATTCGTTTACAGCGGCTTTTTGGTTCGCCAGCCAAGTCAATTGAGGCTAAAAAAAGTTTTTTTGATGTGATGCTTAAGCTGTCGCAAGAAAAAAAAGAATTAGGGGCTGTTGATGAAGAGCTGGCTAATTTTACTTACGCGCCGGACTTAGCTCTACAGACTAAATATTTAATAGAAAAAAAATTGCCAACTGGAATATATCATATAACCAATGAGGGTTCGCCGGCTACTTGGTTTGGCGCGGCCGAAGCTTTGTTCAAAGTGGCGGGTGTTGGCGGCGTAAAATTGATTCCGTTGGCTTCAAGCCTTTTTCCCCGGCCAGCCAAACGGCCAAAATACTCCGTTTTGTTGAACACCAAATTGCCGCCTTTGCGGCCTTGGAACGAAGCGTTGAAAGAGTTTTTGTCGGAAAATAAGCGGTCTTGATTGACTAATTTTTAAATAGGGCTTATTTTTAATTTAATGTTTTTTAACAATAAAAGGGGGGTAAAAATGGAATTAATATCAATAACCGCTCAAGCAACCCAGATTGTTAGGCAGTCGAGAGTAGATATTATTGTTGCTTACGGCAGCAATAATGAGACCACTCGGACGCTTTCGGTTTCGCCTATGGTTGGGAGGCTAGCAGAAAATCCAGGGAATAAAATTATTGTAGAAAAGGCGTTTATCGAGTCCTTGCCAAGCGAGATTGACGGCAAGGGGAAACTCATTGACATTTGGATCTAGGCAATGGACCTCGTTTAAAAAAACGAGGTCTTTTTTTTATCCCTACACCTAGGCATAGGTGTAGGGATTTGTTGACCGAAAGGTGCTAGTAGGTTTATCATTATAAGCAATAGAATAAATTGTTTTATGAATAAGAGCCTTGATTTTTCACGGAGGGCTCTGAATTTAAGTTTGGCTATTTATCGGATAACAACCAAGTTCCCAAATGGCGAAGCGCTATCTGGGCAAATGCGGAAAATAGGCAATGAGGTAGCGGGCGATTTAGCAGCCAATAATTTTTCTGGCATCGAAAAAAAGATTGATCGCTTAAAAATATATTTTGCCATTGCCAAAGCGCAAAACTGGGTTAAGCCGATAAATTGGTCAATTCTGGAAAAAGAATATTGCAAATTAAAAATGGAGGTTGATTTTGAGTTGAGAGCGGGCGAGACAGAAGAAAGCGAAGAAGCTATAATAGTGTCGCACAATATTAAGGAGGTAAAAAAACGGAATCGCCTGAAATCTGCTATTCCGGCCCAAGAAAGGTTAAATTACCGCCAATCAAAGATCCTGACTGCCTTGGATAAGAAAAGCGGCTTAAAGATGTCCGAATTGGTTCCCCTTTTTAATGACGAGATATCAGAACGCACTTTGCGCAATGAACTTCAAGACATGGTTCGGGGTGGTTTGATAAAAAAGAACGGGACAAAAAAATACACAGAATATTTGAAAGGGTAATTTCTATCGGCAATCTATCGGCAACTTGTTGCCGATAGATTGCCGATAGATTGCCGATAGAAATATGGTAAAAAAAGGCATAATTTTGGCCGGCGGAACAGCCACTCGCTTGTTTCCGCTAACTGCCACCACTTCCAAGCAGCTTCTCCCGGTTTATGACCGGCAGATGATTTTTTATCCGTTGAACACCCTCATCAAAGCGGGTATCCGCGATATTTTAGTGATCGTTTCTCCTGAGCATAGCGGTCAATTTTTGAACCTGCTAGGTTCGATCTTTAAAAGCTATGGCGTGCACCTTTATTTTGAGGTGCAAAAAGTGCCGCGGGGCCTGGCGGAAGCCTTTATTTTAGGCGAAAACTTTATTGATAATAATAGCGTGGCTTTAATATTGGGCGATAATATTTTTGAAGATGATTTTGCCAAAGCGGTTAAAAGCTTTAAGTCTGGTGGCCAGATATTTGCCAAGAAAGTGGCCGACCCGGAAAGATTAGGCGTGGTGAAGTTCGATAGCCAAAAAAGAGCAGTTCAAATAGTGGAAAAACCTAAAGAATGGATCAGTGATTATGCGGTGCCTGGCTTTTATATTTATGATAAAAATGTGGTAGCCATTGCCAAGAAAATTAAGCCATCGGATAGAGGAGAAATAGAGATAACGGCGGTGAATAATGAGTATCTAAAAAACGGCAAATTAAAAGTTGGTTTGATAAAAGGCGAATGGCTGGATGCCGGAACTTTTGATTCTTTGCTGGAAGCCGGCTATATCGTTAAAACAAAGAAATTGTATAAAAACTTCCATCCTTTGGTTGATAAGGCGATTGCGGATTTTAACGAAGAATTGAAGGGGATTTGCAAGAAAAAATTATTTTAAAAAATCTTTATTTTATTAAGCTAAAAACATGACTAAACAAATCAAAAAAGCGATCGTGGCGGTAGCGGGTTCGGGCACGCGCCTTTTGCCAGCTACCAAGGCTATGCCTAAAGAGATGCTGCCTATCGTGGATAAGCCAATTATCCAGCTAATTGTTGAAGAATTGGTTGCGGCCGGGATAGAAGATATTATCTTGGTGACCAAGTGGGATAAAAAGCCGCTGGAAGACCATTTTGACCACAATTGGGCCTTGGGAAACGACCTTAAAAATGCCGGCAAGGAAGAGCTTTGGAACCAGATAAAGAATATCTCTGAAATGGCTAATTTTATTTATGTCCGCCAGAAGGGCCCTTATGGCAATGGCACACCGGTTTTATGCGCGGCCAATCTAGTTGATGATGAACCATTCATGTTCGTTTGGGGTGATGATCTGGTTAAATCAAAAGTGCCTTTTGCCAAGCAAATGGTTGACGATTTTGCCAAGCATGGTTTGCCGATGATCGGGGTCCAGGAAGTATCCAAAGAAGATGTTTCAAAATACGGCATTGTGAAGCTTAAAGAAGGCTCTATGGAGATAGAAGATATTATAGAAAAGCCGGCAGCGGAAAAAGCGCCGTCTTGCTTTGCGGATTTTGGCCGGATGATACTGAACCAGGAAATAGTGGAAATATTAAAAGAAACCGCTTTAGGCAAGGGCAATGAATTGTGGATGGTGGATGCTATCCGAACTTATGTGAAGAAGGGCAATAAGTTTTTGGCTAAAAAAGTTGAAGGCGGGGAATGGCTGACAACAGGCGACCCGATAAATTATTTGAAGGCTATTTTAAAATACGCTGCCGATAGGGAGGATATTAAAAAAGAGTTGGCTGAGTTCATAAAAAAGAACTTCTGCTAATGACCGTTTGTGGCTAAAATTACCGAACAACAATTTTTGGAGTTTTACGATAAAAATGTCGGCAAGATCTACCGCTACATCTATTTTCGGGTTGGCGCCCAAGAACTGGCCCAAGACTTAACCAGCGAAGTTTTTCTTAAGTCTTGGCAAAGGCTGAACCAAGAAGGCGCCAAAATAGTGGATAATCCCCGCGCTTTTTTTTACCAAGTAGCGCGCAATTTAATCGTCGATTTCTATCGGCAAAAAGATAAGGCGCCTTTGTCATTGGAAGAAATTGCCGATAGAACTATTGCCGATAGAAATGACGGCCCCAGCGAGACTGCTTCAGTGGCTTTAGATATGCAATCGGTAAAAAAGGCTTTAATGCACTTGAACGAAGACTACCGCGAAATTATAATTTGGCGGTATCTAGACGAATTAGAAATCAAGGAAATCGCCGAAATCTTGAATAAGAGAGAGGGGGCGGTCAGAACCCTTCTTTCTCGCGCTTTAGCTGATTTAAAGGGGATTTTAAAGTAGCTTTTTGTTATTCTGGTTTTTAGTGTAATAAAAAAGTGATTTTTGCGTCATATTTAGTATGGAAGATAAAGAACTCATAACTAAGATCCAAGTGCTTAAAGAAATTAAACCCAGTGAGGACTGGGTTTTGTCTTGCCGTGGCAAGCTGGCTTTTCGCTTAGAAATGGGGCGGAAACAGGACCTTCTGAAAAAAGATACCTCAACTTTAAAGGAACTTTTCGCCTTTTTGGGCAATACCAACCGGCAGCCGTCTTTTAACTTAGCTTATAGCCTTTTTATTGCTGCTCTAGTGGTTCTGGGCGGCGGTGGGGCAACTGTTTGGGCAGCAGCGCAAAGTTTGCCTGGCAGCCCGTTGTATCCTGTAAAATTGGTGATGGAAAAAGCCCGGGTGCAAATGTCTCTATCGGCAGAAAGCCGGCTTCAACTGCAAACACAGATTGCCGATACCAGATTGCAGGAATTGGAGTTTGTGGTTAATGGGCAGGATTCCGATGCTTTGAAGGTGGAAAAGATATTCCAGGTGGCCGAAGGCATGCAAGACCAATTGACTATTGCCAATGATGAGCTTCCTAAGGTTGGCGATAAGGCTGAGCCGCAGAAATCATTAGCGGTGGCTAAAATGGTCAGCGATAAGGCTAGCCAAGCCAGCAAAGCCATAATAGCGGCTAAAGAGAGCTTATCAAGTGATATGAAGTCGGATTTGACCGCTAAGCTGTCCGATGCGGTTAAAGCAGCGGAAAAAACAGGGCTGGCAGCTTTGGAAGCGATGATAATGAGCCAAGATATTTCTAGTACCACTAAGGCTGAAATAGCGGTTAAGCTGCAAGAGGAAATCAAAAATACCGAAGAGCAGGTTTTAGTTAAAGAGCAGAAAATTGCCCAAGCCAACTCTTTTGCCGATAAATTGCCGATAAGGGCGGTTTTGATCAATCAATTCGAACAAATACACGATTTGCTAGATAAGGCTGCAGAAAGCTTGAATAAGGGAGATTTTAGCGGAACCCTGGAAATGCTTAAAGCGGCTAAGGCGATAGATGATGGAACAGATAAAGTGACGGAAAACGCGGTTATGCCGGAAGTTAAGGGGGCGGCCAGCTCTACTGTGGATAATCTGGGGAAATAAGGGTGTTTAAGGCAAAAGCCGCTATATTTTAATAATTGGTTGACTATCGGATAGTTATTTTATATACTTATTTTATAGAAAAAAACCCATTTTCTGCCTTAATTAAGGGCTTTGTCCTTATCTGGGCACGGAAAGGAACTGAAGGTCGTCAAGGCATTTGAGGTTGAAATCCCTCATGTGTTTTGAGTTGTCGTTTCCGAATGGATTTTTGAAACAAAAAAATAATAAAAAAATAAAAAATCAATTCAGGGATTATTTTTACTTGGCCCCCATTGCGCATCTGTTTCTTATTGGAACACAGCGGAATGAAAAAAAGGGGGGTGGCAGATTAAACCTCGAGGACACCTCGCTAATATCTTTCGTTATTCGATAAGATAGAAAGCGTAAATCTCGTTTTAACGAGACCAGGGGGTAAAATTCTGCGGCGCAAGCCCAACAGGATTCTCGCAGGAAGAAATGAGCTTATGAATTGATATTAATTCTGACAATTAAAGAAATTTAATTGCAGGATAAAAACAACAAATTAACAATGAGTAAAACATTTAAAAAAGTCGTTTCCGTTACTACCAGCGTGACCACAATTTTGTGGTTGTCTGGCGTTGCGGCTTTGGCTCCTATGGCTGCTTTTGCTGCCACCATCAATGAAGGTGACACCATCAAGACTGCCACAAGCCCGGATGTTTATATTGCTAAATATGTTGGCGCGAAGAAATTCAAGAGACTTATCTTGAACCCTTCCGTCTTCAATAGCTATAAGCATTTGAGCTGGAGCGCTATCAAAACCGTGACTCAAGCGGAAATGGACGCTTTTACAACTTCTGATTTAGTGAGAGCTTTGGGTGATGCACCGGTTTATAAATTGGTTCCGAACGGTGATGAAGGTACAAAACAATGGGTCAACATGACTGCCGAGGCGTTTACCGCCGCCGGTTATGATTGGGATTCCATTTATGTAATCAACAACACTGATCGCGACAACTATACGACTGGCGCTGCTATCACTGGCGGCACTTCTGTTTCTCCTTCAACCACTGTTACCCCGGGTGTGGCCGGAACCTTAACGGTTTCTTTGGCTTCTGACACTCCGGCGGCTGGCATTGCGCCTTTGAAGGCGGCCCGAGTTCCGTTTACTAAGTTTGCTTTGACAGCTGGCGCGACTGATGTCACTATCACCGCGATCACTGCTCAGCGAACCGGTTTAGCGGCTGACACTGCTTTGTCTTCCGTTGCCTTAATTGACAACGCGACAAACTTGCAGGTTGGTTTGAACCAGACCTTGAACTCTGTTCACCAAGTCACGATTCGCGAAACTATCACCATTCCGGCTAATACCACCAAGTATTATACTTTGGCGGCTAACATGCCTTCATCCTCAGCCAGTGCTTCTGGCCAGGTTGCTTCTTTGGCTTTGACGGCTATTGAAACTACTTCAACAGTTTCCGGCTCTTTGCCGATAACTGGTAATGGCCAGACAATCAATGAAACTTTGGCTATCGGCACTTATTCCGGTGCGGCCGGTTCATTGAACGTATCAACTTCTACTAAAGAAGTTGGCGTAACCAATTTCAGTTTCTCTGGCGTCAAATTGACTGCCGGCTCAGCTGAAGACGTGACTGTTTATTCCATCAGGTTTAACCAGTCCGGTTCAGCGGCTGCTTCCGATTTGTCCAATGTCATAGTGACTGATGGAACAACTAACTATGCCACGACCATCTCTTCCGATGGTAAATACTACACCGCTTCTTTTGGTGCCGCTGGCTTATTGATCGCCAAGGGGCTAAACAAAGAGTTTACGGTGAAAGGTAATATCGTTAGCGGTTCAGCTCGGACTATCAAGTTCGATATTTATCGCTCAACCGATATCGTGGTAAAGGGTAATGTCTATGGTTATTATTTGACCATTGATGCCAATACCTCAAATCCGTTCAATACCACCACTAACCCAGTTTTTATGGGTAGCACAATTACTGTGAGTGCTGGCACTTTGCGGGTTGACAAGAGCGCGACTGGTGCTCCGGCTGCCAATATTACTATTGGCGCGACCAATCAAATTTTGGGCGCTTTTGATTTCGTAGCTGCTGGTGAATCTGTTAACGTGGCGAGCATGGTTTTTACCATCACCACTACGACTGTCACCAATAACGGCAAATTGACCAACATTACTTTGTCTAAAGCTGACGGAACAATCTTGGCTGGTCCGGTTGACCCGACCTATTCTTCAAGCGGTGTCAATTTGGCGACCTTTACCGGTACTGTTACTTTCCCGGTTGGCACAACCCAGGTTATCGTTAAAGGTAATTTGGATAACAACTGGACTGCTAACGACACGATTATCGTGAGTTTGAGCACTCCGGCGACTAAAGTCACCAGTATTACTGGCGTTACAACCGGCAATACTATCACTGCCACCCCATCCTCAGCGGTTTCGGCTAACACCATGACCGTGAAGGCTGGCTCTTTGGTTGTGTCAGTTTCTGGTACTCCGGTTGCCCAGACCGTTATTATGGGTGTAACTGGCTATACTTTTGCCAATTATATCTTTGACGCTTCTGCTTCCGGCGAAGATGTTAAAGTCACTACGATTGATTTGCAAGATATCAACGTGACTTCAGCGGAAAGCGAACTTTCCTCAATGCAATTATGGGATGGTTCAACCGCTTTGAACACCGGCAGCAATGTGCCAAACTTGACCGATGCGGCTGGCACTAATACCCAGACCTTTACTCTGGACAGCGGTTTGATAATTCCGAAAGGAACTTCAAAGACCATTGCCTTGAAGGGTAATATTTCTGGTTCTGCCACCGCCGGCGGCAAGTTCCAGTGGGGCTTGGCAAGCGGCGCGGCTGTGACTGCGACCGGTATGTCAACCACTCTTAACGTTGCCGAGACCGTTAATGCTGCTGATGGCTCAATAATGACTATCGCGGCGTCCGGTCAATATAGCGTGGCTTTGGATTCTTCAACTCCGACCGGTAAATTGATTGCCGCGAACACCACGGGCAATACTATGACCGTGTTGAAGTTCTACGCTACCTCTGAACAGATCAACGTCACCAAGGTTCGCTTGTCCTTGAACAATGCCAGCTCTTCTGGCAATGATTTGAGCCAAGTTTACATCTATGATGGCTCGACTCTGTTGGGCCAGGGTGTCTTGGGTATCGGTAACGCGACTGGTAAGACTAACAATGCCAGCTCAACCTTTACTTTGACCACCCCGTTGCAGATTCCGGCCAATACCGACAAGATCGTTACGATCAAAGCCGATATTGCCCCGATCTACACTGCCAATACCGTTGCGACTGCTGGCCATATGATCGCTATTGATTTCTATGGTTCAACCAGCTCCAGCGAAAACGTTGGTAATGGTGCGTCATCCGGCGTTGAAGTTCTAAACTACAGCGTAACTACTGCCCAGACTCCGGCTTATATCTTTAAGTCTGTGCCGACAGTGGCTGCTGTGGCTTTGCCTACTTCTTCCTTGACCAATGGCACTAAAGTCATTAGCAAGTTCAGCGTCACGGCTGATGCCAAGGGCGATATTGATCTTTACAAGTTTACCTTTAAGATCTCTACCGACTCTCCGACCACCGGCGGTCCGTTGGCTATGCAGAACTTGACTTTAGTTGACGTAACTAGTAGCGCTGAAGCGACTTTATATGCTTCAACTACCCCGCATTACGCCGACTTAGTCTCCACAGTTGACTTCCGTTTGCTGGCGGCTCCGGGGACTCAAGACTTAGCGACCACCACCAGAACTGTTTCGGCTGGCACAACTCGAACCTTTGAGTTGCGAGCCACTATTAGCGGTTCAGGTTCTGGCGCGAGTATTAGCACCCAATTAGAAGGTGATGCTGCTGATCCAGCCGCGATGAATTCCGGCTTGGTATCTGCTAATACTGTTGAAGCCGACACAAACAACGACTTCATCTGGTCAGACCGAAGTGATGCTGATCACACTGCGACCAACTTCACTACCTCAACTGACTACTTTAATGGTTACTTGGTCTCTGGTTTGGCTTCTTCAAACTTGACGGCTCAGGTAATTTCACAGTAATTATTGCTTAATTCTTGGCTTGGCTTGTGACTAAGCTTTAGGATTAGAAAACCCCCGTCCTATTCCTATTCTGCCAATGGCAGAATAGGACGGATTAGGGGGTTTTCTTTTTGAGTTTTTTTTGCTAAGATTTTATCAGTCGTTTGGGGCCAATAAGACTCGAGCGATAAAAAGTTTATGTCAAAAAAGATTATCATCATCAGTGTTGCAGTTTTTTTAATTTTGGCAGCCGGAGGTTTTTGTCTTTATAAAAATAATTTGTTGCCGTTTGTCGGCGATAAATTAACGCCGGAAAAATTATTAGCTTCTTTTGAAAATAAAAATCCTAATTTGTCCGCCGAAACTTTTAGGCTTTTTCAAGAGCGTTTTAACGAAACAAAAGATGCTTTGCAGAAAAACGCGGATAATTTTGATAGGTGGCTTTATTTGGGTGTCTTAAAAAAGGGGATTGGCGATTATGAAGGTGCTAGAGATGTATTCATTTATGCTGGACAGATTAGGCCAAAAAGTTCAACGCCTTTTGCTAATTTGGCGGATTTATACGCATATTTTTTAAACGAGCCGCAAAAAGCGGAAGCCAGCATCAAGCAGGCGATTGCCAACGCTCCCAATGATTACAGCCTTTATTTGTCTTTAGCGGATATTTATCGTTATAAGTTTGATGATGGGGCAGACAAATACGAGCAGGTAATGCTGGAAGCGATTGCTAAACTGCCTGATAACGCCAATTTGATTGCTCCCTTAGCCGCTTTTTATCGCGATGCGAATCAAGCCGCTAAGGCGATCGAGTGGTACGAAAAGCTGGCAAAATTATTGCCGGATAACGCTGAGGTTAAAAAAGATTTAGCGGAGCTGAAAGCCAAACAATAAAAACACGAACTATAAATAAGTGAAACCCGCTTTTTTATCAAAAATTGATAGCCGTATTTTAAAGCTATTAAAATTATTGCTTGGCGCTTGTTTGACGGCGCCTCTTTTAATGAGCGCGGCTTTTATTTTCCCTTATACTTCTCCTAAGGCTTTTGCCTTTCGTATTCTAGTTGAGCTGGCGGCGGTTTTTTATTTATACCTGGCGTTAAAGTATCCGGATCTGTGCCCAGCAAGAAGTTTGGTGCTGTGGGCGGTTTCCGCCTTTTTATTTGTTTCTTTAGCCGCTATGTTTTTTGGCAAAGATGCTTATGCGAGCTTTTGGGGAAGCTTGGAGCGCATGGGCGGGGTTTGGAGCTTAATACATTTTAGCGCTTGGTTTTTTATGTTAATTGGAGTTTTTAAAACTCAGCAAGATTGGCGCAATTTATTAAAGGTTAGTGTAGGGGTTAGTTCATTGATCTCTCTTTTAGCTATTGGCCAGCATTTTTTTAGCCTGGGAAATCTGTTGCCGCAAGTTGGCCGGGTCTACGCTACTTTGGGGAACGCTGGCGTTTTGGGCAGTTATTTAATATTTAATATTTTTTTGGCGGGATATTTATTTTTTGAATCAAGCGGCTGGCAAAAATGGCTGGCGGCTTTTGGCGTCGCCTTTTTAATTATCGGCTTATTGCTAACCGGCACCCGCGGCGCGTATTTGGGTTTGGCTGTTGGAGCTGTGGCCGGACTTTTTTTGGCTGTTTTTTTTGGAGAGAAGAAAATAAAAAAATACAGCGCGATTTTTTTGGCCGCGATATTTATTTTAGCCGGCATATTATTTATCTCTCGCGATTTATCTTTCGTCCAAAATAATGCTGTTTTGTCGCGCTTGACTAGTTTTTCTGTTTTAGATGCCACAACGCAAAGCCGCTTGCTTTTATGGCAGGGCGCTTGGCGGGCTTGGCAGGATAAGCCGTGGCTAGGCTTTGGTCCGGAAAACTTTGAGTTAGCTGCCAGCAAATATTTATCGCCGAAATTGATTAGCTTAGAAGCTTATGACGCTGACCGTGCCCATAATTTTATATTTGATTATGGCGTGGCAACGGGATGGCTGGGTTTGATGGGCTATTTGGCGATGATTAGCGCGGCAGGGGAGCGCCTTATAAAAGGAATAAAAAATAATTTTTATTTTTCAGCAATTTTTGTTTCTTTGCTGGCGGCTTATTTAGCCCAAAATCTTTTTATCTTTGATTCCTTTGCTTCTTATTTGATGTTATTTTTTGTTTTAGCGTTGGTGAATAATTTTTGTCATCCTGAGTCGTCAGCAGGCGGCGAAGGATCTTTGAACTTTGCTAAAAAGATCGTTCTGGCGATTTTTGCTTTTTTTATTGTTTTTTCTCTTTACTCCTTTAACCTCAAGCCGCTTTTGGCGGCTAGCTATGCCAATCAGATTTTGTCTTTGCCGGCCAGTGAGGCCGAGGGGGCGGCACCGTTGCTGGGGAGCGTTATCGCTTTAAAAACTTTTGCTTTGCCGGAAATTGCTTATCAGGCTACTTTGGATTATATTGATAAAATCGGCCAAAACCCGACGTTGGCGCAAAACGAAAAGTTCTACGGCATAGCTTCGAGCGCCCTGAACGAATTGGTTACCCGCTTTCCCGGCCGCGTTAAAAATTATATTGCTTTGTCTTGGCTTGACCTTTATTTTTCAGGTTTTAATTCTCAGCGAGTTGAAGAGGCTATAAGTTTAGGGGATAAAATAAAAGAGATGAGCCCGAATAAAAAAGACGCCTATTTTGTCCTGGTAGCCAGCTACGCCTTGATAGTCCAGCCGCAAAAAGCGCAAGAAGTAATTTCGCAAGCAGAGAAAATAGATGCTAAAATAGGGGAGGAGGTAAAAAATTATTACGATAAATTAAAATAATAATTAAAATGTCAAAACTAAATAAAAATTATTCGTTATCTTGGCTTTTGCCAGCTATCAAAACAGGGCTTTTTGCCTGCTTATTTATGCCGTTGATCGTGAGTGGCAAGTTCATTTTTCCGTATATCTTTCCCAAACAGGCTTTTTTCCAAATAATAGTGGAAATTGTTTTTGCGCTGTATTTGTTCCTGGCTTTTAAAAATCCTGATTATCGGCCGCGTTCTTCCTGGCTGTTCAAGGCTTTGGGAATCTATTTTGTTCTGATGGTTTTAAGCTCTATTTTTGGCGTAAACACTTATCATAGTTTTTGGTCAAACTATGAACGCATGGCCGGAGTGGTTTCGTTGTTCCACTATTTGGGTTTCTTGTTCGTAGCCGCTAACGTATTCCTGGCCAAGAAAGATTGGCATTTATTTTTTGATATCTCTATTTTCGCCAGCGTTTTGCAGGCTTTGTATGGCTTGGGACAGATTTTAGGCCTTTTTGCCTCAACCGGCGGCATCCGCCTTGACGGAACGATCGGCAATGCCTCGTTTTTGGCCGGCTACATGCTGCTGAACGCGCTTTTTGCTTTATGGCTGGTTCTAGAAAAGAGCGATTGGCGGTGGCGGCTATCTTACTCTTTGGTGATAGTTTTAAATCTTTTTGTCATGTTCCAAACCGAGACCCGCGGTGCGATGGTAGGATTTTTAGCGAGTATTTTTTTCTTGGCCGTGTTTTTTATTTTTGCCCGCCAACAAGACCTATTGCAATTGCCGTTTAGCCGGGCGGAGAAAATAAGGAAATATATTATCGGCGCTTTTATTGTTTGCTTGGCGGTGATCGGGGCAATTTGGCTGGCACGGGATTCTGGCTTTGTGACAAAACAGCCAACTCTTTATCGCTTAACCCATATTTCAGCTAGCGAAGGAACCGGGCTAACGCGTATCTTGGCCTGGAAATTAAGCTTTCGAGGATTCCAGGACAGGCCGCTTCTTGGTTGGGGCCCGGAAAATTATTATGTGATGTTCAATAAGTATTATGACCCGAATCTTTATCCGGTTGAATCTTGGTTTGACCGGGCGCACAACGCTTTTTTGGATGTTCTGATAAATACCGGCTTGATCGGGCTCTTATCTTATTTAGCAATTTTTGTTTTAGCTTTTTGGTCTATGTGGCGGGCTTGGCGGCAAGAGAAAATAAAATATTATACCGCAGTCATCTTTTCGGTTATTTTGATCGCTTATGCCATCCAGAACTTTTTCGTATTTGATACTCAAGTGACTTTATTGATGATCTATTCGATATTGGCTTTTATTGTTTGGTTAAGCTTTTCTCCGGGCCAGGAACCATCAAAGAGTTCTTCTTCTCCTAATGCTTTATTTGTATCGTTGGTCGTTTTAGCGGTTATTTTTTCAATGTATTTTTGCAATATAAAACCGGGGCTGGCTAGTTCCACCAGCATTAATGCCCTAGACTCTTTGCGGTCCAGCAAAGTAGAGGAATCTTTGGCTCAACTCAAAACGGCTCTTGATATTGGCACTTTTGGCTTGCCTGAAGTTGCTATGCGCGCTCAAGATGCCGCAATGAATTTGTCCAGCAACTCAACGGCCTCAACCGAGGTTAAGGAAAAGTTTGCCGAGCTGGCGATTGACGGCATGAAGCGGTCTTTGCAGCAAGAGCCCCTGAATGCGCGCTTTATGATGATGCTGGCTAGTGTTTATTTGGTTTCAGCTCAAACAGATAATTCATATTTATCTGATGCTGATATTTTATTGCAGCAAGCTATGGAATTAAGCCCGAATAGGCAAGAGCTTTTTTTCTACGTTGGCCAGGTAAGAATGTTCCAGGGCAAAGGAGAGGAAGCCCTAACGCTGTTTAAAAAAGCTGTTGAGCTAAATGAAAAAGCTGATTTGCCGCATTGGAATTACGGTGTTATTGCCATTGGCGTTGGGCAGAAGGATTTGGGAGAAAAAGAGATCCAGGCGGCTAAAGATTTGGGCCATTCTTTTGCCGGCTCTGACATAAAGCAACTGATAAACGCTTATGGCCGGACTAATGATCTGCCAAAAATTAAGTCTTTATATGAGGAATGGATAAGCCTTTTTCCGAACGACCCTGTTCCTTACGCTAGCTTAGCGTCTTTTTATGCCCAATCAGGGCAAAAACAAAAAGCCAAAGATTTGGCTTTGCAGGCAGCAGCTATTGACCCAAGCTACCAAGAACAGGCGGCACAATTTATTAAAGGCCTGGGGCTTTAATATTTTTCTAGATAAACTTCTTTAGTTTTGGCGGCCATTTGCTCTAGCGAGAAATCTGCGGCTTTTTTTTGCGATAGCTGGCCAAAGCTTTGGCTAAGAGTGGGATCATTGATAAGTTCAGCAATTCTTTTAGCTAGAGTCTCTGTATCGCGCGGAAAAATTAAAAAACCGTTTTCTTTATTGGTTATCATTTCCGGAATGCCGCCAACATGGGAGGCGATGATCGGCAGCCCAGCCGCCATAGCTTCCAAAACCGAATAACCGAAGCCTTCTTTAAGCGAGGGCTGCACATAGACATCAAAAGCTTTCAGATAATTTATCGCTTCATTAATTGAACCAGCTAAAATAATTTTGTTTTCCAATTGCCGGGCTACTATCATTTCTTCGTAAATTTTTCTTTCTTGCCCGTCGCCGATTATTACAAAAATAACCGGCTGTTTTATTTGCTTGAAAACTTTCTCGGCTGCTTCAATGAGGTAGGGGAGGCCCTTATCCGGATAAAAATTAGCTACTGTGCCAATTATTTTTATTGATTCGGGCTGATTTTTTAAGGCATTAAAAACTGCAGGGCTTTGGCCGGCTAGATGTTCTCTGGCTTCGTTGGTTGGCAATAGTTTAGAGGATATTGCCAGGTTCAGCCCATTGGTGATGACTATTAATTTTTTTTCTGGGGCGGCATCATTTTCCAGCCAGGCTTTCTTCTCGTTTTCTGAAACGCAGATAATTTTGTCTTTTAAAGGCGCGGTAAGTTTTTCTGCCCAGAGGAAAGCTTTTTTGGCGGTTTTTAAAAAAGAGGCGCTAAAAGCCGCTCCATGGGAAGTGTAGATTATTTTGGCTTTTGGCCAGAAAAAATTGCAAGCTGCAGATCCCAATATTCCTGCCTTTGAGCTGTGGAGATGGACTATATTAGGCCTTTCTTTTAATAACATCCGGCCAATCTCCCAAAAAGACATAAAATCATTTATCGGGTTGATGCTTCGGCGGAGCCAGCGCAAATGAATGCTGCGGATGCCAGCTAAAAAGAGCTTGTCGAATAAGGCGCCGCCGCCATTCGGCCCAGCTGCCACCAAAACCTCGAACTCGTCGTTAAAAGCCATGGCTAAGTCCAGGACGTTCTTTTGCGCCCCGCCTAACTCCGATTGAGTCACGATATAAATAACCTTCTTTTTCTTGTTTAAATCCCCCATAAATAGCTTTGACTTTTAGGTTAATTTAAGCTAATATTAGGCTATAAATCAAGCAAAATCAATGGGGAACAAGGTAAAACAAAGGTTTTTTATTTTCCTAATTTTAGCCGGCGACCTGGTGGTTTTATACTTTTCGTTATGGCTGGCCCTGCTTTTGCGTTATCTAAAACTTCCCAGCCAGAAACTTTTTCAGGAGCACTTCTGGCCCTTCTCTTTGCTTTTTATCGTCTGGCTGCTGGTTTTTTATATTGCTGATCTTTATGGCCGGTCTTTCTATTTGGGAAAGAAAAAAATATTAGGATTGCTTTTAAAATCGCAATTGACCAATAGCGTTATTGCGGTTTTCTTTTTTTATCTTTCAACTTTCTATGATATAACGCCAAAAACAATTCTGTTCGTGGACCTGGTGGCTTCTTTTGCTTTATTGCTTCTCTGGCGCCTGTTTATCGGTTATCTGTTAAAGTTCGGGCTCAAAAAAAAGCTGGTTTTGATCGGCTCTGGAGCGGAGTTTGAAGAGCTAGCTGAATGCCTAGCCAAAAACGACCGTTATGGTTTTCGGGTCATCGCCAAAATAGATAGCCGGGAACTGTCTGGGACTTGGGAAAAGAACGGCCGCAAAAGCGTTGAAGAATTGATTGCTAAAAACCATGATCTAGCTTTTGTTGTTGATTCAATGGAGGATTTGCCGCCCGAGGTCATCTCTTATTTTTATGACCGGATGTTTTTGGGCCAAGAGTTTATTGATTTCCAGAAGCTCTATCAGGATATTTTTCAGTATGTGCCGTTGTCTTTCGTGGACGATAAATGGCTTTTGGCTAATATTTCTTCCGGCCGCGACAATCTTTATGACCTGCCCAAGCGCTTAGTGGATATTATTTTTTCTTTGGTCAGCGGCTTGATTTCCTTGGTTTTTTATCCGTTCATTATCTTGGCGATAAAGATTAATGATGGCGGTCCGGTATTTTTTGTCAACGAAAGGATCGGCCAAAAAAACAAGGTGTTTAAGCAAATAAAGTTCCGAACGATGTGCGTTAACGCCAAGGCTTCTTGGATAAAAAAAGACGACAAGCAAATTACCCGCATTGGCAGCTTTTTGCGCCGGACGCGGCTGGATGAATTGCCCCAATTTTGGAATGTGCTAAAAGGGGATATGTCCTTTGTCGGGCCGCGGCCTGATTTTATAGAGTTTACGGGACTATTGGAATCTAAAATACCGTATTATAATATCAGGAGCTTAATTAAGCCGGGTTTGACCGGCTGGGCGCAAACCCAGCAATTATTGCCGCCGCGTTCCGTTGAAGAGACCCAAAAGCGCCTAGCTTATGATATTTACTATATAAAAAATCGGTCATTATTTTTAGATATAACGATTATTTTGCAAACTATTAGGACTGTTTTATCAACCAGCGGAACATAAAATAAATATAAAATATAATTTATGAAGATCTTGGTTACCGGCGCTGCCGGCTATATCGGCGGAATGTTAACAGACTTGTTTTTAAAAGACTCTCGAGTAGAGAAAGTGGTAGCTTTGGATATGAAAGATGCCAGCGCTAAGTTCCCTAAGGGTGATCCTAAGCTAACTTGGCTGACTTTTAATTTGGGGGATAACGGTTGGCAGGAAGAAGTGTTAAAAGGCGGCAAACCCGATGTGGTGGTCCATTGTGCTTATGTTATCCGGGAAGGCTTTGGCAAAAAGCGGGCGTGGCAAAATAAGTGCAATTTTGACGGGGCGGAAAATGTTTTTAATTTTGTTTTTAAGAACGACATTTCCCGTTTGATAGATTTTTCAACAGTTGCTTCCTATGGGGCTAGGCTTGGCAATACCGTGGAGCGGAAGTTTAAAGAAGAAGACCCGTTCATGGAAGAAAAATATCTATACGGCGTGGATAAAAAAATTATCGAAGAAAATCTTAAGGCGCTTTTTGCCCAAGAAAAAGCCGCTTTGGCCAGCGGCCAGCGCCAGGGGGCCTTGCCGCAAGTTTTGGTCTTGCGTCCAGCCGCGATTTCCGGCCCCCGGGGGCAGTTCATTTTTAGGCGTTTTGGCTTATTGATGATGATAAAAGAAGGCTTGCCTTTAATTCCGCTTTGCGGGCGCCAATCGGCCCGGCAATTTATCCACGAAGACGATGTAGCGGATATAATTTTTTGGCTGGCCTTTGGCGGAGTAAAAAGTGAATACGAAGTTTTTAATATTGCGCCCAACCAATATTTTTTGCTTAAAGATATGGCGCACACGCTGGGCAAGCCGGTTTTGCCTATTCCTTTGTGGCTGGGGAGATTGGGCTTTAGTTTTTTATGGTATGTTTTTCGCGGCCGCGTTCCGACTGTTCCGGCTGGCATTAATTCTTATGCCTATCCGATTATTGCCGATGGCTCTAAAATAACAAGGTTTGGTTATCAATATAAGTTTACGGGCGAGGATGCTTTGCTGGCTAATAAGGGGCGTTATTCGGAAGAGGCTAAAAAATACCGAAAATAGGGCGCAATAATATAAAGTCGCTCTTTAGTAGAACCTAGGGCGATTTTGGTTTTTAGAGGGGTTTTTAGTCATAGGGGTTGACTTTTTCTCGATTTCTTTATAATATAATAAATCAGTAAAAACTAATAAAAGAGGCCGCTTTTGCGGCTAATTGAGACAATGAGCGAGCATAATTTAGACAAAAAAATAGGTTTTATCGGCCAAGGCTGGATTGGGCGCCATTATGCTGATGATTTTGAACGGCGCGGTTTTAAGGTGGTTCGCTACGCGATGGAAGCGCCGCATAATAAAAATGCCGAAGCTATCAAAGAGTGCGATATTGTTTTTATCGCTGTGCCCACGCCTTCAACGCCACAGGGTTTTGACGATAGCATTTTGCGCCAGGTTATCAAGTGTGTTGGCCAAGGGAAAATAGCGGTTATCAAATCAACGATTACCGTTGGCACGACCGAAAATATCCAGGCGGAAAATCCAGGGATTTTTGTTTTGCATTCTCCGGAGTTTTTAACAGAGGCGACAGCTGCGCATGATGCTGGCAATCCCCATCGTAATATTATCGGTTTGCCGATTGATAACCCGGAATATCGCCAAAAAGCGCAAACGGTCATGAACGTCCTGCCATATGCGCCGTATATTTTGGTTTGCTCTTCCCGCGAAGCGGAATTGATAAAATACGGCGGCAACAATTGGTTCTATTTTAAAGTGGTTTTTATTAACATGCTTTATGATCTGGCAAATAAAACCGGCGCGCGTTGGGAAGTGGTGCGCGATGCCATGGCCGCAGATTGGCGGATCGGCCGGACTCATTTGGACCCGTTGCATAAAAGCGGCCGGGGAGCTGGCGGGCATTGTTTTATTAAGGACTTTGCGGCCTTCCAAGACCTCTATCAGGATAGGGTTGGCGATCCGTTGGGCATAGAACTTTTAGAAAGCATGAAAAAGAAAAATATTGATCTGTTGGTTTCCAGCAATAAAGATTTGGATTTATTGGCGGGCGTTTATGGGCAGGAAGTTATTGCTAAAAATCAAAATAAAAAAACCGACCAGAAAGCCCAATCGCCGGTTATATCGCTAGTGCCGCAAAGGAAAAAAGCTAAATGCTTGGTAACAGGCGGCGCTGGTTTTATTGGCTCTCATTTGGTTGACGAATTGATCGCCCGCGGCAACGAGGTGGTTATTATAGATAATTTATTGACCGGCAAGAAAGAAAATATTAATCCCCAGGCAAAGTTTTTTGAATTAGACATCAGGAATTTTAATGCGATTCGCCCGATTTTTGAAGATGTCGATTATGTGTTCCATCTGGCCGCCCGACCCCGAGTGCAACCCTCTATCATCGACCCGGTTTTGCCGCACGATATCAACGTTAACGGCACTTTGAATGTTTTATTGGCTGCGCGCGATGCCAAAGTGAAAAAAGTCATTTATAGCAGCTCGTCTTCTGTTTATGGTTTCCAAGAGAAAGTTCCGTTGCAGGAAAACGTGGCGCCAAATCCGGCTAGCCCTTATGCTTTGCAAAAATATATTGGCGAGCAGTATTGCCAGCTTTTCAATAAGGTTTATGGGTTGCCGACGGTTTCCTTGCGTTATTTTAGCGCTTATGGCAAGCGAATGCTGATGGAAGGCGCTTACCGGCTGGTCATTGGTATCTTTTTGCAGCAACGCTTAGAAGGAAAACCTTTAACGATCGCCGGTGACGGTGAGAACCGCCGTGATTTTACTTATGTTTTTGATATTGTCCGGGCTAATATTCTGGCGGCTAATAGTGATAAAGTCGGTTCTGGCGAAATAATTAATGTCGGCCGAGGCCGCAGTTATAGCGTCAATGAGCTGGCCAAGATAATTGGCGGGCCAACCGTTAGCATTCCGGATAGGCTTGAGCCAAAAGAAACTTTTGCTGACAATTCTTTAGCGCGGGAGCTTTTGGGCTGGGAGCCGACAATGGACTTGCATAATTGGCTGAAAGAACATAAAAAAGAGATCGGAATAAAAGACGAGGAAGCAGTTGAAGACCTGGAAAACGAACTTCATTCAGCGATTTTTGCCGATGATTTTTTGGCAGCGGATAAACGGGAAGGTGATTTGACAATGGAAGACCTGCTCCAAGATAACCGGAGAGACTTTTAGGCAATATTGCGGCATAAAAAATAGATAGAAGAATAAAAATCAGGAGCTATTTTCCTGATTTTTTGCTAAAAGAGAGTCATGTTATAATGGAAGGGATAATTAGGGAATATTTATGAAAAAAATATTGATATTTTCAACGGCATATTTTCCGCTGATCGGGGGCGCAGAGGTAGCAGTTAAGGAAATTACCGACCGATTAGGCGAAGATTTTTATTTTGACTTGATTTGCGCTCGCATAAAAAAAGAATTGTTGCCCCAAGAAAAATTTGGCCGTATTACGGTCTATCGAGTTGGCTGGGGTTTAGGGAAAATAGATAAGTTTTTATTGCCTTGGCAGGGAGCGAGGCTAGCGGCAAAACTTCATCAAGAAAAAAACTATAGCGCGATTTGGGCGATTATGGCGTCTTTTGGGGGCTTAGCTGCTTTGTTTTTTAAGAAAAAGCACCAAAGCGTGCCGTATCTTTTAACTTTGCAGGAAGGCGACACTCCCGAGCATATCCATTCTCGCGCGCGGTTTTTGGGAAAATATTTTGCCCAGATCTTTCAGTTGGCAAGCCAGATAACCGCTATTAGCCTTTATTTGAAGGATTTTGCTTTGCGATATGGCGCCAAGTGCCCTATAGAAATCGTGCCTAACGGAGTTGATCTAGATTTATTTTCGGTCGAGCTTAACGCTTTGGAATTGCAAAGCTTGAAAGAAAAAATTAAAAAAGGCCCTGAAGACAAATTGGTCATTCATACCGGCCGCTTAACAAAAAAGAATGCGCTTGATGACATAATCTTGGCTTTAAAATATTTGCCGCAAAATATAAGGTTTTTATCTTTAGGCGATGGGCCAGACTTAAAAGAGCTAAAAGAGCTAGCCGTTAAAATCGGTGTGGAAAAAAGAGTTATTTTTCTAGAACAAGTCAGTCATAAGGAAATGGTTAAATATTTAAAAGTGTCCGATGTTTTTGTTCGCCCATCGTTATCTGAGGGTTTGGGTAACTCATTTTTAGAGGCTATGGCCGCTGGTTTGCCGATAATTGGCACAGAAGTTGGCGGTATCCCAGATTTTCTAATAAATAAGAAAACAGGGCTGTTTTGCGAAGTGGCCAATCCTAAAGATCTAGCTGATAAAATAAGCCTATTATTGGTTGACGAAAAATTAAGGCAAGAATTGATTTTGAGTGGTCAGCAGCTTGTAGCGGAGAAATATGAATGGCACAAGATTACTAAGCAAATGGAAGCTATTTTTAATAAATTAATAGTTTAATAAAGCCAGATTTTTATGTCTGAGTTTTTTTTAAAAAACCTGCATCATTTTAAGCAAATAACCAGATTTTTAATATCTGGCGGTACTTCCACTTTGGTTAACTTGGCAGCTCTTTTTGTTTTAACGGATTATTTTGGTGTCTGGTATCTTATCTCGGCGGTAATAGCTTTTATTTGTTCTTTTTTTGTTAGCTTTTTTTTGCAAAAGTTTTGGACCTTCCGCAATGGTGACATTGACCGGGTTAAACGCCAGCTGGCATATTATTTTCTGGTGGCAATGTTTGGTTTGAGTTTTAATGTGGCGGGAATATATTTTTTAGTGGATATTTTGCATCTTTGGTATATGTTGGCCCAGGTAATTATCGGGGCAATTTTAGCCGTTTGTAATTTTTGTTTTTATAGATTTATTGTTTTTAACGCGGATTCAAGGTTAATGCCTAAAAAACAAAATGAGCAATTAAAGATACTAATTGCTACCGGCATTTATCCGCCCGACCTTGGCGGCCCGGCCACTATTTTGACCGAATTGCCCGGTGCTTTGAAAAAAGAGGGGATGGCGATAAAGGTTATAACTTATTCGGATGTTCTGCTAAGCGAGGAGGAAAAAAAGGAAGGAATGGTTTATCGGATAAGCCGCCAACAAAGCTCTTTTGGCCGCCAGGCAAAATATTTTTTCCAGATGCTGAAATTATCGTTTTGGGCGGACATGATCTATGCCACCGATACTTATAGCGTGGGCTATTTTGCTTATGTAATAAAAGCTTTAACCGGCAAAAAATATCTTGTCCGTTTTGCCGGAGACAGCGCGTGGGAAACAGCGGTAGCTAGGGGCTGGACCGAAGATTATATTGTTGATTTTCAAAAGAAAAAATACGATTCTGCGATCGAAAAATCAAAACAGCGCCGGACAAGAATAATGGTGAAGGCGGACCGGATAATCGCAGTGAGCAATTTTATGGCTGAGGTAGCGGGCTTGATCGGCGTGGCTAAAGAAAAAATAACGGTGATTTATAATTCGGTTGATTTTTTTGGCGAGCAGTCTGCCAAAATAAAGCCCGAGGCGCCAACTTTGGTTTTTGCCGGGCGCTTAATGCCTTGGAAAGGCGTTGAGGCCTTGCTCTATGTGGTGGCAAAATTGAAAGAACAATGGCCGGAAATTATTTTTGAAGTTTTGGGCGATGGGCCGGAGGATAAAAAATTAAAAGAATTAGCGCATAAATTAAAGATAGAGCCTAATGTAAAGTTCTGCGGCCGAGTGAGCGAAAAAGACAGCCATATTATTTTTGCCCGCTCTACGATTTTTATTTTAAATACCAACTATGAAGGCTTGCCACACTCAGTGCTTAACGCTATGCGCGCCGGCTTGCCGGTCATCACCACGGCTGTCGGCGGCAACGTGGAAGTCGTGCAAAGCGGAGAAAATGGCTTGCTCGTTCCTTATAACGATAAGCAGGCCTGGGTTAGTGCGATAAGCAGGCTTTTAGGTGATGAAAGTTTGCAGGCTAAGTTCGTTGCTAATAGCCAAAAAACCTTAGAAAACTTTCGTTGGGATAAATTAGTGGCTAAAACCGTTATAGTATTAAATGATATTTGCCGGTCAAATAAAAAATAATGCCCAAGGTTTTATTGATCAATCCGCCGTTTAATATTGCCAAAGCCAGCTACGATACTTCTTTGTCCGTTGGTTTGTTAAGCATTGCTTCATTGCTTGATAGCCGGGGGATAGCGGTAGAAATACTTGATGGAGCCAGGCAAGATGATTTTGACAAAAAACTGCGGCTAGAATTACCTGGATGCAACTTGGCCGCTTTTTCGGTAATGACCATGCAGGTAAGCCAGGCTTTAAAAATATCTCGGCTGATCAGGGAAATTAATCCTGATTGTAAAATTATTTGGGGCGGACCTCATCCAACTTTTTTTCCGGCTCAAACTGTGCAGCACCGTTTAATTGATATGGTTTGCGTAGGCGAAGGAGAGGAGGCAATTTATGAATTGGCAGCTGAAAAAAAACTAGAAGAAATAAATGGGTTAGTCTATAAAAAAGACGGTCAGATTATTATCAATCCGCCGCGCCAGCTTCATGACCCGGCCAAGATGCCCTTATTTAATTGGGAGTTGGTGCCGCGGGAGATCCTGGAAAGAGTCCAATTGATTCCCTCGTTAACTTCTCGCGGCTGCCCGCACCGCTGCACTTTTTGCATTAATGCTATCTTGAAAAATAGTTGGCGGCCAAGATCGGCTGAGCAAGTGCTCGAAGATCTAAGGGTTATAAAAAACAAGCCGTATTTTGCCGGCAAAAAATTGCGTTTTTGGGATGAGAACTTTTTTGTGGATATCCAGCGCGCCAAAAAAATTATCGATGGCATGATAGAACAAGATTTAATTATTCCTTGGGAAACCACGGTGCGTGCCAATTATATAAGAGAGGGAATGATTGATGACGCGTTTATGGCTAAATTGAAGAAAAGCGGTTGTTATCTTTTATCTTTTGGGGCCGAATCGGGCTGTCCGCGGCTGTTAAAAAAGATGAAAAAAGATATTAACCCTGAGGACGTAATTAGTTCGGCTAAAGCCGCTTTAAAGCATGGCATAATACCGCAGTATTCGTTTATGATTGGTTTGCCGGGCGAAGAAAGGAGTGAGATGATGGAAACCTTGAGCCTAATAGACAAATTGGCCAAATTAAGCCCAGAAATCCAGATCCTAGGGCCTCAGGCGTTTCGGCCTTATCCGGGTTCGGAATTGTATGAGGAATGCGTGGCTAGCGGCTGGCAGGCCCCGCAGAGCCTTGAAGAATGGGCGGATTTGGCGGAGAATGAACTAAGCTACCTTTCAATTGAGAACTTTCCTTGGATCAGGGAAAAAGATCGAGATTTTGTGGAGTCAATGGAGGCTTTTGTGAGGTTTGGCGCCCACAGCATCAAATCAGCACTGGGCTCCTCTGTTAAGGCGCAAAAATTGCTGAAAATAGGATTTATCTTAACTTGCCAGCTAAGGTGGAAATTAAAGTTTTTTGCTTGGCCGATAGAATATAAATTAGCTAAAAAGTTCGTAGCAAAATAAAATGAAGATTTTAAACTTAAGCCTGGACAATTCAATTATTGACCCTCGATCCGATCTGGCCCGGAGGGTTTTGGATTACAGCGCTTTGGTAGAAAAATACACTGTTATTATTCCGTCCAGCAAGGACCAGCAGATAGCTCTATCAGAAAAAGCTAGGATTTTTGCGGTTGATGGTTGCTGTAAGTTTTTTAAATTGCGGAAAACATATAGGTTAGCTAAAAAAATCTTGCAGCAGGAAAAATATGATGTCATTTCTGTTCAGGACATTTATTTTTTAGCCTGGATTGGCGTTTTGTTGTCTAAAAAGTTTAAAACGGGACTAGAAGTCCAGGTTCATGGTTTTGAAAAATACCGCGGTTTAAGAAAACTAATTGCTCAATATATTCTATCGCAGGCAAAGGTGATCCGGTGCGTTAGCCAAAGGCTGAAAAAACAATTAATTGACGATTTTGGCGTAGCGGAAGAAAAAATTATGGTGGTTCCGATATTTACGGAAAATAAAACAGAGCCAAAGCTGGAAAAAGATAAAAATGGGCAGGTTTTTTTAACTGTGGGCCGTTTAGTGCCGATTAAAAATATTGAGTTGCAAATTGAAGCGATGGCGGAGATAGTGAAAAAATATCCGCAAAGCGAACAGTGGATTGTGGGGGATGGGCCGGAAAAGGGATTTTTGGCATCAAAAATCGCTAGTTTGAAATTAGAAAAGAATATAAAACTTTTAGGGCAAAAAACCCGGGAGGAGCTTGATAATATTTATGCTGGGGCAGATATTTTTCTTTTAACCTCAAACTCGGAGGGTTGGGGTTTGGCGGTTATTGAAGCTGCCAAATACAGCTTGCCGATAATTATGACCGATGTTGGCTGCGCGGGGGAAGTGATAAAAAATAATGAAAGCGGGTTAATTGTTCCTATCGGCAATAAGCAAGCGTTAATTGAGGCGATGGAAAAATTACTGCAAGATATTGCTTTACGCCAAAAACTTAGCGAGAGCGCTAAGCAAGCAATATCAGCCCTGCCCTCGAAACAAGCCATACTTAATTTATATCTTCTATCTTGGCAAAAAGCCGCCAAGGAAAGCAATTCATTATGAAATTATTGATTTTAACCCAAAAAATAAATTGCCAAGACGATATTTTAGGCTTTATGCATGGCTGGGTGGCGGAATTAGCCAAGCATTTTGAAAAAATTATTGTTATTGCTTTAGGTGTGGGCGAACATCATTTGCCGGCTAACGTAAAAGTTTTAAGTTTGGGCAAAGAAGGCGGAAAATCTTGGATAAAATATTTAGTAAGATTTTATAAATATATTTGGCAAGAGCGGCAAAATTACGATGCAGTCTTTGTCCATATGAACCAAGAATATATTTTGCTGGGAAGTTTTTTATGGCAATTATGGGGCAAGAAAATCACTTTATGGCGAAATCATCCAAAGGGCGGATTTCTAGCCAGAGCGGCGGTTTATTTGTCTAACATAGTTTTTTGCACTTCCAAGTTTGCTTTTGTTGCTCGATTCAAAAAAACCAGGATAATGCCGGTTGGTGTGGACACAGATTTTTTTAAGTCTGATTCGGCTGCCGAGAGAATAAAAAACTCTATTTTGTTCTTTAGCCGCATCTCGCCCATAAAAAAACCGGATATTTTCATACAGGCGTTAGCCTTATTAAAAAAAGAAAACGTTGATTTTTCTGGTAAGATTGTTGGTAATGCGCCAGAAAGAGATAGGGCATGCTTAGAAGAGATAAAAAAGGAGATTATAAATAACAGTCTTTCCGATTCTTTGCAAATAGAAAAGGGCGTGCCCAATAACCAGGCGCCGAAAATTTTTAATAGTTTTGATTTGTATATTAACCTGACCCCTACCGGAAGCCTAGATAAAACTATCTTTGAGGCGATGGCGTGCGCCACAATGGTTTTGATGTCTAATGAGACTCTGGCCGGCGAAGTTGATGAAAGATTATTTTTTGACGGCACCCCGGCTGACTTAGCGGCTAAAATAAAGAATATTTTTAATATGGGCGAGCAAGAGAAGCAACAACTCCTGGCTTCTTCCCGGGATTTTGTAATTAAAAACCATAGCTTGCGGGTTCTCGCAGCTAAATTGGAGGAGGCTTTGGGTAAAGATAAGAAATAATTTTAATATGAAACTTTCTATTATTGTTCCTGTCTATAATGAAAAAAGCACCGTGGAGCAGCTTTTAGCTAAGCTAGAAACGCTGGATTTGGACGTGGCCAAAGAAATTATTATAGTGGACGATTTTTCTACTGATGGCACGCGAGAAATAATTAAAAAATATGAAGGGAGGCATAAAATAATTTATCATGAAAAAAATCGCGGTAAAGGCAGGGCTTTGCGCAGCGGATTTGCCGAAGTTTCCGGCGATTGGGTAGTGGTTCAGGACGCAGACCTAGAATACGACCCGAATGATTTTAAGGCTATGATAGCCAAGGCTAATGAGGTTGATGGGCAGGTTATCTATGGTTCTCGCCGCTTAAACCACAGCTATCTTAAGAGCCGGCATTCCGGCCACATCTTTGCTTTAGGCGGGATTTTTTTAACTTGGCTGACTAATCTTTTGTATAGAACAAGAATAACGGATGAGCCGACTTGCTATAAAATGATAAAAACCGATTTGTTAAAAAGCGTTGATTTAAAATGTGAGAGGTTCGAGTTCTGCCCGGAAATTACGGCTAAAATTGCCAAGCGGGGGATAAAGATCCACGAAGTGCCAATAAATTATTACCCCCGCCATAAAAATGAGGGTAAAAAAATTAATTGGCGCGATGCCGTGGAAGCGATCTGGACTTTATTAAAATACCGGTTCAAAAAATAAATGAGCAAAGTTCTACTCATCAATCCGCCTTGGGTTATTGGCGAGGACAAAAATCTGTGGAAAGGAGTGGCTAGTTGCTGGCCAAGTTTAGGTTTGGCTTATATTGCATCTGTGCTGGAAGCAGCCGGCCATAAAGTCCAATATTTGGATTGTTCAGCGCTGCATTACACCGTTAAAGACACCGAGCAGGCTTTAATTGGTTTGTGGCAAGATTTTGATCTGGTCGGTTTTAGCGCTACAACTCCTTTGGTTAATAATGCTTTGGCGCTGGCAGATTTTATTAAAAAAAATTGGCCGGAAACTAAAACGGTGCTGGGGGGAGTCCACCCGTCGGTAATGCCGGAAGAGATAATAGCCCATCAAGCAATTGATTTTGTGGTGATTGATGAGGGAGAAGAAACTGTGCGGGATCTAGCCGATAAAAAAGATCCGGCAGAAATCTTAGGTCTTTGTTATAAAGAAAAGGGGCAAATTATAAAAAATGCGCCGCGGCCGTTAATTCAGGATTTGGATATGATCCCGCCGCCGGCATACCACTTATTGCCCATGGATAAATATTATCCGGCGGTCGGTAGCTATAAGAGGCTGCCTGTGATGATAATGTTTGCTACGCGGGGTTGCCCGGGCCGTTGCACTTTTTGCTATCGGACTTTTCGCGGCGTGGTCAGGAAGCGTTCCGCCCGCAATATTATAGAAGAAATAAAGATATTGCAGCGGGATTACGGAATAAAGGAAGTGGCTTTTTATGACGATACCTTCACCCTATTCAAGGATGTTGTTAGGGATTTTTGCGATATAATTGCTAAAGAAAAAATCGATATAACCTGGTCTTGTTTTACCCGGGTTGACCATATTAACGAAGAACTATTGCGGCTGATGAAAAAATCCGGGTGCCATTTGATCCTTTTTGGCGTGGAGTCGGCTGATGAGCAAATATTAAAAAATATAAATAAGCGTATATCGCTGGACCAGGTTGTGGCAGCGGTAAAAATTGCCAGAAAAATAGGCATAGAGACTCGGGCATCTTTTATGATAGGAAATCAAGGAGAGACAGAAGCTACGATCAAAAAAACCATTGATTTTGCCATTAAGCTTGATCCGGATGAAGTGCAATTTAATATTGCTACGGCATATCCTGGCACAGAACTTTTTAATTGGGCTAAAGAGAAGGGTTATATAAAAAGTTTTAATTGGGATGATTATAGCATGTCTAATGTTGTTTTAGAGCTGCCGGGCTTGAGCCAAGAGAGGTTGCGGTATTATTATGAAATAGCGCATCGCCGCTTTTATTTTCGGCCAAAAATCATTTTGCGCCGGCTGCTGCACATTAGAAGCTGGGCGCAATTAGTACAGGAAATAAAAGGGGGATTGGCGTTGCTAGGCTTTATTTTTAAATAAAAATTAAATTGAATATATGGAAGCAAAAAATCCGAATAAAAAAGTCATAGCAGTTTTACCGGCTTATAATGCTGCTAAAACCGTAGAAAAAACCGTTAACGATATTTCTCGAGAATGGGTGGATGAAATTATTTTGGTTGACGATGCTAGTCGCGATAATACAGTTGAAATAGCCAAAAAACTCGGATTAAAAACTTTTGTGCATCCTAAAAACCGGGGCTATGGCGGCAACCAAAAAACTTGCTATAAAGAAGCTTTGGCGGCCGGAGCGGATATCGCGGTTATGGTGCATCCGGACCATCAGTACGATCCTAAACTTGTGCCTGAGCTTTTAAAGCCAATATTGGCGGGGGAAGCGGATGCGGTTTTTGGCTCACGGATGATGTTTCCTAAAAATGCTTTGGCTGGCGGAATGCCTTATTGGAAGTTTTTAGCTAATATATTTTTGACTTTTATTGAAAATCTTTTTTTAGGTCTGAGCTTGACCGAATACCATTCTGGTTTTCGGGCTTACGGCCGGCAGGTTTTAGAGGCGGTGCCGCTGGAAAAAAACTCCGATGATTTTGTTTTTGATACCGAAATTATTGCGCAAATAAAAGTGGCCGGGCTTAAGATCAAAGAGGTGCCGATCGCCACACGTTATTTTTCCGAGGCTTCGCAGATCGGCCTGTTAAAAAGCATTAAATATGGCTTATCGGTTTTAAGCGTGATGAAAAAATATATTTTTTTCAGGCTAGGAATAAAAAAATACGAACAGTTTAAGATCAACCAAAATTAATTTAGGCATGATAAAAGATTTTTTTATAAAAAACAAAGAATTAGCCTTGATTTTTTCTTTGGCGATTTTAGGCTTAGTGGTTTCTTATTTTTATATTGGCTATGACCATAGATTAGAAAAAGATGCGATCACTTATTTTGAGGCAGTAAAGTTTTTGCAGGGGCAGGCGCTTGATGGGCCGGTGCCGATGAATAGGGTCTTGACCACGTCATTATTTTTGGGCTTAGCCACTTTTTTTAATTTTTTTCTTAAAGATTTTAGCTTAAGCGTGTCCGCCCTAAATATTATTTTTTACCTTCTTTTTATCGGTGTCTTTTATCTTTTAGCAAAAGAGATATACCAAAAAAGTAGGGTGGCCTTTTGGGGCTCTTTATTGGTTGTGTCTAATTATTATTTAATAGACCCGGGCAACGCCCACTTAGCGGATATGGGCGGCTGGTTTTTTCTATTTCTAGCCACATATTTTGCGGTTAAATATACCAATGCGGCCGATAGGAGGTTCTATTATTTAGCTATTTTGGCATCGGCAATAGGCGTTTTATACAAGGAATACGGAGGCTTGGGCTTAGTTAACCTATTCTTGCTTCTATTAGTTTCAAATTTTTCCAATAAGCAGAAAATAAAAGACATTATTTTAGCTGGCTGTTTATTTTTGGTTCCGTTTTTGTCTTACCATGTTTTTGTTTATTTTAAATACCACTATTCTTATTTTGATTGGTATTTAGCGGTCAAATCAGTCTCTTTTGAGGCTGGGCGGCAATCCCGAGGGATAATTATAATTGCTAAGATATTGGGCTGGGTTTTTTCTCTTGGTTGGCTGGCTTGGCTGTTGGGAATCAAGGAAGAAATAAAAGCGCAAGATAAAGGCCGCTGGAAGATTCTAATCGCTATTTTGCCTACTTCTTTGTTCTTTATTATTTGGCCGGAGGTGGCTCAGCGCTTGGCATTTATCTTAGTGCCGTGGCTGGCTTTGGTCGCTGGTTTTGGGCTGTCCCGGATAAAGCCATATTGGGCTGGAGTTTTTGTTGCGGCTTATGTTTTATTTAATTACAATATAAGGTCTTTAATAGATATAATTAATTTGCCTTTCTAGCCATGGATATTTTAAAAAAAACCAAAGATTGTTTTTTAAGCCATAAGGTTTTAATTATAATCTTATTGTTGTCTTTTTTGGCTAGCCTGGCTTATTCTTTCTATTTTAAAATTGTGCCGGCGGTTGATGCCCGGGCCTACGATAATATTGCCCAGAATATTGCCAGTGGCAATGGCTACCGGGAATATTTAGCAGGGGATTTGGCAAGTGATTATGCTATTGCCCGGGTGGGACCGCTTTATGAATACTTTTTAGCCGGGATCTATAAAGTTTTTGGCCATAGCTACAGCGTAGTTTGGCTTTTCCAAGCATTATTGCACGCAGCCAGCGCTTGGCTGATTTATTTGGCCGCGTTGCTGATTTTTTCTGCCAACGATAAAAGAAAAAAAATCGCTATTGTGGCAGCAGCAATTTTTGGTTTTTATCCCGATCTAATAGAAATATCGGCGATGCTAATGACCGAAACTCTCTATTTGTTCTTTGTCTGTTTAATGGTCTATTTTTTCTTTTTGTTTTTTTTAAAAGGCGGTTATCGGCTAGTTGCATTATTGGGGCTGTTCTCTGGGTTGGCTGTTCTAGCCCGGCCGCCGGTGCTTTTTTTAGTGCCGGTGATATTATTTTATTTTTGGCAGAAAAGAAATTGGCGCCAAGCATTGCTATTTCTGGCCATTTTAATTTTAGTTTTTGTGCCCTGGACCGCCAGAAACTATCAGGTGTATGGGGAAATAATGCCATTTGGCTCAGCTGGGAACTTTAATTTTTGGATAGGCAATTACCATGGCGGGAACGGGGAGCAGGAGCCGACGATCGAGCAACAACAGTTCTTGCAAACCCATAAAGCGGTGGAAATAAACTCGGAATCAATGAAGCATTTTAAAGAGTTCTTGTTTGCTTATCCGGCGGAGTTTTTAAAATTAACAGCGCTGCGCGTCAATAAATACTTCAGCATTATTCGCCCTATGGGTTTTTGGTTCTATCAGGCTGGAATCGGGCAGATGATATTTGTTTTCTGTTCAGCTATTGCTTCGGTTTTTTTATTAGTTTTTGGGTTAGCTGGGGCAATAAAAGCTTGGTCAGCAAAAGAGAAAAAACTTAATTATTTGCTGGCTTTTTTAGCCTTTACTCCCTTAATAATTTTTGCTACAGTGGTGGAGACGCGATACAGGTTTCAGATATATCCTTTATTGACAATTTGTGCTAGTTATTTTGCTATTGAGGCGTTAAATGTGCAGGGATGGCGGAGGCAAAAATTATTTATAGCCTCAGCCATAATTATTTTTTTTAATGGGTTTATAGATATGCTTTTGAGTTGGGAAAAGATAAAAGATAGATTTGGGTCATTTTTTAATTTTTAAGCCGCAAAGATCCGATTTAAACAAAAATAAAATATGAAAAAAGCGTTAATTACCGGCATCACCGGTCAAGACGGTTCTTATTTGGCGGAACTTTTATTAAAAAAAGGCTATATTGTGCATGGAGTTGTTAGGCGTTCGTCTAGCTTTAATCGGTCTAGAATAGAACATCTTTATGGGAGCCCAGATAAAGATCCTGCTGGTTTGGGAACTGCCGGTAATTTTCATTTGCATTATGGTGATATGACAGACTTTATTTCCCTGACAAATATTTTGTCTAAAGTAATGCCGGATGAAGTTTATAATTTAGCAGCGCAATCACATGTCCAAATATCTTTTGAGACTCCGCTTTACACAACTAGCGCAACCGGCGTTGGGGTTCTTAATTTGCTGGAAGCGATCAGGGTCCTGGGCTTGAAGTGCAAAGTTTATCAAGCTTCAACTTCAGAGCTTTTTTCTGGGGAAGAGGGCGAGGCGCCGCAAAACGAAAAGACACCATTTAAACCTAAAAGCCCCTATGGTGTTGCTAAATTGTATGGTTTTGAGATGGCCAGAATTTATCGCGAATCATATGGCATGTTTATTGCCAATGGCATTCTTTTTAATCACGAATCTCCCAGGCGCGGAGAAAACTTTGTAACCAGAAAAATTACCAAAGGTATCGCCGCAATTTTAAAGGGAGAGAAGGATTCGATCTATTTGGGTAATTTGAATGCTTCTCGGGATTGGGGCTATGCTCCCGAATATATGGAGGCAGCTTGGCGGATGCTGCAGCAAAAGAAGCCGGATGATTTTGTTGTTGCCACCGGCGAAACGCATACTGTTAAGGAGTTCGCTCAAAAAGCTTGCCAGCTGGCAGGGCTGGATTTTAAAAAAGTTATCAAGACCAATAAGGCTTATTTAAGGCCGAACGAAGTGAATTATTTATGCGGCGATGCTTCCAAGGCTAAAAAAGTTTTAGGTTGGTCGCCAAAAGTTAGGTTCAATGAATTGGTAAAAATAATGGTAGATTATGACACAAAAAAATAATCAAAAATATATTCGGGTTTGTGAGCCGTATATAACCCAAAAAGAAATAGATGCTGTTTCTCGGGCCATTAAAGAAGGCAATATTTCCAGCACCGCTAAATATGTTGGGCTTTTTGAAAAGGCTTTTGCCAAAAAGTTTGGCGTTAAATATGCTGTGGCAGTTAATTCGGGCGGATCGGCTTTATTTTTGGCCTTATGGGCCTTAGGCATCAAAAAAGGAGATGAAATAATCGTGCCAACTTTTACTATGGTGGCTACGGCTAATGCGGTTGTCCAATGCGGCGCCAAGCCCGTGTTTGTGGACTGTGAAGAAAATGGCAATATAGATGTTAAAAAAATAGAAGAAAAAATTACCAAAAAAACTAAAGCAATAATTCCGGTGCATATTTATGGCCACCCTTGCGATATGGACGAAATTATGGCAATCGCTAAAAAACATAAATTGTTTGTTATTGAAGATACGGCTGAGGCCCATGGGGCTTTGTATAAAAATAAATTAGCCGGAACTTTTGGCGATATGGGCTGTTTTAGTTTTTATGCAAATAAAGTGATGACTACAGGTGAGGGTGGAATGATAATTACCAATAACGCAGCTTTATATAAAAAATTAATTAAATTAAAGGCTTATTATTTTCATGACAAGCGCCATTTTTGGCACGAGCAGCAAGCTTGGAACTTAAGAATGAGCGCTTTGGAAGCATCTTTGGGTTTGGCGCAGCTGGAGCGCTTAAACGAGTTAGTCTCTTTGAGGCGAGAAAATGCCCGGTACTATACTGATAAACTGCAAGGCCTGAAAGATTATTTAGTTTTTCCTTCAGAAAAGAAGGGGGCAAAATCGGTCTTTTGGATGTATGGATTGGTGCTTAAAAAGGGCAATCGAGACAAATTAATGAAGTTTTTGGAAAAAAATGGCGTGGAAACGAGAACCTATTTTTTCCCGATGAATTGGCAGCCTATTTATAAAGAAACAGAACCGTATCCGGTAGCTGATCGGTTAGGCAGAAATGGATTATATTTGCCTTCTTCTTCTCATTTAACAAAAGCGGAAAAAGATAGAATAATCGGTCTTGTAAAAAAATTCTTTAAAGCTTAAAAATGGATAATTCGGTTTTTGTCATTCCCACTTATAATGAAAGGGAAAATATCGGCAGGCTTATTGAGAAAATATTTGAACTTTCGCCTGAGGCGAAAGTTTTGATCGTGGATGACAGTTCTCCTGATGGAACCGCTCAAACAGTAAAAGAGCTTCAGGGAAAATATCCGGGATTATTTTTATTTGTTCGTCCGGTAAAAGAGGGCTTAGGCAAGGCGTATGTGGCGGGATTCCAGAAAGTTTTTAACGATTTCCCGGAAGCGAAGACGATTTTTATGATGGACGCTGATTTTAGCCATGACCCCAATGATTTGCCGGCCATAATTGAAAATTCAAAAAAATATGATGTGGTTATCGGTTCTTGCCATATAAATCCCAAAGAGGGAATGAGCGAGTACCCTTTCAAGCGCGCGCTTTTGAGCCGTTGGGCTAATTTTTATTGCCGTTGTATTCTAGGCAGAAAATTACGGGATTGGACGAATGCTTACATGGCAATTTCTGTGCCGGTTCTTAAAAAGATAAGCTTTGATAAATTACAGGCCAAAGAGTTTGCTTTTCTTTTTGGTTTAAGATACCTGCTTTTAAAAAACAAGGCGACTTTTAAAGAGATTCCGACGATTATTCGATTAAGGAATGCCGGAGAGTCAAAAATGGCTCTCTCAACCATTATGGAAGCGGTAATTATGCCTTGGGAAATAAGGTTTGGCCTTCCGGCTCAAGTAGTTAAGTTTTTGATCTCTGGCGGAACGGCTACCTTGGTCGGTTTTATCGCGCTCTACGCCTTTACCGAGTTTGCGGGCATTTGGTACCTATTTTCAGTCGTTCTGGCTTTCATTTTTTCTTTTATCGTTAGCTTTACTTTGCAGAAGTTTTGGACTTTTGATGACCGGCGAACGGAAAAAATGCACCACCAAGCCTTTTTTTATTTGTTGACCACTTTAACTAATTTGCTCTTAAACCTTTTGATAGTTTTTTTGCTGGTGGAAAAAGCCGGCCTTTGGTATATGCTAGCGCAATTTATAGCCGAGGCGGTGATAGCTGTGGAAAGCTTTTTGGTCTATAAGTTTGCTATTTTTAAGGTTAAAAAATAATACATAGCATTTTTATTTAGCGTGAAAAATATTTACGAAAAAGTTTTTATTGTTTTTTTAGTGGCCATTACTCTTTTTTTTGCGGCCTATAAACTGACCGAAAGCCCGCCGACTTGGTTTGATGAGGGTTTTGTTATCCAGTCGGCTGAAAATTTGGTAAACGATGGAATTATGGGTATAAAGATAGAACCGGATCTAATTGTCCATAATGCCACGTTTTTTTCAACCGGTTTTCCGCTGGCCTATCCCGTAGGCTGGGCGATGGAGCTTTTTGGCCGGGGGCTTTTGCCGGCAAGGTCGGTAATGGTTCTCTTCACTATTTTGTTGGTTTTGCTGTGCTATTTTTTGGCTAAAAAAATATGGGGGTTCAAAATAGCGGCTTTTTCTTCTCTTTTGCTTGTCGGTTTTGCTCCGTTATACGGTAACGGCCGGAACGTTTTGGGCGAAGTTCCCGGCGTTTTTTTTCTGGTTCTTTTTTTATATTATCTTTATAAGATCGAGAAAAAAAAGTTTGTTGGCAGCTATTCAGACTATATAATGGCTGGTTTATCTGTAGCGCTTTGTTTATCAACTAAGTCTATTTTTTTAGTTCTGCCTTTAGCTGTTATTTTGGCTTTAATTATTTTTTATAAAAACATAGCCTGGGATTGGCGGCGGATTTTGGCTGGCTTGGCGGCCGGAAGTGTAGTAATAGCAGTTTTATTAAAAACTCAATTTTTAGGCGGCGGGCCGCTAGTGGATGTTTTGCGAGATTATGCTAATCCTTATGCCGTAGGGGATATGTCAGTTCTTGTTTGGCAAAATATAAAAAGATTTTTTACGGAAGGCACGCCGATCTATTTGCTGGGAACAATGCTTATTTGGCTTCTGTCCTTGGCGATAAGAAAAATTAGATCGGAAACAACTTCTTTAACAGAAATAGTTTCTTTCTTTTTTTCCTTGTTCATTTGCTTATCTTATTTGCGGATGGTCGGGTGGTATAGATATCTTTTTGCCGCCCAAATATTATCTTTACTTTTTTTGCCGGCTTCCTCGTTAATAATGTTTGAGTGGTTGAAAAGTAAGTTTGCCTGGAGCCGGAATATTAATATAAAAATAGTATTTATTCTATTCGGGGTTTTAATTGGGGCGCAATTCCTCTATTTGCATTATTTTTCCTGGACGGCCAGCTATTATTATAGCCGGGCAACGTCAAGCCTGGAAAATTATTTTAATCGAATTGATTTTTCCGAGAAGATATTCTTGTATAATTCTCCGGAAATTGCCACTTTTTTGCCGTCAAAAAATTATTACCAATATTTAAAAATTAATGATGAACTGATCTTAGGGCAAGACCAGCTGAAACAAATAACGGTTGGTGTGCCCAATAAAGTAATAGTCAATAATAAAGAAGCGTCGGTGATGGCTGATTTTCCTTTATATCAGGAGGCAGGGGCAGTTAGCCGGTATTTGATTTTTGAGAAGAAATAATTCAAGAAGAAGCTATAATGAACACTAATTTTCTGAGACGTTTTAGGGAGATTTTTATTTTGGGGGCAGTTTTTTTAACAGCCCCATTTTTTTATTTTAGATTGTATTTAAAAAAAGCCTTTTTAAAAAATAAACCTTCCAAGCGGATTTTAATTATCGATAACGCAAAAATCGGGGATTTAATATGTGCTACACCGGTTTTTCGCGCTATAAAGGAAAAATACGCGGATTCTTATCTAGCGGTATTGGCTGTGCCTAGGGTTGAAGAGATCTTGCAGAATAACCAAAACATAAATGAACTTATCATTTTTCCTTTAAACTCGAGTTTAAGCTTCAAAAAAACCTGGGAATTATTTAAAAAAATAAAAAGCGAAGATTTTAATGTTTGTATTAATTTAGTCCCCGGCACTCTTAATTTTATCTTGCCGTTTTTGGCCGGCATTCCAATCCGCATAACTTCAGCAAATAGCGAAATGGGATTTTTCTATAAAAAATTATCTTTTTTGTCCAATCGGAAGCTGGTTTATCAAAAAAACTCTTTATCCGTTAAACATTATTTAGGTTTGTTGGAGTTTATAGGGGTAAAAAATAGCAATTTAACGAAAGAAGTTTTTACGGATGATTTATCCCAAAATAAAGTTGCCGATTTTTTAGCTCAGCAAAAAATTAAATCCTCGGATATTATAGTTGGCTTAAGCCTAAGCGCGGGCAATAAAATCAAAGAATGGGGAGCAAATAATTTTGCAAAATTAGCCGACGAAATTATTAAAAAATATAGTTTTAAAATTGTGGCTATCGGCAGCCCGGCCGATGAGTTAGTATTAAAGGATTTTCAGCGATTAGTCAAAGAAAATGTTATAATTACTTATAAGGACTTTTCTTTGAAAGAACTGCCATCTTTGATCAAGCGTTTTAATTATTTTATTAGCGTTGATACCGGGCCTCTTTTTATCGCTAATGCTTTGGGTGTGCCGGTAGTTGACATTGTCGGCCCATTTAACTATGTTGAACAGGCGCCGTATTATGAAAAATGCGAGATAGTAAAGCCGGAAAATATTGATTGTTGGCCCTGTCTCCATATTTGGAGCTCGAGTGTATTGGATTGCCAATTCGGCCATTATCAATGCTTAAAGAAGACAACGCCGGAGATGGTTTTGAGGGCGCTGGAAGCTTTAATCAGGCGTTGTCATTAAATAAACTTATGGAAAGACTGAGGCTTTTATTATATAGGATATATAAAAAAATAATAAAAATATTTTCAGGCTACGGTTTGACTAATATTTTTTTGATAAGGTCAATCCATAATTTTATTAGCTTGCGCTTAAAATCTAGATTTGCCGTGATAAATGGCCATAAAATGTTTTTAGACAATAAAGATTCTTTATCTCTTTCGGTTGAAAAAGAATACGAGCCATTAGCCACGAGAATTGTTTCAAAAATAATAAAGCCCGGAGATGCAGTTTTGGATTTAGGGGCTAATATCGGCTACTATACGCTGCTTTTTGCTAAAATAGCTGGGATTAACGGCAAGGTCTATGCTTTTGAGCCGGAGCCGGAGATATTCGGTATTTTAAAAAAGAATGTTGATGAGAACGGCTATAAAAATGTTATTTTGGAGCAAAAGGCTGTCTCCGATAAAAATACCATAGGGAAGCTTTATCTGCGTGCCGATAATCATGGCGATAATCGGATTTATGATTCGCGAGACGGAAGAGAGTTTGTTGATATAGATTTAATTAAATTAGATGATTATTTTAGCGATAATAAAATAAAGATAGACTTTATTAAAATGGATATTCAAGGAGCGGAAATATTAGCTTTGTCTGGAATGATGAGGCTGTTAACGGAAAATGACCCCGTAATTATGATGGAGTTTTGGCCAATTGGCATAAAAAGAGCAGGCGGCGAGCCGAAAGAGTGCCTGAGCCTTCTGCGATCTTATGGATACGATTATTATTCTTTAAGCGAAGACGAGGCTGGCTTGAAAAAAATTACTGATGAGAAATTATTAAAGAATTATACCCCAGAAAATAAGAGGTATGCTAATTTGCTTTGCGTAAAAAATATTAATAAAAATAATATAATAGATGAGCTATTACTCAGATAAAAAATACAAAGAGAAATCAAAGCAAAAAGACCTGTGGTTTGAAAGGCTTTATTTTGATCGATGGTTTAAGGATAATCAGGGGCCTATTTTGGATATAGGAAGCGCCACTGGCAATTTTATGGCTGTTAAGCCGGAAATCTTTGAGGGTATAGAAAAAGACAAGGACAGCGTTGAGATCGCCCGGAGAAGAGGTTTAAAAGTTTTTGAGATGGATATTGAAAAAGATATAAATACTTTACCGGCGGAAAAATACCAAGGGGTATATGCAAAACAGGTAATTGAGCATTTAAATGACCCGCTTAATTTTTTAAAAGAGATAAAACGGATTTTAAAGCCGGGTGGCCGAGCAGTTATATATACTCCTAATTGCCCCTATATGCTTAATAAAAGCTTTTGGGACGATTATACGCATAAGCGGCCTTTTACCCGCCCTGCCTTAAAAAGGATTGCTTATGATGCTGGCTTTGAGAAGTTTTTTGTTTATGAAGATTTTCGTTGTTTCCCAAGGCTAGGGGGCTTAATGAGGCTATTGCATTTATCGCCAGCGGCAGTGGCGCGCTTTCAAAGGATATTTTTTATTAGAGGATTAAGCCTAATTTTGGTTTTGGAAAAAGAACAATGAAATTAATTTATTTGGCTAACATCAGGATCCCTACTCAGCGGGCGCATGGCTACGCTATTTTGAAAATGTGCGAACAGTTTGCTTCCCAAGGACAACAAATAGAGCTGGTAGTGCCAAATAAAAAAAATAATATTGAAGCTGACCCTTTTGATTATTATAGCCTCGAGCATAATTTTAAAATTACACGTTTGCCAGCCGAGGATTTTTTAGGGAGGATATCTTTTGGTAAAAGGTTCTTTTTTTGGCTGGACCTGATGCTTTTTCATTTGGTCTTTAGGGCTAAAAGGTATTCGGACTCTGGCGATAAAAATATTTATACCCGAGATTATTTTTTAGCTTGGCTCTTGCCAGCTAAAAAGTATTCTGTTTTTTTAGAATTGCATGATTTGCCCTCGTCTTCTTTTATTTTAAGGAGGGCGGCGAAAAAGGCAAAAAAAATCATTGTTATTTCGCGGGGTCTGCAAGATGACTTGATAAAAATAGGCGTGGAAAAAGAGAAGATCTTTATTGCTCCTGATGCGGTTGATTTGGAAAAGTTTGACATAAACATTAGCCAGGAGGAGGCGCGGCGCAGAATAGCCGCGCCAGCGGATAAAAAAATAATTGTTTATACCGGGCATTTATACGGCTGGAAGGGGGCGGATGTTTTAGCGGACGCAGCCAGCCATTTGAAAGAAGCTTTTATTATTTTTGTTGGCGGAGTAGGAAAAGAAGTTGAAGATTTTAAAGATAAATATAAAGGATGCTCTAATATAAGGCTGGATTCTTTTCAAAAAAGAGAGATGATGCCTTTTTATTTAAAATCAGCCGACGTTCTTGTTTTGCCAAATAAAAAAGGAGAAAAAATTTCTGAAAAATATACCTCTCCTCTAAAGCTGTTTGAATATATGGCCTCCGGTGTGCCGATAGTCGCTTCTAGTTTGCCTTCGATTTGCGAAGTTTTAGACGAAAGCAATTCGATGCTGGTTGAGCCTAATGACCCGGAAAAATTAGCGGCAGGCATCAAGGCTATTTTGGAAAACCACGCCTTAGGCGAAAAATTAGCCCAAAAAGCCTTTCAGATAGTAGGAGAGTGCACTTGGTCAAAAAGAGCTTCTGGCATAATGGGTTTTATAAATAAATAATATTAGGAGCAGAAAAATGAATAAGTTTTTAAAAAAAATAAACACTTTGCGCCACTTAGATTTTAAATGGGCGCTCCGCTATTATCGGAAGAAGATGCGGTTATGTTTTAGCTATTATTTTTCTCTTTTGAAAAATGTAAAATTTTTTGAAGCCGATATAGACGGGGTTAAAGTAAAATTATCGTTTAACCATTATTACCATCACCATAAGGCTTGGGCGATTTTTAAAGGCCGGCATGAAAAAGACGATCTGAAATTATGGAAAAATAAGTCAAAAGCCAAAAGGGTCGTTTTTGATATTGGGGGGTATAACGGCATTTACGGCTTGATCTCGGCCGTAGTGAATCCCCAGTCGGTAGTTTATATTTTTGAACCCGAACCGATAAATTGCGATTGCATAAAAAGAAACATAGAATTGAACGGGCTTAAAAATGTTTTTTTGGTTCAAGCGGCGATCTCCGATAAATCAAGTAAAGTTTTATTCGATGTGCACCAAGGCGGAACGGGCGGAAAAATATCCAGCGGGGGGCTAGAAATTGATTGCTGGAGTTTAGACGATTTTGCGCAGAAAAATCAGCCGCCCGATCTTATTAAATGCGATATAGAAGGAGCGGAATACTTGGCATTGCTGGGCGGTAAAAACATCCTGGCAGCAAATAAGCCGGAGATTTTATTGGAGGTCCATAAGAAGTTTTTAAAGCGATTTGGCCATACCGAAAATAATGTTTATGAATTGTTGGAAGAACTTGGTTATAAAAAAGAAAAAATAGATGAAACCGAATCATCGGCCCATTATTGGGTGAGCAAGATATAATATAATGGAAACAATATGTTGGAATTTTTAAGGTTTCAAAAGGGGAGCAGTTATTACGACAAGAATTATATAAACAAAGAAAAAGGGCGGCACTACAAAGAAGTGGGGTTTTTGCCGATGTGGGAGTTAATGAAAATACCTGACTGTAAGATTTTAGATATTGGCTGTGGGGTAGGGCATTTGGCGCACTATTTAAAGGATAAAGGCTTTAAAAATTACACGGGAATAGATTTCTCCGGCGTGGCGATAGAAAGAGCCAAGCAAGAAGTTCCGGAGTTTTCTTTCTGCCAAATGGATATTTTTTCAAAAGAGTTCAAGGAGCTGCTAAAAAATGATTTCGACCTATATATTTGTTGCGAAGTTTTAGAGCATCTCAGGGGCGATAAAAAATTACTTCAACTCTTAAAGCCCAGACCCATCATTTTTACCGTGCCGATATTCCATCACGAAAGCCATGTTAGGTTTTTCTTGACCAAGGAAGATGTATATAAAAGATACGAAGACATAGTGGATATCAAGGAATACGCGTTTTATAAAAAATGGCATATAATTAAGGGGCAAATAAGGCAGAAAAATTAATTTTATAGCCAATGGAAGATTTCATTTCTAAAATTAGATGGCAGTGCCCGAAGTGCGGAAACCCGCTGATAGACCCGCAAAAAAACGAGCAGTGCTCAAAGTGTGGCCAAAGCTTCAAAGTTCAAGATAATTGCCTTGATTTTTTATCCGAAAAAAGCCAGAGTTTTCCTGCGGATAAAAATAATCGATTAAAAGATTTTTTTAAGCGCTGGCCCGGTTTTTATTATTTTATGGTTTATGTTTTAGGCCCGGTTTTTATTGGGCTAAGCGCAAAGAGTTTCATTAAAAAATATTCGGATAAAGAAGTCGTCCTGAACTTAGGGTCAGGGCCAAGAATAATATCTTCTAGCGCTGTTAATTTGGATTTGTGCGGCTACTCGGGCGTAAAAATTGTGGCGGATATTTTGCACCTTCCGATAGCGGATAATAGCATAGGAGCCATCGTTTGCGATACCGTTGTTGAACATATAAGATCTCCAAAACAAATGGTTGACGAAATAAGGAGGGTTTTAATAAGCAGGGGAACGGCTTATTTCGCCTTTCCTTTTATGTATCCATTCCACGCTTCCCCGGATGATTTTTATCGTTGGACAAAAGCCGGCTTTTTGGAGCTAGTGAAAGATTTTGAGGTTGTGGAGTTTGGCGTGCGCTCAGGGATCTTTTCTTCTTTGGCGATAAATTGTTGCTACTTATTCTCGTCATTATTTTCTTTTGGTAGCCGGAGCTTATATTGGCTGTTAGTTAATCTTTTTATGCTCCTATTTTTTCCGATCAAGCTTTTAGATTTCTTGTTTTTTTGGCTGCCTTTCAACAGCGACGCGGCGGCTATTATGTATTGCGTTGTTAGAAAAAGATAATTAATTCTGTTGATGATAAATAATAATATGAAAAATCAGCCGGATTTGTCTGTCGTAATTCTGTGCTATTGCGCCGGTGATTCTGCCCGGTTGTTCGTTGATAACACTGTCAGGTCATTTAAAGAATCAGGCATAAACGACTATGAGTTAATTTTGGTGGGCAACTTTTTAGATGAATCCGATATTACTCCTAAGGTGGTGGCCGAAATTGCGTCGAAAAATAACAATATTAAATATGTCGCCCAAAAAAAACAAGGAATGATGGGCTGGGATATGAAAAGCGGCCTGGCCTTGGCTGAAGGCAACTATATTGCCGTGATCGACGGTGATGGCCAGATGCCCATAGACGATCTGATCCGGGTCTATCAAAAGATCAAGGCTGAATTGTTGGACCTGGTTAAAACATACCGGGTGGAAAGAGGGGATTCGGTTTGGCGGAAAGTCATTTCTTTTTTTTATAATTTATTTTTTCATATTTTATTTCCGGGATTGAAAGCCCGGGATATCAATTCGAAGCCGAAAATATTTTCTAGCCAAGCGCTAAAAAAATTAGACTTAAGATCTGACGATTGGTTCATTGACGCTGAAATTATGATCCAGGCAAGGCGTTATAAATTAAAGATCGGTGAATTGCCAACAGTCTTTCTCGGTTTGTCCGGCCGCCGTTCGTTCGTAAAAATTAAAGCGATCTTTGAGTTTGCTAAAAACCTGGTTATTTATCGGATAAAAGAGCTTGTAAAATAGTATGAAAATATTTATTACCGGTGCTGCTGGCTCAATTGGGCAGATGCTGGTTAAAAAATTAAAGACATCGGGCCACGAGATCTTTTTATTTGATAATAATATCAAAGAGCAGGAAGGGCTGCCTTGTTTTAAGGGAGATTTAAGCGATGAGTCGGGCCTAACACTTAGGCTGCGAGGCATGGATGCGATTATCCATTTAGCTGGAGTGACCCATACCAATAAGCAAAGCCTTTATTACCGAGTTAATGTTGACGGGACGAAAAATCTGTTAAAGGCGGCGCAGATAAATGGGATTGGGCGGTTTATTTACATAAGTTCTCGGGCGGCTGTGGAAAATGGGGGTGCTTATTCTCATTCAAAATATTTGGCAGAAGCGGCTGTTAGGGAGTCGGGGCTAAATTGGCTGATACTACAGCCTGCCGAAGTATATGGCGCAGGTAAAGGGGCGATAGAGCAATTGGTGGGAATAATTAAGAATTGCCGATTTGTGCCGATTATAGGCAACGGCAAATATTTGTTAAGCCCGGTTTGGGTTGATGATATCGTGGCGGCTATTTTGGCTTCTTTGAATAATAATAGTTTAAGCCGGCAAACATATGTTTTGGCCGGGCCGGAAGAGCTAAGCTATAATCGCATCGTGGATATAATTACTGATGTTTTGCGGGTAAAAAGAATTAGGGTGCATATTCCGTTAGTTTTTATAAAGTTTGCGGCTTGGCTATTTTTTTTAATGAATAAAAATTATTTTGTCAGGGACCAGATTCCCCGTCTTTTGTGTAAAAAATCATCTGATATTAGCTTGGCGCGCCAGGACCTAAGTTTTGACCCGATGCCATTTGCCGTAGGGATAAAAAAGCTGATAGAAAAGCAAGCATAATTTTTTTAATTTTATGGCTAGAAATACGGATACTATTGATTATAAGGAGGACTATTACCGGGGTTTTTCCAAAATCTATTTTAACCGGATATTAGAAAAAATTATTGAATTCGGCGATCTAAGGAACGAACCAGGATCGATCTTGGATTTTGGCTGCGGAGTGGGGCATTTAAAGGAAAAATTAGCCAGCAGAAAAGTTGTTGGCTACGATATTATTCCGGAGTTATCCGATGTATCTGATTGGCGTGACCTAACTCCTAATCAAATAGTCATGTCTGGAGTGCTGGAGCATCTTTATGGCCAAGAAATTGAAGTATTGATAGATGAATTAAAATCTAAAAATCCTCGGGCGAACCTGTTGGTCTATTTGCCAACGGAAAATTGGATTTCTAAAATAGCGATGCGCTTAGCCGGGCAAAAAAATGCCCATGATGACCATGTCTCAAAATACCAAGAAGTTAATCGGATAATCGAAAAAAGCTATAATTTGGATAAAAGATGCTATCTTTTTTTGGGTATGGCGCAAATAACTAGATACGTTCCCCGTTAAGGATAATAATTAATATCAAATAAAAATATGTTAGTTTGGGAAAAAGCGAAGCAATATTTTAAGAGCCATTATTTAGCAATTATTTTTGCTATTTTAGTCGGCTTTATTTATATTGCGCCGAACTTATTTTTTATTATTTCATTGGGAGCTGGATACCAGGGGATTCCAATGATGCAGACGGCTAATGAAGATTTTTATTTGGCTAGGATCCAAGAAATTATAGACGGCCATCCATTGGTCGGCTCGGCTGCTTTTTGGGAATATAAGGACCAGCCGCCCATGTCGCCTTCCGGCGGAGAATTCTTTTATGCCTTGCCAAGCAAGCTTTTTGGCATTTCTCCTGTTAATATTCTAGTTATCAGCCGTTTTTTCTTTCCGGCTGTTTTATTTTTATTGATATATCATTTGATCAGGCGCTTGACCGGCAACCATAATTTTTTAACAAAAATTAACGCTATCGCCGGCGGATTATTCGCTCTTTTGGGGTATGACTTGATTGACTATAAAACCATTTGGAACTTTTTTGCTGGAGGGGCGGTTTTGCCGGGGAACTTTTTGCTTTGGTCCCGGCCGGTGAATCCCATTATAGGTGGTTTATTATTGTTTTCTTTTTTGCTTTGCCTGGTAGCGATAATTCAAAGAAGTAAATATATTAAAACATCAATAGCCGGCGCTGCGGTTTGCCTGGCCTTGATGTTCGAGAATTATTTTTTTAGCTGGGGAATTGCTTTATCTGTTTGGTTTGTCCTTTTGGCAATTTATTTTATTAAAAAAGAGTTTCAATTAACAAAAAGACTAGCCATAGCTGTCTTTGGCGGATTCATTCTATCGGCTCCATATTGGTATATGTCTTGGCAGGCGAGCCATAACGCAATGTATCAAGAGGTGGTATTGCGTAGCGGGCTTTTTTTAACCCATTATCCGTTATTAAATAAATTAATGCTGGCAGTTCTGGTAGTCTATGTATTTTTTGTCGGCTTGCCTATTGTTGGGCGGTTGCGGCTTGTCGGCGGCTGGAAAGAATCCCTAGTCTTGGGGCTGAAAAAAATTGCGGATTGGCAATGGATCTGTTTAGCTTTTATTATTGGTTCCCTGGTAAGCTATAGCCAGCAGATTATAACCGGCAGGACTATTTGGCCGTACCACTTTGTGCAATACACTATTCCTCTGGCTATTGTTGTTCTGATGGTTCTGTTCTGCAATGTGATCGGAGCAAGCTGGCCCAAGATTTGGCGGTTAGGGATGTTTGTTTTGGTCGGCGTCTTTTTAATTTGGGGCAGCTTCAATCAAATAAATGTTTACGGCCGCTATTACGATTATTATAAAGGCATGCAATCGTATCAGCCGGCCTTTGATTGGTTGAACAAACAAGAAAAGGATTGCGTAGTTTTAGTCGGCAACGATTTTAAAAGCGGCTATCCTCTTTTTGGGCTGATTCCTGCGTTTACCCATTGCAATGTCTATGATTCGTCTTCCGTCGCCTTGCTTATGCCGCAAGAACGCATTTACCATAATTATTTGACCCATTTGCGGCTTCAGGGGGTTAATGGAGAATCCATAGAGGAATATTTAAAAAATGATAATGGAGAATATCGCGGCTACTTGTTTTCTAATTGGAAGGGCTTATTTAAAGGAGTAAAAGATTTCCCGGATTTTACAGACCGTTTATTGGAAGAAAGGCTAAAAAATGTTCCAGAAGATTATCGCCGGTTTTTTTCTAAGGATTTTCGAAGCGAACTAAATAAATATCGGTTGGATTATATCCTTAGTGTCGCTCCAATTAATGAAAAAGTAGGGGAGCAATTGGCCGGAATAAAAATGGTATATAGCTCAAATAATATTTATATTTACGATTTTAATAATTAGCTTAAATAAAGCTAAAAAAGAGCTTTTGGGCTTTATTTTGATACCTATTGACACCTTTTGACACTAGGATTATATTGGAGATAGTGAGTTTATATAGGGGTTTTTATGGCTAGGCGCATTAAATAACGTGATAGTTAAAACAGCGATTATGAGTGAAATCCCATTAAAAGTCTTATGTTTAGGCTTTTGGTCTCCGCCGCTTATCCGGCCTCGCGCTATTTTGTTGGGCAAGATTATCCCTGAATGGCTTAATCAAGGAATAAAACCGGTTGTGGTTACTTATGATAATGGCGGCCAATGGAATGTTGAAGCGCCTGTTTATAGAATCTCTCAATTTGGGCAAAGAGGAAAATTAAAGCAGAACTTTTTTATCAGAAGCGTAAGCAAATATTTTTATTATCGCCGGTTAACAAAAGAAATAGCAATCTTGATCGAAAAGCATAAAATAAATCTTATTTTTTCTTTTGCCAATCCCCAGGAAAGCAACATTTTGGGCGCTATGCTGAAAAGAAAAACCGGGATAAAGTTTATATCGCATTTTAGCGACCCCTGGTACGATAATCCTTATAAAATATTTAAGGGGTTTAATGCCCGAAAGGTTTTAAAACTAGAAAGATTTATTATAAAAAATAGCAGCCGGGTAATTTTTACCAATCGCCAGGCCAAAGAGCTGGTTATGAAAAAATACCCCTTAGGCTGGGGTAGCAAGGCGTTAGTTGTTTCTCATTGTTATGACCCTAAAGATTATCCATTAAAAGAAAACTTGGCCGAAGAGCCGGGGAAAGAATATCTTTTTAGTTATGTGGGCGCGTTTTATAAGGAGAGAAATCCGGAAATATTATTTAAGATTTTTAGCCGCTTGAAGCAAAATAAAAATATCAGAAAGTTTAAGTTTAGGCTGATAGGCGGCGTTAATGAATATGCTGGATACAGCGAGAGTGAATTAAAAAAGAAAATAAAGGAATATGGCTTGGAAGAAATAGTAGAAATTATCCCGACCGTGAGCCATAGGGAAAGCTTGCGCTATATGGTCGAGTCAGATTGCCTGATAACCATTGATGCTAATTTTTCAAATAGCCCATTCCTTCCTTCAAAAGTTATCGATTATGTCGGCAGCAAGAAACCGATATTGGGAATTACGCCAAAGGGCAGCCCCACGGAAGAGCTTTTAGAGAGTGTCGGCTATAAGAACTTTACCTATGGCCAAGAAGAGCAATTAGAAAAATATCTTACAGAGTTGCTTGAGGGAAAAATAAAAAACAACAACAGCGTTTTATTAAATAAGTTTTCTGTTCAAGCGATAACGGCCAAATTAAAAAATATATTCCTTGAAACAATAAATTAACGGCAAATTATTATTTAAGATTTAATTGTATAAAAAATGGCTAATAACGAAGAAATAAAGTCTAACGCGGTTTATACCACCGGCGAGACCCAGGAGCTATTAAAGATCAGCAGCAGCACTATAAAGCGCATGCTGAAGAAAGGCTTGATCAGGGCTAATAAAGTGGGCGGTCAATATAGGATTTTAGGCAAGGAGATACTGCATTTAGTTTCGCCGAAAGTTGAGCAAGAAGCGGTAAAATCTTATCTGGGATTAAAACAAAAAGTCGTTAACAAGATTAATAAATGGTAAGGCAAGAAGCCTAGCCAATTTTCAAAGATGTTTTTACAAAAAAGTAGACTCTATCTGTTGTATAAGCTATTTCGCCGGGGATTCCGAGGCCTTCGTTGGCAGATCTTAGCGTTAACAGCTTTTGGCATTCTGGGGGGCCTGCTTGAAGGTGTGGGCATTAATGCCGCAATCCCAATGTTCTCGTTCTTAGTTGGCGGCGTTAACTTAGGGAACGATTTTATCTCGTTGGCAATTCAACAGTTTTTTGATTTTTTTAATATCAGATTTAGCTTTCGCTATCTGCTGATTTTTATTTGTTCGTTGTTTATTCTGCGCGCGGTAATCTTATTTGCTTGCAACTATTTTCGCATCAAGATCGCGGCTGGCTATGAGGAAGAAACAAGGAATCGTTTATTCAACAAAACCTTGAAGGCTAACTGGCCGTTTTTGCTTCAGCAAAGGCTAGGGTATCTTGATACTATTTTGGCAGTCAACATCCAGAACAACAGCTTATTGCTCCGTTATCTAAGCGGGGCGGTTATGACTCTGGGCGGCTTATCCATGTATATTTTAGTTGCCTTAAATATTTCTTTTAATATAACTGTGGCAACATTATTGCTTGGCGCTTTGATGATATTTGTTTTTTATCCGTTAGTGCGTAAAACTAAATTGATTTCCCAGGAAAAAGAGGCGATGAATAAAGTCGTTGCCCACCATATTAATGAAAACATTTTAGGAATGAAAACTATTAAAGCTATGCGGCTTGGCGGGGCGGTGGCGGCGGTGGGCAAGGAATACTTTAAAAAATTAAAGAACTTTACAGTAAAAGTCGCCTTTTTCCAGATCTTAACAGATTCATTGATTCAGCCAATAGGCCTTATTTTTATTTGTTTGGTTTTTGCAATTTCTTATAAATTGCCCGGATTTAATTTTATCGCCTTGGCGGCTGTTCTTTATTTGATCCAGCGGATATTCACTTATATCCAACAGTTGCAATCGCATTTGCATACGGTCAGCGAATCTATTCCTTATTTGCAGGGCACGATCGCCTATGAAAATATGATCTCAAAAAACGAAGAAGCAGACGAAGGGCAGGACGCTTTTGTCTTTAAAAAACAGCTGGAGTTCAAAAATGTTGATTTTAATTATGAAGGCGGTCGAGAAATCCTGAAAGGATTAAGCTTCTGCCTGAAAAAAGGAGAGCTGCTTGGCTTGATCGGCCCGTCTGGCGCCGGAAAAACCACGGTTGTGGATTTGATTTTGCGCTTGCTTAACCAAACCGGAGGAGAGATAGAATTAGATGGAAAGAGCATAAATAAAATTAATTTAGCTTCTTGGCGGGAAAGCATTAGCTATATTGCCCAAGATATCTATTTAAAAAACGATACAATCGCTGAAAATATTAGGTTCTACGACGAATCAATTACCGACGAACAGGTAGCGGAAGCCGCAAAAATGGCTAATATACACCAGTTTGTTAATAGTTGCCCTAAGAAATTCGATACTATCGTTGGTGAACGGGGAGTGCAATTATCGGCCGGACAGCGCCAACGAATTATTATCGCTAGGGCCTTGGCTCGACAGCCGCAGATTTTAGTTCTAGATGAGGCGACCAGCGCCTTGGACAATGAATCCGAGACTCAAGTCCAGCAAGTTATTGATAATTTAAAGAATAAAATTACGGTTTTGGTTATCGCTCACCGCCTTTCTACAATAATTAATGCTGATAAACTATTGGTTTTGGATGATGGCAAGATCGTTGAAGAGGGCAGGCCGCAAGAACTACTTAAGGATGCCAATTCTTATTTTTATAAAGTTTATAATATAAAAAATAATCAGTAGATATATGGATAATTTAAAAGGCAAAAGAATATTTATTTTTCAGCAAAGGCTTTGGGGGACTAATTTTGGCTATTTTTTAGCTAAAAAACTGCAGGCTGAAGGCTGTCTTTTGGGCGCTTTGACATCAACGAAAAGGACGCATGATTTTTTTGTCTCGCAAGCGGAAGTTAGGCATGAGATAATAGTTAGCTTTGACGAGATTCTCGGCAACCCGGAAAAATACTTGGCCGGAGATGATTTTCCTCTCCAAGAGATTTGCCAGGCCTTGCAAATAGATTCGGTCTGGCCGATAGCGCGAACGGTGCGTGAATATATTCGGTCGTATAAAGATAAATACGGTTATGGCTTTAAGCAGAATGTTCCTGATGAGACCATAGTTCTTTATATCAAAGCAGTTTATAAATGTTTGAAAAAAGTTTTTTCTGAGTTTAAGCCCGATATTATTATTGCGCCTAATTTTGTCTCTTTGCACCATATTATGTTCAATCTTTATGCCAAAGCCCAGGGCATTAAGATGATCTCATTTTTTGGTTGTAAAATAAAAGGAGTTTCCCTTTTCTATTATGATTATTTAAATAGCGAGGGGCCATTTTTTGACAGGGTAGAAGAGCTTTATCGGGGAGAGGCTGAATCGCAAAATATCGAAAAAGCCAAACAATATATTTCGGGATTTAGAAAAGAGTTTAAGCGCTTAACTTATGCTCCGAAAATTGATAATAAAAAGAAATCTTTGCGGCAAATAATTAAGAGTCATTTAGCTCCTTGGGCCAATATTGCTCGCTGGTATTGGCGCCGGCCAGAAAAAGCATGGGAGGTTGTTGGGGTGTCGCCTGATTTTCGCCCTCCATATTTTATTTTAAGAGACTATATTGCTAGCAAAAGGTATAAGCATTTTGCTGACAACTTTGAGTATTATCCTCTAGATAAAATTAAAAAATTTATTTATATGCCGTTGCAAGTTCAGCCAGAAATTGCCATTGACGTGGCTGCGCCATTTTTTTCTAATCAATTGGAAGTGGCACGATTAGTGGCTATGTCTCTGCCCGAAGACTATGTGCTGGTCGTTAGAGATGCTCCTGCCATGGTTGGCCGCCGGACGCCTTCCTATATGGAAAAGCTAGCCAGAACGCCTAATGTTAAGCTGGTTGATTATCGGGTTTCAACTCAGGAAGTTCTAGGACGAGCTGATTTAGTTGTAAGCTTTGGCGGCACGACTTTGGCGGAAGCGGCTTTTTATTCTAAACCTGGGATTCAAGTTGGCGATTTTGGTATAACCTTAAAACTTCCTAATGTCGTTAAACATACCGATATGACGACCTTAGCTTCTAAAATTAAAGAAGTTTTGAAAGTTAATTTGAATAACCAAGAATATGAGCGGAAGCTAGAAAAGTATGTGGCGGCTAATTACGATGCCGGATATGAAGTTGATTTTTTTGATGTTTGGTATGGGCAAGATAAAGAATTAGCCGAATCAGCCTGGCAGATCTATAAAGCCGAGATAGAGAAGCTAACCAGATAATCAAAGCCTCAGACATGAAGAAGAAAAAAAGAATATTATTAATAATGCCTTCTTTCTGGGATCCGATCTGCCCGCCACAGGGCATCGTTTCTTTGAGGTCATATATAGAGAAGCTGGGATACGAGGTTTTTATCAGAGACTTTAACACAGACCCTCGGCTGTTTGATCTGCAAAGAAAATATTTTGAGCTTGGCTTAAAATTATTTCCTCATTGGAAGTTCTTAAATATTTTTAGGAACGGTCCCAGGTATTTTGCCCGGCATCAATTAGCCTGGTTTTTTGGGCGGCAATTGGGCACAAAATATGAAAAACTAGTGGGGCTAATTTTGAATTTTGACGGCAAAAGCAAATGCACCAAAGGGATGATCAAGCGCTTTGATTCTATCGTTGCCGAAGCCTTTAAGCTAACCGAAGCAAAAACAGCGGAATTAGTAGGCCAGATAAAACCCGACATAATCGGCTGCACCATGCTGGAGAGCACTTTCCCCACGGCGTTGGCTATTTTAAAAACAGCGAAAAAAAATAAACCAAAAATTAAAACTTTACTTGGCGGGCCGGGGCCATTAATGGGTGATAAGATAGAGCATGGAAATCTGCAAAGAATTTTGGATAAGTGCCCTTGGATTGATACGATTATTTGCGGAGAAGGGGAAATCTTGTTCGAATATTATCTGAAAAAATCTTTCGGCAATAAAAAGATTATAGGGATAGAGGATTTGAAAAATATAAAAAAAGCGGCTAGCGTTATGGATCTGCTAGTTGATATTAACAAATTACCAGAATCGAATTTTGAAGGCTTAACGATAAAAAGATATCTTTGGCTTTCTAGCTTTACTTCTAGGGGTTGTCCGTTCAGATGCGCTTTTTGCTTTGAAAACTCTTTTTGGAAAAGATTTAGGATGAAGAACATTAAAAAAGTGTTGAAAGAATTCAATCATTTATCCGATTCGTACCAAAATAATAAGTTTTATTTGTCGGATTCTTTAGCTAATCCCATAATGAATGACCTAGCTTTTGGCTTAAAGAATGGCGGCACAAGGTATGAATACGATACATATATCCGAATAACCGATGATTGTTTGGATAATAAAATAGTGAAACGGTGGGCGGATAGCGGTTTGGCTAGAGCGAGAATCGGCGTTGAATCAACCTCTCCGCGCGTTTTAAAGTTAATGAATAAGAAGATAACTACAGAACAAATAGGAAAAAGTTTGAATAATTTTTCCCGGAATGGTATTTATACTTCAACTTTATGGATTGCCGGTTTTCCCGGGGAGACAAAGAAAAATTTTTTAGAGTCGGTCGCTTTTTTGAAAAAAAATTGCCAGAATATTTATCAAGCTGATATCTGGGAGTTTGTTTGTTCTCCAGAGGGATTTTCTATTGCGGAGGAAGGTATCAACCATCAGGCAAAACTAGCTTATCCTGAAGAATTAGGTAGTATTCTCCCTTTGCGATATTTTGAGCTAGAAGGCTACATTTCTCCGGCGGAACGTTTTGAAAGGATTAGTCTTTTTGAAAAAGCAAGAATAAGGGCTGGCATCCCAAATCCGTATTCGATCAGCGATTTGTTGCGGGCAAAAGACCGCTGGATTAAGCTTGGCCATAAACATAATTAAATATTATGAAAATAGAAAAGATAAAAAAAGCGAGAAAAATTGAATTTGATAAAGTGGCTGTTGGTGACGAAGTCTTTTTTGAAAAGAAGATTGGCAGAAAAGAAATGAAAAAATTCGAAGAACTAACGGGCAATTCAACCCCTTTGCATACCGACCTGAAATTTGCCAAGCAAAAAGGTTTTCGCGGGATAGTGGTTTATGGGCTTTTGGCCGCAGCTTATTTTTCGACTCTTTTTGGCATGTTATTGCCCGGAGAAAAGTGTTTGTGTCTAAGCCATAATTTAATTTATAAAAAGCCCCTAATTGAAGGAGAAACAATAAAAGTGATGGGGAGGGTTACCCATAAGATCAGCAGCGCCCAGATATTGATCATGAAAACAAGGATTTTTAATAAAAAAGGGATATTGATCATAGACGGAGAAGCAAAAGTAAGGTTTATTTAATGATTTTATTTTTATGAAAATAATCTGCGTAGTTGGCGCCAGGCCAAACTTTATAAAAATTGCATCGCTTGTAAAAGAAATAAAAAGGCACAAAGAAATAGATTGTGTCTTGGTCCATACGGGCCAGCATTACGACAATTTAATGTCGGATGTATTTTTTAGGGACCTGCAGATACCTAAGCCGGATATTTTTTTAGGAGTAAGATCTTGCGGCCAGATTGAGCAAATCGCTGAGATAATGACAGCTTTTGAAGGGGTTTGCCTGGAAGAAAAGCCGGATATGGTTTTGGTTGTTGGTGATGTTAATTCGACTTTAGCGGCGGCCTTGGCAGCCAATAGAAATGGCATAAAGGTGGTGCATGTTGAAGCCGGTTTGAGATCTTTTGACCGGCAAATGCCGGAGGAAATAAACAGGATCATTGTTGATCAAATTGCCGATTATTTATTCATAACCGAAGAGAGCGCCTATAGGAACTTGATAAAGGAAGGCATAAATAAAAATAAAATATTTTTTGTTGGCAATGTTATGATAGACGCTTTGAAGCAGTTTTTTAAAAAAGAAACCGGCATTGTTAAAAAAATGGGCTTAAAACCTAAGGATTATTGTTTGATCACAATGCATCGGCCATCAAACGTGGATAGCAAGGAGCGGCTAATTGAGATTTTTGATATTCTGGATTCTCTTAATGAAAAGATCGTTTGGCCGATTCATCCGCGAACCAAAAAGAATATAGAAAAGTTTAATTTAAGCGATCGCCTGAAAAAATATACCACTTTAGAGCCGCTGGGCTATTTGGATTTTATGTCTCTTTTAAAAAGATGCAAATTAACTTTAACTGATTCAGGCGGCATTCAAGAGGAGGCAACTTTTTTGGGAGTTCCTTGTTTAACCATGAGGGAAAATACAGAGAGGCCGATAACAATAACAAAAGGGACGAATTATTTGGTTGGTTCAAAAAAAGAAATAATAAAGGCTATTTATGCTATTGGCAAAAGGAAAAAATCGATTCCAAAATATTGGGACGGTAAAGCGTCAAAAAGGATTATCGATATTTTGAAAAAAAATGAAAATTAGAAATATTATTATAGGAACATACGATAAAATAGTCAGGCCGATATTTGATAAAGATCTGGCGGTTATTTTAAAATTAAAAAACAAGCAATATCCTTTTGAGGCAGAAACTGACGAGGCTCATTTGGTTCGTAGCTTAAAATGGCTAACCCTGGCTAATGAAAAAGTTGGCGGGCAAGGATTTCCTTCAAAGTTCTCAATTGTGGCAAAATATGGCTTGGGCCAGCCGTATCCGGAAGTGACCGGCTATACACTTTGCACCCTGCTGGCTATATTAAGAAATAAGCCCTTGGCAGGATTTGATTATTCTATGATTGAAAAACTAATTAAAAACTCCTGTGATTTTTTAATGAAGATCCAATTTCCTGGCGGCGCTTTTACGGGCGGCAGCAAGGGAATGGCAAATTTTGGCCAGCCGAGCATCTTTAATACAGGCCAAATTGTTCTCGGTTTAGCCGATGTTTATGAAACGATAACGGATTCACAGCAGGAAATCTTGAAAGAAATCAATCCGGAACTTATAAAAAAATCGCTTCTTAGGGCCAGCGAGTTTCTGATGGGAGAAATTGATAGCGACGGCTCATTTAAAATAGAGCATACTTTTTTAAAATCAAAAAGAGCTTATTATGCCAGAGCCGCTTACGGTCTTTTAAGGGCGGGAATAGTTTTAAAACGAGAAGATTTTATTTTAGGATCAAAAAAGTTTTTTGATTATGTCTTAACTCTGCAAGAGGAAAGCGGTTGGATACGCAATTGGGGATTTGAAGACAAGTTCGCTGTCCTGCATACGATAGCTTATACTTTAAGAGGGTTATCAGAGGCTTATATCTATTTTAAAGATGAAAAATACGGCCAGGCAGTTAAAAAGGGCTTAGAGTTTTTATTAAGTTGTGGTAAAGATAATTTTTCTTATCCCGATCTTTTGCCGTCTCATTATGATAAAGATAAAAATATCGTTAATGATTTATGCTTGACCGGTTTATCCCAGATGGCGATAGTCCTGAAAAAATATGATTCAGTGGTTAAAACAAAAGAATACGAACCTTTATTTGGCGCGATAATTGCGGCAACCAAAAGGTTTCAAAACAGGGGATTTAAAAATGAATTATTGAACGGGTTGATGCCGGCTTCTTGGCCGATAAATGGCCGTTATAAACCGTATAGTTTTATTGAGTGGGGAACAAAGTTTTTTATGGATTCAATTCTGTTATCAATGGGGCTAGACTCGCAACAAATCAAAGGATGATTTATGAAAACAATAACTTTTAAAGATTTTAGTGTTGGTGCAGACATAGAGAATATTAAACGATTTAGGCGATTAAATAAAAAAACCGATAAGATTTTTTTTAAAAAAATACTGACCGATAAGGAATTGGCATATTGTTTCATTAGCCATGACCCAGCGCCTCATTTAGCGGGAAGGTTTTCTGCTAAGGAGGCAATTATTAAAGCCCTTGGTGGACTAGGAGAAAACGGTTTAGCTTTTAATAAAATGGAGATTTTAAACAATAAAATCGGTGCACCGGAAGTTTTCTTTAAGGAAAAAAAGTTTAAAAAATATAGAATTAAAATAACAATTTCCCATACCAAAGACCTGGCACTAGCCATGGCTATTGCCTTAAAGAAGTAATTTATATGAAAACAGCAAAAAAACAAGAAGAAAAGAAGCCGGCTTCTTTTATCGAATATCTTGATTTTTATAAAAAAAATCTTAGGGTTTTTGAAGGCGAAAAGAATGAGGGCGTTGAAAAAGAAGTCAGAATTGCTTTTTTATCCAGCTTTACAACCAATGGCTTTAAAGAGGTTTTATCGGCTAAATGCCATCAACTTGGCTTGTCTCCAAAAGTTTTTATTGGCGGATATAACCAATATTCGCAAGAGATATATGGCCAGTCAGGCGAGTTGTACGCGTTTAACCCGCAACTAATTATTTTGTTTATTGATATTAGGGCGATTGCTGGCGAATATTATTTATTGCCGTATAGCCGGACAGAAAAGGAAAGGCAGGTTTGGGTTGAGGAAAAGAAAGAGGAAATAATCGCTTTAATTAAAAAAATAAAAGAAAAAAGTTCGGCCAAGATAGTGTTCCATAATTTTGAAGTTCCTTTTGAAAGCCCTCTTAAGATATTGGAGGTGAAAGAAAAATTCGGCTGGCGTGAAGCAGTAGAAAAACTTAACGAGAAAATTAGGGAGAGCTTTAAGAAGGATCATCAAGTTTTTGTTTTTGATTATAATAATTTTATTTCAAAAATAGGCAAATCAAATATTTTTAATTCAAAACTTTATTATTTGGGCGATATAAAGTTCAATTTGGAATATTTGCCGGAGCTTTGCGAGGAATATATGGGATACGTTAAGCCCTTAAAATCTTTGACAAAAAAATGCTTGGTTCTGGACCTGGACAACACTCTTTGGGGAGGAATTATCGGCGAAGACGGGCTTAATGGGATAAAATTAGGGCCGACTCCAGAAGGCCGGCCGTTTTGGGAGTTTCAAAAATATATATTGTCGCTTCATAATCAAGGAGTTATTTTAGCGATAAATAGCAAAAACAACCCAGCCGACGCCTTGGAGGTGTTAAGAAAACATCCTTATTCTATTTTGAAAGAAGAACATTTTGCCTCTATCCAAATAGATTGGGATGATAAAGTCGCTAAGATGAAAAAGATTTGCCAAGAGATAAATATCGGCTTGGATAGCCTGGTTTTTATTGATGATGATAAAGCTAACAGAGAAATGGTCAAAGCTGCTTTGCCCGAAGTTTCGGTTGTGGAAATGCCAGAAGACCCAGCCGCCTATCTTAAAAAGCTGGAATCGATAACTGATTTTAACCGGCTTGAAATAACAGAAGAGGATAAAAAAAAGGGGAAAATGTATGGAGAAGAGAGAAAGCGGCTGGAGCTTCAAAAGGCGGCGTCTAATTTAGGCGAATATTTAAAAAGCTTGGAAATCAAAATAACGATAAAAAAAGCAGATAAGTTTAATTTGCCGCGGATTGCCCAATTAATTAATAAAACCAATCAATTCAACACAACAACTATCCGTTATTCGGAAGAGGAAGTGGAAAAAATATCTAAAGATAAAAAATATTGGATTTTGTCGGTGGCGGCTGAAGACCGGTTTGGCGATAACGGAATAGTCGGAGTGGCTATAATTAAAAAGGAAGAGACGAAGATATGGGAAATAACTTCTTTTTTATTGAGCTGTCGCGTTATTGGGAAGGAAATTGAAAGGGCAATCCTAGCTTTTATTATGAAAAATGCAAATAAAGCTCGGGCAAGTTTAGTTGCAGGCAATTTTGTTAAAACAGCTAAAAATGCGCCAGCGGCAGATTTTTTCAAAAAAAACGGGTTTAAACTCGTGGGAAGCGATAAGGGGCAGGAAAGATGGGAGCGCAAGGCAGATAGCGTTTTATTGCCGCCAAATTTTATTAAAATAAAAGAAAAATAATATGGAATTAAAAAAAATATTCGCCAAAGTTATAGGCATTAATGAATCAGGTGTCTCTGGCAGTTTATCTAGAAAGAATACTGTGGAATGGGATTCTATTAACCACCTGCTTTTAGTGAGCGAGATAGAAAAAGAATTGAAGATAACTATGACCATGAAAGAGGTGGAGGAAGTAAAAAATTATAAAGAGCTCGATTTGATAGTTAAGAGCCGCAGCCAAAAAAATAAAAAATAAAAGATGATCCTTTATTTGAACGAAAATAAAGCTATTTCTGGTGAAGATTTTTTAGGGGCTTTGCAGCAATTGGGCGTGCAGCAGGGAGATGTTTTGTTCGTCCATTCGGATGTTTCGGTTTTTGGCAAATTGGCCACAGAGGGGAAAAACGAGTTGCTAGAAGCATTAGCAGGCGTTTTTAAAAAGGCTGTCGGGGAAAACGGCACGATAATTATGCCAACTTTTTCATATAGTTTTTATCATGGCAAAGTTTTTGATGTTGAAAAAACGCGGTCGGAAGTAGGTATTTTAACGGAATATTTCAGAAAACAAGAGGGAGTTATTCGGACGGCTCAACCCAATCACTCTGTGGCTATATTTGGAAAAAAGAAAAACGAGCTGGCAAAAGTGGGAATAGACTGCTTTGACGGCAACTCTATTTTTGGAAAAATGAGAGAGGCGGGCGGTAAAATAGTTATTTTTGGCGCCCCGTTCCTTTCCTGCACTTTTATTCACTCCATAGAGCAGGCCCACGGAGTGCCTTATCGGTATCTAAAAACTTTTTATGGCACAATTATAAATAAAGGAGCTGCTAAAAAAGAGAGAAGCACTTTTTATGTGCGCCGTTCTGAAAATAAGATAAAGACAGATCTTTCAAGGCTAGAAAGTTATTTGCTTGAAAATGGCTTTATGAAAGAAACAAAATTAGGTAATGGGAAAATTATGGTTGTGGATGCAAATACTTTGTTTAGGGAAGGCATGAAGATGCTGGATAAAGATATTAATTTTTTTGTTAGAATTATTCCCGTGAGCAAGGCAGCTGATATTATTTTTTATTTTAGGCGCTTCTTAGGAAATATAAAAATACAAGTAAAAAACTTTTTAATTAAATAAAAATATGAAAAACTTTATAAAAATTGGCAAAAGAAAAATTGGGGCGGATTTTGCGCCGTTTGTTATTGCGGAAATTGGCATCAATCATAATGGCAGCATGGCTAAAGCAAAAAAAATGATAGACGATGCTTATAAGGCTGGAGCTGAATGCATTAAGTTCCAATGCCATGTGGTTGAAGACGAAATGGTGCCAATAGCCAAAAAAATAATTCCCGGCCACGCCAAAGAATCTATCTGGGATATTATGAAAAAAGCAGCTTTCAACGAGGCTCAAGAAAGGGAATTAAAAAAATACACGGAAAAATTAGGAATGCTGTATTTGAGCACGCCTTTTTCCCGGGCTGGCGCTGATCGGTTGCAGTCTATGGGGGTTGAGGCTTTTAAAATTGGCTCGGGAGAGTGCAATAATTATCCTCTTATTAAGCATATTGCTAGATTCGGAAAGCCAATTATTTTGAGCACCGGCATGAATGATATTAAAGCAATCAGCCGAAGCGTTGGTATTCTGCGCCAGCACAAGGTTCCTTTTGCGTTGCTTCACTGCACCTCAATGTATCCGGTGCCTTATAATAAAGTTCGCTTAGGGGCTATTTCTCAGTTGCAGAAAGAGTTTTCTGATGCGGTAGTTGGGTTAAGTGACCATTCTTTGGGCAATTACACCTGCTATGCAGCAGTGGCGCTGGGAGCTTCGATTCTAGAAAAACATTTTACCTCGTCTCATAAATGGGAAGGGCCGGATATTGCTTTGTCCATTGATCCTGCTCAGCTTAAAGATTTAGTTTCTGGCTCCAAAGCCGTCTACGAAGCCTTAGGCGGGCAGAAGGATATTCTAAAAGAAGAAAAGGGGATTATAGATTTTGCTTATGCTTGTGTGATCACAACAAAAGACATAAAAAAAGGAGAATCTTTTACTAACAAAAATATTTGGGTTAAGCGGCCGGGGACAGGAGAAATAAAAGCTGTTGAATATGATAGTGTCTTAGGCCGCAAGGCTAGCCAAGATATAAAAAAAGATGAACAATTAAAATATAAAGAAATAATTTAGAGCATGAAAAACAACAAAAAACGTAAAATCTTATTTATTACCGAGCGGCGGACCGATTACAGCCGCTTGAAACCAATAATGGAAGCGGTGCAGAAAAGCGAAAAATTAGAATTGCAGCTTTTGCTTACCGGCATGCATCTTTTGAAAAGCTTTGGCGAAACAAAAAAAACCGTTGAGGCGGACGGTTTTAAAATTGATGCAGTTTTGCCAATTTTTAAAGAAAACGACAAAGATGACGCTTCATCGATGGTTAAGGGTTTGGGCAGGGCCTTGTTGGGTATGCCGGATATTTTTAAAAAAATGGAGCCGGATATTCTATTTGCCGGTTTTGACATCGGGGCTAATTTTGCGGCAGCGATCACGGCGATGCATTTAAATATCCATGTTGCGCATTTGGAAGGCGGAGAGCGTTCAGGAACGATTGATGAAGTTATTCGCCACGCCATAACAAAGTTTTCCCATATACACTTTGCTTGTTCAGCCCAAAGCGCTAAGCGTATTATCAAATTAGGCGAGGATAAGCAACATGTTTTTAATGTTGGCGTGCCAAGCATCGAAACGATCAGGAATATTAAATACGAAGATAAAATTGATATTTGCCGGAAATATAGATTAGACCCAAGCAAAAAAATAATAATTTTTTTGCAGCATCCCGTTACGACTGAAATTAATGAGGTTCAATCCCAAATTAAAAAAAGCGTAGAGGCAATCAAGGCAGTGAATAAAAAACACGAGACGCAATCAATAGCGATCTATTCAAATAATGATGCCGGCGGCAGAAAAATAGTTTCTTTTTTGAACCAATCAGGGTTAAAAGTTTTTTCCCATATTCTTCACGAAGATTTTTTGCGCTTAATGAAAGTTGCCGATGTTTTGGTCGGCAATTCTAGCTCGGCTATTCATGAGGCGCCGTCTTTCGGTTTGCCGGCGGTTAATATCGGCAGTCGCCAGCAATTCCGCGAGCGGGGCTGCAATATAATCGATGCAGGCAATAATCAGCCTCAAATTGTGGTGGCGATAGAAAAGGCGTTATTTGATGAACTGTTCCTTAAAAAGGTAAGGCGCTGCCAGAATCCCTACTATCAGCCGGATTCAGTTAAAAAAATAATTAAGATCTTAGAAACAATTAAATTGCCGTCAATTCAAAAAGTGATAAAATATTAAAATTATGCGTATTTTATTAATTGGGGGCAGAGGTTTTATTGGTGAATATCTATTGGAAAGTTTAAAAAGCCAGCCTAATTGCGAGGTGGTGGTAGCTTGTCTTAAGGCGCCAAGAATTAAAAAAGACAAGAATATAACTTTTCAAGAAATCAATTTAGAGAAAAATAAAGAAGGATTAACCCAATTAATGAAGAGTGCAGAAACAGCAGTTGTCTTAACTAGGCCAAACAAGCAGATAATAAATAATTTGATCCTTGCCGGGCGGGCTTCAAAATCTTTAAAGAAAATAGTTTATCTTTCTAGCCTTTTGGTTTATCCTAGCGTTAATAGGCCGCAAAATGAAAATAGCCGTTTGGCACCCCTAACTGATTACGAAAAAGACAAATACGAAGAAGAAAAAATACTCGCTTTTTTTGCTAAAAAGAAAAATATAAAGTTTTGCATCGCGAGAATTGCTAATGTTTACGGTGATATTAAAAACAGCGGGATGATAAACTTGATCTCCTTGGCTTTATTAAAAAAACAGCCTTTAAATATAAATGGCGACGGTAGCCAGACAAGAGATTACATTTTTGTTGAAGATGTAGCCAATCTTTTGTCATTTTTAGTTTTATTTAAACAAAAAAAACAGCAAGAAGTTTTTAATATTTGCACCGGCTTGGGTTCAACTATTAAAGAAATAGTAAGAGCAGCAGAAAAAATAGCGAAGCGAAAAGCCAATTTAATTTTTAGTCAGCCGATTTTGGAAAAACAAACAATTGTTGGCAATAATAAAAAGATTTTAAGTCTTTCTGGATATAAGTTAAAATACGATATAGGGAAGGGGCTTAGAAAAACTTTAAATAATTATAAGAAACATTTAATTAAATAAATAAAAAATATGTCAAACAAAGAACTGTTAAAAGAGTTTAAGGATAAAAAAATATTAGTTACCGGAGGAACCGGCTCGATCGGATCGGTTATAATAGAAGAGCTTTTAAAATATCAGCCGCGGCAGATACGCGTTTTTAGCCGGGACGAGACCAAGCAATTCGAACTTTCACACAGGCTTGGCCAAGGCGCTCCTGTTACTTATCTTATCGGGGATATTAGGGATAAAGACAGGCTCAATTTAGCTATGGAAGGCATAGATATAGTTTTCCATGCGGCTGCTTTAAAGCATGTTTTAGCCTGCGAGCAAAATCCTTTTGAAGCAGTTAAAACTAATGTTAATGGCACACAGAATGTTATTGATTGCGCTTTTGCCAATCAGGTTGATAAAGTTGTTTCTATATCAACAGATAAAGCCACGAACCCGACCAATATTATGGGTTGCACGAAGCTGTTGGCTGAAAAATTGCTATTAACCACGTTTTTTTACAAAGGCAAGAAAAAAACAAAGTTTTGCTGTGTGCGCTTCGGCAATGTTCTTGGAGCAAGGGGTTCGGTGATACCATTATTTGCCAGCCAAATTAAAAAGGGAAAGCAGGTGACTGTTACTGATCCAGATATGACCAGGTTTGTGATGTCTATTCCTCAGGCTGTTAATTTGGTGTTATGCGCCGCTTCTTTAGTGCAAGACAGGGAAATATTTATTTTAAAAATGCCGGTGGCAACTACCGGTGATATTGCCCAAGCAATGATCGAGCTTGGCCAAGAAAAGTTAAAAAATAAAGATAAAATTGATATAAAAATTGTTGGCAAGAAAGACGGAGAGCGATTGCACGAAAAGCTTTTGACCATAGAAGAATCTGTTCTGGCCATGGAAACAAAGGATATGTTTATTGTGCTGCCCGATATAAAATTAGCGCCACATCTTCCAAACTATACTCCCGTAAAATATCCGGGCGCCAGCAAGGCTAAGGTTATGGAATATAATACGCAGATGCAAGAAAAATTAAGTGTCAAGGAAATAAAGCATTTGCTAGAAGAAGTTAAGCCGTTTAAATAAAATAATTTTTATGAAGATTTTAGCAATAATTCCAGCCAGAGGCGGCTCAAAAGGCATTCCGCATAAGAATGTATATCCTTTAGCGGGCAAGCCCCTTTTGGCATGGACTATAGAGGCGGCAAAATCGGTAAGGCTTATAGATAAAATTGTGGTATCATCGGACGACGATAAGATTTTAAGCGTGGCAAAAGAATACGGCGCCGAAGCGATTAAAAGGCCGGATGAGATTTCTGGTGATGATTCCCCATTCAGCTCTTTAATTTTTCATGCGCTAGATTTTTTAAAAGCAGAGGGAGAATATATGCCGGACATTCTAATTTATCTTCAACCAACTTCTCCTCTTAGGAAAGCAGGGGATATTGATCAGGCGTTAGCCTTAATGGACGAAGAAGCAGACGGCGTTATAAGCGCCTACGAAGTTGATAATAAATCATTAAAATCATTTATTGTTAATGATGATGGTTTTATGGAGGGGGCCGTTAATAGTAGCTTCCCCTTTATGAATCGCCAGGATTTGCCAAAGATCTATATGCCTAACGGAGCGATCTATATAATCAAAACAAAATCTTTTTTGAAAACCGGAAAATTATTTTCTAAAAAAACAAAGCTTTTTTTAATGGATGAAAGTAAAAGCTTAGATATAGATTCTGTAGAAGACATAAAGAAGGCGGAAGATATATTAAGAAAATAAAGTAAAAATATATACAAAAATATGGAAATTGCTAAGGCAGAGAAAATTTTAAAAGCTTTAGCTAACCGTCGCCGGCTTAAAATATTAAAGTATATTAAAGATGGCAAAAGGGCATCGGTAACCGAGTTAGCGGGATATCTTAAAATTTCTTTTAAGGCAACTTCTAAGCATTTAGCAATTTTGAAAAATAACGATTTAGTTGAGTCAGAACAAATAGGTTTATCAATTTTTTACGGCTTATCTTCATCGTTACCCAAAATAGTAGAGGAAACGCTTTCTTTTATTTAATCTATTGTATTGAACAATTCGAGCGAATGATTCAATACAATAGACAGTCTTATCCACAGGGAAAGGTTTGCTTAGTTCTAATTAGGTTTATAATATAAGTAAGGTTTTGATATAACTCCAGCCCTAGAAGTAGGGGCGGGGTTATTTTTTTAAAAATAGTAAAAAATAAAACTAAAAATATGAAGAAAAAAATATTGGGATTATTTGTGCTGTTCGTTGTCATCGCCGCTTTTTTTGGCGGCTTCTATTTCTATAAAATCTGGTGGCCGGAAAAGCAGCTTAAAATTGATAATGGCTTGGCAGAGTCTAAGTTTCCCTGGCGGAATTATACCGATGCGGAGCTGGAGGCAATGTATCCGCAAATCAAAAACGCTGCTATCCCAACGCGCACTACCCCGGAACAAACTTATGCTAGTTTCCGCGAGGCATTAAGGACTAATAATTTAGAATTGGCGGTAGCACAGCTATATGAAGAGGGAAAAAGATATGAAGAAAATTCACAATTTTTAGAAGATGAATATGCAGCTAGTAGATTTAAAGAGCTTTATGGTCATTATTCAGAAAAGATAATGAGGGCAAACATGTATGAAGCAATAGCTCAGTATGAATATAGCTATTTTTCAAAAAAATATAGCCAAGATTTAATAGGCACTATTGATTTTACAAAAAATACATCCGGTGATTGGAAGATGGATAGTCTATAGAATAAGAACCATAAAATAATAAGGGTCTAAAAATCTTTGTCTTGCTATAGTAGGGCTTAGAACAATAAGTAGTGTACAAAAATAGAAAAATAAAAATAAAGATTGCTATTTTTATTTTTGGAGCAATAATTATTAGCTCGGCCTTATGTTTTGGTCGGGCTTTAGCTTTTGATGACAAGACCACCCACCCAGCTTTAACGGAAAATATTGCGGAAGTTTATAATGCTAACTTTGAAATTAAATTAAGCGGCCAAGAAGTTGAATGGATAAAAAAGGGTAGCGTAGAAGAAGACAAATTCCCCCGACCGGCTAACCATTTTTTTGAGCCGAATCTTGGAATTGGTATGGCCGGCTTAGCTAACTCTAAATCTTGGGCACAAAGCGGTTCCTTGCAGAAAATTACCGGTGACTATTCTTGGCCGACAGCCTTAAGAGCATATGTTCAGGGAGATAAGGAAAAAGCTTTCATTGCCTTAGGGCACATTTTACATTTATTAGAAGACAAGGCCGTTCCGGCGCATACTAGGCTAGACGAGCATTTAACCGAGGGTGATCCTTATGAGGGCTGGGCAGAGAGCCAGAAAGAAACAAGTTTTAATGTGGCGCCAAAGATTGTCAGTCAGTTAAATGAAGCTTTTGATGAACTAGCGCTTTATTCTAGTAAATATTTTTTGAGCAAAGACACCGTTAATTTAAATAAGGAAAATTTTAACGAGAAGTTAGTAAATAATAAAATTTATTTGTTTTCTAAAATTGGAAACGGGAAAGAATTTAAATTAGTTGAAAAAGTTTTTGTTTCTAATAATAAAGCTATCTTTATTTTTTCTGATTTAGTAAATTCCGACTACTTTTCTCTCCTCGCCCCAAAAGACGTATCTTATGGCGCAGGAGTAGTTAATCTATTTATTCAAGAAGGAGAAAGACAAGCCGAGATAGAAAGGAATAAAAACTGGTGGCAAAAAATCAAAGATAGTTTTTCTGCCAATGTTGGCGGTTCTTTGATGACCGGGTTGCCTTTGAGTATAGTTGAGGGAATTGTGCCGGCGCCGGCTAGCCAGTCAGCACGAGCTAGAATGGCGGAGGAAAGCTTATCTGTCCCTGTTGAATCATCGCCAATAGTGTTGCCGCCGAATGCGGTTGAGGCGCGGGAGAAAATAGCGGTTAGTTTGCCGAATAATACTGTTGAGGCGGAAGAAAAATTAGGCGGGGTTATTGAAGAAGAAAATGTTCCCAGCGAAGCGGAAGAGCCTTTTTTGATTACAGAAGAATCAAGTCCTGAACAAGCGATTTTGCCAACGCCAACTATTGTGCCCACTCCCTCGCCGAGCCCCACTGCCACGCCATCGTCTAGCGGTTCATCTTCTTCGTCGTCTACTAGCTCAAGTTCCGATACTTCCGCGCCGGAAACAACTATTATTTCGTCTCCTGCTGCCGCTGTTGCCACTACAACCGCGGTTTTTATTTTTGAATCTTCTAAAAGCAATTCAACTTTTATGTGCGGTTTAGACAACGCAACTTCGACCGTATGCGAATCGCCTCAAGAGTATTTAAATCTAGCTGAGAGCAGTCATAGTTTTAAGGTGAGCGCTAAAGATGCGGTGGGCAACGAAGATACTTCGCCGGCAGAATATTCTTGGAGCGTTGATTTAACTTCGCCAAGCTTAACTAATATTTCATCTTTGCCGACTAGAGCTGCCGCAACTATTTTATGGACAAGCAGCGAAGCCGGGATTTTTCAGGCCGAATATGGCACAACAACCAGTTATGGATTATTATCGGCCACGACCACCGCTACCAATTTAAGTTTGTCCTCTCTGGATTTTGGTGCGACCTATCATTTTAGGATTTTAGGAGAAGATAGCGCAGGCAACGCAACTACTAGCGATGATCATATTTTTACTACTTCTAATCAAGCGGAGAGCATTGTTATAAGCGAAGTTCAGTTGGCTGGTGCTACTGCGGCAGATGAGTTTGTGGAATTATATAATCCAACAAGTTCGGATATTAATTTGTTGGGTTGGCGATTAACTAAAAAATCAGCTACCGGCTCAACTACCAGTAATCTTTTAACGTCTTTTCCTGATGTATTAATTCCGGCTCATGGATATTTTTTAATATCCCATCCAACGGATTATGACGGCGCGGTTCCCGCAGATGCAGTTTATTCCACGACTTCTTCATTAGCCGATGACAATACTCTAATTTTATACAGCGATGCTGGCGAAACGGTTATCGACTTGGTTGGTTTGGGCGCAGCGGTAAACTTTGAATCTGCAGCGGTTGGCAATCCATTAGATAATCAATCAATTGAAAGATTAGCTCATTCTACTTCCACGGCCGCGTTATTATCTTCTGGCGAGCATAAATGGCAGGGGAATGGTTATGATAGCAATAATAATTTAGTTGATTTTATCGCGCAGCCAAATCCCGGTCCGCAAAACTCGTTAATGTTAACCGAACCAAGAACTAGTTGGCCGGTTTTGGCTTCTTCGGTCTGGCCAACTTGGCAAGGAAACTTGTTCCGCAATGGCCAATCAAATGCCTCGGCTTTGGCAACCAGCACCATGGCAATAAAATGGATGGCCACCACAACTGCGACTCATGATTTTAATTCTCGCCCAATTTTGGATAGTAGTGGAAATATCTATATTGGTCGCGCTGATGGCCTAGCAAAATATTCATCAAGCGGTAATTTGATTTGGCTTTATGATAGCGGGGCGATCTATACGGTTCCGCTGATTGCTTCTGACGGCACGATTTATTTTCGTGGCTCAGGTGCGTTGTTTTCAATCAATCAAGATGGGCAATTGAAGTGGAAATATAATTTAAGCGAAACAGTGGCTAGTAATGCCGCGATAGGGATTTTGTCTGACGGCGTAATTATTACTCAGTCATCTGAAAAAGTTTACGCCATAAACCCAGATGCAACTCTTGAATGGTTTTTTGATCCTGGTCGCGCAATGATAACGTCTAATGCCATTGGTTCCTTTGTTATTGATTCAGCAGACAACATTTATATTAATATAGATGATTATATTTATGCGTTGAATAAAAATGGCGCAAAGATTTGGGAAAAAACATATGGCGAAAGCTATTCGTCTTTAGCTATGGGAACAGATAATACTTTGTATGTTGCTGCGGCCAGCTGGGTTAGCGGTGCCTTTCAGGGCGGTTTTTATGCGCTGGATTCAGCGAATGGAGAGATTAAGTGGTCCGATATTACCGGATTTAATAATCATGCGGATTGGTCAGCGGCTATTGATTCATCAAATAAAGTTTACCCGATTATATTTTTTGGCGGCGCCTGGGTATCTGGCAGAAAGGTGCAATCTTATAATGCCTCAAGCACGCCGGAATGGTCTAGCTCAATAGATAGCTCGTATTTAGCATCGCCAATTATAACTAGCGATGGAAAGATTTATTTAGCAGATGATAAAACAATAAAAACTTTTGACGCTGTTAGCGGTGCGTTGCTTGGTAGTTTTAGTGTGCCCGATAATCAAACCCTGTATAATTATTTTGGCGCGGTCGGGGCGGATGGGATAATCTATACGGCTAACAACACAACGCTATATGCGATAGATGATTAAAGTCTTTAAGATGATTATTCTTTCTTCACAAAAAAAGGCAGGCGTGATACGCTTGTTTTTAGTTAAGAGATGTGATTGGATAATTTTCCCGATATGAAAAAGAAGAGAGTGCTATTAATAATGCCTCCCTTTTTTTACCCGATCTGCCCGCCACAGGGCATCGTTTCTTTGAGGTCATATATAGAGAAGCTGGGATACGAGGTTTTTATCAGAGACTTTAACACAGACCCTCGGCTGTTTGATTTGCAAAGAAAGTATTTTGAGCTTGGCTTAAAATTATTTCCTCATTGGAAGTTCTTAAATATTTTTAGGAACGGTCCCAGGTATTTTGCCCGGCATCAATTAGCCTGGTTTTTTGGGCGGCAATTGGGCAAAAAATATGAAAAACTAGTGGGGTTAATTTTGAATTTTGACGGCAAAAGCAAATGCACCAAAGGGATGATCAAGCGCTTTGATTCTATCGTTGCCGAAGCCTTTAAGCTAACCGAAGCAAAAACAGCAGAATTAGTAGGCCAGATTAAACCCGACATAATCGGCTGCACTATGCTGGAGGTTACTTTCCCCATGGCGCTGGCTATTTTAAAAACAGCGAAAAAAAATAAACCAAAAATTAAGGCTTTGTTAGGCGGGCCATTAACTAATAATGAGCCGGGACAGAGGGGTATGCAAAGAATTTTGGATAAGTGTCCTTGGATCGATACGATTATTTGCGGAGAAGGGGAAATCTTGTTCGAATATTATCTGAAAAAATCTTTTGGCAATAAAAAGATCATAGGGATAGATGATTTAAAAAATGCAAAAAAAGCAGCCAGCGTTATGGATCTGCTAGTTGATATTAACAAATTGCCAGAATCTAATTTTGAAGGTCTAGAGATAGAAAAATATTCTATGCTTTCATTCGCTACCTCTAGAGGCTGTCCGTTCAACTGCGCTTTTTGTTCTGAAGGATCTTTTTGGAAAAGATTTAGAGTTAAAAACATTGAAAAAGTGCTAAAAGAGCTTAGCCACTTATCCGATTTATACAAAAATAATAAGTTCTATTTGTCTGAATCTTTGGCTAACCCCATAATTAATGTTTTAGCGTTGGGCTTGAAGAACGGTGGCGCAAAATATAAATATGACACCCACATTCGAATAACGAATGATTGTTTAAATAATAAAACAGTAAAACTCTGGGCAGAAAGCGGGTTGGTTAGGGCTAGAATCGGTGTTGAATCAGCCTCTTCCCGGGTTCTAAAGTTGATGAACAAGCAAATCACTGCCGAGCAAGCAAAAAAAGCTTTAAGCAATCTGGCTCGAAACGGTATTTATACTTCAACTTTATGGATTGCTGGTTTTCCCGGAGAGACAAAGAAAAACTTTTTAGAGTCGGTCGCTTTTTTGAAAAAAAATTGCCAGAATATTTATTCCGCTGATATCCATGAGTATGTTTATTCTTTGAAATCGCTTTCTTTGGCTGGTAACGGAATTAATTGCCGGGCAAAACCAGTTTACCCTGAAGAATTGGTTAAAGCTCTTCCTTTGCAATATTTTGAGCCGGAAAGTTCTCTCTCTGCGCGAGAGCGCTTTAGAAGGATCAGTCTCTTTGAAAAAGCGAGAATAAAAGCCGGTATTCCAAATTCGTCTTTGATTAGCGATGCATCACGGGCAAAAGACCGCTGGATTAAGTTAGGGCATAAACTTAATTAAATATTTGCAGCAGGTGATTGTGGGTTCAATCAATTATTTTCTTCACAAAAAAAGGCAGGCGTGATACGCTTGTTTTTAGTTGTAGGAAAATAGGTCAAGAAAAATGAAAACTAATAAATCTAAAAAATTATTTATATCAGGCAATGAAGCGGCGGTTCTGGGCGCGCTTGATGCGGGCGCTCGCCTTATGTTTGGCTATCCAATAACGCCGGCTTCCGAGATCTTGGGAACCTGGATAAAAGAGGCGCAAAAAAATAAGGGCTTGCAGTTTTTGCAAACCGAAGATGAGATTGCGGCCGGTTTTGGCGTTTTGGGCGCGGTTTTGGGCGGCGTTAAGGCTTTCACGGCCTCAGCTGGGCCGGGGCATATCTTAATGCAGGATTCTTTATCTATGGCGGAAAATATGCGCTTGCCTTTTGTCGGCGTGATGATGCAGCGGGGCGGCCCGTCAACCGGCACAGTTAACTTTTCTCAGCAAGAAGTATCCCTGGCAGCTTTTGGGGGGAACGGGGATGGCTTAAGAATTGTTTATTCGGCTTCTTCAATAGAAGAGATGTATGAATTGGTCAAAAAGGGCTTTGATTCGGCTTGGCGCTGGAAGTTCCCGACACTGATTTTGGGCGATGGATATTTGGGAAAAATGAAAGCGGATATTCTATTAAATAGAAAAAAATCAGCGACCATAAAAAGCTCTCCAATTTTAAAAGAAGGAATAATTTCGACCAACTTAAGGAACTGTTATAGTTCCGAGCGTTCGTTGGGCGAAGCTCTGCGCGCTAATATTGCCGATTGGAATAAAACAAAAGTAAAAATTGCTGAATCAGAAACTTTTATGGCCGCGGGAGCCGAGATTCTAATCCTGGCCCATGGCTTAGTGGCAGCCGCGGCCAAAGAGGCGGTGCTGGAACTGAGGCAAAAAAATATGAAGATTGGCTTGTGGCGGCCGATAACTTTAAATCCGCTGGATACGCAAAGTTTAAAAAGGGCTGTTGCTGGAGCTAGGCGGGTTTATCTTTTTGAATCATCGTTAAACCAATTTGCGCGGATTATAAAATACGAACTTTTTGGTGCAGAAATTGATATTAAAGAAATTACTAAGCCGGCTGAAGGCTTTACGCCGGAAGAAATTATCGGCTTGATCAAATAAATAAAATGGATAAACTTTTTCCTAAATCGTATAAGCAAGAAACCAAGCCGCATCTTTTTTGTCCGGGTTGCGGCCACGCGGCGATTTTAAAGCAGCTGGGAGAAGCGATCGATGAATTAGGCGTCCAGAAAAATATGGCTTTAGGCATTGATATTGGCTGCTCTCTTTTGGCTTGGAACTTTTTTGATATCGATACCGCGCAAACCCATCACGGCCGGACGGCTTCGGTTATGGTGGGCTATAAAATGGCGCGGCCCGAGCGGCTGGCAGTGGCTTATATGGGGGACGGCGGAGCTTACGCGATCGGCTTGCAGTCTTTATTGCACGCGGTTTTACGCAATGAACCTATCACGGTTATCGTGGTCAATAATGAGAATTATTCTATGACCGGCGGGCAAAAGTCTCCAACAACGCGAAAGAGCGCTGAGGGCGGGGATTTGCGCGGATTTAAAGGGCCGGAAATGATCAGCCATCTGGCTGCCAAAAATGCCTGGGTTGGCCGCGGCTCGGTTGGCAATCCTAGGCAGCTTAGGGTTTTATTTAAAAAAGCTTTGGCCAACCAGATGGAAAATAAAAGTTTTTCTTTTTTGGAGGTTTTGTCGATTTGTCCGGTGAATTGGAAGACTGATGCGGCTGCCAGTTTTGAGCGCTTAAAAGAAATGGAAAAAATCTATTCGTTGGGAGAAATTAAAATCGATGATGAAAAAAACTAAAATTATTATTGTTGGCATGGGGGGGCAAGGCGTGCAAACGATCGCTAAGATCTTGGCTTTGACAGCTGCCCAAAAAGGTTTGGAAGTTTCCTATATTCCGCAATTTGGCGTTGAACAGCGGGGAACTCCTTCGGTAGCTTTTATTACGCTGGATTCTAAAAAAGTTAACTATCCTCTTTTTGATATTGCCGATTGGGCGGTTGTTTTGCATCCTCGGGCGATTGCTGAGGCGGTTAAATATGTTGATAAAAAAACCAAGACCATATTTGATAGCTCTTTAATGGGTGTAGAAAAAATAAACAAAAAACCGGTGGATATTTTTGGGCTGCCGGCTGTTAAGCTAGCCACTGAAAACTTTTCTTCCCGCTTAGCTAACTTAATAGTTCTGGGGCAGGTTAGCCGGATATTGGAATTGCCTTTTGAATTGGCCTGGAAAAACACCGCCGAAACTCTTGAAAAGAAATTAAAAAATGAAACCGCCAGAAAGGCCAGCCGAGACGCTCTTTTGCTGGGTTATGAAAACTTGCTGGAAAAGAAATCTTTTTCTAAGCCAGATTATCGGCCTAAGGCCGGAACAATAATATTTGATGGCGATGGAAAACAAGGGTTTTTAATTTCAGAGCATTGCAAGAGTTGCGGTATCTGCGTGGCTAAGTGTCCCATCGGCGCGATTAAGATGGGCCATAATACCGGCGTTTTTGCTTCTCCTTTGCCGGAGATAGATATAGCTAAATGTTCTGTTTGCGGCACTTGCTCTTTGTTTTGTCCGGACGGAGCGATAAAAACAGAAAGAAAAAAATAGGGAACTGATTTTTATGCGGGAAGTAATTAAAAAAACGGTTTTAAGCCGTTTTTTTATGTTTTTGGCCGATTCTTAACAAAAAAATAAAGGTATGATAAGCTTATTTTTAGTTCTTTAAAGGAGGCAAAATTATATGACGGTCAAGAGGTTTCCAAAAGATTTAATAGCTGAACTATGCGAAGAAATGCCTGATTTTGAAGGGATTATCTCTTATCATGGCAAACATCTTTGTCGGGCTAGCCAAGCAGACATAGCTAGTCTTATCGATGTATGCATTAGTAGCCATAATGGAGAAATATCCGGTGGTATTTTTGATAAAAAACGCAAAAAAAATAGCATAATAAGCAAAAGAGAAGAGAGGCTAAAAGAATTAAAAGAAAAAGTTTTAAATCTTTTTTAATGGGAAGCTAAAAAAGGACAGCCAAGCTGCCCTTTTTCTTTTTTTATTTCTTATTTTCCTCCACCCGAAAATATTGTTTTAATGGTTTTCAAAATGATCGCTAAGTCTAGGACGAATGAGCGGTTTTTTATGTAGAAGAGGTCATATTGCAATTTTTGCAGAGTGTCTTTAGCTGAAGTGCCAAAAGGATGTTTCATTTGCGCCCAACCGGTCAGGCCGGGCTTAACAGAATGACGGACTTGATAAAAGGGGACTTGAGATATTAGGTCTTCCGAAAAAGCAAACTCAGGTTTTTCCGGCCGCGGCCCCACAAAACTCATATCGCCTTTTAAAACATTCCAAACTTGCGGCAGCTCGTCCAGCCTAGTTTCTCTGAGCCAGCGGCCAATCCTTGATGTTTGGCTATTTTTTTCATGGGGCCGCCCGGAAGTGCAAAACTTGATTGTTTCAAATATCCGGTTATCTTGCCCCACTTTTTTTTGCCGGCAGAAGATTGGCCCGTGGAGGCTGATCTTTATAAGCAACGACACGAAAGGCGTTAAAAGCAGGGTGGGCAATCCGATTAGCAAGGAAAAGAAAATATCTGACACTCTTTTTATTCCTTCAAAAACGGTTCTGTGGTCGTTCATCAGATTTTGTAAGAACCACATTTCGCCGATGGAGGAAACCGGGATCTTCCCGGTTATTTTTTCATAGAAGGTTGGCAGGTCGGTGGCCATGATTTTTAGCGGCAAGCATTGATAAAGGTTGCGGATAAGATTTTTATCTTCCTGCGGGTCTATGGAATTAATCACCACTTGGATTTTTTCTTGGATAATAGTTTCTATCAAGTCGTAAAGTATTTTTACGTCTTCCGGGCTAAGGATCTTTTTAATGCGATAGCCAAGTTGCGGATTATCTTTAATATATTGGACTAGTTCTTTGGTCTCTTCATTCTGTCCTAAGATCAAGACATTGTTTAAAAGCCCCGGGCTTTTTATGAAGAGGTTGAAAAATTGCCGCCACAGAAAGAAAAGGGCGGCAAAAATGCTAAAGCTGATAAAAAGATTAGTCTTTGGCGCGATGCCAAAATCAGGGATAAAGTAGAATAAAAGAATTGCGGAAATAGCGCTGATGACAACTGCTTTGCCTAAAGTGGCAAAAAAATAAAGATTATTGCGGGCCAAAGACAAGTCGTAGAGGCCGAGAGTATAAAAAACGGCTAGAGAAAAAAGAAAGATCAAAGAAAAGGGGAGAAAATGGAAATCCCATTGGTTAAACCATTCGCAACCATAACGGATCAGCAAAGTAAAAAATAGCGCCAAATAAAGCATGGCGATATCACCAATCAAACAAAGCAATTCTTTTATTCTTCTGGTCAGAAATCTCATAGGAGGGAAGCTATTTCTGATATTATAATTATACGATTTTTTAGTGATTTGGGCAATTTTTTATTGAATTAAAAGAGAAAATTAAGTAGAATAGTAATAAGAGAAAAGTGAAGCTGAGGGTTGTTTATGGACGCAAAAAAGACAAAAAAAATTTACGGATTAGTTTTTGGCGTTTTTCTAGGCAGCTTTTTATGGGCCGGAAATGCGCTAGCCTTTAAACTGGGAGAAAACCAGACTTTTTTTATTGATTCAAACTTTGACCTTGGCGGCCGCTCAGAAGTTAGCGCGACGCTTCGGCAAGTCGGCGACCACGCGCTATTTTATGTGGCCGACGATTGGTGGGCCGGTTTAAACACGGCGGAAGTAGAAGCGGCTAACGCGGCAATCGTAAGTCTGTCTAATGAGTTTGACCAGACGATCTATCATCGCTTAACCCAGGTTTATGGTTCTGAGTGGTCGCCGGGAATCGATAATGACCTGCGCATCACGATCTTCATTACTAAAATAAAATTAGGGACCGGCGGTTATTTTAATTCTACGGACGAATATTACCGTTCCCAGCTCCCAAGTTCCAACGAGCGGGAGATGCTTTATCTAAACTCCGCTTATTTAGATTCTTCTTCGGCTAAGATTTTTTTGGCGCACGAGTTTCAGCACATGATAAACTTTTATCAAAAGGAAAAATTGCGCAATAGTGTGGAAGAGATTTGGCTGAATGAAGCGCGCTCGGAATATGCAGCTACTCTCTGCGGTTATGACAACACTTATGAAGGCAGCAATTTAGAGCGGCGGGTAAAAGATTTTTTAAGATATTCGACCGATTCTCTGACTGAATGGCAAAACGAGTCGGCTGATTACGCCGCGGTGAATCTTTTTATGCAATATTTGGCTAGCCGTTATGGCGAGCAGCTTTTGACCAATTCGATGAAAACCGAAGCAATCGGTATTGCCAGCATAGACCAAGCTTTGGCTGCTGCCGGATTTTCCGAGAGATTTGATGATATTTTTTATAATTGGCTGATCGCTAATTTTGTTAATGATTGCCAGCTGGGTGCCGGGCAAAAATATTGTTATCTAAACTCTCTCTTGGGTTATAGCAGATTTCATGTTTCTCCTCAGATGAGTAATTTGATGGCGGTGCGCGAGGGAGTGAAGTTCTCTTTTGCTGATTCGGTTAAGGATTGGTCTGGCCGGTGGTATGAGATTTTGCCGGTGGGCTCGGGGCTCAACTTGATGGTTAATTTTCATGGCGCCAGCGCAACTAATTTTCAGGCTGCTTTATTAGTATTTAATCTTGATGGCACGAAGAGTCTTCGTTTTTTGAGCCTTGATTCTGCTCAAGCAGCCAGCACTATTCTTTCCGGTTTTGGAAATCAAATAAGCAGCGCGGTTTTGATTTTATTCAACCAAACAAAACAGACCGGCTTTTCTGCTAATGAGCCAACCTACGAGTTTTCTTACGATGCCCAAATTACCTCGTCTAACGCATTGCCTTCTCCAACTGTTTCGCCTCTGCCCGCTACGCCCACTATCACTCCTCAGCCTGTTCCGGTGGCTAACCCCGGTTTTGCCGACGGCCTTTTAATTCGCGCTAAGGGCGATAGCAAAGTTTATATTGTAAAAGGCCAATATCGCCGCTGGATCCAAACGCCGCAAATTTTAGCGGCTTATCCGCATCTGGGTTGGCAAAGCATTGTGGAAGTTTCTAGCGAGCAATTAAATTGGTACCAAGAATCTTGGCTGATCCGGGCTGATGGAGATGCCCGAGTTTATGAAATAAATGGTGATGGCACGAAGCACTGGCTAAATATGAGCGCGGAGGCTTTTGGGCAATCCGGTCGTTATTGGGATATGGTATATATTGTTAATAGAACAGAGAGAGACCTATACCGGACAGGGGCGGAGGTTTTTTTTAAGATAATTTTTTATGAGCAAGTCGCTTAATTTTCAAGAAAATATTAATTTAGCCGATTACACTACTTTTCGCATCGGAGGAACGGCGCGGTATTTTGTGGCTGTAAAAAATAAAGAGGAATTAATGGAGGCTTTAAGGTTTGCCAAGAATAATTCGCTGCCATTTTTTATTTTGGGCGGTGGCAGCAATTTATTGGTTTCAGACAGCGGCTTTAACGGCTTGGCCATAAAAATGCAAAATGAGAGCATAAAAATGCAAGATGACGGAAAGAAGTGCAAAATTATTTGCGATGCCGGCGTGCTTCTGGGCAAAATTATTATAGAAACTAGCAGGTTGGGCTATTCTGGCGCGGAATGGGGTTTTGGGATTCCGGGAACTATTGGCGGGGCGATCTGTGGCAATGCGGGGCGGCTGGGGCAAGATATTTCTCAGGTAGTAGAAAGCGTTACGGTTTTAGATGAAGGTCTTAATATAAAAACTTTATCAAAAGAAGAATGCGGTTTTGGCTATCGCTCTAGCCGCTTTAAAGAAAGCAAGGAGATTATTTTATCAGCTTCCTTGCTTTTTATTAAAAAAGAACCGGCAGAAATAGAAGCGGTTTTGAACGAAGCTAAGGCGGCGGTTAAACAGGCTTTGCCTTTTCCTTCGGCGGGCTGCGTTTTTAAAAATTATAAAGTAAAAGGGGAATCAGATGAGCTATTAAAAAACCATCCGGAGCTCATTGAGCGGATCCGGGGCGGCAAAATCGGCGTGGGCTACTTGATCGACCAATGCGGCTTAAAAGGCAAGCAAGTCGGTGGCGCAAAGATCTGGGAAAATCATGCTAATTACATAATTAATCTTGGGGGAGCCAAGGCGCAAGATGTTATGGCTTTGATAAAAATGGCCAAAGAGGCGATAAAAAACAAATATGGCATTGAAATGGAAGAAGAAATAAGGTATATATAAATTAGTCGCTAAAAATAAAAATTAAAATTATAAAAAATGAAAAGGAGATTGCTAAAAATCGAAAATTCGTTCAGAAGAGATTATTTTCTATTGCATTTATTTTTTGCCAGGTTTATTATGAAGATAAGAAAAAGACATGAAAATAATTTTCAAAAGTAAAAACTTTTCTTTAACGCCTAGCATCGAAGAATATATCCAGAAAAAAATAAAGACATTAGAAAAGTTTCTAAAAAACTTTAACCAGGAAGCAATTAAGTTTGAAGTTGAAGTTGGGCGCACCACCTATCACCATCAAAGTGGCGATATTTTTCGGGCGGAAATTAATTTGGATCTGGGTGGCAAATTAGTCCGCGCCGAATCCGAAAAAAGCGACTTATTTTCGGCAATCGATGAAACGCGGGATGATCTTGAGCAGGAAATAAAAAAGATCAAAACAAAAGGGGATACGATTTTTATCCGTGGCGCCCGCAGCATTAAAAAGAAGTTTAGTCTCTCAAACTTGGCGCGATTTAAGCAATAATTATTTAATACAATATAAAAAATCAATTGACTGATTAATATAATCGGTCAGTGGATAAATAAAAAATAAAATATGGTTCCTAGCAGGGTTTTTTTTACGAAAGGCGTTGGCGTGCATAAGGAGTATTTAACTTCATTTGAGCTGGCATTACGAGATGCGGGAATCGCTCCTTTTAATATTGTGACAGTTTCCAGTATTTATCCGCCGGGCTGCAAAAAGATATCTAAAGAAGACGGATTAAAAATCCTAAGGCCCGGACAAATCTTATATTGCGTGATGAGCCGCAACGCTACTAACGAACCAAACCGCCTAATCGCTGCTTCGGTTGGTTGCGCTGTGCCGGCAGATGAGGCGCAATACGGTTATCTTTCCGAACATCATTCTTTTGGTGAAACCGACCAGAAAGCCGGGGATTATGCCGAAGACCTGGCAGCTTCGATGTTGGCCTCGACCTTGGGCATTGAGTTTGATCCGGCTAGCGCTTGGGATGAGCGGGAAAATCTTTATAAAATGAGCGGCAAAATAGTTAAGACAACTAATATTACCCAATCGGCGATTGGCAATAAAGATGGCCTGTGGACGACAGTGCTAGCGTCAGCGGTTTTCATTTTGCCAAGTTATTTGGAGCAAAAAGAAACTAATGGTTCAAGCCAAAGTTAAAAAATAAAGACAGCTGGAGGGGCTTTGATTTTGTTCTATGAAACATCTAACTAAGCGCTTGGTGGGCAAAAGAGTACTTTCTGAGCCGATTACCGGCAATGAATCCACCGCGCAGCTTTTTGAGAAGGCGTTTGGCGCCTATGTGGGGCGCGAAGTAAAAACCGCTTATCAAATCATTAGGCGGATGATCGAAAAAGATCATACGATCGTTTTGGCAATTTCCGGTGCGATGACTCCGGCGGATTTAGGCGTTTCCTGCATTATTCCGCTGATCAAATCCGGCATTGTGGATATTATCACAACTACCGGCGCCAATCTTTATCATGACTTGCAACGGCAAGAAAGCGATAATTGGTACGAGGTTGACCCTAACCAAGGGGATATAAAATTGCGCAAAGCCGGCTGGACTCGCATTTATGATACCGGTTTTCCGGAAGACGATCTTTGGGAAACAGATAATTTGGTGGTGGATTTGGTACGGCGGCCGGATTTTGCCAAACAAATGACGACCACAGAGTTTCATTATTTATTGGGCCGCCACATGGCCAGATACGGCAAGCGCCGTTTTAAGCGGGCGGATCTGAATCGCAGCATTTTAGTGCAAGCTTATCGCAATGGCGTGCCGATTTTTTGCGGTGCGCCGCAAGACGGCTCGATCTTTTTAAACTTGGCATTTTTGAAAAAAAAGCTGGGGCATAAATATCATTTTGGTATTAATTTGGAAGACGATATCCATGAGTTTGGTTCGTATCATTATTTTGCCAAGAATAAGTTTAGCAAGAAGCTTTCGGTTATAATTTTGGGCGGCGGCGTGCCCAAGAACTATTCGCTGCAGCCCGAGCCGTATCTGGCGCAGATTTGTGATTTGGATGTGGGCGGCTATGATATGGATGTGCAAATCTGTGATGCCCATGTGCAAAACGGCGGCTTATCTTCTTGCACGGCGAGCGAGGCTCATACTTGGGGCAAAACCTCGGAAGATTGTCTTAAAAACTCCCAATATGTTCTATCCGACGTCACAGCGGTTTTTCCTTTTATTGTGCACGCTTTGATGCAGGAAGGATTAGACAAAGAACCTCGGCGCTTATTTGAACATCGAGAAGAGGCAGTTGCTTTATTGGATAAGGCTTTGCGCAAACATACCTTGAAAGCTTATTTTGAAAAAGGGAGAAAAAAGAACGGCTTATTAAACGGAAGTCATCTTTAAAAATATTTTGTGGCCAAGAACTTTTTAGATATCAAAGAAAAAATCCAAAATGAGGCACAAGTTGTAATTGTGCCTTTTGGTTTTGAGGCCACAACTACTTATGGCGGTGGCACGGATAAGGGTCCGGAAGCCATTATTAAGGCTAGTGCTCAAGTTGAGCTTTTTGACGAAGAACTTTGGCAAGAGACTTATAAAAAAGTGGGCATTAATACGCTTAAGGAGCCTAAAAATCTTAAGGTCTTAGAAAAGGCGGTTGGCGAGACGATAAAAAATAAAAAGTTGCCAATCGTGCTAGGCGGCGAACACAGTATTACGCCTTTTATTATTAGTGCTTATAAAAAATCAGGATTTGATAATTTTAGTATTTTGCAGTTTGATGCGCACGCGGATCTGCGCGACGGGTATTTAGGCAAAAAATATTCCCATGCCGCGGCTATGCGGCGGTGCTTAGATTTTGACGGAATTAACTTAGTGCAAGTTGGCATCCGTAATATTAGTAACGAAAACGACGAATTAGTTTTTTGGGAGAAAAACCAGAACAGAATAAAAACTTTTTGGGCTAAAGATGAAGCCACCTGGAAAATTAATGAAATTGTCGGCGCCTTAAAAGAAAATGTTTATATTTCTTTTGATGTTGATGCGTTTGATTGCAGCTTAATGCCTTCAACCGGCACGCCGGAACCCGGCGGGCTAGGTTGGTATGAGGCGATAGATATTTTACGTGCGGTTTGCCAGAATAAAAAAATTATTGGCGCGGATTTTGTGGAGCTAGCGCCAATCAAGGGGCTGCACGCGCCGGATTTTTTGGTAGCTAAGCTAATTTATAAAACTATCGGTTATATATTTAACAGGGTAAACAAATAAAATTATGACTAATCTTCAAGTTTTACAGTTAACAAAAACAAAAACTTTGTTTTTTGCGGCAGTTTTTACCGCTTTATCGGTAGCAACACCTATGGCCGCGCATTATTTTGGCGGGCCGCTGGCCGGTAGATTATTTTTACCGATGCACTTTTTTGTTTTGAGTGCTGGTTTGTTGCTGGGCTGGCGCGCGGGCTTGGCGGTTGGAGTTTTAACGCCCTTGATTGCTTATAGCGTTTCGGTTATGCCGTTAGCTGCAGTTTTGCCGTTTATTATAATCGAGGTGGCTGCTTATGGGTTTTTTGCCGGCTTGTTGCAAGAGCGATTTAAAAATATTTGGGTTTCTCTGGTTGGCGCGATGGTTTTAGGGCGCTTATTTTTATGGTTGGGCATTGCGATACTGCCGACGAAATTAATTGCTAGCCAATATTTAGTTGGAACGTTGCAGGCTGGTTGGCGGGGAATAGCGCTGCAAATATTGCTGGTGCCAATCGCCGTTATCTTTATTCAAAAGTTTTTGCGCGATGAAAGAATATAGTTTGGATTTTTTTCTGGCCAAAGGCTGGGCGTTTGCGCTGGTTAAAGAAAATAAAATTATATATAGATCTAAAAAGCAAAGGCTGCTTCCTTTGCTTTTTTGCTTAAAGAATTATAAGGCACAAATGCGGGGGGCGATGGTTTTTGATAAAGTTGTCGGTCGCGCCGCCGCGCTGCTTTTGGTTTGCGGCGGCGTAAAAAAAGTTATAACACCGCTGATATCGCGCAACGCTCTGCAAGTCTTGGCGCGCGGCGGCGCGGAAGTTAAATACCAAAAAATCGTCAAAAATATTTTAAATATGAAAGGGGATGATTTATGCCCGATGGAAAAATTAAGCCAAGGGAAAAAAGCGGAGGAGTTTGCTAAGATTATGAAAGTTTAGAAAAAAGAACCTCTTTTATTTTTTTCAGCCGCCTAGCGCGGCTTTTTTAAACCTAGATACATTTATTGACATATTTTTATAAAAAGCGTATAATATTATATTCAACTAAAGATTGTTCTTAAAATAAAAATATAGATAAAGGAGGAAAAAATGAACGCTCTGGTAAGAAAAATAAAAATAATTTTATTTAATTTATTGCGCCGGTTAATCGGGACCGAAACTATAGAGGTTCGATTGAAACCAAAGGAAAAGTTTCAGGGGCCAATAAAAGTTTTGGGCATCAGTGGCAGTCCGCGAGGTAAAAAAAGCCGAAGTTATAAAATGCTAGAAACGGTTTTGGCGCATGCCAGAAGTTTTGGCGCTGAAACTAAAGTCATTGTTCTTAGTGAGCAATGGATGCGGCCTTGCGAAGGATGCTTATCAGGTAATGAAGAATGTGTTTTTCCTTGTATCCATGACGAAGACGATACTAATGATATTTTGCAGGCGATAATCGACGCGGACGCTTTTGTTTTTGCCACGCCGGTGCATTGGGCTGCCCCATCAGTATTGTTAAAAATGTTGGTAGATAAAATGGTGGCTTTGGAAGAAAACCACTACGAACTAGCCTTTCGTGATGGCCGCGAGCCATTACTTGGCAAGCCGTGCGTTTTGTTGGCGTCGCAGGAGGGCGATGGCGCCACGATGGCGCTTTCCTGGCTAGCCGGCGAATTACGGGAAATGGGCGTTTGGACTTTGCCCTGGGGACAGACTTTTAAACCGGCTTTGCTTGAGCGAAAATTAATTCGCGTTGGATTGAGAATTATTAATGAGCGCAAGTTTGAATGGATTGATAACACTTTGCGCGCGGCTGGCCGGAATATTGTTCTGGCAACAAAGCTTTTTAAAGAAAATGGCTATCAATGGGACGACTATGATTTAATCGAACCAAATTGTTAGCTCAATGGGGTTGGCCGAAGCCAGCCCCTTTTTTATTTTAGCTAGCGAGGAGCGCCACACAAACGAAGTCTGTATAGTGTCCGAATGAAGTCAAAATATAGTCTGCTATAGTTGCAATTTTAGCCATTTTTCTATATAATTTAGGCATATTTATGTCATTTTTTACCAAACTTTTTGGCAACGCCGGCGGCGCCAGCATCGCCAAATATGAAGCGATCGTAAAAGAAATCAATGAGCTTGAACCGAAGTTCGAGCTTTTTTCGGTTGAGCAATTAAAATCTAAAACTCAGGAGTTTCGGGAGCGTTTGCAAAAAGGGGAAACGATGGACGAATTGTTGCCTGAAGCTTTTGCGGTGGCGCGCGAGGGAGCTAAGCGCGCTCTAGGCCAGCGGCCGTTTGATGTGCAGCTGATTGGCGCTATGGCCTTGAATGACGGCAAGATCGCGGAAATGAAAACCGGCGAAGGTAAAACCTTAACTGCTACCTTGGCAATATATTTGAATGCGCTAAACGGAGAGGGTGTGCACGTGGTCACGGTGAATGATTATCTATCCAAGCGCGACGCCAATTGGATGGGCGCAATTTTTAATTTGCTTGGTCTGAGCGTGGGTTGCTTACAACACGAAAAATCTTATTTTTATGTGCCGGTAAAACTAGACAAAAACGAAGTGACGGTAGAGATGGCAAACCTAAAAGAAGTGAAACGGCGCGAAGCTTATGCTGCGGATATTACTTATGGCACGAACAACGAGTTTGGTTTTGATTATTTGCGCGATAATATGGTGGCAGACTTGAACGATATGTCCCAGCGGGGCCATGCTTTTGCCATCGTGGATGAAGTGGACAGCATCTTGATCGACGAAGCGCGCACGCCTTTAATAATTTCTGCGCCGGATGAAGATTCGGGCAAACTGTATCAAACTTTTTCCCAAATCGCGCCGCGCTTGGCAGAGAATGAAGATTATAACATTGATGAAAAAATGCGCACGGCCACACTGACCGAAGCAGGAATTGATAAAGTGGAAAAAATCTTGGGGATGGGGAATATCTATACCGAAGGCGGCATAAAATATGCGCATCACTTAGAGCAAGCTTTGCGCGCCGAGGTTCTTTTTAAGAGGGATAGAGATTATGTGGTTAAAGATGGCGAAATTATTATCGTTGATGAGTTTACGGGCCGCTTAATGCAGGGTCGGCGCTATAGCGAGGGATTACACCAAGCCTTGGAAGCCAAGGAAGGCGTTCCGGTGCAAAAAGAATCGCGGACATTAGCCACTATTACTTTCCAAAATTATTTTCGGTTGTATAAAAAATTAGCCGGCATGACCGGCACGGCTTTAAGCTCGGCTGAAGAGTTTGGTAAGGTGTATAAATTAGAGGTAACAGTGGTGCCGACCAATCAGCCACTAGTTCGCATTGATGAAACCGATAGCGTTTATCGCACCGAAGCCGGAAAGTTCATAGCGGTGGCGCGAGAAATCAAACAACGCCACGAAGCGGGGCAGCCGGTGCTGGTGGGCACGGTTTCGATCGAAAAAAATGAGCTCTTAAGCCGATTTTTGCAAAAAGAGGGGATTCCGCATGAATTGTTGAACGCCAAGAACCACGAACGCGAAGCGCAAATTATTGCCAAGGCGGGGCGCCGAGGCGGAGTGACCGTGGCCACTAATATGGCCGGCCGAGGCGTCGACATAATTTTAGGCGGGCGGCCAGATGAATATGAAAATAAGGAAGCGTGGCAGGCGGCGCATGATGAAGTAATAAAATTAGGTGGTTTGCATATTTTAGGCACTGAACGCCACGAAGCGCGCCGGATAGATGACCAGCTGCGGGGGCGAGCAGGGCGGCAAGGAGATGCCGGTTCTTCCCAATTTTTCGTTTCTTTGGAAGACGACCTAATGCGGATTTTTGCGCCGGATAGAATTAAGAGGTTAATGGAAGCAATGAATCTGCCGGAAGACCAGCCGATAGAAAATAAAATAATTACCCGGGCTATTGAAAGCGCGCAGAGTAAAATTGAAGGCTTTAATTTTGATACCAGAAAGCATGTTTTGGAATACGATGACGTGATGAATAAACAGCGCGAAACTATTTATCGCAAGCGTAAGGAAGTTTTGGAAGCGGAAAACCTAAAGGAACAAACGCTGGATATTATTTCGCAGGAAATAGGAAAAATAGTCAGTTTCCATGCGGCGGGTGAATATCGCGAAGATTGGAACTTGGAAGAAATGCATGAAGTCGTAAAAAATATTTTTCTTGTGCCAAGCGAGGCACGCCAAAATATGGGCGATGCCAAAACTAAAGAAGATTTAATTGATTACCTGGTGAAGTTGGCCAAGGAGGCTTACGCGGCTAAGGAATTAAAAACCGGTGAGCAAAGAATGCGGGAAATCGAAAAAATATTCTATTTGCGCACGATGGATATGCTTTGGATGGAGCATTTGGACGAGATGAATTATCTGCGAGATTCCGTGCGGCTGCGCGCTTACGGGCAAAAAGACCCGTTGGTGGAATATAAAAATGAAAGCATGAGGCTTTTCCAGAGGTTGCTTGGCACCATTCAAACCAGCTTTGTTAACTCTATTTATAAAGTGGAAATAATGAGCGAACGCGCAGCAGAACAAAAAGAAATTAAAAATATTATCGCTGGCCAAGTGGTTAGCGAAAATAAAAAATCTGAAGTTGGGCGTAACGAGCCGTGCCCTTGCGGGAGCGGGAAGAAATACAAAAAGTGTTGTGGAAAATAAATCGAGCATGAAAAATAAAAACTTTGTTTTATTTGATTTTGACGGGGTGATAGTCGATTCTTTTAAAACAGCTTATGAGGTTAATAAGGCTCTTCATGAAGGAGGAGATTTTCTGGAAGAAGACTATCGCCGGCTTTTTGAAAAGAACATTTTTGACGGTAAGCACGCAGAAAAAGCAAAACAATTTTTTGAGCTCTATATTCCCGGCTTTTTAGCTCTTGAGCCAATAAAGGGAGTAAAGGAAGCATTAGGGGAATTAGCTAAAGAATATAGTCTGATTATTATCTCTTCCACAATTTCAAGCCCGATCAATAGCTGGGTTGAAAAGCATGAAATTGGCAAGTATTTTATTGAAATTATGGGCGCTGATGTCCATACTAGCAAAGTGGAAAAAATGAAAATGGTGTTTGCTAAATATAATGTTCAGCCGGATGATTGTGTTTTTATTACCGATACCCTGGGCGATTTACGGGAAGCAGATACTTTGGGCGTAAAATCTTTGGCAGCAACCTATGGCTTTCATAGCGAAGCGACTCTGGCGAAAGGGAATCCAGCCGGCTTTATAAAAAACCCGGAGGAGATAATTAGCGAAGTAAAAAAATATTGGAATAAAAAATAATTTTATGCCAAACCAAGAACTTCATCGCATTGTTTCCACCGCCATTATATATAAGAAAGAGGGTGGGCAGAATAAGTATCTAATCACTAAGCGCAGTCCGCATAAAAAAGTTTTTCCCAATAAGTGGACGGTGCCCGGTGGGGGCTTGGAAACCGATGATTACACGACTACCTCGCCGACAACCAAGGAAAATCATTGGTATTATGCGCTGGAAACGTCTTTACGGCGGGAAGTTAGGGAAGAAGTTAATTTAGAGATGGGTTTTGTGAGCTATTTGTTGGATTTGGCTTTTATTAGGCCCGATGGTATTCCGGTCATTACTTTAAGTTTTTATGCGCCATATAAAAGTGGCGAAGTAAAGCTAGATGAGGATGCCACTGAGTTCATTTGGGCAAGTTATGAGGAATGCCAAAAATATGATTTAATAGATGGAATTATAGAAGAAATTAGAATGGTGGAGGAGATTTTAGGAGGAAAAAGGGTTGAGGAGGTAAAGTTTAAATAAGCTCTTTTTAAGGAGGCAAATATGTTTGAGAAAAAACTTTTACAGACTTTAGGATTTTTTATCAAAGATGGCAATATTTGGCTGGGGGTTAAAATCGGAGGAAAAGAATTTGGCCGAGGCCGCTTGAATGGCTTTGGCGGCGACGTGAATCCAGGCGAGTCAATTGATGCGGGGATGATAAGGGAGCTCAGAGAAGAATCTGGGTTTGAAATTGTTTCTATGGAAAAACGGGCAATAATCCGATTCTTCTTTGAAAGTGAGCCGGATAAAGTCCGCGAAGTCCATGTTTTCTGGATTTTTGATTGCCAAGGCGAACCGACAGGCAGCGAAGAAATGACAACACAACAATTTTCGTTGGCAGGAATAGGAGGGCTTTTTGACCGGATGTGGCCGAGTGACCGGCTTTGGCTGCCGATGTTCCTTAGCGGAAAGAAGTTTCAGGGAAGAGTCCTTTATGACAATCCGGAAAATAAAAAGGTTATTGATAAGAAGTTTTGGGAGGTAGAAAGTTTTTAATAGGCGGCTGGACTAAGGTTCGGCCGTTTTTTATTTGTTGACAATTTAATATTTTTTGCCTAAGATGGATTAAAGATAAATTATATCTGTTATGTCGTTTCTTACGGCTTTATTCACTAAACAGAAAGCATCGCAAACTGCGTGGACCGTGGTGGCGATTTTTTTATTGGCAATTTTTGCCGGTTTTTTGATCTATCCAACAGCCTGGAACAAGCCGGTAGATTGGCTGAATGCCAAAAAGAACGAATCGGCGGTTCTGAAAAGCTTGCCCAATATTCCGCAATATTTTAATTTGCCGTTCCGGTTAGGATTGGATTTGCAGGGCGGCACGCATTTGGTCTATGAAGCCGATTTAAGCAGCGTTGAAAAAAGCCAATATACCGAAGCTATGGACGGCGTTCGTGACGTCATCGAGAGGCGCGTGAACCTATTTGGCGTGGCCGAACCTTTGGTGCAAGTGGACACGGTGGGCAGTCATTATCGCTTGATAGTTGAATTAGCTGGCATAAAAGACGTTAGCCAGGCAATCGCTATGATAGGCGAAACTCCTTCTTTGGATTTTCGTGAAGAGCGGCCAACCGCAGAAACTCAAGCGATAATCGACCGCTACAAGGCTTTGTCGCCGGAAGAACAAAAAACTTTTTCTGAAGACCCCTATTTTACCCCGACTGCTTTAACCGGAAAATATTTAACAAAATCTCTTTTGGAGTTTGATCCTAATACAAATGAGCCGCAAGTGGGTTTGGAGTTCAATGATGAAGGCGCGGCATTGTTTGAAGAGATTACGAGCCGGAACGTGGGCAAGCGGGTGGCAATCTATCTAGATGGCGCTCCTATTTCAACACCAACAGTAAACAGCGCGATATCGGGCGGCAAAGCCCAAATTACCGGGAACTTTACTTATGATGAAGCCAAACAATTGGTCCAGCGTTTAAATGCCGGCGCTTTGCCGGTGCCGATTTCTTTGGTTAGCCAGCAAACTGTTGGCGCTTCTCTTGGCCAGCAATCTTTGCAAAAAAGTTTATTTGCCGGCTTGATAGGGGTTTTGGCAGTTATGCTATTTATGATCCTTTGGTATCGCTTGCCGGGCTTAATGGCGGTGATAGCTTTGACTATTTATTCGGCGATAGTATTAATGATATTTAAGCTGATTCCGGTGACCTTAACTTTGGCGGGCATAGCCGGTTTTATCTTGTCTGTTGGTATGGCGGTGGACGCCAATATTTTAATATTTGAACGCATGAAGGAAGAGCTGCGCTGGGGCAAATCTTTGGGCGGGGCAATCGATGAAGGGTTTAAGCGCGCCTGGACATCAATTCGAGATTCCAACGCTTCTTCGTTGATCACTTGTTTAGTCCTCTTTTGGCTAGGGACCAGCATAATCAAGGGGTTCGCTTTGACTTTGGCCATTGGCATTTTGGTGAGCATGTTCTCGGCCATATTTATTACCCGCAATTTCTTGAAATTATTTGTGAGCGAAAAAATGGAAAAGCATCTTTGGTGGTTTGGGGTAAGAAAAGCTAAAAAAGAAACAGATAAATAAGTTATATGATAAATATCGTTGGTAAAAGAAAAATATACTACACCTTTTCTGTCTTGCTGATCGGCGCGGGGATCTTTAGCATTGTTTTTTGGGGCTTGCATTTTGGCATTGATTTTAAAGGTGGCTCACTAGTTGAAATCGAGTTCTCTCAAAACAGGCCGGAAATAAACGCAGTTAAAGATAGCTTAGCCGGGCTTAATTTGGGAGATATAGCGGTCCAGCCGGCGGGGGAAAAAGGCTTTTTGTTGCGCTCCAAGGATTTGGATGAAGGTTCTCACCAGCAAGTTTTGCGGACCTTAAAGTCTCTGGGTGATTTGGAAGAAAAAAAGTTTGATTCTGTCGGGCCGGTGGTGGGCGAAGAGCTAAAAAGCCGGGCTTATTTGGCAATTTTGACAGTGCTAATTTTAATTATTATTTATATCGCTTTTGCTTTCCGCAAAGTTTCCCGGCCGGTAGCTTCTTGGAAGTATGGCTTGGCGGCTATTATCGCTTTGTTCCATGATATTTTTATTCCAACCGGCATTTTTTCCATTCTTGGGCATTATCTTGGCGTGGAAATAGACTTACTGTTCGTGACGGGCCTTTTAACGATCTTGGGTTTTTCGGTGCATGATACGATCGTGGTTTTCGACCGGATTCGCGAAAACCTGCGCAAAGGCGTGGGCGACAATTTTGAATCAACGGTTAATATTAGCATTAACCAAACAATGACCCGTTCTATTAATACTTCTTTAACGGTCTTTTTGGCGCTGCTGGCAATTTTTATTTTTGGCGGCGAAAGCGTAAAATATTTTTCATTGCTTTTAATGATCGGTGTCTTCTTTGGCACTTATTCTTCTATTTTTGTGGCCAGCTCCCTGTTGGTGTCTTGGGAAGCTTGGCGCCAGAAGAGAATAGAGAGAAAACTCAACACTCGTTGACAGATTATCTAGGGTGTGCTATATTAGGAATATAGTAATTTTTAAGTTTAGCTGTGGAGAGGCTGGATTTTAATGAAAAACATCCTAGAATTAGTACAAGAAGCTATAGAAATCATCCCAAATGACCGCACAAAAGAGGTAATTGAGCGGCGTTTTGGCTTGCAAAATGGCCAGCGCCATACCCTGGAAGCCATTGGCCGGGACCATAAAATCACCCGTGAGCGGGTGCGCCAGATCGAAGAAGGCGGATTATCCATTTTAAAACAGGCTAAGATCATGGAAAAGTTCCAGCCGGTTTTTAAGGTGGTTGACGAGCATCTAAAAGAGCATGGCGAGCTTAAAAAAGAGCATAAGCTTTATGACGATTTGACCTATGTTTGCTTTCCGGTTAAGGATATCGAACGGATAAAGAAAGAGGGCAATTTGTCGGAGCTTGATAAATGCCGTTCAGCTTTTTATTTTATTATGTCTTTGGGCGACCAATTTGAACGGTTGCCGGAAAGCGATGATTTTTATTCCGCTTGGACTAATAATAAAAGCGCCATAAAAATTGCCAAAAAGACCGTGGATTCATTGGCTAAGCATCTGGAAGGCAAGAAGCAAACTTTGAAAAGAGAAGATCTTTTGTCAGCGGCCAAGATACTGTTCCCGGAGCTTTCAGAAAATGCTGTCCATTCTTACGTGGATGCTTCCAAGGCTATTGAACAAAATCATTTGGGCCATTTTGGCTTGGTTCATTGGCCAGAAATTAGCCCGCGAGGAGTTAAGGATAAGGCTTATATTATTTTAAAGAATGCGGCTCGGCCTTTGCATTTTTCTGAGGTGACCGCGGAAATAAACAAATCTCTGCCTTCAAATAAAAATGCTTTCGTTCAAACCGTGCATAACGAACTTATCAAGGACCCCAGATTCGTTTTGGTGGGCCGAGGCCTATATGCGCTAGCCGAGTGGGGTTATGAGCCGGGCACGGTTTCTGAAACCATAATCCAAATACTTAAGAGCGAGAATAAGCCGTTAAGCAAAGAAGAGATAGTTAAAAAGGTGTTGGCTAAGCGGTTGGTTAAAGAGAACACTATTTTGATCAATTTGCAGAACCGCAAGCTTTTTGAGAAGAATAACGACGGCGCTTATAGCCTGAAGAAATAATCCTATCCTGCCCCGCATTTATTGCGGGGCAGTTTGTTTTTGAGGTATAATAGGGGTAGAGAATAAAAAACAACCTATCAAAGCGCGCTTTGATAAAAAGCGGGCGAGATAAAGTTTTTTAATAATACAAAAATGCCGGAGGCTTTTGAGATCTATTTTAATTTTTTGAATTTTTTATTTGGAACCGCTTGGCTATGGCTGCCGATTATTTTGGCGGTTGTTTTTTTTCAAAGCTGGATGTATTATATCCAGCGTTTCCATTGGGCTGGCCTGGATTGGATATTATTGGAAGTTAAGCCTCCGAAAGAAATTGAGAGCTCACCAAAGAATATGGAGCAGATCTTTGCGGGACTTTGGGGCGCTTACGGCACAGTAGGTTATAAATATGAAAAATATATTAAAGGTATTTCGCAGGACTATTTTAGCTTTGAATTGGTTGGTATCAACGGAGAAGCCCATTTTTATTTGAGGCTTCAAAAAAAGTTTCGCAATCTGGTTGAGGCGCAGATCTATTCCCAATATCCCCAGGCGGAAATCCGCGAGGTGGAGGATTACGTTTGGAAAGTACCGGCCGATTTGCCAAATAAAAATTGGAATCTTTGGGGCTGCCGTTTGGCAATGACGGCTCCGGGCCCTTATCGCAGCGCCTATCCCATTAGGACTTATGTTGACTTAATGGATGTTAACAAAACCGATGAGCCGTTTTTTGATCCCTTGGCCGGGCTAATGGAAGTCTTTGGCAAGTTAAGGCAAGGCGAACAGGTCTGGCTGCAAATCCTCTTCCGGCCGACTGGCGATGGTTGGCAAAAAAAATCCAGGGCAGTGGCGGATAAATTATTAGGCAAAAAAGAGAAGCCGAAGCCGGAAACCCTTTTTGCTTTAGACAGGCGAACTTGGGCCGAATCCGTTTATGATGTTGGCTATGAAATGGTCACTGGAAAATTGGCGCCGGAGCGCAATAAAAAGGACAAAAAGGATGAGCCGCCAAGCTTAGCAATGCACCTTTCGCCGGGAGAAAAGTCTATTATCGAAGCGATTGAAATGAAGGCGAACAAAAAGGGCTTTGAGTCTAAAATTAACTTTGTTTATATCGGCCGTTCAAACGTTTTTACCATGGCTAATGTTTCCGCGACCATGGGCATAATAGCGCAATTTGCCAATTTAAATATGAACTCTCTTAAGCCTGACGGAAAAATGACCACTAAGGCTTATTATTTCTTCGCCAAAGCCCGCAAGGCTTTTAAGCAGAGAACGTTAATGAGGATGATGCGCACACGTTCTTTTTGGGAGCCGGGAGATATTTTGAACATTGAAGAATTGGCGACTTTATTCCATTTCCCGACAGTAGGAGTGAAAAGCCCGATGACGCCTTATATGGATACCAGAAAAGGCGGCCCGCCGGTAGACTTGCCTTTAGAATAGCAATTAACAAACTTTATGGCAGAACAAATAACTTTAATTGGTGAAACTGATTTCCGCAACCAAAAGCGGCGATTTGGCATAAAAGATATTGACCGGCAGAGGCACGTTTATGTGGTGGGAAAAACCGGCACCGGCAAAACCACGTTGCTGGAAAATATGGCCAAGCAAGATATCCAATCGGGCAAGGGGCTGGCCATTGTTGACCCGCACGGCGAGTTTGCTGAAAAAATGATTGACTTTGTGCCGTCGAGCCGCGTTAACGATGTGATCTATTTTAATCCGGCGGATTTGGATTTCCCGATCGCTTTTAACGTAATGGAAAAAGTGGATTTGGAACATCGGCATTTGGTAGCTTCGGGATTAGTCGGTGTTTTTAAAAAGATCTGGGCGGAAAGTTGGGGGCCGAGGCTCGAATATGTTTTGCGCAACGCAGTTTTGGCGTTGCTGGAATATCCTGGGTCAACGCTTCTGGGTATTATGAGGTTGCTGGTGGATAAGGAATACCGCGCCAAAGTGATGGAAAAAGTGAAAGATCCGGTGGTGCGGAGTTTTTGGGTCGACGAGTTCTCAAAATACAAAGGCAATTTTGAAGTGGAAGCGATTTCGCCAATTCAAAATAAAGTTGGGCAGTTTTTAAGCAATCCGATGATCCGGAATATCGTGGGCCAGACCAAATCCACGATTGACCCGAGAAAAGCGATGGACGAAGGGAAAATAATGATCTTAAATCTTTCCAAGGGCTTGATCGGTGAAGACGCTTCAGCTTTGCTTGGCGCCATGATGATCACTAAGTTGCAGTTGGCAGCCATGTCGCGAGTGGATACGCCGGAAAACGAACGCAAAGAGTTTTATCTCTATGTGGACGAATTCCAAAACTTTGCCACAGATAGCTTCGCCAATATTCTTTCGGAAGCTAGAAAATATCGGTTGGGCCTTATTTTGGCGCACCAATATATTGGGCAATTAATAAACGACAGCAGCACTCGCGTTAAAGATGCGGTCTTTGGGAACGTGGGCACGATGATAGTTTTTCGGGTGGGCGCGGAGGACGCAGAGTTTTTGGAAAAAGAGTTTTCTCCTGAGTTTACCGCTAATGATCTGGTGGGGCTCGGATTTGCCCAGATTTATTTAAAATTAATGATAGACGGCTTTGCTTCCCGGCCTTTTTCCGCCACGACTTTGCCGCCGATCCAGCGGGAAGAAAAAAGCAATCGGGAAAAAATTATTAAAGTTTCTCGCGAGCGATACGGCGGTTTGTCTCGCCAAGAAGTGGAAGAAAAAATTGCCCGGTGGAGCGGCATGACCGAAGAAGAGGAAGGAGGGGATCGGGAAATCATTCATATGCCAAATAGCAGAAACGTTGAATCATTGCGGCCCCAAAGTTCGCCGGCGTCGTCAAGCTCTAAAAAACCCATAGGGCCGGTGTATATAGATACTTGCCACGAATGCGGCAAAAAAACTGAGCTTAATTTTAAGCCAGACGGAGTTCGGCCGGTTTACTGCAAGGATTGTTTGATAAAGGTGCGGGCTCAAGCGCCAAGCGCCTTAAAGCCGAAAGCGGAAGAACCAAAACATATTTTTACCCGGTCGGTCGTTAGAGAGACAGGGCCATCGATTTCTTTGAGCGAGGCCACCAGTCAGAAAGCGCCGATAATAGCAAAACCAGAAAATCAAAGGGCAGCAGAAAAAAAACAACGCCGCGGTCCCGACTTGTCTGAATTGAGAAATGCTTTAAATGAAGTTGTTAAACCGGCCGGCAGCAACGCAGAAACGGCAACAAAAGGGGCAAAAGAAAACATCAAAGATCTAAAGCCCGGCGAAGCAGCAGAACTTTAGAAGGCAGGAGTCAATTATTAATTAAAATACCCTGAAGATTCAGGGTATTTTAATTTGCTTAATTCCTTTGCTGTTTCTTATTTATTCACTCTTCCCGAGTATTCGCCGGTTTGGGTATTGATTTCTATAATATCGTCTTCGTTAACAAATAGCGGAGCGTTAACCATGGCGCCGGTTTCTATTTTTACGGATTTATTGCCGCCCTGCGCAGTGTTGCCTTTGATGGATGGGGGAGCCTCGATCACCTTAAACTGCATTTTGATCGGCAGATTAACATTGATAGTTTTTCCTTCAAAAGAAACAACTTCTACTTCCGAATTAGGCTTTAAAAACTTAGTTTGCTCGCCAATCGCTTCTTGGGGCAGTTCAAATCTAACTGAGGGGTTATTGGCCTCACAGAAGACGAACTTATCGCGGTGAGCATATAAAAACTTAACTTTTTTATAATCTATCTCCGCTTCTTTAAAGCTATCAGTGTGCTGGAAATTGCGGTTTAAGACTTTACCGGTAATCATATTTTTTATTTTTGTTTGGGCAACAGGCTTGCGTTGCTGCATGCGCATGAAGCCAAACTCCAGCACTTCATACGGTTCGCCGTCTAAGATAAAAAAGACACCCGGTTTCAGTTCGTTATAATTTATCATGTTTTTTGAATAAGTTAATAATTAAAAAATGCCGCTGAAGCATCTAATAGCTTTATACTATAATCTTCAGTTTTTGCCAAGCCTTGGCTTGACGTATTTTAAAAAGTATGCTTTACTTATTAAGCCCCAATCAAAAATCATAAATAAGGAGGATAGGTTATTGAAAAAAGCATTTTTGATTGTGATGTTAATATTTGGGTTAGAAATTGTTTTTTTCGCTCTCAATTGTGAAGCGGAAGCGCATCAAGCCCAAAGAGCAAAAAGCCAAAAGATTTTTTCCCTGAAAACTCCTAACGCAGTTAGGGGTTGGGCCAGCTGGTATGGTCCAGGTTTTCAAGGAAAGAAAATGGCCAATGGCAAGCGATTTGATATGCGCCAAATCTCAGTGGCGCATCGGAGCTTGCCTTTAGGTACGAAAGTTAAGATCGTTAATTTACGGAACAGAAAATCTGTTATAGCGTTTGTGTCTGATAGAGGGCCTTATGTTCGTGGAAGGAGCTTGGACCTATCGTGGGGTGCAGCTAAGAAATTAGACGCGGTCCATGACGGAGTTATTCCCGTTGAAGTCCAAGTTAAGATCTGAATAGGGAAAAAGCTTTTGGGGCAAAAAACAGGGCTCGGTCAAAATAAGGCCGAGCCCTTTCATTTTATACATTTTTATAGTAAAAATTGACTATGGCAAAAAAGAATAAAAATAAGAAAGTTTTTGTTGGGCTATCCGGCGGCGTTGATTCGTCTGTGGCGGCGGCATTGCTCAAAAAACAAGGCTATGATGTAGTCGGAGTTTTTATGCGTTTTTGGAAAGACGGGCGCGGAGCTCAAAATGCCTGCTGCTCCGTTGAATCGGAAGCCAAGGCATTGGCGGTAGCAAAAAAATTAGGTATCCCCTTTTATATTTTTAATTTTGAAGCGGAGTTTAAAAAAGCGGTGGTAGATTATTTTTTGAGAGAGCTTGGCGCCGGCCGCACGCCCAATCCCTGCGTGGTTTGCAATCCCCAGATAAAGTTTGGCTTGTTCTTGGAGCGAGCAATAAAAATGGGTGCGGATTATGTGGCCATGGGGCATTATGCGTCAGTAAAAAATGCCCAGGAAAAGGCCAAGCTTTTTGCCGGCAAAGACAAGATGAAAGACCAGTCATACTTTTTATGTGGGCTGAGCCAAAAACAATTAAACCGAGTCATTTTTCCTTTGGGCGGATACGTAAAGGAGCGGGTGTATGAACTAGCCAAAAAAATGCGTTTGCCGCACCAATCTCACCAATCTTTTGATATTTGCTTTGCGGGGGATTACCAGGCTTTTTTGAAAAAGCATTTAAAATTAAAGCCGGGAAAAATTGTTGATTTGGCTGGCCAGGAAGCTGGAGAACATTTAGGGCTGCCGTTTTACACAATTGGCCAGCGGGCAAGCATTGGCGGGCCTGGACCGTTTTGGGTGGTAAAAAAAGACCTTAAGAAGAATATTTTATTTGTGAGCAATAACGAGAAGGATCTGTATCAAAAAGAAATGTTGCTAGAAAAAATTAATTGGTTAAGGGGTCAGGCGCCAAAATTGCCTTTAAGGTGCAAGATTAAAATAAGGTATAGCGTTAAAAGCGAAGCCGGAACTATTCGCGCGAACGGTTCTATAAAGAAAATGGTGGTTTTATTTGATAAACCCCAACGGGCAATAACGCACGGGCAAAGCGCGGTATTTTATGGTAAAAATGGCGAAGTCTTAGGCGGAGGGATAATAAAAAATTAAGCAAGAAAAAAGGACTCACTTGGTGAGTCCTTTTTAATCCGGTTTTTGTTTAACGCTTCTGCATCGAAGCCGGTCTTTTTTTGCAAACCAATTTTATTAAAAAAATCGTTTTCTGCTATTGGCAGGTGTCAATCCGCTCTCGTCGGATGCATGTACTGCGTGGCATTATTGCAATCAACCGTGAATCGGAATCAGCGTGTGATGATCATACGCCGTATGATCTCTGTTCGTGTTTGTCGCAAGGCGATGCTTCGCTTTTGCAACAGTGACCCGATGTCTGTTTGCACTTCCAGCGACTAAGTATCCGTCATTGGAGTTGGCCTATATTAAGTTTTTTTACCGGATTAGCGCCTTTTACCATCCTTTTTCATGGGAAAAGACTATTACAGCAAGCAAATAGTGTTCCTCCTTCTGTGGCCGGTATTCCAGTGCCACTGTTTAGGGTTAACCTATCTTGGCCTAAAGACATAAAGGCCCTGCCGAACTGCTTTCAAATATAGCAAATCCTTGATTTTTTGCAATAGTTGCCGGTTAATTGAAAAAAATGGATTTAATTGCTAAAATTAAACAAGATTATGACAGCTAACGAATTAAGGTCTAAATATTTAGAGTTTTTCAAATCTAAGGGCCACGCAATCATTCCTTCGGCTTCTTTGATTCCGGAAAATGATCCAACCGTGCTTTTTACGACCGCGGGTATGCACCCCTTGGTGCCATACTTGATGGGCGAAAAACATCCGGCGGGCACGCGTCTTTGCGATGCGCAAAAGTGCATCCGCACCAGTGATATTGATGAAGTAGGTGATGCCACCCACCACACTTTTTTTGAGATGCTCGGTAATTGGTCGCTTGGCGACTACTTTAAAAAAGAAGCAATCGAGTGGAGTTGGGAGTTTTTAACTTCAGATCAGTGGCTTGGTTTAGATAAAAATAAAATTGCGGTTTCGGTTTTTGCGGGCGATAATGATGCACCGTTTGATGAAGAAGCTTTTAATATTTGGAAAAACTTGGGTGTGCCGGAAGCGCGGATTGCCAAATTGCCCAAGAAAAATAATTGGTGGGGGCCGGCAGGTGAAACCGGGCCATGCGGGCCGGACACAGAAATGTTCTATTGGGTCGGTTCAAAAAAAGCGCCGGCGAGTTTTAATGATGACAATGATTTGTGGGTGGAAATCTGGAACGATGTTTTTATGCAATATAATAAAAACGCTGATGGCAAGTATGAAAAATCAGTGCAGCAGAATGTTGATACAGGTATGGGGCTGGAGCGGGTATTGGCAGTAATAAATGGATTGGACGATAATTACCGGGCAGAACTTTTTTTGCCGATAATAGAAAAAATTGAAGAATTATCTGGCAAGAAATATGATGAGTCAACAGATGTAAGGCGTGCAATGCGCATTATGGCTGACCATATTAAAGCCGCGACTTTTATTTTGGGCGATGAAAAAGCTTTAACGCCGTCTAATGTCGGTGCGGGATATGTCTTGCGCCGGATAGTTCGCCGGGCGGTGCGATACGGCAAGCAGTTGGGTATTAACGAAGTTTTCACATTTAAAATCGCGGAAGAAATTATAAAAATATATCAAGGCACATACGCGGAGCTGAAAAAGAATAAGGAGTTTATTGTTAATCAGCTAGTTAAGGAAGAGGAGAAGTTTAAGAAAACCTTAGAAGATGGGCTAAAAGAAGTGGAAAAAATATTTGAAATTAGTCGGACATTAAGTTCTGTAGTTAAAAAATATATAGACGGTAAGATTTTGTTTAATTTATTTCAGACATATGGAATCCCATTAGAGGTAAGTCTGGAAGAGCTAGAGGGCCGGTCCATAAGACTTAATCATTCTTTAGGTCTCGATAAGAAGATGTTAACGGAAGAATTTGAAGAAGAACTAAAAAAGCACCAAGAACTTTCTCGCACTGCTTCTGCCGGAATGTTTAAAGGGGGATTGGCCGATGCTTCTGAGGCCACTGTAAAATACCATACTGCTGCGCATTTAATGCTGGCAGCGCTGAGGCAAGTGTTGGGAGGTGGCATAACGCAAAAAGGTTCCAATATTACTGCTGAGCGATTGCGCTTTGATTTTTCTTTTGACCGAAAAATGACACCGGACGAAATTGCCTGGGTAGAAAAAATTGTGAACGAAAAAATAGCCGAGGATTTGCCGGTGGTTTGTGAAGAATTAAGTTTGGAAGACGCTAAGGCTAAAGGCGCGATGGGGGTATTTGAGTCAAAATACGGAGAGCGGGTGAAGGTTTATACAATCAACCCCTCGACGGGCTCGGGGTCGGTTTTCAGCCGAGAGATTTGCGGCGGGCCGCATGTGGAGCGGACGGGGGCGCTGGGCAAGTTTAAAATAGTAAAAGAAGAATCAAGCTCAGCCGGAGTAAGGCGGATAAAGGCAATTTTGGAATAAGTTATCCCCTTTTGTTTGAATATATTTTTTTGCTATACTTAAGGCAACATAAGTTAGGAGGATGGCTAAGGTCATAAACTTAAAACCTCAAGAAGACATAACCTCTGTTATTGAGCGCCTTTGGGAAACAGGCGAAGAAGGGGTTTATTTGGTTGCGTCCAAGGAGACGGCTATATTGAAAAATATTATCGCCATGAAGCTGTTAAAGCGGGAGGCAGAGAGGCTCGGCAAGGAGATAATTTTAATAACCAAAGATACTCTAGGGCGGGAAATGGCCAAGCGCGTTGGTTTGGCGTCAAAAACAGTTTTGCCAAAAGCTAAACTTGAAGAAATAGAAGAGGAAGAAGAAAAAGAACAAGAAGTTTTTAAGGAAGTCCCGACGCAGAAATTTGAAAACTTATTGGAAGACGAAGTTAAGGCCAGGAGAGAAGGCTTTCCTGCTTCGCGCCAATTTAGCGATATTAGGCCCAAAGGCGCGGTAGTTGAGCGGCGGTCAATTGAAGTTGAGGAAAAAGAAGAAAAAATAACTTTGCCTCCGGAAGAGCCTATTGATGTGGAACTTTTTGAGCCGGAAGAAAATAAGGAAGAGCCGGCCAAAGAAGAAAGAATGTCTTTTAAGGATTTTTATTTCCCTAAACAAAAAAAGGAAGAAGAGCTGGAAGAAGTCGATGAAGAAGAGGAAGAAGCAGAAGGGGAAAATGAAGAAGCAGAGGAAGCGCCCGAAGAGGCGGAGGATGAATTAGAAGAAGAGTTTCCGATCCACGGCTTAGCCAACGGCCGGCGGATAATGGTCAAGGAAAAAAGATCGTTTTTTAGTTGGTTGCCGTCTTTCAATTTTAATTTTAGAAAAATAGGCGATTCGTTAAAGTTGGAAAAGATCCAGTCGGAAAAAAGCCGAAGGCGGCCAACTGTCCCTATTTTTTCAGGGAAGTTTCTGGGCATATTTATTGGCGCCGCTTTGCTGGTGGCCATGCTGGCTTTATATTTTATTTTGCCGAAAGCCGAAATAAGCCTTAAGGCCCAAGCGGAAGAAATAAATCAAAACTCGATCATTACGGCTGATAAAGGAATAAGCAAAATAGACGCGGCTTCAAACAAAATACCGGCGCAGCTAATAAAATTGGATAAGCGCCAATCACAAGACTTTTCGACTACCGGCCAGCGCCAGGTAAACGACAAGGCTAAGGGCAAGATAACTATATATAATGAATATAGCTCCAGCCCCCAGGCGCTAGTGGAAAAAACCCGCTTTGTTTCCGATGGCGGATTAACTTTCCGTTTAAGCAAGACAATAACGGTTCCGGGAGCAAAGATACAAGATGGCAAGATCGTGCCTAGTTCCATTGAGGCGGAAGTGGTGGCTGATGAGGCGGGCGATAAATATAATATTGCTCCGGGCCGGTTCACTATTCCGGGATTTCAGGGAACGCCAAAATACACGACTTTTTATGGCCAATCAACTTCAGCGATGAGCGGCGGAGCTTCTGGTTTGATGAAGGTCCTTTCTCAGGATGACTACAATAAGGCGAAGGATTCTTTGTGGCAAAGTTTGCAGCCGGCGCTGGACAGTGAGTTTAAGGCCCAATTGCCCGGTGAGTTGAAAATAATCGAGGGGGCAATGAAAGAAGAGTTAAGCGGAGTGGAAACGAGTGTGGCGGTCGGCTCGCCGGCAGAAAAGTTCACTATGACACTTAAGGGCACAGCCACGGCGGTCCTTTTTGATGAAAAAGACATTATAGAAATTATTAAGAAAAAATTAGGGGAAAAATTAAGCGACGATAAGGAGCTAGTGTCGCCAGCAGAAAAGATCGGCTATCAAATGACTTCCGTGGACCTGTCTCGGGGCCAGGTAGCCATGAAAATTACAATTGCCGCCAAGATAGTCTGGAAGGTCAACGAAGATGCCTTAAGGCAGGAAATTGCCGGCCAAAACGAAAAAGCTATTAGGGATATTTTTGCCAAGCATTCGGAAGTTAGCGAGGCGAAGGTTGTTTTTTGGCCATTTTGGGTCAAATCAGCGCCAGCTAACCTTAATAAGGTGATAATTAAAGTGGAGCCATAAAGTCCTCTTGACTATTCCTTAGTTTGGGTATAATATTTAGAAGCTAATAATAGATATTTAAATTAGTGTCTGGAAAAGACCAGGTAATAAAAAAAAGCGGACGAGTTACTGAGGCGTTGCCAAACGCCACTTTTAGAGTAAAAATGGAGGATGAGAGCGAAGTTTTAGCCCATTTATCAGGACGGATGAGGATGAATCATATTAGGGTTTTAGTGGGCGATAAGGTTGTTCTGGAGATGACTCCATACGACGACAAAAAAGGCAGAATTACTCTTAGGGAAAAATAAGTCTCGTGCTAAGCAAACCGTTTCCGCTTCGAGCGGAAAGATCTCGTGGATGCAAAGCGAGGTTCAGGCGCGTTTAGCGCGTTTTGTATTGCCAATTTTATTAAGAACAAAGTTATGAAAGTTAGGGCATCAGTTAAAAAGTTTTGCCAGAAATGTAAAATTGTCCGCCGGAAAGGGCGCGTGCGGGTTATTTGTGAAATTAAAAAACATAAACAAAGGCAGGGTTAGTTTTAAAAATATATGCCAAGAATCGCTGGAGTAAATATTCCCGATAATAAAAGAATAGAGATTGCGTTAACCTATGTATATGGCATTGGGCGGACTTTGAGCAACAAGATTTTGGCCCAAGCGAAGATCGACCCGAATATCAGGGCGCAAAAATTAACCGCTGAAGAAACCAACCGATTAAGGGAAATTATTGAAAAAGGTTTGCGCGTGGAAGGTGAATTGCGGCGCGAAAGAATGATGAATGTGAAAAGATTGAAAGATATCGGTTCTTATCGCGGTATTCGCCACGCTAAAGGCTTGCCGGTTAGGGGGCAGCGCACCAAAACCAATACTCGGACCGTTAGAGGAAACGTTCGCAAGACCATGGGTTCTGGCAGGCGGTCAGCGGAAAAGACCTAAATAGTTAAGCGCCTATTTTAAATAAAGATAAATAAGTATGGGAAAGAAAAAAATTCAAAATCAAAGCGAGACTGAGCTGTTAAAAGAAACAGATGAATTAGAGTCGGTCCAAAAGAAAGCAGTGGCCGCGGCTCAACAGTCTCAAAGCTCTAAGCTGGTTGATAAGGGGCGGATTTATGTCCAATCAACTTATAACAATACTTTAATTACTATCGCCGATAGCCGAGGCGGAGTGATTGCTTGGGCTAGCGCGGGTTCCCTTGGATTTAAAGGCCCGAAGAAGGCGACTCCTTATGCCGCTTCCAAAACCGTTGAAACTTTGATGGAAAAAGTCAAAAAAGCCGGTTTAAGGAATGTTGATGTTTTTGTTAAGGGCGTGGGTGGCGGCCGGGAATCAGCAGTTAGGGCTTTTGCTGCCAATGGTTTGAATATTCTTTCTATTAAAGACGTTACTCCTGTGCCGCACAATGGTTGCCGGCCTCGGAAAGTTAGGCGCGTCTAAATAATATTAACGGCAATTTTGAAATATATTTATGGCTAGATTAATTGACCCAAAATGCAAACAGTGCCGACGAGCGGCTGAGAAACTCTTTCTAAAAGGGGAGCGTTGTTATTTGCCAAAATGCGCAATGAACAAGCGCCCTTATCCGCCGGGAATGACCGGCAAGAATACTCGCCGGGGCGGTTTGTCCGAATACGGCCGGCAATTGCTGCAGAAGCAAAAAATAAAGAAGACTTACGGAGTTTTTGAAAAACAGCTGAAGAAATACTTTAAAGATGCCCAAGCTAAGAAAGGCGATGCTCGTGAAAACTTAATGTGCCGGTTTGAGACCAGATTAGACAATGTTGTTTTCCGGCTGGGTTGGGCAAAATCCCGTGCGGCGGCCAGGCAATTAGTCAATCACGGCCATGTAATGATCAATGGAAAGCGGGTTTCTATCCCTTCTTATCAGGTTAGAAAAGGCGAAGCGATCAGTTTAACGGATAAGACTAATAAATCAAAATTAACCGAAGGCTTGTTGGCTTCTTTGAAAAAGTTCCAGGCGCCAACTTGGTTAGCTCAAGAGCCGGAGAAACTAGAGGCTAAAGTTTTGGGTGAGCCGACCGGAGAAGACTTAGGAGACATATCATCAATTGGTTTAATCGTTGAGTTCTATTCAAGATAAATACGTAATGTGTGGGTTGGGTATGAATACGTTGATTTATAATCTATCAGCGTATCTGTAAAAAATCCGCAATTCGTAAAGAATCTATGAAGATCAATCTTCCGCAACAATTAAAAATAACCAAAAACGAAGGCTATAGGACCGTTTTTGAGATAGAGGGATTATACCCGGGTTATGGAGTAACCTTGGGCAACTCTTTGCGCCGCGTTTTGCTATCTTCTTTGCCGGGGGCAGCGATAGTGAGCGTTAAGATCAGTGGCGTGCATCATGAGTTTTCAACTATTCCCCACGTTATGGAAGATGTGATCGAGATAATTTTGAATCTACGCCAGATACGTTTTAAAAAGTTCGTGGAAGAGCCGGTCAAGCTTCATTTGTCCGTTAAGGGAGAAAAAGAAGTGAAGGCCAGCGATATTAAAGAAACGGCCGATATAGAAATCATCAATAAAGAAGCGCCGATTGCCACGCTAACCGATAAAAAAGCGGAATTAGAAATGGAAATCGAAGTGGCCTCGGGTTTGGGTTTTGTGCCGGTTGAATCTAGAAAGAAAGATAAATTGGATATTGGCATGATAGCGGTGGACGCGCTTTTTTCGCCGATCCGCAAAGTTAATTTTGAAGTGGAAAATATGCGCGTTGGCGATCGGACCGATTTTAACCGCTTGAGATTTGATATTGAAACCGATGGCAGCACGACAGCCGAAGAAGCTTTTAAAAAGTCTTGTGAAATATTGGTTAGCCAATATAAATCTTTGGTAGCCGAGGAAGAGTCCAATAAAGAAGAGGCTAAAGAAGAGGATGCCAAAAATAAGGAAGAAAGCGAAGATGCTTCCAAGACAAAAGTTGAAGATTTGAAATTATCTACCAGAACCATCAGCGCTTTGGTTGACGGCGGAATCCGCACAGCTGGCGGAGTGGCTAAAAAAAGCGAAGCGTCTTTGAAAGAACTTGAAGGCATGGGAGATAAAGGAATCGCCGAAGTTAAGAAGGCTTTAAAAAAATTAGGATTAGCTTTAAAGGAAGAATAATATGAGAAAATTTGGACGAACAACTGATCAACGCCGGGCTTTTTTGAAATCTTTGTCAGCAAACTTGATTTTAAAAGGCAAGATTAAAACTACCGAAGCTCGCGCTAAAGAAGTGCGTTCATTGGTTGAGCGCTTGATTAGTTATGGCAAGAAAAATGATTTGGCTTCTAAGCGCCGCTTGCTAGCGGCTTTGCCTGAAGCGGCTGCCAAGAAAGTTTATAAAGAAATTGCGCCGAATTTTTCTGAGCGCCATGGCGGCTATACCCGCATAACGCGGTTGGGACAAAGAATGAGCGATGGCGCCAAGATGGCTTTTATTGAGATACTGAAATAGAATTAAAGTTTAAAGAGAAAAAAATGAAAGAACACATAATCGATGCTAAAGGAAAAATTTTAGGCCGACTGGCAGTGGAGGTGGCGGTTTTGTTGCGGGAAAAAAATACGCCAAACTTTTTACCTAGGATCACCCCTCAGGATATTGTGAAGGTGGCCAATACCGATTTGATAAAGTTTTCCGGCAAGAAGGTAAAGCAAAAAATGTATTATAGCCATAGCGGCTATCCGGGCGGTTTAAAAACGATTAGCCTGGAAAAACTTTTTGCGAAAGATTCTCGGGAAGTGCTGAAGCTGGCGGTTTATGGCATGTTGCCCAAAAACAGGACTCGAGATAAGATTATAAAAAACTTGAAACTTTTTAAGAGGGAAATAAAGTAATATCGATATGGTTAAAGAAAAAGAAACAAAAACAAAAAAACCGGCAGTTAAAAAAGTTGCTAAGCCTAAAAAAGAGGCCGTTATTGAGGCGCCTAAAGTAGAAGCGCCGAAAGAGGAGATCGTAAAGAATATTCCCGAAGTATCGGCTGAAGACAGGGTTTTGACTGATGCTGATTTTGAACCTAAAGATAAAAAGAACAAGCGCTACTATGAAGCGGTTGGCCGGAGAAAGACTTCTATTGCCAGAGTGAGATTGTTAACGATCAAACCTTTTGAGGAAGACGAGGGCAAGATAACTGTTAACGATAAATCTTATAAAGTTTATTTCCCAACCATGGAGTTGCAGCAAATCGCTGAAGCTTCCTTAAGGCGGTTAAAGTCTTTGAATCGTTTTGAGGTGGTTGCCCATATTAAAGGGGGCGGCGTGCATTCACAGGCCGAAGCTTTGCGCCATGGCATTGCCAGAGTCTTAGTTGATTTTAATATTGATTTTCGCAAAAAATTAAAGAAAGTCGGTTATTTAAAGCGCGATCCGCGAGCCAAAGAACGGCGTAAGTATGGCTTGAAGAAAGCTAGACGAGCTCCGCAATGGGCTAAACGGTAATCTTCGATTAGCATCGCCCGAACACTCCTTGAGTGTTTTAGGGCTAAGCGCTAAACTTTGTTATAAAAACACCCCCTTTGAAGGGGGTGTTTTAGTTTAGGCAAAAAAATAAGTTAGAACTCCAATTTTATCCGCCAAAGCTCTTTTTGGGCTAAGTAGTAAAAAGATGAATTAGTTCCATCAAAATAAATCTTGGGATTGGCCGCGGAAATAAAATCAACAGTATTGCGTTGGCTGCGGTCATCGAGTTCGGTGATCTTTATTTGATTGCCGATAACAAAAGCAACATGCTCATTATCCGGGTAAAAGATGGCTTGAGAGATAGGCTGGCTGAAACGGGCCACCAATTCTTTATCGCCGGTTTTCTTATAGGGCTGGAGCAGGAAATCTTCAATGTATAAAATCCAGACCTCGTTATTTGTTTGGATGAGGATTTTTTTGTTATCGCTGGAAAATTGAGCTTCTTTGACCTGGCTGAAAACTTGCTCAAAGATGCCGTTGCTTTGATTCAATAAGAAAAGCGAGCCGTTGCTATCAAGGGCTAAAAAACGGTTATTATTGCTGGCGGATAATTTATAGGTATTTTTAGGCAGAGGTTCTTTGGCTAGCTGTTCTTTGATAAACCCGCCAAAATCTTGGCGATACAAAATTAAGCTGGTCTTATCAAGATAAAAAATATCTGGACCTTTGTTTAGCCAGGCGGCAGAAGAGCTGGCAATATTTTGCGCTTGCAAATAGCTTTGCTTTTCGGCTGAAGGAGTTAGCCATTCGGGAATGGTGGAAGTAACATTATCGCTGATTTTTTCCGGCAAGAGCGTGTTGGGAAATAAAATTATATTGCGCGCTTCGGTGACGAGTTTTGGCTCGATCGTCAGCTCTTTTTGCCAAGAATGAAAGCCTTCTTTGGCAATCTCAACCGAGTAGCTTTTGGGCAATAAGCGGGAAACTAGCCGGGGAGTAGTTTTTTTATTTTGGCCGTCGATCAAGATCGTGGCTTCTTCCGGCAAAGATTTTAAATAAAATCCGCCGGTGGCCGTTATAGCTTTTTTTTGCCAATCAAAAGAATAGCCGGTCGCGTATAAAATAGTTGGCGGCGTAGCGAGGATGAATATTAGCACTAGAGAATAAAAAAGTAAGCGGCGGGTAAGTCGGGTCATATTTAAGGTTAATATACTATAAGTTTTATTTTATAGCTAGTATTGGCCTGTGCATGGTAAAAAACGCAATTTATCTCTTTGGTCTGGCTCCTTGCCAGGGCGGCTTATTTAATTTAAGATAAAGCTAATATGAACGATATAATTAAAACTTCCGACGGGGTAAGCCGGAAATTTGTTATTAGCGGCCAAAAAAAATTAGCCGGCCAGATCAGGGTAAGCGGAGCTAAAAACGCGGCTTTGAAGATCTTCCCTGTGGCTTTGATGGCTGATGGCCCCATAAAGATGACGAATGTCCCGGAAATAGAAGATTGCCTCCGAGCGCAGGAGATGCTGTTGGCTCTGGGCCATAGCGTTAAAAAGTTGGGGGCGGGGGAGCTAGAAATTGAGCGGCAGAACAAAACTTGCATTAATTTGCCCGCTGAACTAGTAAACAAATTTCGCGCTTCGATCATGTTTGTTGGGCCATTGCTGGCATCTTGCGGCAATGTTTGTTTTCCGCATCCAGGCGGCTGCGTTATTGGCGCCGGCACGAGGCCCATCGATATGTTCTTGGATGGTTTTAAAAAAATGGGAGCCCGCGTTGAGGAGGCAGAGAACCAATATAAAATAACCGCCGAAAAATTAAAAGGGGCAACCATTTTCTTTCCTCGAATAACAGTGACCGGAACGGAAAGCTTGATGATGACTGCTTGTTTAGCCCAAGGCTTAACGGTCTTAAAAAATTGCGCCATGGAACCGGAAATCCCGGCCTTAGCGGAGTTTCTAAATAGTTTGGGCGCAAAGATCACTGGCGCTGGAACTTCGGTCATTAAAATAGAAGGCGTGGAAAAATTAAGCGGTGGAGAAATAAAAATTATGCCAGACCGCATTGAAGCGGGAACTTTTGCTATCTTGGCCGCCGCCGCCAATAGCGGAGAAATAAAAATTACCGATTGCGCCCCGGAACACTTGGAAGCGCTTTGGTCTCAGTTTGACCGAATCGGCATAAAATACGAATTGGGAAAAGATTTTGTGAAAATATTCCCCGGGTCAAAGATATTAGCGGCGGATATGGTAACCCACGAATACCCTGGTTTTGCCACGGACTTGCAGTCGGCCTACACGGTATTAATGACTCAAGCGCAAGGTTCCAGCCTCATTCACGAAACGATCTACGACCGACGGCTGCTTTTTACCGATATGTTGACGCAAATGGGCGCCAATATTATCATGGCTGATCCGCATCGCGTAGTGGTGAATGGGCCAAGCAAGTTGCGCAGCCGCAAGTTAATGAGCCCCGACCTGCGGGCGGGCATGGCGTTGGTTATCGCGGCTTTAATTGCCAAAGGAACAACGGAAATTGGCAATGTTTATCAAATCGAGAGAGGCTATGAGAAATTAGCAGAAAGATTAAATGGGTTGGGAGCAGAAATCAATAAAGTGTAAAATTAAAATTGTGTTTATAAAAAAGATCGGCATAGACTTGGGCACGGCTAACACTTTAGTTTTTGTGCCGGGCAAAGGAGTGGTTATAAACGAACCCACGGTGGTGGCGATCTCTTTGGATAACAATAAAATCCTGGCGGTGGGGAATGAGGCTAGAGAAATGTTGGGCCGGACGCCCGAAACCATTATGGCTTCGCGTCCCATGAGAGACGGCGTGATCGCCGACTATCGAATAACGGAAGCGATGTTGAGATATTTTATTAATAAAACGACCGGCGCTTTCCGGCTTTTTAGGCCGGATGTCATGGTGGCAGTGCCGGCCGGGATAACTTCAACCGAACGCCGAGCCGTGGTGGACGCCACTTTAAATGCCGGCGCTAAAGCGGCTTATATTGTTAAGGAGCCGGTGCTGGCGGCGATTGGCGCGGGAATCCCGATAAACGAACCGGCGGGGCACATGATAATTGATATTGGCGGCGGAACAAGCGAAGTTGCGGTAATATCGCTTGGTGGAATCGTGGCTTGGGCTTCGGCCCGAGTTGGCGGAAATAAAATAGACCAAGCAATCGCTGAGTATGTTCGGAAAAAACATAATCTGGCAATTGGCGAACGCACAGCGGAAGAAATTAAGGTGGCAATCGGCTCAGCCTTGCCTCTGCCGCCTAAAGAAGAGCAATATTTTGAAGTTCGCGGCCGCGACCTGCTTTCCGGTTTGCCAAAAAATATCGAAGTTAAAACCAATGAAGTGACTGAAGCGATTGCCGAGCAGATGCGGGAAATCGTCCAAACAGTTAAAGCGGTTTTGCAAGAAACTCCGCCAGAGCTTTCTGCGGATATTATGGATAGAGGCATGATATTATCGGGCGGCAGCGCCAGGCTTAGAAACTTGGCTGAGCTAATTGAAAAAGCGGTGGGCGTGCCTTGCTACACGGCCGAGGAGCCCGAGCTTTGCGTGGCCAAAGGCGCGGGGATTGCGCTGGACCATTTGGAGGTTTACAAGAGAAGCATCATGAGCAAAAAATAAAATTATGAAAATTGGTATTATTGGCAGCATGCAATTCACAGAGAAGATGCTGGAGGTTCGTGATAATTTAAATAAAATGGGGCATGAAGCTTTTGTGACGGATTTGCATATGGCGCTTGTTGGGAAAAGCGACGAAGAAAAAGAAAAAATAAAATTGCATCAAAAAAATAATATGGATGCGATTCGGGAGTTCTGGCGAGCCATGCAGGATGCGGATGCGGTTTTAGTTTTAAATTATGACAAGAAGGGGATTAAAAATTATATTGGTGGCAATACTTTAATGGAAATTGGTTTTGCTCATGTTTTAAATCAGAAGGTCTTTTTATTAAATCCGATCCCGGAAATAGAGTTTTATAGAACGGAAATTGAAGCGATAAAACCTATAATAATAAATGGAGATTTGCTTAAAATAAAATGATTATTGGTATAAACGCCACGGCGGCGATTAAGCAGCCGCGCACCGGCGTTGAAGAATACACATATCAGTTAATTAAACACTTAACGATGCTGCCGGAGGCCGGAGAGCATCGGTTTTTGTTATATTTACCCGCCGAAGCTTTAGCGAAGGCGGGTTTACCCGTTTTTGATTTTCCTTTACCGCCTAATTTTGAAATAAAAATCTTGCGCTGGCCGCTGCCTTTTTTGTGGACTCAAGCTCGGCTGGCTTGGGAGATGCTATTTAGGCCGCCGGAAGCTTTATTTATTCCGGTGCATATTTTACCCTTTGGTGCGCCAAAAAAATCAATTGTAGCGATTCATGGTTTGGAATATGAGTATTTTCCGGAATATTATTCTTGGCTGCGAAAATTATATTTGCGCTGGAGCACTAAACGCGCTGCTGGGCGCGCTAGAAATATTATTGCCATATCCGAAAATACAAAAAATGATTTGGTAAAATTATACGGCTGCGCAAAAGAAAAAATTAAAGTTGTGCATCATGGAATAGGTTTTAAAACAAAATCAAAGGCGGACACAGTGATCGGCCCTTATGTTTTATATCTTGGGCGCCTGGAAACAAAAAAGAATGTGCAGGGGATTCTGGCGGCTTACAAAATATTTAAAGAAGAATATGGCATGCCGCATGAACTTATTTTGGCCGGCTCTCCGGGCTATGGCTATGAAAGTTTAAAGCCTCAAATTAAAAGTTTGCCGGGGGCTAAAGAACTAGGTTATGTTGATGAAGATGAAAAATGGCAGTTATTGGCCGGAGCTGCTATATTTTTATATCCGAGCTTTTATGAGGGGTTTGGTTTGCCATTGCTGGAAGCGCAAGCGGCAGGCGCGCCGGTAATAACTTCTTTTGGCTCTTGCTTGCCGGAAATTGCCGGAGAAGGCGCCTTATTTATTAATCCGCAAAATCCCGCCCAGATTGCCGAAGCGGTCAAGCAAATAATTGACGATAAGCCTTTGCGTGATAAACTAAGACAATCGGGTTTTGAAAATGTTAAGCGCTTTAGCTGGGAAGAATGTGCTAGAGAAACCTTAAAATCGATAATTAGCGGTTGAGCAAGAAACTGTATGAAAGTAGCATTAGTCCATGATTATTTAACACGAATGGGAGGAGCGGAGTCGCTTCGCTCCCTAAAACCCCTCGGTTTTAGTATTTCCGCCGCGGGGAACCCAGGTTCCCCGACCCCTTCCTTGCTCCGCTAGCAGCAGAATAAAAGTTGTAATTTTATGAAAGTAGCATTAGTCCATGATTATTTAACACGAATGGGAGGAGCGGAGCGGGTTCTTTTGGAATTGGCCAGAATGTGGCCGGAAGCGCCGATCTATACTTTTTTATACGACCAGGAAAAGATGGGCAAATATTTTCCGGCTGAGCGCATTCACCCGTCTTTTTTGCAGAAGCTCCCCAAGTGGTGGCGGTCGCGGCCAAAATATTTATTGCCTTTGATGCCAATGGCGCCGGAAACTTTTGACTTGCGCGAGTTTGACGTAGTTATTTCTTCTTCCTCTGCTTTTGCCAAAGGTATAATTACTCGGCCAAAAACCGTGCATATAAATTACTGCCATAATCCGGCGCGGTTTTTATGGGATTATGCTAATGAATATTTGGGGCAGCAAAACGTGGGCAATGCGCGCCGCTTGTTGGCCAAGCTTTTTATGAGCTATCTGCGCTTGTGGGATAAATCGGCTAGCCAGCGAGTAGATTATTTTATCGCCAATTCCCGCGCCACCGCTTCTCGCATCAGTAAGTTTTATCGGCGTGAAGCCAAAATCATTTATCCGCCGGTTTTTTTAGCGGATAAAGACCAAATGCTGGCAGGCAACAATATCGTGGAAGAACAAGGAGATTATTTTTTGATCGTTTCCCAGCTAACGCCGTATAAAAAAATAGATATAGCTATCGAGGCTTTTAATAAATTGGGTTTGCCGTTGGTTATTATCGGCGAAGGGTCGCAAGAGGAATATTTGCGGAGTATTGCTAAGCCTAATATCCGTCTTTTGGGCTGGCGGCAGGACCAGGAAACAACTGAGTATTATAAGAATTGTTATGCTTTTGTTTTTCCCGGTGAAGATGATTTTGGCATAGCGCCGGTTGAGGCTATGGGTTGGGGGAAGCCCGTGCTAGCTTTTAACGCCGGGGGAGCCCGGGAAACTCTTTTGCCGTCTATGACCGGCGAGTTTTTTGAAGCCCAAACGCCGGAAGTTTTAGCGGACGGTGTGCGGAGATTGCGCGCTAACTATAAAAATTACAGTCCGGTGGTTATCCGCAAGCGGGCCGAGAAGTTTTCAACAGAAATATTCAAAAAAGAGATGATGGAGTTTATGAAGAAAGTGAGCTATAATGAGAATAAAGAGTAATTTTTGCAAAGAAAATAAGTTATAACATTGTGCTTATTGGCCATCAGAGAATCTGGGATTTTTTAATCAAGAGTGCCAAGCAAAATAAATTGGCGCATGCTTATTTGTTTGCCGGGCCAGCGCAGGTGGGGAAGTTGGCCACGGCGCTGGAGTTTACCAAGTGGCTTTTTTGCGAGAAAAAAGCTAACCAAAAAGAATCTTGCGGTCGGTGTAAATCTTGTTTGGCAATAGAATCCGGGCAGAATCCAGATGTTCTTATCCTGGCGGCCAAGCAGATCACCAAGAACGATGTTTTGAAAAATGCGGAAATTGGCATTGCCCAGATTCGGGAGCTGCAGCATAAATTAAGCTTGTTTCCTTACGGCGCTCCGTATAAGGTGGCAATCATTGAAGAGGTAGCCAATTTAAGCGATGAGGCAGCTAGCGCTCTTTTAAAAACCTTGGAGGAGCCAAGTTCCCATAGTTTGATCATTATGATCAGTTCTTCTTGGCAGGCGGTCTTGCCGACAATCGTTTCCCGGTGCCAGATGATAAAGTTCCTGCCGGTAGCGGAAAAAGAGATTAGTTTAAAGCTGGCTAGCTTAGCGAAAAAAGAAAAAGATTTAAAATTAGCAGTGAAATTAGCTGTAGGGAGGCCCGGCCGGGCGATAAAGTTTTTACGGGAACCTGAGCTTTTATTGGAGCAAGAAAAAGAAATAGGCGTTTTTGAAAAATTATTGAAGTCGCCTTTAGTTTGGCGCTTGGAGGAGGCACTTAAAATGTCCCAAAATATTGTTTTGGCGCAAGAAACCTTGAACCAATGGCTGCTATGGTCGCGAGATAGGGTTTTAGAAATTAGCGGCCAAGCCAGCTTGGCGATCGCGCCCAGAGCGGACAGTGATCTTTTAAATAAGTATAAGGCGAGCGATTTGTTGGTTTTTTGCCGGGAAATACAAAAGACCCAGGAAATCTTAAATAATTCAAGCTTTAATGCGCGATTGGCGCTTGAAGTTTTAATGATTAAATTGTAGGCTCGGAAATATTTTCTGAAATCGCCCGCTCACAAAACTGAGCGTTTCAGAAAATACCCCTCGCCTAAAAAATTTAACGAAAGTATGATTAATAAAAAATTATATATTTTTATTCTCCCAGTGTTCTTTACCGGTCTTTTGTCGTCTTTTCCTTTTAATTGCTCTTCTATCCGCGATAGCGGAGTTTGGCGGTCGCTGGATAACGGCGAAAGCTGGGAGCAGAAAACAACTATTTCGAAAAACCAAACTATTTCCACTTCCAACATATCCACTATTTCGCTAGACCCTAGAGACCCCAAGATTATTTATCTTGGCACCAGAGGAGAGGGCATTTATAAGTCTATGGATGGCGGAGAAGTTTGGTATCATCTGGATGACCTAAACAATCTGGCATTAAATAAGCGCGCTAATGTTTACGATATTGCCATCGACCCTAAAGATACAAGCATCATTTATGCCGGCGTTTATCAGGATAAGCTGGGGCGCTTGTTGCGATCAGGGGATGCGGGAAAGAATTGGCAGGAAGTTTATCGGGTTTCGCGCGAACAGTACGCAGTTTTCGCGGTAGAAATTGATTCTTATGACCCATCGGTAGTTTATATGGGCACAGCCGAGGGAGGATTTTTAAAGAGCACTGATTACGGCAAAAGCTGGAAAGTAATAAAATGGTTCGATGACGTGATAACGGATATAAAAGTTAATCCCTATGATACGCGCACGGTTTTTGTCAGCACCTTCCGTAAAGGAGTTTATAAAACTTATGATAAGGGGGGTAGTTGGGAAGAGTTAACGGGGCTGGACGCTTTTCCTAAAGAGACCGAAGAGATGCAGGTTTTGGTGATGGATAATAAAAATCCTAATGTTCTGTATCTGGGGGCAAAATATGGGTTGCTTAAAAGCGTTGATGGCGGAAAAAATTGGCAAAAAGTTAACATTGTTATTCCGCCGGCCTCGGTTTCGGTCAGCGCGATAGCCCTTGATCCTTTAACTTCCGTCTCTTTGTATTACGCGGCCGGCAATGTGGTTTACCGTACTCAGGATAATGGGCAAACTTGGACCATTCATCCGATAGTCAGCGCCAAAACCGTTAAATATTTGGCGATCGATCCGCGAGACCCAAGGACGGTATACGCGGGCTTAGGAGAATAATAAACATTAAAATAACAATTAATTATCCAATATTATGTATAAGGAAATTATCAATCGAATTAAGCCGGAACTAGAAAAAGCTATGGCGCATTTTAAAGAAGAGATGGGGGCCCTGCGCACCGGCCGCGCCACGCCGGCGCTGATAGAAACAGTGGAAGTGGAATGCTACGGCAATCGTTCCCAGCTTCGGGAATTGGCAGCTATAAATGCTCCCGAGCCCCGGCTTCTTACTGTTCAGCCTTGGGATAAAAGCATTGTAAAAGAAATTGAAAAAGCTATTTCCCAATCTCGTTCCGGGCTTTCGGTGGTCAATAACGGCGATATTTTAAGGGTGTCAGTTCCGTCGCTTAACGAAGAAACCCGCAAAGAATTAGTTCGCAATTTAAAACAAAAAATGGAAGACGCTAGGATTGCGGTGCGCGGCGCGCGCGAGAAAGCCTGGAAAGAAATGCAGGACGGCGAAAGAAGCGGTGTGATCCGCGAAGATGATAAGTTCCGCGGCAAGGAAGAGCTGCAAAAAACTATAGATGATTTTAATAAAAAAATCGACGAGCAAGGCGAAGCGAAAGAAAAAGAAATAATGACGGTATAATTTTCTTTTACCGCTTTTTTAGCTGCCTGTCGGCAAGGCAGGAAAACTTATGTTGACCGTTGTAGTTTTTATTTTAATTTTGGGCTTATTGGTTTTTGTCCATGAGTTGGGGCATTTTTTGGTTGCCAAAAAAATGGGCGTGAAAGTGGAAGAGTTCGGTTTTGGCTTTCCGCCCCGCTTATTTGGGATAAAAAAAGGGGAAACGATATATTCCCTTAATGCAATTCCGCTGGGTGGTTTTGTAAAAATATTTGGCGAAGACGGAGAAGAAAAAAATAACAAGTTTTCTTTTGCGGCTAAAAAGATCTGGCAAAGAGCAGGGGTTTTATTAGCTGGCGTGGCGATGAATATTCTTTTGGCGATAGCGCTTTTAAGTTTGGGGTATATGATTGGCTTACCTTGGTCCGTTAGCGACGAGGAGGCTGTTAGCGGCGCTAAGGTGCAAATAACTCAAGTGGTAGCCAATTCTCCGGCTGATGAAGCTGGCTTTAAAGTCGGCGATGCTATTTTAGGCGCTAGTTCTTTAAGCGGCCAATTATCAAGCGTAGAAAAAGTTTCTGCTGTGCAGGATTTTATCGATAAAAATAAAGGGCAAGCGGTGGTGGTCTTATTGAAAAGAGGGCAAACCGAACTTCAGGTAAGTTTAGTGCCGCGTGTTGAAGCGCCGCAAGATGAAGGCGCGATGGGTGTGGGGCTGGCGCGTGTGGCAACTATATCTTTTTCTTGGCAGCGGGCAATTTACGAAGGCGCTAAAGAAACTTTCACCTTGCTTTGGCTAATAATCTTATCTCTGGGAAGCTTAATTTGGCAGCTTTTTAGTTCTGGCGGAATTGGCGGCGAAGTGGTGGGGCCGGTTGGCATTTTTTCTCTGACGGGCCAAGCAGCACAAATGGGTTTTGTTTATTTGCTGCAATTTACCGCTCTGCTTTCGGTGAACTTGGCGATAGTTAATGCTTTGCCTTTTCCGGCGCTGGACGGCGGGCGGGTGATATTTTTAATAATCGAAAAGATCAAAGGTTCGCCAGTGAGCCAGGCAGTAGAAAAGGCGATCCATACCGCCGGGTTTGCTTTCTTGATTTTGTTGATGGTTGTGATAACTTTTAAGGACATAGTAAGGCTTTTTTAATAAGCATGTTCAATAAACTTTTTAGCCAATTTTCTAAAGATATCGGCATAGACTTGGGTACAGCCAATACCCTGGTTTATGTTCGCGGCCGCGGGATAGTTATCAATGAGCCTTCGGTAGTGGCAGTTAACCAAAAAACCGGCCAAATATTGGCGATTGGCAACGAAGCCAAGCGCATGGTAGGGCGCACTCCCGGGCATATCGTAGCTACGCGTCCCTTGGTGGACGGCGTAATTTCCGATTTTGAGGTGACCGAACAGATGTTGCGTTATTTTATCAGCCAAGTTAGCAATAAAAGCTTATCTTTTTTGGCGCGGCCTAGAGTGGTTATTGGCGTGCCTTGCGGCGTGACCGAAGTGGAAAAGCGGGCCGTGGAAGATGCGGCGCGCAGCGCTGGAGCGCGGGAAGTTTTTTTGATCGAAGAGCCGATGGCCGCGGCGATCGGCGCCAGGCTCCCGGTGCAAGATTCCGTGGGCAATATGATAGTTGATATTGGCGGAGGCACTTGCGAAGTGGCGGTAATTTCTCTAGGAGGAATTGTTGTCAGCAAGAGTTTGCGGGTGGCCGGTGATAAGCTAAATGAAGAAATAATTAAATATGCGCGGGATGAATATAAGCTTTTATTGGGCGACAAGACGGCTGAAGATATAAAAATCTCTGTTGGTTCGGCTTATGAACAGAATGAAAAATTAAAAGGCGTGATGCGGGGCCGGGATTTGATCAATGGCTTGCCAAAAGAAATAATAGTTAGCGATTATGAGATTAGGGAAGCCTTATCCCGCTCTGTTAAAATGCTGGTGAACGCTATCCGGAGCACGGTGGAACAAACCCCGCCAGAATTAGTAGCTGATATTATGGAGCGAGGCATCATGCTCTCGGGCGGCGGAAGCTTATTGCGGGGTTTGGATAAATTAGTGGCGGAAGAAACTCAAATGCCTGTGCGGGTGGCAGAAGATCCATTGACCGCGGTGGTCAGGGGTTGCGGTGTGGTGCTGGAAGACATAGAAAAGCTTAGTGAGGTTTTAGTCTCGCCGCAATACCGCGAAGCGCCAAGGTAAAATATTATAAAAATGAAAGATATCGATAAATCAAAGTGGATAAAATTCTTTATAGTTTTGGCGGTAATTTTGCTGCTGATTTTTTTTAATTTTCGCGGATTACTGTCTGCTCCCAAATCTTGGGCGCTTTTTGCGGCCAGCCCTTTTTTAAAATTATTTCAAGTCATGGATAAAGGGGTTTCTGGTTCTTGGGCTTTCTTTTTGGCGATAAAAGACCTGAATAAAGAGAACGCTGGGTTAAAAAGCGAGAACCAATTTCTTTTTGAAGAAGTGACGCGCTTAAAAGAAGTGGCTCGCGAAAATGAGCTTTTACGCCAGCAAATAGGCATCGGGCAGGCTGAACAACAAAGATTAGTTATGGCGGAAGTTATTGGATATAACCCGACTCTCGGCCAATACATTTTAATTGATAAAGGCGCTAAAGACGGGATAACGGTTGACCTGGCTGTGGTGGCGGCTAACAATTTTTTGGTTGGCCGGGTGGCGGAAGTTAATGCTAATTTTTCCAAGGTTCTTTTGATCTCTGATAGCGATTCTTTGGTCAATGCAATAACTCAGGACACCAGAATAAGCGGGGTGGTTAAAGGCAACCACGGATTAGGCGTTTTAATGGAGATGATACCTATTGATGCCCAAGTGGCGGTTGGGGAAACAGTTCTGACTTCCGGCCTGAATGAAACTATTGCTAAAAACTTGATCGTGGGACGCGTGGAGGAGGTCATAAAAAAGGAGAGCGATATATTCCAAAGCGCGACCATTAAAGCGGCGGTTGAGTTTGATAAATTGGAGCAAGTTTTTATCTTGTTCCCATAAAAAATGAAGATCGTTTTTATTTTTTTGATCTCGATTTTATCTGTTGCGGCGCAATTAACCTTGATGCCGCATTTATCGTTTTTGGCGGCAACGCCGAACTTAATTTTGGCTAGCGTTTTGGCTTGGGCAATTTGGCGGCCTGAAGATAAAAAAGAATGGTTTATCCTAATACCGATATTGTTATTTGACCTGGTTGCGGGGCAGCCATTTGGCTTGATAACTCTTAGCTTGTGTCTGGTTTTTTTCTGCCTGGAAGAGCTAGGATTGATAATTTTTAAGCAAAACGACTTGCCAGCCGTTTTTTCCTTAACTTTTTTAGGCATCGTCTTGTTTGAGCTTTTTCAGGTTTTATTAAGCCGTTTGTTTGCGGTTTGGCATTTAATGGAACCAATAAGGTTAACGGCTTTTTATTTCTACGGCTCTTTGCCGTTTAACCTCTTATTGAACGGAGCCTTGAGCTTATTATTTCTTTGGGCTTTAAATAAAAGTAAAATATTTCAAAATAATGGACCGCTTGCCAAACTCAAATAGGGCGCTGGATAAGCTTAGGATCAAAACTATCTTTAAAGAGACGATCGAGCCGGAAGAGATATTGCTTGATGCAACAAAGTCTTCCAGCTTAGCAGATCAAAGGATAGAAGTGCCGATAAAGCAAAAAACATTTCGTTTTTTTAGCGGAATTATTTTTGGCGCTTTTTTGATCCTCTTTGCCCAAGCGGCTTATATGCAAATAAAAGAAGGCAGCGATTTTAAAGCTTTAGCTGAAAAAAATAAAACCCGATCGCTACCGATCTTTGCTTCTCGGGGTATAATTTATGATAAAAACTTAAAACAGTTAGTTTTTAACGTGCCTAGTTTTAACTTGGTTGTTAGTTTGCCGGATTTGCCAAGAGAGGCGGCAGAGCGCCAAGAATCAATAGCAAAAATGGCCGGAATCATTAATCTGGATGAAGCGGATATTCTGGAGCAAATAGCCGGCATTAATTTTAAGCGCGGCTCTACCGCTGTTATCGTTGAAGGCTTGGAACATGAAAAACTGCTTGAGCTTCAAACTAAAATAAGCGAGTTTCCCGGTTGGCGCATAGAGCAAAATATTACCCGCCAATATGTTGAGCCTGAAGTGTTTTCGCATATCTTGGGTTATATGGGCAAATTAACCAGCGAAGACGTTGAAGAAAACCCGGATTATCTTTTAACAGAAAAAATTGGCAAAAATGGGCTGGAATCTTTTTATGAAGAAATATTAAGAGGGACCCCCGGACAGAAGCTTCTGGAAGTTGATTCTTTGGGCCGCTTAAAAGGAGAGGTGGCGGAAGAGCAGCCGCAAGATGGGCAAGGGCTTTTATTAACAATAGATGGCCGATTGCAAGAAGCTCTTTATAATAATTTGAAAGAAGTTTTATCGGCAAAAAGACTAAAAAAAGCGGCCGCGGTCGCACTGGATCCGCAAAGCGGTGGCATCTTGGCGTTAGCCAGTTTTCCGAGCTTTGATAATAATCTTTTCGCAAAAAGCTTGTCATTGGAAAACTACAGCAATTTATTGAACGATCCAACACAGCCGCTTTTTAATCGGGCGATTTCCGGCCAATATGCTCCTGGTTCAACGGTTAAGCCTTTGATCGCTAGCGCGGCGCTGCAAGAAAAAATAGTTTCAGCATTAACTAAGATCTTTGACTCGGGCGAATTGGCGCTAGCCAACCAATATAACTCCGATATTGTTTACCGTTTTGCTGATTGGAAGGCGCACGGTGTGGTGGACCTATATTCGGCTATTGCTCAATCTTGTGATGTCTATTTCTATACAATCGGCGGCGGTTATGGTAATATTACGGGGCTTGGAGTTGAGCGTTTGGAAAAATATTTTAAGTTGTTTGGCTTTGGCAGTTTGCTGGGGATTGATTTGCCAGGCGAGAATAAAGGATTGGTTCCTAGCGAGCAATGGAAACAAGAAACCAAAAAAGAGGATTGGTATACGGGAGATACATACCATATTTCCATCGGCCAAGGAGACCTATTGGTCACGCCTTTGCAATTAGCTGTTGCTAACGCTGCGATTTTAAACGGCGGCAAAATAATAGAGCCGCGTTTGGTTGACAAAATCATTGATTCGGATAAAAATGTTATCAAAACGAACGAATCAAAAATTATTCAGCAAGGATTTATTGATGAAGCTAATTTGGCTATCATAAAAAAAGCTATGCGCCAAACCGTCACCGACGGTTCGGCGCTTCTACTTAATAATTTGCCCTTTGCTACGGGTGCTAAAACCGGAACCGCCCAGGTTGCCGGCCAGGCCAATCCTAATGCTTGGGCCACGGTCTTTGCCCCATACGATAATCCCCAGATGGTAATAGTTGTTTTGGTGGAGAATGCCGGCGAAGGCAGCCAGATCGCAATTCCGGTGATCAACGAAACTTTGAAGGAATACTATAATAAGTAAGTTTTATAAATTAATATTTAATACATGCCACAATATCTTAGTGAAGAGGGCTTTAAAGAGCACAAGCAGGAGCTGGAAGAATTAAAATTGAAAAGGCAAGAAATTGCTAACCGTTTGGAAGAGGCCAAGGCCTTAGGGGACCTTTCTGAAAACCAAGAATATATTTCTGCGCGGGAAGCCCAGGCTTTTAATGAGGGGAAAATATTGGAATTGGAACAACTGTTGCGCGAAGCCACGATGATAGATAAAAATCGGCATTCACATATAGTCCATATTGGTTCGGCTGTGGAAGTGCGCGCCAACGGGAAAAGCCATAATTTTGTTATTGTCGGTTCGGAAGAAGCTAATCCCGCCGCGGGAAAGATCTCTAATGAATCGCCTTTGGGCAAAGCTTTTTTGGGCCATAAAGCCGGAGAGACAGTGGAAGTGGAAACGCCAGCCGGAAAAAGCAGCTATAAAATAATGTCTATTAACTAGACCTATGTCATTGGAAAAAATAAAATCTGACCGTTTAGAAAAGCTAGCGCGCCTTAAGGCGGCTGGCATTGATGCCTATCCGGCGCAAACAGCGCCAGGGAGGATTTTATCCGAGCAAGCGCTGGCTAAGTTTGAAGAATATGAGCGCTTGAAAAAAGAAATTATTTTAGCCGGCCGTTTACGCATTTTGCGCTTGCATGGCGGTTCGTGTTTCGCGCGGCTTCAAGACGGTTCCGGTCAGATCCAACTATTTTTTAAAAAAGATGTTTTAGGCGAGGAAGCTTATAAATTGTTTGCCGACAATTTTGATGTTGGCGATTTTGTGGAAGTGGCAGGGGAGTTATTTAAAACGCAAACGGAAGAAAAAACTTTGCTGGTAAAAAGCATTCGCTTGCTGACCAAATCTTTAAATCAGCTGCCGGATAAATGGCATGGCTTAAAAGATACGGAAGAGCGGTTCCGCCGGCGGTATCTGGATCTAATTATGGATGAAGAAGCGCGGGCTAAGTTTAAGGCACGCAGTGAAGTGATAAAAAATATTAGAACGTTTCTGGATGGTCGCGGCTTTGTGGAAGTGGAAACGCCGGTTTTGCAGGCTTTGCCGGGCGGCGCCTTAGCCAGGCCTTTTAAAACTCATTTAAATGCTTTGGACCTGGACCTTTATTTGCGTGTGGCGCCGGAACTTTATTTAAAGAGGCTCTTGGTTGGCGGTTTTGAAAAAGTTTATGAAATGGGCCGATGCTTTAGGAACGAAGGCATGGATAAGTTTCATAATCCGGATTTTACTATCCTGGAGTTTTATTGGGCTTATGCCGATTATGAGCAATTGATGGAATTAACTGAGGAGATGTTCGAATTTTTGGTGCCGGAAACGGAAATAGAATATCAGGGCCAAAAAATTAATTTTGCCTCTCCCTTCAAGCGAATAGCTATGGCTGAGCTGATAAAAGAGCATTATAGTTTGGACATTAACAAAGCCGATAAAAAAGACCTAATGAAAGCTTTAGAATCGGCCGGAGAGAAAACAGATAAAGAAATGCCGGAGTGCAAAATGGTTGACGAACTTTTTAAAACTATCCGGCCAAAAATTATTCAGCCGACTTTTATAACGCAGCATCCTTTAGCTATGTCGCCATTAGCTAAGGCTTCAAGTGAAAACCCGCAAGAAGCGGCTAGATTCCAATTGGTGGTGGCCGGGGTGGAATTAATAAATGCTTATTCGGAACTGAATGACTCGCAAGAGCAGGCGGCCAGAATGAAAATGCAAGAGAATCACCGCGAGGGCGACGAAGAGATACAAAGATTTGACCAGGATTTTATTGAGGCTCTGGAATATGGCATGCCGCCGGCGGCCGGTTGGGGTATTGGCATTGATAGATTGGTGATGATTTTAACTAACGCGCCCACTATGCGCGAAGTGATTTTATTCCCGGCAATGCGGGATAAGGAATAAATATTATTAGGATAAAAGCCCCATCCGGGGCTTTTATTTTTTAAACTAGCAATATGAAGCTTGTTTTTGATAAAGAAAATTATTATTGGACTGACCATGTTAGAAGGAAGATGCAACAGTATCGGTTAGTTGAGAGCCGGGTAAAAAGAGTCTTGCGCCACCCCAAGCGCGTGGAAGTGGGTGTGGCTGAGGATACGGTGGCAAGCATGCAGCCGGCCGGAAGCAAAAAGCATCCGTTTGAGATCTGGGTTATGTGGCAGCAAAAAAATAAAAATAAAAGTTCAAAAAATAAGTTTAATGTCGGCGGCCAATTAATAACAATTATTTCTGCTTGGCGGTATCCCGGAGTAAGCCCTTTGCGCGAGCCGCCGCCAATCCCTGATGATGCCTGGGAAGAATTGCGCCGGATAAAAAAAGCGTAGTCTGTGGAGGGGCTGATTGCCAAAGAAAAATCCCGGGTTATAATTAAAGAAGAAATAGCCCGCCTTCGTTAAAACTTCGGCGGGTAAAAAATCCGGACTTATGTTTGCTTATCGGAGAAAAAAACGCTCTCATATTTTTAGCATACCGGCCAAAGCCAAGCGCCATAAAATTGATTGGCAAGTATGGCTTTATTGGCTCTTTGCCCTTTTAGCCCTAGCCGGGCTTTTATATTTGGTCTTTTGGTCGCCATTTTTTAAGATAAAAAAATGGAGCGTTGAAGGAGAGGGCTTTACCGCTACCGCTCAAGCGCAGGAATTAGTTAACCGGATGTTGCAAGAAAAGATTTGGCAGGTAATCCCTAAAGACAATTTAATTGTTTTTTCGAGCAAAAAAATTATTAGCCAGATCTTAGCTGATTTTCCGGAGGCTCAATCGGTCAAAGTTGATAAGGATATATTTAAAGGGATAAAGATTACCATAAAAGGGCGCCAGTCCGCAGCTATTTGGTGCAAGAGCTCGGCTGATTTTATTTTTGTTGGCTTCCAGGCAACATCAACGGATAGCGCTCTTTCTTTGCCTTCAAGCGAACAATGTTTTTTTGCGGACAGCGAAGGCTTGATCTTCCGTGAGGCCCCGGCGATTTCTGGGACTTTTTTGCCAACTTTTTTTAGCCAAAGCCAACAAGATTTTAGCATTGGCGAACGGGCAATTGCTTCTTCAACTTTGCTTTTCTCCAGCCAGCTAAAGAAACAATTAAGAGGAATGGATATCGAGCTGCTTGGTTTTGTTGACGGCGCATCAGGCAGCCAGGAACTAGCAGCGATAACGAATGAAGGCTGGGTAGTTTATTTTAATGTTAACCGTTCCTCTTCTGTCCAAATAAAATCTTTGATGGCTTTATTGGAAAGTAATGACATTAAATCTAAAAGGGCAAGTTTGCAATACATTGATCTAAGGATGTCGAATAAGGCCTATTACAAATAGAGACGCCCAATAGCTGCTTGTACCGAAGACAAATTAAAAATCCCCAGACAGGGGATTTTTAATTTGTTAAAGGTTTTATTGGGTATTAGCGGGCGGAATGTAATAGACAAAAATCGAATGTCCAATAATGGCAACAGGGGAATATTTATTCAGCCAATTATAGTAGCCGGATTTATCATAGAATCCCGGCGCCAAAGTTCCTCGCCCGCCCTGGAGGAAGGTGGCAGAAACCGCTAGCCATCCGCCAGGCTCCGTGATGTCGGCGATGGGATAATTTTCCCACCAAAAAACAAATTTATTGCCCAGATAATATTCTGGCACTCCGCCGCCAAAATAATTAAGGCGGATCTTGTCGATGTTATTTTTATTAACCCAAGCGGTTAATCGTTTTAAGTCTTGCCCCCAATCTAAGTTTGAATCAACCACGTATTTATAGCCATTGGCCGGCCCGCCGATGGATTCATTAAAATAAGCCAGAAACGATGGATAGACTCTGATTACGCTTATGGCTTGCCAAATAATTAAAATTATTAAGATAACAGATTTTATTTTTTTTCGGCGGTCGGTAGCACTGTTTCCAAGCCAGAGAAATATTTGTTGGGATGCCAATAAAAAAACAAAAGCAAAGGTTGGCAAAATATGGCGCACGCCGATATTTAAAATAGAAGTCAGGCTGGAATACCAATAAAGAATGATGAAAGCCAGCATTAAAACCTGGGCGATATTTTCTTGCAATAGGTTGTGAAGATTATTCCAGCGATAGAACTTATTTTTTAAGAATTGCCACAGGCCGTAAAGCAGGGCGATTAAAGTTAGGATATGAAGCGTTAAAGTTTCTTTGAGCAGGTAGACAACCGGAAAATATAAAGTGGAGCCGGTATTAGATAGTTCGCCAAGGAAATAAGCTGTATTGCCGCCAACAGCGCGTTGCAGCACCATGGCTAATCCCAAACCATATTGCGCTAGCGCCCGTAAAATCGGAATGCCAGACAGCCAGATTATTAAATTAGCAATCGGCCGCATGCCAAAACTTTGGAGAATGGTAGTGGTATCGGAGACTTGCCGGGCAATGGGGTAGTTGATCGTGTGAAAGATATAAAGCGGCCAAACTATCAACGCAAAGCCGATGGCATAGAGGCAAATTAATCCGCCAAAGTATCGGTATAAGTTTCTGCCAAGCGAGGCTAAAGCAGATTGGTTAGCCATCTTGTCTTCTCGGGTTTTTAAATATATCCAAAGCAAAGCGATAAAGGTGAAAAGGATTACCAGCAAAAAAACCGAGAACTTGGCGGTTTGCGCCAAGCCGAAAACAAGTCCGGCAACAACAAGGTTTTTGGCGGAAGGTTTTTTAAGCCAGCGGATAAAGTAATAGCTGGCGATAAAAATGCCAGCGGCGGCCGCCACATCAGTGGTCACGAACCGGCCATGGGCGATAAAAGTTGGGGAGAAAGCGTATAAAAATAAAGCCAAAAGGGCGGCTTTGGGGCCGAGCAATTCTCGGGACCATTTAAAAACATAGCAGCCCAGCAGCAATAAAATTAAAAGCATAGGCAAACGGCCAAGGAGAATTAGTTTGTCAGCATCGTTGCCCGAGCGGTATAAAAACTCAAAGCCAAAATCCCATTGGCCGTTTATGGCGGTTTGCCAAGCGGCTATATCGGTTGGAATATTTATTTGTGTGCCGGTTATTTTTGAATAGAGCCAAATTGCACCGCCAGCCAAGTCTTTGATTAGGGGCGGATGTTCGGGATTGAGGCGCATATCTTGCTGGGTGATGTAGGAATAACCGGCCGGTAAATGGGCCACCTCGTCAATAATAGCTGAATCGCCTGCCATGCTAAAATAAGCAACGCCGACCATAAAAATTAGCATCAAAACGGCTAGCGAATAGGTTAGTTTTTTGGACATATTTTATTATTTTTTATTTTTAAAAAGATTAGTAAAAGATTGCCGGCACTAGAAGTTCACTTTAAACGCCTCAAAATTATTTATTTTCTCTACAAAACCGTCCGGAATAAGCCTAGACAGGTCTTTGAATATTTGTTCATCCGGCTTCAAAGGCATTATAACTAGTGGTCCTTGGACTCGGAGAGTTTTATAGGAACTTTTTTTAGAATTAGTATCTTTAATATAGTAAAAAAGGTTTGGGGTGTCGTGGTTAAAAAATAAAATAGTCTGAACCGGCATAGGTAAACCGTCAGGGTAGGGCACAGCCACGCCGTTTTCGTTGGCCAAGACTATTTTTTGGGTATCGGCTGGCAGGGACTCAAGATACTTTCCTTCGTTGACTAAACGCTGGGTGAAGCTGTCGCTGACTTCGGCTTTTGCCCCCCAATCAATAAAGTATCGGTTAAACTCAGCCAGGGCAAACATTAGCAAAAAGATAAACGCGATAACAATGAGGCCAATTTTCTCTGCCCGGGATTCTTTTTGAACTAGCAGTGCTTTAACTTTTTTTGTTAGCCACCAAGCGCCAAGAGCCACCCAAATAAAAACCGGAGGAATAGCGCCGATTGAACGCAAAGAATGGGGCAAGCCCTCAGTAGTCATGATTTCTGGCAAGAGCATGGCGCCAAACCAAACAACCAGCAACCAATGGGTTTCTAGCGCCGCAAAATGTTCTTTCTTTTTATAGTTTGCCGGCCGAAATATTTTTATTAAAGTAATGGCTAGCCCGATCAAAAACAAAATACCGATAGGCCAAAAAAGAGCGGGCTGGCAAGCATAGTTATGCCGCCAATTGCAATCGCCGACAACGTTGAACATGCCTAAGGATTTTATGGTGCTAATAGCGAGTTCCTTTACGGGATTGGCTGAGGCTAAAACTGAAACTTGGCCGGTTCGGCTCATGAAATCATTCGGATGCTGCCAAAAATATAGCGCCATCGGCAGGGCAGCCAGGATAGTGAATAAAAAGAAAACGTCCCAAAGCCATAGGGTATCGCGCAAATAAGAACTTTTTATGAAATGCCAAACAGAAGCCCTTTCTTTCCAGAAGTTTTTTAATTTTGGCCAAAAGTATACGAAGCTGAAAATTATTGGCACGAGCAAAATTACCGGAGCAATGCGGAAGGCAATATAGGTATGGAAGCCTAAGCCAAAAAATAAACCGGCTAAAATAAATAAGCCGGCAGCTTTTAAATTGCGGCTAGCCATCTTTTCGCCCACATTTAACCCTCTATATAAAAAATAGAAGCTCCAGACCAAAAAAAACGGCACCATGATAGCCCGAAAGCCCAGGCGCGAAAAATTAACATGCCAGAAAGAGATACTTAGAAAAAAAGCCGCCAAAAGCCCGATAGCCTGGCTGTGGCGGGAACCAAGATAGCAGAACAGCTGTTTAGCTAAAAAATATATTCCCAAAACCGTGAGCAGGCCAAAAATTGCCGGTACAATTTTAATTGACCAAACGCTAATGCCAAAAAGCCAAAAACTGAAAGCGATCAGATTGATAAAAAGCCCTTCGCGGCCGTTATTTTCCGGATAGAATAATTTAAAATCGTGGTTTTTTAGCGCGTTTATCGCATCGTTGCCATTAATGGCCACATCCGGATAAAGCCCAGGCGGGATTCCGGCTAGGTCATAGAAGCGGAAAAAGGCGGCCACCGCTAAAATAACCAATAAAAAAAATAAAGCTTTTTGTTTGACTAGGCTCTTAAAAAGGTTCATAATTTTATTAATAGATATTAAAGATTTCTTATCTGTATTTTAGCATTTTTTAGGCGGTCGGTAATCCACAGGGAGCCCCAAAAAAAGCGTAATAATCGTGATATAATAAAATTAAGAAAGATATGGCAACTAAAGAATCTGCAGATAAAAAAATAAAAGATAGCGCAGGGCAAAAAAAGGCAGAAGATCAAGGCGATAAATTAGAAAACGAGGCTATAGCAGATATCTCTTCTAACCAGATCTTTAGCAGCTGGAAAAAAAATCGTTCAAAAAAAGAGATCGAGCAGGAATTGGCCGAAGCAAAGCTAATTAAAAATGAGCAAAAAAAGAGGGAAGAAAAAAACAAAGAATTACCCTTGGAAGCAGAGAGGCTTTTAAAAACAATGTTAGGGGAAGATGCTTTTCAAAGAGAAGAACGCCCGGTTAGCTTTGCCGTTGAACCAGAACAGCAAAACGATAAAGAAACTATGTCTAAAGAAGCGGAAAAAATTGTAAAAGAAATAAAGAATATTGAGCCTCAACCAGAGGCGCCTATTTCCATTGCTCCAGCAGAAGAAAAAAAAGAAAAGGCGGTCTCAAAAGAAGCGGGAAATAAAGATCTAGGCCCGGCCATAAAGAAAATAGAAGAAGAGTTTAAAGGGGAAAGCCCGCTCTTTAGCGAGCAGGCTAAAAAATTTGGCGATGTCAGAATGGCTGCCAATATAGACACAACAAAACTAAAAAAAATCCAGGAAGCGCAGCCATTGGGCGCCGATGTTAATCTGGCTCGTGCGGGAAAATCCAATGAGCGCAATAAGCAGCAGAAAGAAGAATTGGTTGCGGAGCTTGATGCAGCATACAAAGAGCTCTACAGCCTCCTTAATGATAAAAAAGTGGTTCCGCCGCAAGTTTATAGAACTCTTTTTGAAACAGAGGAAAAATTAAGAGGAGCGGTTAAATATCAGGGTGAGGTGGGCAATATAGCCGAAGAAATAAAAGCAAAATATAAAAAAGATACTAGGGCAGAAGAGAAAAAAGATGAAAACATACAAAAAAACATAAATGAAGTGCCGGCCAAAGAAAAAAATGAACAACCTTTTTCTCTTGAGCAAGTAAAACAAGCAGAAGCGGCGGTGCAAGGAATAAAGGAGGGGAAAATAGATATTGCTGACGTGCCCGAAGAATTAAAGCAGGTGGTAAAAGAAAGATTAAAAGATGATGTGGCGGCAGCAGCGGAACATGAAGCTTGGCAGGCGGCAAAAGAAAAAGAGCCGATTATTAAGGATAGTAAATATATAGAAAAAGAAGGCAAAAAAGAAGAAGCGGAGAAAGCTCTGGAAGCGGCGCGGCAAGAATATGTGGCGGCTTTATCGGAAAACAGCAAAAGAAAAGATGGGGTCAGCAAGCTTCAAACAATAAGGGATAAGTTCGTCCATTATTTTCAGGGCAATAAAGAACAAGAGCATTTAAGGCAAAAGGACGAGCGCTTAAGCGGTGTGGCGGCAGAAAAAGCTGAAGCCGAACAAAGGCTCGCGCAGGCGCAAAAAACATATAAAGAAACGTTAAAAAATTATCGCGACCAGGGAGTTTTAGAAAAAACAGCCGAATTGAAAGCCGCTGGAAAGGCTGAAGAAGAGATAAACGGAGAAATGGAAAAATACGCTAAAGATATATTGTTGGCGGCAACTTTGCGCGAGGCGGCTAAAGTAGATAGTTTGAAATCGGATAAGCAAATTGAGCAAATGGGTGGCGCTCGGCGGTTCATCAACGAAAAAGCGGAAGAGTTTACCGGTTGGTATAAAAAATTGCCCTGGCAGGGGAAAGTAGCGGTTTCGGCAGGGCTGGCCGTGGCTGGCGTAGCCGGCGGCTTATTGGGCAGCACGGCAATTATCACTTCGGCGCTCGTTGGGCAAGGGGCTTTGCGGGTGCTTGGCGGCTCAATGGCGACAGCTGGTATCGAGCAATTAGTAAAGCGCTCTCAAGAAAAGCAGGCAGAAAAAAAACTTTCTAAAGAGTTTGAAGGAAAGTTTTTAGAAACCTTGAAAAACAAGAATGAAGAGTTAGATAATAAATTATTTGAATTAATAAAAACTAAAGAAAGGGAAAAAACTCGGCGTTTTGTTTTGGCTGGCACCATGGGTGCTTTGGTGGGCAGCGGCGCATTGGGTTTGGCGGTAAAAAATACCGTTCATTGGATATCTGATAGTTCTCTGGGGCAAACGGTTAAAAACAAGATCTTTGGCGGAGCGCCTTTGGCAGGAGAGAAGGCAACAGTGGACCTGTCAATAGACAAAAAACCTATTATTGCTAAGCCGGCTATTGAAAGTTTGAAAATTGGAACTCGCGGGCCGGAAGGCGCCATAATCGATAATTTTAAAGCTAAGCCGGAACTCGCTAAGGCTTTTGGCTGGGATGGCAAAACCGACATTAGCAAGTGGTCCGGAACCAAAGCACATCAATTATGGTTGGATAGCGTTAAGGGCGAATTGGCTAAACCCGGGATGGCAGCCAAATTAACTGCGCAGGGTTTTTCTGCGGACGCTGAGGGTTATGCTAAGGCGATGCATAAGATTGGCGCGGGATTTGTAGAATTGGACCCTCAAGGCCATATGCACTTAAGTGATAACACAACTTTTTTTAAGGCGGCTGTGAATAATTTAGCGGATACAGCTAAAGATATTCCGGTTGAGCCGATTGCGCCAGATAATGGTCTTTCGCCGCATGATATCATGGATAATTTACCCGCCGAAAATAAGACTCCTTTAAGCGCAGAAGATCTAGCTAATCAGAAAATTAAAGGCATAGTGGAAAAATTTGTTGACCCGGCAATTCTAGATGACAAAACTTTTAAAGCTGCGGCTAAAGTTCCATTGAGCAAGATCTTAGATTCTATTCCGCCGGAGGCGTATCAGGATAAATACGCGTTAAGCCATTATTGGCATGGGTTAGGAGAAATAGGCTCCAAACCCCTGGATCTTCCTGGTTCTAGCTGGGCCGGCGTGACTTATGATGATTTTAAAAAATACGCCGAAATGGCAAAGTTTTTGCGGGAAAACTCAGGCGTTATTAGCTCTGAGAAAATAAAAGGATTAACTGTTGGGGAGTTTTTAAATAATTATGGTTCGGGCCTGAGCAAAGCGGTGAAAGAGCAAATAAGCGATAAAATAACCGAAGTTGCCCCATCTAATGTTAAAGCTGGCGTTTTAGGCGAAGCTTTGTCTGAGGAAAAAATAGCGGCAGCGGCTAAAAATGCGTCTCAAGCGGTTGAAGCGCCAGCAGAAAAAACAGCAGAAGTGATTAAACCGGCTTTGGCATCGACCAGAAATGCTTTTTTGGAGAAAACAATATCTTCTGGCAGCGCTTATGACCTAGCTAAAGAAATCTCTGCTGGAAATATAACTGTTGAAGATTTTGCGAAAGACTACGCCCAACATAGCGGGGCGGAGAAATTATCCGAACCCTTAATGCAAACTTTGCGCAAGAACTTTAGCACAATTATTAGCGGTTCGGAAGGCATAGAAAAAGTAAAAGCGACGCGGGCGATAAATGCCATGCTGGAGAAAATAAAACAAGGTAAATAAATTATTAAAAATTAAAAAAAATGCCAACACAACTTCAGCAGGATATTTTTAAAGAATTGGGAATCGCCGACTTGCCCCAAGAGCGGCAAGAAGAGGTTTTAACCGCGATGACCGAAGCGGTGCTAAAAAGAATCATTTTGCGCTTGGTTGGGCAGCTATCTGAAGCGCAGAGGGGCCAGCTGGAAGAAGTTGGCAATTCCGGAGACTCAGCCAAAATCAGTGAGTTTTTAGCTGCCAATATTCCAAATCACGAAACGCTGATCCGCGAAGAAGTGGCTAGTTTTAAAAAAGATATGCAGATGACAGTAGACGCTTTATTGGCCTAATAATCATTAAGTTCCATACTTTAATTATGGCAGATTTATATCGAGAACCAATAGATTCTGCGGCGGAGACGCCTGTTGAACCGCCTTCGCCATTGAATCCTGCGGAATCGGAAATTGCTGAACTGGAAAAACAGTTAGCGCAAAAACGGGCGATGCTGGGAAAAGAAAAAGGAGAGTCGCTAGAAAAAATAGTTGGCGCGGAAAAACCGGCTACCAGCAGCGCTTCTTCTCCTAGCCAATCTCAGCCGGCGGCAGCCCCAGTGGTAGCCGTTCCGCCAAAAACAGCGGCCGATGAATATAAAGGTTTGGAAAAAAACCAGCAATTAAAAAGTCTGGTAGACTTGGCTTTTCAAAAGGGCATTAACTATGCTGCTGATGTGGCCAAAGAAATGGATAGCGCTTATCTGATGGACGAATTTCACGATACCCTGGTGGATAAATTGCATAAGGAGTTGGTAGAAAAAGGTAAGCTGGAAGAAATATAAATAGTGCTCGGCTTTCGCCTCTAAAAACCGCCGTCGGCTATACATGCCAATAGAAATATAACCATCAGCCGCGGCTTGTGTCTCGCCGCCTCGTCCGCGTAAACAATAAAGACTCGGAGGCGCCTGCGACACATTTTTATCGGCGAATAGCCTCACTTTAGATTTTTTGGACATTAAAATGGATTCATTTGATCTCAACTTGATTTTGTTCCCTTTGACCATGGTGCTTTTTTTTATCGTGGCTTCTTTGGCGATATATTTGATTGTGGCGATGATAAAAGGCAAGGGAAAAGTTATTCGTGCGATGAATATGTCACTTTTTTCTGTCTCTCTGCCAAAAGTTTCCGCCGAAGAAAAAAACAAAAAACCATTCAAGGAATTGGTGGCGGTAATGGAGCAGTTCTATGCCAGCCTAGGAAGCCTGAAAGAAAAAGGTTGGAGCGCTTTTTTATACGGCCAGCCGGTTTTTACTTTTGAAATGGCCGTGCCGCATATTGGGGAAGAAATAAGTTTTTATGTTGCTTGCCCGCGGCGTTTAGCCGGCGTTATGGAAAAACAGGTTCACGGTTTTTTCCCGGAAGCCGATGTTAGGCCGATAGAAGATTATAATATTTTTAACCCTCTGGGAGCTAGCCTGGGCTCTTATCTTTTTGCTAGCCAAGGAATGTCATTGCCTTTTAAAACTTATCAAAGTCTGGAAACCGATCCCTTGAACGAAATCGCTAACGCTTTAAGCAAGTTAAATGCTGAAGGAGAGGGCGCAGCGATCCAATTGATCATTAGGCCGACTAAGATAAAGCGGTGGCGAAAAAACTCTTTGAAAATTGCCAGAGAAATGCAAAAAGGCAAGCAATACAATCTTTCCAAGATCCAAGTAGATAAAAATTGGCTGGCGATATTATTTGACCTTCTGACGGGTTCCGATCTCCTTCCGAGCAAAAAAGAAGCGCCGTTGGTCGGGCCGCCATCTTTGACTCCGCTAAATAACGAAGTGATAAAGGCTTTGGAGAATAAGGCTAATAAAGTCGCTTATGAAGCTAATATTAACTTAGTGGTTTCAGCAGGGATGCCTGAGCAGGCTAGCCAATTATTATTGCAGCTGGAAACGGCTTTTTCGCAATTTAACGCCTTGAACTTGAATGTTCTAAAGCCGGCGCGGCCGAATATCGGGCGGAGTTTGAAAAAAATATTCTATGCTTTTTCTTTTAGGATGTTTGATTCCAGCCGCCGAATAATTTTAAGCACGGAAGAGCTAGCTTCTATTTATCATTTCCCCACCACGGAAGTGGCCACGCCTAAAGTTAAGTTCATAAAATCAAAGCAAGCAGTGCCTCCAGCCAATATGCCGACTCAAGGGCTGGTCTTGGGTAAGAACTTTTTCCGGGGCGTGGAAACAATTGTGCGCATGCAGCAAAATGATCGGCGGCGGCATCTATATATTGTTGGCCAGACCGGTACCGGTAAAACTAGCGCGATGCAAGGAATGTTGGCACAGGATGTTAAGACCGAAGGGCTTGGCGTGATCGACCCTCACGGAGATTTTGCCAATTATGTTTTGGGTTGCGTGCCGCCAGAGCGCGCTGAAGACGTGATCTATTTTAATCCGGCGGATATGGAGCGGCCTTTAGGTCTAAACATGCTGGAATACGATCCGGCGTATCCGGAACAAAAAACATTTATCGTTAACGAACTGATCAGTATTTTTGATAAATTATATGACCTAAAGACTACCGGCGGGCCGATCTTTGAACAGTATACCCGAAATGCCCTCCAGCTTTTAATGGACGATCCAAGCGAAGGCGCCACTTTAATGGAGGTGCCGCGGGTTTTAGCGGACGCAGCCTACCGGAAGCGCTTATTGGATAAATGCCAGAACGTAGTGGTTCGGGATTTTTGGGTGAAGGAAGCGGAAAAAGCCGGGGGCGATGCGGCGCTAGCAAACGTGGTGCCTTATATCACTTCTAAGTTCAATACTTTTATCGCGAACGATTTTATGCGGCCGATAATCGGCCAAAGCAAATCCGCGATTAATTTCCGCGATATAATGGATAATAAAAAGATCTTAATAGTTAATTTGAGCAAGGGGCGCATCGGTGATTTGAATGCTTATTTATTGGGCTTGATAATTGTTGGCAAGCTGACTATGGCGGCTTTTTCCCGCGTGGATATGCCGGAAGCGGAACGCGCCGATTTTTATTTGTATATCGATGAGTTCCAAAACTTCACTACCGACAGTATCTCAACTATTTTATCTGAAGCCAGAAAATATAAGTTGTGCTTAATAATTACCCATCAATACATCAAGCAAATCCCGGAGAAGATACGCGATGCGGTGTTTGGCAACGTGGGTTCTCTTCTGGCGCTGCGCGTTGGCGCGGAAGACGCGGAGTTTTTGGTAAAGCAATTTACGCCAATTTTTGACCAGAACGACCTAATCAATCAGGATAACTTTTCTGCTTATGCTAAGCTCCTTATTAACAATTTAACCTCTAAGCCCTTTAATATGGTTTTTGAACGGCCGCCAAAAGAAAATGTTGAAATTACAGAAGCGCTAAAAGAGCTGTCTCGTTTAAAATATGGCCGTGATAAAAGTTTGGTGGAAAGCGAGATTAGCACTAGATACAAAGCTTAATTAATAAATAAAATAATAAAAAATATGGATGAACAAATCCCGCAACAAAATCAAGCCGCGCCAACGCCTCCGCCAACCCCGATAAGCGCTTTGCAGAAAGACGTGATGCTTTCTGCCGCCATTGGATTGCTTTGCGCTATTTTTATTTTTCCGATAGCGCAAAATCTGGAGATGAAACAGTCTTTGGCTTGGATCTTGGTGTTTGCTTTGCCGATTTTATCTGCTTTAGGCATGAGAGCGGCTTATTGGCTGGCCCAGAAAATAAAAGTTTTTTATCAAATAGCGAAGTTTGGCTTAGTGGGCGCGCTCAATACTTTGGTTGATTGGGGGATTTTAAATCTGTTGATGTTTTTAACCAGCATTACTTCCGGTTATATGTTCTCGGCTTTTAAGGGCATATCGTTCTTGGTGGCTATGGCCAATAGCTATATCTGGAATAAGTTTTGGACCTTTAAAAAAGCGGATGAAACGGTTAAGGGCGGCGCCAAAGAAATGTTGCAGTTTTTTATTGTCAGTTTAATAGGGTTTGCTTTGAATGTGGGCGTGGCCACTTTGCTGGTTAATGTTTGGGGGCCGCAGTGGGGGCTGAACGCAGCGCTTTGGGCTAATGTTGGAGCTTTAGCCGGAACACTTTTGGGTTTGGTCTGGAACTTTTTAGGATACAAGCTGATAGTTTTTAAAAGCTAATTTTTGAAAAGACAATAAAAACCCTGCTTCAGCGGGGTTTTTTGTTTGTAATTGAAAAAGGCGGTATACTTGGTTTATACTAAAGTTATGGAGAATCTCGTTTTATACCGTAAATATAGGCCAAAAACCTTTAACGAGGTAATGGGCCAGGACCATGTGGTGCGAACTTTAACCAACGCGTTGTCGCTTAATAAAGTGGCGCACGCTTATTTGTTTTGCGGTCCGCGGGGGACGGGTAAAACAACAGTAGCGCGATTATTAGCCAAATCTGTAAATTGTGAAAATAGAAAGGGATCAGAACCGTGCAACAAGTGTGCTGCTTGCACAGAAATTAATGAAGGCCGAGCAATGGACCTGATCGAAATCGACGCGGCTTCCAATCGCGGCATAGACGAGATCCGCGAGTTGCGAGAAGGTATTAAGTTTGCGCCGGCTAAATTGAAATATAAGGTTTTTATCATCGATGAAGTGCATATGTTAACTAAGGAAGCCTTCAATGCGTTGCTGAAAACTTTGGAAGAACCGCCGGCCCACGCTATTTTTATTTTGGCCACCACCGAAACCCATAAAGTTCCGCAAACCATAATTTCGCGCTGCCAGCGGTTTGATTTTCATAAATTAACCTTGAATAAAATAGTTGAGCGCTTAAAAGGGATTGCTAGCGCCGAAGGAGTGAAAATTGATAAAGGAGCGTTGGAATTGATAGCCTTAAACGCCGATGGCGCGGCACGCGATGCCGAATCTCTTTTGGGGCAAGTGATGGCGATGGAAGATAAAAATATAACTTTGGTTGAAGCACAAACGATTTTAGGCGCTACCGATATTGGCGCGGTTATGGAGGTGGCTGGCTTCTTAATTAAAAAAGACGCTAAAAGCGCGCTAGGATTTATTAATAAATTGGTCGAGGACGGTTATGAGCTTGGCCAATTTGCCAAATCTTTAATAAATTATTTACGCAAAATGATGATTTTAGCTTCCTGGAAACAGGATGGCGAGATGGAAAAGATTCGCCAATTGATCGCGCCAGAATTGACGGACGAGCAATTTAAGATTATTTTGGAACAAGGACAAAAGCTATCCAGCGGAGATTTTATCAAGCTTTTGCGTTTGTTCATTCGCGCGGAAAACGAAACTAAGTTTTCCTCTCTGCCTCAGTTGCCGTTGGAGCTGGCAGTGGTGGAATGGGCGGGAGAAACAAAATAAAAATATTGCCCGGTAGCCAAGTGGTAAGGCAGAGGCCTTTGAAGCCTCCATTCGTAGGTCCGAATCCTACCCGGGCAACACTATTTATAAGGGCGGAGGGCTACCCTTTTGTTATTTGTTATGGCGCTAGAAACTAAAAAGAAAATCACTTTTTGTAAAAAATGCGTCTTGTCTTCTAACTTGCCAGGAGTTGTCATCAAGGATGGAAAATGTTCTGTTTGCTTGGCAGAAGAGGAGCTCGAAAAAAGGTTTAGCCGAAAAGAATATATAGAAAAAATGAAGGGCGTTTTTGCCCAAGCTAAGGCAAAGAAACGCTGCTATGACGTTGTGGTTCTCTTCAGTGGGGGAAAGGACAGTTCTTATCTAATACACTTATTAAAAAACACTTACAAACTAAGGGTTTTGGCCTTGGCAATAATTCACCCTTTGGTTAATGGATTGTCTTTGAAAAATATGGAAGAAATATCGGGGCGGCTGGGAGTTGAATTGATGAAGTTTTATATAGACGGAAATTTGTTCAAAAAATATTTAGGCCAAGGAATAAAATTAAGCTTCAATGATAAAATGGGCCCCATTCGGCTTGCGATTTATGCAATTATTTAAAACACGTAGCAGCTTTTAATATTGCGATCTTAATGAAAATCCCGGTGGTGGCAAGCGGAGTTGATTTTCATCAAGCGCCCCCTGTTTTTCTGGCAGGCCAAGAAAAAGTTTCTTTTTTCAATTCTTATTTGCGTGAATGCAAAAATATTTTTCAGAAGATATTTAAGAATAAATACAGGAACACGATTTACGATCTGAACATTGAAAAACTCGGCGCCGACGACCTTCCCGATATAGTTTTTCCCTTAACCTTTATAGACTATGACCATAAGCGAGAAATTAAGAAGCTTTCTGATAAAAAGATCTTTGATGCGAATAAATTAGATCCCTTGGATACTAATTGTAGCGCCCTGTCATTATTCAATTATTTATCTTATAAAAAGTTTAAAACCGCATTATCCGTTTCTTTTATCGCCAGAGAGATAAGGCAAACCGGTAAATATACTAATTTTTTTGACCAGAAAAAGCATGATAAAGGATTCTATTTTTCTTTTATTAAAGAATGGATAAAATTAATGGACTTAATCATAAAAAACAAAATAAGGTCAGATAATCATCAAAAAATAAAAAAAGAGTGCCCCTTTTTATACAAGAACTTTAACCAGTCGCAATTAGATAAAATAATTAAAAAAATAAATGGATCTTTAGGCTATATTAAATATTTTAAAATTAACCTGAAGAACTTTACTTAAATGAATAATAACCGTGTTGGTAAAATAGCAATTAACGTTTTTGCCGGATCTGTTCTTTTGCTCGTGGCTGCTGGTGCCTGTTATTTTTTAATTGTTCAAAAAAAATCTGCTATCAGCAATTTTGAACAATGCGCGGCGGCCGGGAACTCCATAATAAAAAACTATCCGCGCCAGTGCGCGGCTGGAGGCAAAACTTTTACGGAAAGTGTTTCTGTCGGCAATGATAAAATAAAAGTAGAGATGCCTTTAGCGAGTGCCTTAGTGCAAAGCCCGCTAAAAATAAAAGGGCAGGCGCGCGGAACCTGGTATTTTGAAGCTTCTTTTCCCGTTAAACTAATTGATAGCAATGGCAAAATCTTAGCTAGCGCCCCAGCACAAGCGCAAGGCGATTGGATGACGGAAGATTGGGTGCCATTTGAACTGTCTCTTAGCTTTGATGCGCCGCAAAGCGCTTCCGGCGTTTTAATTTTGCAAAAAGACAATCCGTCCGGCTTACCGGTCAACGACGATTCTATCTCTGTGCCGGTGCGTTTTAAATAAAATTGACTGAGGCGGGTTAATTGGTTAAACTTATCAGGTATTAACTTTATAAAAGTCTCATGCAAGATAAAAAAATAATTATCGTCAGTTTAGCCTTAGTAGCCATAATCGCAGGCGCTTATTTTTTTACAACTAAAATGGGCTCGGCTTCCGCTGGCCAGCTGGAAGCAATGAGGGTGAAGGCGGAAAAGTTTATAAATGAAAAAATGGTAGAAGCTGGAACCAACGCGACGGTCAAAAGCATCGTGGAAGAAGGGGGAATGTATAAGGTCTTTGTAAGCATTGGAAGCCAAGAACTATCCGCTTATATAAGCAAGGATGGGAAAAACTTTTTTCCCCAAGCGGTGAGCATGGAAGAAGAAGTATTGCCAAGCGTTGAGCCGGTAGTTGTTCCGAAAACCGATAAGCCCTCGGTGGAGCTGTTTGTGATGAGCTACTGCCCTTACGGTTTGCAGGCGGAGAAAGGGATTTTGCCGGTATTAGATATTTTAGGCTCTAAAATCGATTTCCAATTAAAGTTTGTTGATTACGCTATGCACGGCGACAAAGAAATTGCCGAAAACTTGCAACAATATTGCATCCAGAAAAACACGCCCAGCAAATTGGAAGCTTATTTAGAATGTTTCAATGCTCAAGGCGATGCTAAAGCCTGTTTGGCTTCAGCTAAAATAGACTCTTCGTCTTTAACCAGCTGTATTAGCCAAACGGATAGCCAATTTAAAATCACAGCTAAAGCAGCCGACAAGAACCAATGGGAAGCCTCTTATCCTCCTTTTGATATAAACAAAGAAGATGTTGTTAAATATGGAGTTCAGGGTTCGCCGGTGCTAGTGATCAACGGCACAACTGTTAAGTCTAGCCGCGACCCCCAATCATTATTAAGCTCTATCTGCTCTGGTTTTAATAATCAGCCGAGCGAATGCCAGCAGGCATTATCAGGCGACACTCCGGTAGCCGGATTTGGCGACGGAACGGGCGCTAGCACCAGCAGCAGCTGCGCTAATTAACAAATATGAAAAAATACCTAAAAAACCACATTAATTTTATAGAGGGCATTTTAGCTAAAGAAGGCGCAGCTTTTGATTGGAGCTCTTTAAGGGAATCCCATCGTATACAAATCGGGTTTTTGCAGCATGAGCGGCTAATCCATCTTTTAGTGACCTTATTCTTTGGGGTGGTATTCTTTTTTTCTGTTACTTTTGGTTTGTTTCTGGGGTATTTAGAGTTTTTAGCTTTGAGCGCTATCTTGCTGGTGATGCTGGTTTTTTATGTTTGGCATTACTTTGTTCTGGAGAACGGAGTGCAAAAACTGTATCGCTTGGATAATGAAATTAGCGAGCATTTGAAAAAATAGCCCTTGATGTATATTTGCCATTTTTAAAGTTTCGTGGTAATCTTTATTTAGATTAAGCGAAGTTGATAAACACTGCTTTCGGGCAGTTTTTAGTTTCCCTCGCTTTGCTCGGGATAAATTGTATATAATAATAGAAGCGTCCCAAGAAGTTTAAAATTATGGAGATTCGCAACATTGCCATTATTGCCCATGTGGACCACGGAAAAACGCGTTTAACCGACGCGCTGCTTTCCCAAACCGGCGCGGCTAAGGAAGGCGTAAGCATGGATTCCAACGATTTGGAACAGGAGCGGGGCATTACTATTTATTCAAAGAACGCGTCTATTGAATATAAAGGCACAAAGATCAATATCGTGGATACGCCAGGCCACGCGGATTTTGGTTCGGAAGTTGAGCGCATTTTGCGTTCCATTGATTCGGTGTTGCTGGTAGTGGACGCCCAGGAAGGCCCAATGCCGCAAACCAAGTTTGTGCTGAAAAAATCTTTGGAGTTGGGGATTAAACCGATAGTCGTTATTAATAAGATAGACAAGCCCGCCGCTAGGCCCGAATGGACCCACGAGGCGGTCCTGGAGCTTTTTATGGACCTGGGCGCCAATGAAGAGCAATTGGATTTTAAAACTGTTTTTGCTATTGCTAAACAGGGGATTGCCAAGATGAATCTGGCTGATGAATCAGATAATTTGACTCCACTGCTGGACACAATTTTGCGGGAAGTGCCTGTTGCTTCTTCGCCAGAATTAGTCGCCAAGGAACTGAGGCTGCAGCCATTTAATTTGGCTTACGATAATTTTTTGGGGCGCTTAGCTATCGGGCGGATATACGAAGGAATTATTAAATCCGGGATGAATGTGCAGGTAAAAAAGCCGACCGGGGAAAATCGAAGCGGAAAGATCACTAAGATCTTTTCATTCAGGGGCCTAGAAAGAATTGAGGCGCAAGAAGCCCAGGCCGGAGATATTGTTATGGTGGCGGGGCTACCCGATATTTTTATCGGCGAAACGATTTGCCAAAATGAATCCCAGGAAGCTTTGCCGGCTATTAATATTGATGAGCCAACGATCTCTCTGAACTTTTTAGTTAACAGTTCGCCATTTGCCGGCCGTGAAGGCAAGTTCGTGACCACGCGCCAGATCCGCGAACGATTGGAACGGGAACTGGAAGTGAACGTCGGCTTGAAAGTAGATTTTTCGGCTAATGATTATTTTAAAGTTTACGGCCGTGGCGAATTGCATATTGCGATCTTGTTGGAAAACATGCGGCGCGAAGGCTACGAGCTCCAGGTTTCCCAGCCCCAAGTTATCATTAAAGAAGAGAGTGGGAAAAAATTAGAGCCATTTGAGGAATTAACGATTGATATTCCCAGCGACATGGTGGGAACGGTTATGGACAAGTTGGCGCGGCGGAAAGGTACAATGATGACGATGAATCCGGAGCAAAGCCATATGCGTTTGATCATGGAAATCCCCACGCGCGGTTTCTTGGGCTATCGGAGCGAGTTTGTGGTGGATACTCGGGGTGAGGGAATCTTGAGCAGCCGCGTTATAGGCTTTAAGCCTTATGCGGGCGAGATTTCGCGGCGCGAGGTGGGTTCAATGGTCTCTATGGCCACCGGCAAAGCTTTGGGATTTTCTTTATATAATTTGCAAGAGCGCGGCGTGCTTTATATTAACGCGGGCATTGAAGTCTACGAGGGAATGGTAATCGGCAATGTTTCCAAGGGAGAGGATTTGAATGTTAATCCGATCAAGGGGAAGCAATTGACCAATATGCGTTCCAAGAGCTCGGACGAATCTATTGATCTGGTTCCGCCGATAGAATTAACCTTGGAGCGGGGACTGGAAATTATGAACGCGGATGAATATTTAGAAGTGACGCCAAGCAGTGTGCGGTTGCGCAAGCAGTTGTTGACGGCTATCGATAGGACGCGCGCCGGCAGGAAAGAAAATAAGTGATTAAGTGGATAAGTGATTGAGTGTTTGAGAAAAAAAGATAAAAACCCCGCTAATTGCGGGGTTTTTTGTTTGTGATATAATCTAAGTAATGCAACATGGGGATTTTGAAAAACTAGTAGAAGAAGCTATAGATGAGATACCGGCCGATTTCTTAGCTCGGTTAAAAAATGTAGCAATCGTGGTTGAGGATGAGCCTAGCGCCGAGCAACTAGCTAAGTTAAGATTGCGCAAAGATCTGACTTTATTAGGGCTATACGAAGGAGTGCCTTTAACGCAGCGCAACGCTGGCTATGGCATGGTGCTGCCGGATAAAATATCAATTTTTAAAAACTCGATTGAGCTTATAGCGCAAACGCCGGGAGAAATAAAAAAAATAGTGCAGGACACCGTTAAACACGAAATAGCGCATCACTTTGGCAGCGACGAACGCGGTGCCAATAAAGCAGCTAAACATTAATAATCATTAATTAAATAATAATTAATTTAAAATATATGAATGAAGAAAAAGACATCAATTTGAAGGTTATTCCGCCGGCAAAATATTTGCCTTGGGTGGCGGTAGGGGTGGCAGCGATGCTAATGATATTTTTAGCCGCGGCTACTTATACCCAAGTTCTTCAAGGGCGCTATGCCGGGCAGGAAGCGCAGTATAAAAATATTATTTCCGTTTCCGGCGAAGGCAAGGCTGTGGGCAAGCCGGATATCGGGCAAATAAGCCTTTCGGTGATATCTAATGCCTCAACTGTGGCGGTGGCGCAAAAAGATAACACGGAAAAAATGAATAAGATCGTGGCAGCGATGAAAGAGGTTGGTATAGAAGAAGACGATCTAAAAACCGCTACCTATAATCTGTATCCGCAATACCAATATACTTCCGGCAGGAGCACGATTATTGGCTATGAAGTTTCCCAAACCTTGGAAGTAAAAATAAGGGACTTGGATAAAGTAGGCGATATTTTAGGCAAGGCCACGGCGGCCGGCGCCAATCAGATGGGCTCTTTAACTTTAACTTTTGACGATCCAGAAGAATTAAACGCCGAGGCTCGCCAGAAGGCAATTGATAATGCCAAGGAAAAAGCCCAAAAATTAGCAGCGGCGCTAGGCGTTTCTTTGGGCAAAATAACTAGCTTTAGCGAAAATAACTCTGGAGATACGGCTACCATGTATTCTTATAGCGAAAAAGCCGTGGGTATGGGCGGTGCTAGCTCCGTGCCTAATATCCAAACAGGCCAGAACGAGATTCAGGTTAATGTAAATATTGCTTACGAAATATATTAAGAATGAGGCAAAACCGTTTTTTTGGTGATTTTGATTTTGGGCAAAAGTCCCTGCGGATCTCAGGCGGGGATTTTTTGCACCAAATAAAAAATGTTTTGCGATTGGGAACAGGCGAAGAAATTATCCTGGTTAACGGGCAAAGCCAAGAAGCAATAGTAAAAATTATAACTTATGGCAAAGATTTTGTTTCAGCGGAAATCCAAACGGTCAGGGAAAATAAAAATGAGCCGGAACGGCGCGTGATCTTATATTGCTCGATTTTAAAAAGAGAAAACTTTGAATTGGTGGTGCAAAAGGCAACTGAGGTTGGCGTGAGCGCCATTGTGCCAGTCATCTGTGAGCACACAATAAAGACCGGTTTAAAAAAAGAGCGATTGGTCAAAATAATAAAAGAAGCAGTAGAACAATCGGGGCGCGGGATGGTGCCGGATTTATCTGAACCGATAAGTTTTGAGCAAGCGGTAAAAGAAGCGCAGCAAAACGATGAGAACTTTTTCTTTGACCCCTCGACTTCATTCAGAGTAGATTTTGATTTTAAGAAGAAAAAGACTGTCGGACTCTTTATCGGGCCGGAAGGCGGCTGGGGCAACTTTGAGATAGATCTGGTTCGGCAGCGTGGATTTAAAATGGTCTCGTTAGGCAAATTGACGCTGCGGGGCGAAACCGCAGCCATCGTGGCGTCGTATCTGGCTTGCCAAAGCTAAGTTTTAAACTTACAAAAGTTATCCACTTTTAAGTTTTCTGTTTTCTGTTAAAATAAAAATAATAGACTAAAGTTCTTTTTTTCGAGAGGAGGTGTTCGTTAAAAAAAACATATCTTGGCGGAAGAAGAAGCAGTTAAGGATTGATGTGCTGGGGCCTTATTGCGAAGTTTGCGGAACGAGGACGGAATTATTAGTCGGCCATCATACTAATGGCAGAAAGGAAAGAAAAAAAGTCTGTAAAGAAGAAGAGAGCGAAAATAAGTTTGGCTTATGCCATTGGACCAAATGTCAAAACAGATGCATTCCTTGCGAGGTTTCTTTGCATAATGTTTATGGCGGAGGAAATAGCCCCGAGACAGAGGCTATTCAAAAGCTGCATAACGCCATGATCTTATCGTGGATTGAAATGCGTAATATCAGCGGCTGCCAAGAGACAAGCGTTCTTACTCTAGTTGTTTGACTATTTTTTTATTTTATCTCACCCCGAATCTTAAATGGTTCGGGGTTTCTTTTTTATCATAATTTGTTAGAATATAAAAAAGATATCAATAGTAATCTTAAAAATATATGGCTAAACAAAGCTTTACCGCCGAAGAGGCCAAAGTTATAGGCGAGCAACTAGGGGTTGATTGGAGTAAGTTTGATATTGAGCAATTTAGAATGGGCATGGACGTAGAATTGGAACATGGCATGCGCGACGTTAAAACCAATGTTTCCAATGACGATGCGTTAACAACCGGCAAGATCGCGCTGGCGCATTTGAATGAGTTTGCTGATTACTACACGAGGCTAGAGCGGATGGAAGAGGACGCCAAAGAGTTTTGGAGTAAATAAAAATATAAAAGAGCATGAACTTAACTTTAATTTTAGGGCCGATGAAAAGCGGCAAATCGTTTGACTTGATCAGCCGTTTTGCCCATTTAAAATATGCTAAAATACCTTTTGGCCTATTTAATTCGGCTAGAAATGTCCGCGATAAACAAATCTTTTCCCGGAATGGTGGCTTGGAGCTTGAAGCCAGAAAGGTGGGGAGCCTAAGCGAAATAGATGCCAGCAAGTTTAAAATCATCGGTATCGACGAAGTGCATATGTTCGACGAAAGAGATTCTTTGGCGGTGGAGCGATTTTTGAGGCAAGGAGTAGATGTGGTGGCTTCGGGGCTGGACTTGGATTATCAAGGCAGGCTTTTTGGCATCATTGAAAGATTATTGGAATTGGGGCCGAAAGAAATAAGATATCGCCAAGCGGTTTGCGAGAAGTGCCAAAGCACGGAGGCGGTGTATACTCAAATATTCAAGGATGGCCAAGCAGTTTTAAGCGGTTTGCCGCCGGTAGTGCCGGAAGACGGGAGCTACGAATATAAGCCTCTTTGCCGAAGATGTTTTGTAAAAGATATAAAAGTTTAATTTAAACCTATGAAAAAAAACCAGGCAATTCATCAACCAGCGAAAAGGATTGGTTTGGCTTTGGGCGGCGGCGGCGCCAAGGGCTTGGCGCATATTGGCGTGATCAAGGCTTTGGAGGAAGAAGGATTGATAATTGATTTTGTGGCCGGCACTAGCATGGGAGCCTTAGTTGGCGGCTGGTATGCGGCTAACCGCAATATTAAGTTTTTGGAAAATATTTTTTTGAAAATAGAAAAAGAAAATATTTTTTCTGAAGAAGAAGCCAAGCAGCAAGGCGGAAATCTTTTTCGCGGAAAAAACTTTGGCGAAATGCTGGAAAAGATCCTGGACGGCAAAACTTTTTCTCAATGCGAATTGCCGTTTTCGGCCGTGGCGACCAATATGGAAAACGGGCACGAGCTGGATATCAACGAAGGCGAATTAGCGGAAGCGATTAAAGCGAGCATTGCTTTGCCGATAGTCTTTCAGCCGGTTAAGCGCGACGGGCAGCTGTTGGTTGACGGGGCTTTTACAAATCCGGTGCCGGCAGACGTGGTGCGGGAAATGGGCGCGGAGTTTGTTATAGCGGTTGATGTTTCCAGCCGTTGGGTTAATATCCCCAACGACATGCTAAACCCTAAGGGCACCGATGCGTTGATCCGCGATGCTTTTACGGCGATAGAATATCAGCTGGCTAGAAAAACTTTAAAGCAGGCTGATGTAGTCATTCGGCCGGCGGTCTTAACCTATGATTGGCTTGATTTCTCTCGTGCCAAAGAAATTATCAAAGCCGGATACAGAGAAACAAAAAAACAGCTGGATGAGATCAGGGAAAAAGCCGGTTATCCCAAAAAAGACCCAGAAACCTTAGTCGATAAAATAGCGGATTTATTGGAAGGAAATTAATATTAGTGCAGATCTTAATGATAAATTACGATGATTTTAAAAAAATAGAATTACGGGTGGCCAAGATTCTGGCAGCGGAAAAAGTTGAGGGGTCAGAAAAGTTGTTGAAGCTGCAGATAGACCTGGGCAGCGAACAGAGGCAGCTGGTTTCGGGCATCGCCAAAAGCTATGCGCCGGAAGATTTGATCGGCAAAGAAATAATTATTGTGGCCAACCTTGAACCGCGCCAGATCATGGGGCTGGAGAGCCAAGGGATGCTTTTGGCCGCCGACCACCAAAGCCCGGTATTGCTTTCCGTGGACAAAGAATTGCCTCCGGGCATGGAGGTTTGCTAAAAATATGACCGCACCGGAAGTTATAAAAAAATTAAAACAGAAAAGCAGCGCTAAAAATATTGCCGGGGCGAAACGATTTGGCATTTTTTCTAAAAATATTTTAGGTGCGCCCAAAATCGTTTTAGATAATCTGGTTAGAGAGATAGGGAAAGACTCCTCCTTCGCCAAGGCTCCGGAGGGCAAGCATAAATTGGCGCTAGCGCTTTGGGAAAGCGGAGTTTATGAGGCAAGGATTTTGGCTGGGCTCATAGATAAACCCGAATGGATAGTATCTAAACAAATGGACACTTGGACGCGTGATTTTGACTCTTGGGCTGTTTGCGACTCAACCTGCATGCATCTTTTTTCCAAGGCCAAACTTTCCCATAAAAAGGTTTGGCAGTATGCCCGCGCCAAGGAAGAATATGTTAGGCGCACTGCTTTTGCTTTAATGGCAACTTTAGCGGTCCATGATAAGCAGTCGCCGGATAAGGCTTTTTTAGATTTTTTCCCGTTAATCAAAAAATACGCCACGGACGAACGCAATTTTGTGCGGAAAGCGGTTAATTGGGCGCTGCGCCAGATCGGCAAGCGGAACCTAGCTTTGAATAAAGAAGCTATCAAATTAGCTGAAGAAATATCTAAAATTGATTCTAAGTCCGCTAAATGGATTGCGGCCGACGCCTTGCGTGAATTGCGAGGCGAAGCAGTGCAGCAACGCCTAAAAAAACAGAAAAAAAGATGAAATATGAGCTGCCAAAATTAAATTATACTTTCAATGCCTTGGAGCCAAGTTTTGATGCGCTGACAATGGAAATCCATTATGGCAAGCATCATCAGGCCTATATTAATAAATTAAATGAGGCTTTGAAGGATTATCCGGTTGAGCAAAATAAAAGCTTGGAAGAACTTCTGGTTTCTTTGGACAGCGTGCCGGAAAAAATTCGCCTGGCGGTTAAAAATAATGGCGGTGGCCATTTTAACCATTCTTTTTTTTGGCGAGTGCTCGCGCCAACCAGCGGACAAGTTAAAGGCGAATTAGCTCGGGCTATCAATAAAAAATACGGCGATTTTAATAGTTTTAAGGAATTATTCACCCAGGCGGCTGCAACTTTTTTTGGCAGCGGCTGGGTATGGCTGGTTGTGAATAATAATGAGCTAGAAATTATCTCTTTGCCAAATCAAGATTGTCCAATTAGCCAAAACCAACAGCCAATCTTAGCTATTGACCTTTGGGAGCACGCTTACTATCTTAAATATCAAAATCGCCGCGCCGAATATATTGAAGCTTGGTGGCGTGTTATAAATTGGGACGAAGCGGAGAAAAATTATAAAAATATTTAAAATGAAAATATTCGTTAAAGCTAAGCCAGATGGCTGCGAAGATAAAGTAGAGAGAAAAGACGATACGCATTTTATCGTGGAGACGCGAGAGCCGCCGGTGAATAACCGGGCTAATTTGGCAATAAAAAATCTGTTGGCGCGATATTTTAAAATTGAGGCGTCAAAAGTGAGAATGATAAAAGGATTTAAAGAGAGCAGCAAGCTATTTGAGATAGGGGAAAAATAAATTATGGATTTTGATAAAATAAATAAACTTTTAATCGGAGAGCCGGCTTTCCGCGTCCAGCAGGTCGCTCGGCATATTTGGCGTGATTTGATAGAAGATTGGAGCGGGGCAACAACTTTGTCAAAAGAATTGAGGGCAAAATTAGCTGAGGGATGCTCTTTGGAAATTAAGGCGGAAGTTTTTCCGGATAAAGATGGCCCGTCCGCCACGGCTTCGCCGGAGGTGCGCCGGGCGGGGCGTTCAGCTAAAGCTTTAATAACATTAGAAGACGGTTTAAGTGTGGAAACTGTTTTAATGAGGCATGACGGCAGAAATACCGTTTGCGTTTCATCGCAAATAGGCTGCCCTTTGGGCTGTAGTTTCTGTGCTACCGGCCAGATGGGGTTTAAAAGAAATCTGTCCACCGGCGAAATTGAGGAGCAAGTTTTGTTTTGGGCGCGATATTTAAAAAAAGAAGGCGAAAGATTGTCCAATATGGTTTTTATGGGCATGGGCGAGCCGTTCTTGAATTATGATAATGTTTTTGCGGCTATCAAGGCTTTAAATGACGACAATCTTTTGGGCATTGGCGCCCGCCATATTTCTATCTCGACTGCTGGCGTTATTGAAGGAATGGAGCGGATGGCTGAAGATATGCCCCAAATCAATTTGGCGATTTCCTTGCATGCGCCTAATGATGAATTGCGGCAGAAGCTAATGCCAATCGCCAAGAAGTATCCGTTGGCGAACCTGATGGCGGCCGCGGAAGATTACGTAGGGCGAACCAATCGCAAGCTGATGTTTGAATATATAATGATAAAAGGGGTTAATGATTCGGATGAACACGCTAAGGAATTGGCCAAACTTTTAAGTAAGCGCTTATTTTTCGTGAACTTAATCGCCTATAATCAAACCGGAGATTTCGTTCCGTCCAGCCCTGCTCAAATTAAAAGATTTAAGGATATTTTAATGAAAGGCGGGGTGCAGGCTTTGGAGCGATATCGCTTTGGGCAAGATATTAAAGGGGCTTGCGGGCAATTAGCCGGCAAATAGACCTAAAAACTTTTTTCTTGTTTTTGGCTTGTTTAACGCCTTGCCCCTTGCGCTTATTCGGGGTTTGTGCTAAATTAAGGGCATTAAGCAAGTAATAATAAGTAAGCTAATAAACTTATGGCTGAAGCTTATTGTGTCAAGTGCAAAGCCAAAAGAGAAATGAATGACGCCAAAGAAGTTGCCATGAAGGGCAAGGGTGGCGTTGAGCGCCGCGCAATGACGGGTATTTGCCCGACTTGTGGCACCAAGATGTTCAAAATCTTGGGCGCGAAGAAAGACTAATCTCTTTTGTAATTGCAAACTCAAAGCAAAAACCCGCTTAGGCGGGTTTTTGCTTTGTTTATGAAGGATATTGTTGGCAAGAATAACCAGGAGTATACTAGATGTAGGTTCAGTATTTTTAATAAAACAAACATATGAAGCTTTATGATAAAAAAGAGTTTTTGCCGATTATCTTAATCGTTATGCTGGCGATGGTCGGCGCGTATTTATATCCGCAGTTGCCGGAGCTTGTGCCTAGCCATTGGGGGATTAACGGCGAGGTTAATGGTTGGACGGGCCGGACCTTTGCGGTAATTTTCTTTCCGTCCTTGATCTTGGGAATCTATTTGTTGATGAGTTTTTTCCCTTTAATGGACCCGCATAAGTCCAATATCGAATCTTTCGCCAAATGGTATTTTGGGTTGAAAATAGCCTTGGTGGTTTTTCTGGGGGCGCTTTATTTGCTGACGCTTTATGCTGCCTTGGGTTATGAGGTTAATGTGGCTCGCTTTGTTGTCTTGGGTTTGGCGGCGCTATTTGCTTTTCTCGGCTTGGCCCTGCCGAATATCAAAAAGAATTATATGATAGGCATCCGTTTACCCTGGACCTTGCATTCAGAAATTATTTGGGAGAAAACCCATAAGTTTGGCGGCCGGCTATTTTTGGCTTTGGCGGCGATCATTGCCGTGGCAGCTTTTTTGCCGGGCGCTTGGACATTCGGCATCTTAATGACCGGCATAGTTTTGCTGTTGGCTCTTTTGACCTTATATTCATATTGGGAATATAAAAAATTGTAGACAAGGAGATATTAAAAAAGCTTAAAGGCATCCTTATGAAAATAGCGGGGATGTTTTTTGTTGGGAAGTATAGTTGACAATATTAGGATATATATGTTATTGTATAACAGTTAATATTTACCATATGAAAGAAGGTAATTTCGAAAAATTAGTAGAAAATCGTTATTTTGGGCCGGAATACGAGTTTGACCTATTGGGTGAAATAAAGACCGAAGACTCGGCATATAAAAAAGAGCTGGCTATGCTTCAAGAAAAAGCCAAGGCGCGGGGTTATCAACCAAAACAAGCAAACTCTTTGCCATTTCGGGAAGCGGTGGAATTAACTAAAAAGTTCCAGCCGGGCGACCCAACCAATCCCCAAAAAGATTTTGCGCGAGAAATGAGGTTGGCTTTAGCTGAAAGGCTGGGCTTAGAAAGCGATGCGGAGATGAATCGGTTGAAGTTCTATACTTCGGTTGGCGGGCCGCTGGACGCGCACGGCATTGATGGATTTTTTGTTTTTTCATATGTGGACAAAGAGGGCAGGACGAAAGAGTGCGCGGTTTCTTTTGATGTAACGAAAAATCCCAACAAAGACGAAGCGGCCAAAGCCGATCTGCTGATTGGCGGAGACGTGCCCGATCCCAGCGATGCGGATTTTAGCGAAGATGAATATTTGAAAAAAATAGAAGAATACGCAAAAAGAGGTTCTGCGATTTTTCAGGAAAAAATGCAGCGGGGAGAGACGGGATTAGGGGGATATCTTCATTAGCTATTTAGTGGTTGCTAAAGTTAGATTTTATTAGAAGTTTAACTTTAGCAACCAAAAAAGTTCTTTTAAGAAAGAGAGGAATAAAAAATGAGCCAAGGAATTGAGGGAATTGGAAAATGCATTCTTTGTGGCGTTGTTGGCCAAGGAGAAAAAGATTTTATCTGCAAGCTATGCGGAAGTCCCGAGAAAGTTATGGTGTGCTGCAGCGATTGCGGCGCGCGCGTAGATATCACGAAAATGGATCCGGAGCAAAGGAAAAGCTATTTAAGCTTTTACTTCTCTGACGAGGAGTTGGGGGGTCTGGGTGCGATTCAAGAAGTTTTGCAGGGTTTGCCAGGGTTTACGATTTTTGTTTCTATGTGCCAAAGTTGCGTTAATTCAGAGAGGGTTCCTTCCAGGAAGCCCCAGATATACAAGATCCGTTATCCTCAAATCCATGATTCTGCCGCCGATAACAAAAGAAAGCGGCTCGGCCATTAAGCTGACCGAAGTTTTAGCTGGCATTATGCCCGGTTTTAATCAAGAACCGGGCTTTTATTTTAGCTATAAAAAGCTTAATTTATAGAGGTTAATCAAGGTATATTTTACCCTATTATATAGGGCTATCTTTTAGGGCTTGCCCCTCACATGGAAAGAAACTTTAACAAGAATCTTTTTATTAACCTTTCGACTTTTCCTCTATTTTTTATAAGATTTAACCTATTGAAATGTTAATGGCGGCTATGCCGCATTTCTTTCCATGTGAGGGGCTTGACAGTCTTCTATTTTCTGATAAACTGAATAGCGTAATAAATAACGTCGCTTATAGATGTATAAAACGCAACTATATCTAAGAAAAAGAAGCGGGTAACATGCCTCTGTTTTTGTGGTTGCGGCACCGCTTCGAAAGAGCGGTTTTTTTGTTGCTTGGCGGGAAATATTTAAAAATTGTTTTTCAATAATTGTTGGTCAGGCCGATAATTATTGGGACGCAAAAAGATTTAAAAGATTGAACCGGTTAGCATTTTGACAACTGAATATCGTAGGTATCCGTTTATCTCGCGATTCCATTTTGATGGAACGCGTGTAAATTGATTGAAGTAAGAATTGTAAGAATACGTTTAGTGGTTACAATAAATTAGTTTATTGTCTTTTGCTTTGTGCCAATTTTTTGGCAGAAGGCGGAGCAAGACCTAAGGGCGTATGGTGGATGCCTTGGGATGTTGAAGCGATGAAGGTCGTGGCGTGACTGCGATAAGCCTCGGGGAGCTGTCTAGCGAGCTTTGATCCGGGGATGACCGAATGAGGAAACTCTATTGCGTAAACCGCAATAACTTAACGATGTAAGTCGTTAGGAGCAAACCCGCTGAAGTAAAACATTTCAGTAAGCGGAGGAAGAGAAAAAAAATAACCACTGATTAACACTGATCTATTTTTTATGGGTCCGTGTTTATCTGTGGTTACCATTCCCCTAGTAGCGGCGAGCGAAAAGGGAACAGCCTAAACCGTTTTTAGACGCTTGCGTTTAGAAGCGGTGTTGCAAGATAGCGATGTTCAATTTATTGAAGAGAGAATTATGGAGTTGTTAGCAGAAGCCGTATGGAAAAACGGCGCCAAAGAGGGTAATAGCCCCGTAAGCGAAAATAATTTCATACTCTTTATCGTTACTCTTAAGTACGACGGGGAACGAAGGCCCCGTCGGAATCCGGCAGGACTAGACTGCCAAGGCTAAATATTCAACATCACCGATAGTGAACAAGTACCGTGAGGGAAAGGTGAAAAGCAGCCCGTTGAGGGCGGTGAAATAGACCTGAAACCATATGCTTACAAAGAGTTGGAGTCCGGCGCCGCAAGGCGGATGGATGACAGCGTGCTTTTTGCAGAACGATCCAACGAGTTTATTTATATTACTTGTCTAAGTCCTTCGGGACGGAGGCGTAGGGAAACCGAGTGTTAATAGCGCGATATACCACTGATAAACATTGACCTATTTTTAATGGGTCCGTGTTTATCTGTGGTTTGTAGTATAAATGAGACCCGAAGCCAGAGCGAGCTTGCCTTGGTCAGGATGAACTTTGGGTAACACCAGAGGGAGGTCCGAACGCATATGCTGTGCAAAACATTGCGATGAACTGAGGTAAGAAGTGAAAAGCTAATCGAGCCTGGTAATAGCTGGTTCTCCCCGAAATAGCTTTAGGGCTAGCCGCAAGAGTAATTAGCGGAGGTAGAGCACTGAATGGATGCAGATGACTTTGTCTACTGCGTCCAATCAAACTCCGAATGCCGTTATGTTGTCTTGCGAGTAAGAAAGTGGGGGCTAAGCTCCATTTTCAAAAAGGAAACAGCCTAGATCATCATCTAAGGTCCCTAAATTAAGTTAAGTGGAAAAGGAGGTGTGATTTCTCATACAGCTAGGAGGTTGGCTCAGAAGCAGCCATCCTTTAAAGAGTGCGTAACAGCTCACTAGCCTAGAGATGGCGCGCCTAAGATTCAACGGGGCTAAAACTTAATACCGAAGATATGGATTCGTTCCGATTTATCGGAGCGAGTGGTAGGGGAGCATTTTTAACTGCTGCGAAGCGGAGTCGTGAGGCTCCGTGGAGCGTTAAGAAGAGAGAATGTTGGAATTAGTAACCACAATGCCGGTGAAAGACCGGCACACCGCAAGCCTAAGGTTTCCTTGGCAATGTTTATCATCCAAGGGTTAGTCGGTCCTAAGGTTAAGCCGAGAGGCGACACCGATGGACAGCTGGTTAATATTCCAGCACCACTATTATTTTTCGATGGAAGGACGCAGGGTTGTAGGTAGAGTGTATTATTGGATTTACATTGGTAGGTTGAGGACGTGGCGTAGGCAAATCCGCGCCACATAAATCCGAGATCCTCCTGAAGTCTGATTCGTCAGGCAACTTTACTGAGCACGCTGCCGAGAAAAATTTCTAGAGCCAAAATAATAGTGACCGTACCGAAAACCAACACAGGTGGGCGAGGCGAGTAGCCTCAGGTGAACGGGTGAATCCTCGTTAAGGAACTCGGCAATATAACGACCGTAAGTTCGCAATAAGGTCTCCCCAACGCAAGTTGGGGCGCAGCTAAAGACGCCGAGCGACTGTTTAACAAAAACACAGCTCCCTGCTAACTCGCAAGAGGATGTATAGGGGGTGACTCCTGACCAGTGCTGGAACGTTAAACATGGCGGTGTTTTCTGTCGCAAGATGGGAAACGCTAACCGTGCTAAGCGCCAGTGAACGTCCGCGGTAACTATAACCGTGTTAAAGTAGCGAAATACCTTGTCGGGTAAGTTCCGACGCGCATGAAAGGAGTAACGACTTGGCGACTGTCTCAACGAGGGGCCCGGTGAAGATGCAATTCCGGTAAAGATGCCGGATACCTGCAGCAAGACGAAAAGACCCCGGAAGCTTTACTGCAGCTTGGTATTGGGCTTGGTGTTTTGATGCGTAGCGTAGTGGGTAGGATTTGAAGCGACGTTTTCGGATGTCGTGGATCCAACAATGAAACACCCATCTTCAAAATACTTTGTTCTAACTTTGCTTCTCGTTTTTTCTCGAAGCGCTTTTTAGCGACGGGAAAAAACGAGAAGCAAAAGAAAGTGCCAGGTGGGCAGTTTAAGTGGGGCGCTTGCCTCCTAAAGAGTAACGGAGGCGTTTATCAAGGTTGGCTAGCTCCGGATGGAAACCGGAGCGATAGGGCAAAGCCATAAGCCAGCTTTACTGCAAGACGGGCATGTCGCGCAGTCGCGAAAGCGGAACTTAGTGAACCGATCATACTTTATAGAAAGGTGAAAGATCATCGGCTAAAAGCTACTCCGGGGATAACAGGCTGGTAGTGTCCAAGAGTCCATATCGACGACACTGTTCGGCACCTCGATGTCGGCTCATCTCATCCTGGGGGTGGAGAAGCTCCCAAGGGTTTGGCTGTTCGCCAATTAAAGAGGTACGTGAGCTGGGTTCAAACCGTCGTGAGACAGGTTGGTCTCTATCTGCTGCAGGCGTGGATATTTGAGGGGAGTTCTCTTTAGTACGAGAGGACCGAGAGGAACAGACCTCTGGTGTACCAACTGCACTGCCAAGTGCATCGCTGGGTAGCTATGTCTGGATCTGATAAGCGCTGAAAGCATCTAAGCGCGAAGCAGACCCCAAGATTAGATATCATAGATTCCTTGTAGATTACGAGGTTGATAGGCTCTAGGTGGAAGCGCAGTAATGCGTTCAGCCGAGGAGTACTAATAATCATTCTTGTTCCGCTTTGTGCCCGAAAGAGCCGCAAGGTGCGTCCCGCTAGACGGGATTAGCACGCAAAGGCAGAATACAACCACTGAAACATATAAAAACTCTTGCTTTAGAAGATCCTACGATATTCAGTCGTCAAAATGGCGATAGAAAATTAAAAACCCATAGTCTTGGTGATGAAAGCGGGCTGGCAAAACCTCTTCCCATTTCGAACCCCGCAAACCAAAACAAAAAAATTGAATAAAGAAGTGCATAGTCTTGGTGATGAAAGCGGGCTGGCAAAACCTCTTCCCATTTCGAACAGAGAAGTTAAACGGCCTAGCGCTGATGGTAGTTGGGGCTTAAGCCTCAGCGAGAGTAGGTTGTCGCCAAGACCATGCACTTCTTTTTTGTTTTGGTTTGCGGGGCGCAGCAGAGAAGCATGCCCCGCACCGAGCTTCGCTCGGATGCTGGGGTTAAACGGCCTAGCGCTGATGGTAGTTGGGGCTTAAGCCTCAGCGAGTCCCGCCCTTCGCGAAGGGCGGGATAAAATCCAGTTGCTTGTCCCGTAGTCGCCACAGGCGACTTTACGGTATCGCCAAGACTATGGGTTTTTTGTTTGGCTTTTTTTATCTCGCCAGTTGCCCCTCGACTGCGCTCGGGGTAAACAAGACAGGATTTATTTTTTATTTAAGTAGTGTATAATATACCTATATGGATTATCGACGGAAAAAACAGACAATTATCGCTTCGATTTTGGGGCTGGTTTTTATTTCGTTATTGAGCGGCGCATATTTTAAATGGTTTTATGTTGGCGCCACTTGTTTTGACGGCAAGCAAAACCAAAATGAAGAGGGTTTGGATTGCGGCGGTCCTTGCGCGATGAGTTGCGAGCTTTTGACCGTGAAGCCTTTGCAGGTTGAGTGGTCTAAGGCCATTTTTTTAAAAGACGGGCTTTATGACCTGGCTGCTAAGATCAATAATATAAATCCAAATTACGGCTTAGGCCGCTTTGATTATACTTTTAAGCTTTATGATAAAGCCGGCCAATTGCTAATGGAAAAGAAGGGTTCAAGTTTTTCTTTGCCTAATCAAAAAAAATATATAGTTGAAACCAATATTGCTTCCGTTGTTGCACCAGCAAAAGTTGAATTAATTGTTCAGCCGTCTGAAAAGACCGATTGGCAGAAATTGACCAATGATTTTGCCACGCCGGATATTTTTGTGCAGGATAAGCAATTTAAGTATTTGGAAAACAAAGCCGGAGAATCGCAGGCTTCCGGCATTATTAAAAATAACAGCGTTTTTGATCTGGATAAGATCATTGTCTCGGTGGTGCTTTTTAATGAGAGCAAGGAAGTTATCGGGGTCAATAAAACAGAGGTCTATACTGTTCCGGCGGGGCAGGAAAGGTATTTTTCCGTTTCGTGGTATTCGGCTTTATCGGGCGAAGTTAAATCCGCCGATATGCTGGCCGATACCAATCTTTTTGCCGATGATAACTATATGCGCCGGTATGGAACAGTCGAGAAGTTCCAGGAATACTAGGACCATTTTTAATGCTGTCTCATTTAAAAAAACTTGATTGGCTGCTGATCGGTTCGGTTTTGGCGCTTTGCATTATTAGTTTGCTTGAGCTCTGGGGTATTGATGCCGGCGCCCAAGCTTCCGGCAAAGTGAGCGACTATTTTGGCAGGCAGGGAACATTTTTGCTAGTCGGTTTGGCTAGCATGTTTTTTTTATCTTTTTTTAGCGCCCAGATCTACCGCAACTATTCGTTGTTTTTGGTAATTTTGTATTTTTTTGCCCTGATCTTGTTGGTGGCGGTTTTATTTATGGGCAGCAAGATTAGGGGCATGACCGGCTGGTTCCGTTTTGGCGATACCGGTTTTGCGCCGGTGGAATTAGCGAAATTTGCGGTGATTTTGGTTTTAGCAAAATATTTTTCCCATCGGCACGTTGAAGTCTATCGGGTGCGCCATATCATCGCCTCCGGCCTCTATGCCGGTTTGCCGATAGCGCTGGTTTTGCTCCAGCCGGATCTGGGCTCGGCGATAGTTTTGATGGCGATATGGCTGGGCATGATATTGCTAAGCGGAATGAAAAAACGGCATTTGGCAGTGGTGGTTTTAACCGGAGTGGTTATTGCGGCGCTGGCCTGGAGTTTTGCATTCAAGCCGTATCAGAAAGAGCGCATCTTAACTTTTTTGAATCCGGCCAAAGACCCATTAGGCTATAGCTATAATTTGATCCAATCAAAAATTGCCATAGGCGCTGGCGGGATGCTGGGCGCGGGTTTGGGCCACGGTTCGCAAGGCCAGCTTAACTTTTTGCCGGAAAAGCACACGGACTTTATCTTTTCAGTTTTTGCCCAGGAGTGGGGATTTTTGGGTGTGGCTTTTTTCTTTGCTTTATTCTCGATTTTTTTCTGGAGATTAATGCGAATTATTATGTCGGCGGGAAATAATTTTTTTCGGCTGTTCACTGCTGGTTATGCCATTATGATATTTGCGCAGGTGGTAATTAATGTTGGCATGTGTTTGGGGTTAATGCCCATCACAGGCATTGCTTTGCCGTTTCTAAGCTATGGCGGCAGCAACCTTTTGATAAATATGATGATTTTGGGCGTGGTTTTAAATATCGCTACCCAATCTAAAGTTGGGCGCATCGGCGGGGAGGATTAAAAATATGATTCAGCGCGGAGTAGCCACATTTGGTCTGGATTATGGAACTTGTCCTAAGTGGCTTTTTGAGCGGATGGTGAAGCTGGGCCGGGAAATGACTCGGGCAATTGTAGCGGAAGAAGGGCCGGATGAGTTTATACGCCGCTTGGCGGATCCGGCTTGGTTTCAATCTTTAGGAACGGTGCTGGCGTTTGATTGGAACGCCTCGGGCTTAACCACGATTTTAACTGCGGCGCTGAAAGAAGCTATTCGGGGCGAAGAAATGGATTTAGGTATTTTTATTTGCGGTGGCAAAGGCAAAACTTCCCGCAAAACGCCGGAGCAAATCCAATTTTGGGGCGAGCAACTTAATCTGGCGCCGCAGCCCATCTCTTCCTTGGTTTATAATTCCCGCATGGCAGCCAAAGTTGATAGCGCTTTAATTCAAGACGATTTTCAAATCTACCATCACGCTTTTTTCTTTACCAAAAACGGCGCCTGGACAGTTGTTCAACAAGGAATGAATGCGGCTGAGCAAAGCGCGAGGCGCTATCATTGGCATTCCAAAGATGTTAAAGACCTGATTAACGAACCGCATTCGGGTATCTCTTCGCAAATCACTTTGCCGAGTGTCCTTAATATGAGCGCAGCCACGAGCGATAAAACCCGGCAAATTAGCACAGAATTAGTGGGCCAAAACTCCGGCGCTTTGATGAAAGATATAAAAATCCTAGCGCGCCATTCTTCGGATTTATCGCAAATGGCAGATTTATCTAATGGCCAACAAAGATTAAAATTATTAAACCTGGAAACAGTAGAGTTTAAATCGCATCCGGTTATCAAAGAGAACTTTTTTAAGAGCAAATATTTAGAAAAAATCTTTTGGATTTTGTGCGATAAAAAACCACAAAACTACGAAAAGCTTTTGGCGACCGAAGGCGTTGGCCCAAAAACCATCCGCGCCTTAGCGCTAGTTGCCGAAGTAATTTACGGCGCCAAGCCCTCCTACGAAGACCCTGCTCGCTACTCCTTTGCCCACGGCGGCAAAGATTCAACTCCATATCCCGTCGACCGTCCGACTTACGATCAGACGATTGAATATATGAGGCAATACGTGAATAAGGCCAAGTTTTCGCCGGTGGAGAAGCAGAAAATATTTAAAAAATTACAATAGGATAATTTTAAATAAGCAAAAATGTATTTTTTTTATTTAGACGAAGCAGGTAATTCAGGGTTTAATCTAGATGACTTAAATCAACCAATTCACTTTGTTTCTGGTGTCAGTATTCATTTAGATAAAATTCAGGAAATAGAAAAGAAGATCAACGCTTTGTTTGCTGGTTTTTTACCGTATTCACAGAACTATGATTTTGAATTTCACGGAGTAGATGTTTTTGAAGGGAAGAAGTATTTCAAAAATTTTAAATGCGGACCTCGTTTGAACGTCTTTTCCGAATTTTTAAAAATTGCACAAGAGGGTGATGTCAAATTTTTTTCGCAAGGAATTAATAAAAAAAGGCACAAAGAGAAGTATATAAGGCCTTACCATCCTCACAATGTGGCATTTATGTATTTAATCGAAAAATTAGAAATTTTCTTATCAAAGAAAAAAGCTCACGGGATAGTTATTATGGATAAATGTAAGGAGACGGAGCAGGATATAATTAATGATTTTCGTTATTATAAAAATTCTGGTACTAAATACGGATCATTTAAAAGAGAAATAGACCATTTTATTGATAATGTGTTTTATGTTGAAAGTTATAATTCATTGCTCTTGCAACTTTCCGATATGCTGAATTATATTCATTCATCAAGTTATGTGAATGAGTTGAGGGGTAATAATACTACATCGCACAGAAAATTTCTTATTAATTTAGCCGAGCAGATGAAGGTTTTTACTGAGTATTTTGCTATCGATCCTTCATAACAAAAAAAGCCCCAGGAAGAGCTTCTTTTGGAGTAATCGGTCTATAAAAAGAGGCTTAACAGTTAAAGCCCACTACCGATTACATATTAATTATATTAAGGCGCTAAGTTGTTGTAAAGGATTTTATTAACAGTTTTTGTTTGTGGACAAATTAATGAGATTTTTGTGGTAATATATAAGTATAAATAATTATTATAATTAATCATTAACCTATGAAAAAATACTTAGGTCTGTTTGTGGGGTTGGCGCTGCTGGTGCCTGCTGTGGCAGGGGCAACGCAGTTTCAGGGAGGCGAGACAGTCGCTTTTAATGAAACTATTCGTGAGAACGTTTATATATCTGGCGGCACGGTGAATATTGCCGGAACAATAGAAGGGGATTTGTATGTCGCCGGTGGCACGGTGAATATTTTAGGCACAGTGTCAAAAGATGTGGTGGTGGTTGGCGGCACAGTTATTATTACCGGAACCGTTAACGAGGATTTGCGGGTTCTTGGCGGAAACGTGACAGTGGGCGGAAAAGTCGGCCATGAATTGGCAGCAGCGGGCGGGAATATTAATGTTATGTCCAGCGCCGCGATCGGTGATGGCGCATATATCGCCGGAGGCAACATTTCAATGAATGGCTCGGTTGGCATGGATTTAGTTTTGGCTGGTAGTGAAATTGCCATAGGCAACGGAGTTAAGGTGGGCGGAAACTTTGACTATTATTCCCAAAAGGAAGCCAAGGTTGATGCCAGCGTTAAAATTAGCGGCATAACGACTTTTCACCAGCAAGCCGTAAAAAATCAGCATCAAACCGGCAAGGCTGGATTTTTGGGCATGTTTGCTTTTATGACCATTTGGGGATTACTGGGCTTAGCGGCTGCAGTGATTCTAGCGTGCTTGTTATTTTACATCTGGCGGCGGGAATCGGAAGAACTTATTGAAACCGTTTTTGCTGCTCCGGGCAAAGAATTGTTAAGGGGTTTTATAACGTTTTTCATCTTGCCGATAGCGGCGATAATTTGTTGCATAACCGTTATTGGCTTGCCGTTAGGATTTTTCCTGGGCTTTGCTTTTTGGGCGCTGTTTATTTTGGGCGCGGCCGCCACAGGGCTGCTTTGGGCAGCGTTATTGGCCAAGTTTGTTTTCAAGCGGAAGGCCACGGATATTAATTGGTGGCTAATCATTTTAGCGGTAATAGTTTTGTCTATTATTAAGGCAATTCCGTTTGTCGGCTGCATAATTGGCTGCCTGGTATTTCTAACCGGCTTTGGCGTGATGAGCAATATGATTTATAAGAAGCTGATGCCGAGGAAATAGAGAAAAGATAACAATAATTTAAAATAACCCCAGGCAAAGCTTGGGGTTATTTTGTCGCTTGACAGATTTTCAATATTGTATATACTTAAGGCAAGTTAATAAAGGAGGGTATTGAATACTATATTTATATGTATTTAAATAAGGCCTGAATAAGCGCCCAGGTTTATGTTGATGGGTGGCTTTTCTTTTGCTTCCTGCCGGCTTTTTGTCAATATTAACTTTTAAAAAATAAGGTAAAAAATAAAACTTAGAGTTTAGCTTTATAAATCCAGAGTTAAACTTTAAGTTTTATCTCAGAACCAACATCTTGATTTTTGGTTCTCCTCATCAATCCCTTTTTAATAACACGGATTGGTGAACTGCTTTTCATTTAGTAATTAACCCGTCAATTATTCAAATGAAGGATAAATTTTTTGGCAAACATCCAAATATAATGCCGCTGCCCGACCTAATCGAGGTGCAGCTGGATTCTTTTAAGTGGTTTCGCGACAAGGGATTAAAAGAGCTTTTTGAAGAAGTTTCGCCGATCCGGGATTGGTCCGGCAAAGATTTGGATCTTTATTTTGCTGACTATTATTTTGATGAGCCAAAATATACGGAGCTGGAAGCCAAGAAGCAGAACGTTTCTTTTGAAGCGCCGCTGCGCGTGAAGTTGCGCTTGGTCAACCGCAAGACCCAGGAAGTAAAGGAGCAGGAAATCTATTTGGGCGAGTTTCCGCTGATGACCGAGCAGGGAACTTTTATCGTTAACGGAGTTGAGCGTGTGGTAGTTTCGCAGCTTATCCGTTCCTCTGGCGTATTTTTTACCGCCAATAATGTCCGAGGCCGAAAACTTTTTGGCGCCAAAATAATCCCGAATCGCGGTGCGTGGCTAGAGTTTGAAACCGATTACGACAATGCTATATATGTGAAAATTGACCGCAAAAGAAAAGTGCCGGTGACGGCGCTGTTGCGGGCTTTTGGCATTTCCGACGATGATTCATTGCTCGCCACTTTTAAGGACGTTGATAATAATCCGGATAACCATTTTATAGAAGCCACCATTAAAAGAGACGCTTCCCGAAACCAGGGCGAAGGCTTTATCGAAGTTTATAAGCGCTTGCGCCCGGGAGATTTGGCGACCGTGGATAACGCTCAACAAATGATCGAAGCAATGTTCTTTGATTTTGAAAGATACGATATGGCCAAAGTCGGCCGCTGGAAGTTTAATTTGCGGCTTAATTTGAATGTCCCGCTGGATAAAGAAAATCGCATTTTGCGGCCGGAAGATTTGGTGATGGTGATAAAAGAAATTATTAAGCTGAATAATACTCCCGGCGCGCAGCCCGATGATATCGACCACTTGGCTAACCGGCGCGTTCGAGCCTTGGGCGAATTGCTGCAAAATAAATTGCGGGTGGGTATGGCGCGAATCGAAAGAATTGCCAAAGACCGCATGACCACTTTGGATGTGGCGGCCATCACGCCGGCGCAATTGGTGAATATTCGCCCGTTCATGGCGGCGGTGAAAGAGTTTTTCACTACTTCCCAATTATCCCAATTCATGGACCAAGTGAATCCGTTGGCGGAATTGGAACACAAGCGCCGCATTTCGGCGATGGGCCCGGGCGGGTTAACACGCGAGCGAGCCGGTTTTGAAGTCCGCGACGTGCACACAACTTATTATGGCCGCATCTGTCCTATTCAAACTCCAGAAGGCCCGAACATTGGTTTGATCGGCACGCTGGCTTCTTTTGCGCGCGTGAACGAATACGGCTTTTTGGAAACTCCATACCGCAAAGTAAAGAACGGCCGCGTGACGGAAGAGCTGGTTTATATGAATGCTTATGAAGAGCAAAAGTTCAGCATTGCGCACGCGGGCATGCCTTTGACCAAAGACGGACACTTTGTCGATGAGCGCGTGGAAGCGAGAGTCCACGGCCAGGCAGCGATTACCAAGCCGGAAAGAATCGGCTATATGGATGTTTCTCCGCAGCAATTTATTTCCGTTGCAACTTCTTTAATTCCGTTCTTGGAACACGATGACGCGACTCGCGCCCTCATGGGTTCGAACATGCAACGCCAAGCGGTTTCTTGCATTAAACCGGATGCGCCCTTGGTGGGCACCGGAGTTGAAAGAAAAGCGGCTTTGGATTCCGGCCAATTAATTGTGGCCAGGCAAGACGGCGAAATCGCCGAAGTTGATGCCGACCATATTGTCATTAAAACTAAAGACAGCAAAAAATACACCTATTTATTGCAGACATTTTCCCGCACTAACCAATTCACTTCTATCGACCAGCACCCGGTAGTGAAAAAGGGCACTAAAGTTAAAAAAGGCGATGTGCTGGCTAAAGGCGCGGCCATTGATAAAGATAGGTTAGCGCTGGGCCAAAACTTATTGGTAGCGTTCTTGTCATGGCGCGGCTCAAACTTTGAAGACGCAATCATTCTTTCAGAAAAAGTTTTACATAAAGACAGGTTTACCTCTATCCATATTGAAGATTTTTCTTGCCATGTGCGCGAAACAAAATTGGGGCCGGAAATCACAACTCCCGATATTCCTAACGTTGGCGAAGAGCGCTTGAAAGATTTGGACGAAGAAGGCATTGTGCGCATCGGCGCGGAAGTTGGGCCCAATGATATTTTAGTTGGCAAGATCTCGCCTAAAGGTGAAGCTGATTTAACGGCTGAAGAGAGATTATTGCGGGCGATATTTGGTGAAAAAGCCAGAGACGTTAAAGATACCTCGCTTCGCATGCCTTATGGCAAGCGCGGCCGAATCATTGGCATTAAAGTTTTCTCGCGCGAAAAAGGCGATAAGCTTCCGGTGGGCGTGATAAAGACCATTCAGGTGGAAGTGGCGCAGTTGAGAAAAGTCATGGTAGGCGATAAATTGGCTGGCCGCCACGGCAACAAGGGCGTTATTTCAAAAGTTTTGCCGGTGGAAGAAATGCCATACTTGGCTGACGGCACTCCGGTGGATATTATTTTAAATCCGTTGGGCGTGGCTTCCCGTATGAACATTGGGCAGATCTTGGAAACTCACTTGGGATTGGCCGCCCATACTTTGGATTATTTGGCGCAGACTCCGGCTTTGGACGGCGCTACGGAAGGCGAAATTAAAGAAGAATTAAAGAAAGCAGGATATCCGGAAGACGGCAAAGTGGTTTTATATGATGGCCATACCGGCGAACCATTTGGGCAGAAAGTCACGGTGGGTTATATCTATATAATGAAATTGCATCATTTGGTTGAAGACAAGATCCATATGCGCTCTATCGGGCCATATTCTTTGATAACTCAGCAGCCATTGGGCGGTAAGGCGCAATTTGGCGGCCAGCGGTTTGGTGAAATGGAAGTGTGGGCCTTGGAAGGCTATGGCGCTTCCCATACCTTGCAGGAAGTTTTAACAATTAAATCCGATGACGTGCTGGGCCGGGCGAATGCCTACGACGCGATAATCCGGGGCTTGCCGATTAAGGCGCCTCATGTGCCGGCATCATTTAATGTTTTGGTTTCTGAGCTTAAGGCTTTGGCGCTGGCGGTGGACTTAGTGGGCGTTAAAGAAGAGCCGGATCAGGATGAGCGGGGACCGGCGGAAAAAGAAACGGTGCGAGAATAATCTTTTTAGAAAGAGAGATAAAATTATTAAGTAATATGCCAAATTATAAAGTCAGTGATTTTAAAGCCATCAAATTAAAACTCGCTTCACCCGAGGAGATTTTGAAATGGTCTTATGGCGAAGTAACAAAACCGGAAACCATCAACTACCGGACCCAAAAGCCGGAAAAAGACGGTCTGTTTTGTGAAAAGATATTCGGTCCGGAAAAGGATTGGGAATGTTATTGCGGGAAATATCGCCGAATCCGCTATAAGGGAATCATTTGCGACAAGTGCGGTGTGGAAGTGACCCGGGCCATCGTGCGCCGGGAACGCATGGGCCATATTACTTTGGCTTCGCCGGTTTCGCATATCTGGTTTTTGCGCGGCGTGCCTTCCAAGATCGGCTTGATCTTAGATCTGTCTGTTCAAGATTTGGAAAGAGTGGTTTATTTTGCCAATTATTTGGTGATCAAAGTTGATGAGGCAGCGCGGGAGAAAATGCTGGACGAAATCGAGAAAGAATATAAACAAAAAGTAAAAAGTTTGCCCACCGATGCCAAACTTCAAGAAAAACAATCTTTGAAAGAGCAACGGGATAAGAGCTTGGCAGAACTGAAAAGCTTGCAGGCGCTACAAACAATTTCTGAAAATGATTATTACGAACTGAGCGTGAAATACGGCCAGGTTTTTGAGGCGGCAATTGGCGCGGAAGCCGTGCACAAAGCTTTGTCCAGAGTTGATTTGAATGTTTTGAAAGAAGAATTGATGATCGAAAAAGAAAAGGCTTCAGACTTGGCTCAGAAAAAAGCGGCTAAGCGCTTGAGGGTGGTGGCGGGAATGATCCATGCTAATTTGCGGCCGGAATGGATGATATTGACTGTTTTGCCGGTGTTGCCGCCAGATCTGCGGCCAATGGTAGCTTTGGATGGCGGCCGGTTTGCGACGAGCGACTTGAACGATTTATATCGCCGCGTGATCAACCGCAATAATCGTTTGAAAAAATTATTGGAGTTGAATGCTCCGGAAGTTATTTGCCGCAATGAGCGGCGCATGTTGCAGGAAGCGGTGGATGCTTTAATCGACAACTCAGCCCGCCGCGGACAAGGCCCGGTGATGGCTTCAACAGGGCAAAAGCGGCAGCTTCGCTCTTTGGCCGACATGTTAAAAGGCAAGACCGGCCGATTCCGCCAAAACTTGCTGGGCAAGCGCGTGGACTATTCTGGCCGCTCAGTTATCGTGGTTGGGCCAACTTTGAAGATACATCAATGCGGTTTGCCAAAACAAATGGCGTTGGAACTCTTTAAGCCTTTTGTTATCCACAAATTGGTGGAGCAGGGCTTGGCTTATAATATTCGCAGCGCCGGGCATTTAATAGAACTTGAAACCGATGAAGTTTGGGCGATCTTGGAAGAAGTTATCCGCGATAAATATGTTTTGCTGAACCGCGCCCCGACTTTGCATCGGCTCGGTATCCAGGCTTTCCAGCCGGTATTGATAGAGGGTTCGGCTATTCAGATCCATCCTCTAGTTTGCCGCGCGTTCAACGCGGACTTTGACGGCGACCAAATGGCGGTGCATTTGCCATTAACTAATGAAGCGCAAAATGAAGCGGGCAAAATTATGTTGTCTTCTTCTAATTTGCTTAAGCCGGCCACGGGTGAGCCGATCGCTATTCCGACGCAAGATATGATCTTGGGCTGCTATTGGATGACCAAACTAACCGATGGCGCCAAAGGCGAAGGCCGCTATTTCCAGAACGGCGATGAAGCGATTTTGATGTATCAGGCGGGCGAAATTGATTTGAAAGCGAAGATCAAGATAAAGACGCCGGCTAATTATACGGCCGATGTGAAAGAAAAGTTTTTGGAGACCTCGGTCGGCCGGGTGATGTTCAACCAAATTATGCCGCCCGAAATTGGGTTTGCGAACGTGGAATTAAAAAAGAAAATGTTGAACTCCTTGGTGGCGGAAATTATTGATAAATGCGGAATTAAAAAAGCCGCGGAGATTTTGGATAAAATAAAACAGATCGGCTTTGAACACTCAACTAAGTCGGGCATTTCTTGGGGCATGAACGACTTAACCGTGCCTAAAGAAAAAGCGGCTTTATTGGAACAAACGGAAAAAGAAGTGGAAACTATCCATAACCAATATTTGGACGGTTTGTTATCCCGCGAAGAACGCCGAGCCAGAATTATTGAAACCTGGTTTTCGGCCATTGATAATATCGGCAAATTAGTCGTTAAGGAATTGGATTCCACGGGGCCGGTGCATTTAATGGTGGATTCGGGCGCGCGCGGTTCTTGGGGCCAAACATCGCAGTTAATGGGTATGAGAGGCTTAATGGTGAGCCCGGCGGGCGATATTATCGAATTGCCGGTGAAAAGCTGTTTGAAGGACGGCTTGAACGTTTTGGAATATTTCATTTCCACTCACGGCGCCAGAAAAGGCTCTTCCGATACCGCGCTTCGCACCGCGACGGCCGGTTATTTGACTCGCCGCTTGGTGGACGTTTCGCAGGACGTGGTTATTTCAGAGGTTGATTGCGGCGATAAGAACGGCATCTATATTTATCGGGAAGATGGCAAAGAGCTTGGCCGCTCTTTAGCTTCGCGCATTGTTGGCCGGGTGGCGCAGGAAGAAATAAAATCTGGCGACGAGGTTATTGTGAAGAGAAACTCTTTGATAGATAAATATGCGGCTAAAAAGATCGACGAGCTGGGTCTAGAAAAAATAAAAGTGCGTTCGGTTATTTCTTGCCAATCACGGCAAGGTATTTGCCAAATGTGCTATGGCTACGACTTAGGCCGCAACCAATTAGTTAAATTGGGTGAAGCGGTGGGTATTGTGACCGCCCAAGCTATTGGTGAGCCGGGCACACAGTTAACCATGAGAACTTTCCATACCGGCGGTGTGGCTCAGGCTGGCGACATCACTCAAGGTTTGCCGCGCGTGCAGGAAATCTTTGAATGCCAATTGCCAAAAGGCAAGGCGCTGGTTTCGGAGATCGACGGCAAAGTCATTGAAATTAAAGCCATTGGCTCCTCCAATATAATGAAAATAAAGGGCATGAACTTGCCAAAGAAAGATGGCGAGCCGGTGAAAAAATCCGGTAAAAAGAAAGCGGTTAAGCCAGAAAACTTTGAAGAACAGGAAAAAGAATACACAGTTCCAATTAGAACGACTTTGTGGGTAAAAGAAGGGGATTTGGTAACCAAGGGCCAGCAGCTAAGCGAAGGGCATGTGGACCTAAAAGAGCTTTTCAAGCTTTCCGGCAAAGAAGAAGTTCAGCGCTATATTACCAAAGAGGTGCAAAATATTTATATCTCGCAAGGTGAAGGCATTAACGATAAGCATATAGAGATCATTATCAAAAAAATGTTCTCCCGCGTGCGCGTTAAGGAGGTTGGCGCCACTAATTTGCTAGTTGGCGATGTGGTTGAAAAACAAAGATTTTTGGTGGAAAACGATATTCAGCGCGCTTTGGGAGATAAGGGCAAAACTGCCACAGCTGTTCAATTGTTGCTCGGCATCTCTAAAGTTGCTTTGAGCACCGAAAGCTGGTTATCGGCGGCTTCCTTCCAAGAAACAACCAAGGTTTTGATCAACGCTGCTGCTCAAGCAAAAGAAGACCATTTGCGCGGTTTGAAAGAGAATGTGATTATCGGGCGCTTAATTCCGGCCGGCACCGGCTATCGGACTTTGGAAGAACAGGAAGAAGATAGAAAAGAAAAGTAAAAAAATAGTTGAAAAAATCCCCGCGTGTTGCGGGGATTTTTAGTTATAGAGAGGGGTTTGCTTGATTTTGCAATGTTTTATATAATAGGAGTATGCAGGACCCAACAGACGAATAGTTAAGAAAGGGTATAATTTTTATATTTTATCCAGGCCAGGCTTGGAATAAATTAATATGGCTAAAAAATATAATAGCGGTTTTAAGTTTAAAGGTCCCAAGTTAAGTTTGCACGCCGAAACAAAAAAGGGGATTATAGCGGTTTTACTTTTTGTTGGTGCTTTAATAACAGCCTTAAGCGCTTTTGGCGCGGCCGGTGAAGCCGGCAATTTTTTATATCATTACCTTGGCCTGCTTTTTGGCTGGGGTTATTTTTTGGTTCCGCTATCTTTGATTCTAGGCGGGATAGCCATTTTAAAGTCTTTGCATGAAGAATTATACGGCACGCCTTTTTGGGGCATCGGATTGTTTTTGCTTAGCTTTTTAGGCTTTTTGCAAATGATCTTAGGGAGCCAAATAGAAAGCGGTCGAGGCGGCGGATATTTAGGCGTGGCGGTGGTTTATCCTTTTATGAAGTTCTTGGGCGTCTACGCCAGCTATATTATTTTAGTCGGCTTGATCTTTGTTTCGTTGCTTATCTCGTTTAATATCTCTTTAAAAAAATTAGCGGACTTTATCTTTGACCGCGGCAAAAAATCGGGCAAAGATTTTATTAAAAATGCCGAGCAAGTAAAAACCGAAGGCGGCGGAGCTTTGGATTCTTTTATGCAAAAAATAATGCCAGCTCCTGGTTTTAAAGTTAAAAACTTAGGCGTGGCGGAAAAAGACGGCAAGTCTTCCGTGCCGCCGGTAGTGGAAAGTAAAGAAGAAAAGAAAGCCAAGAAAGATGAAATGTTGCTATTGCAAAGCAAAATGACGATGGCCGACTATAAGTTTCCGCCAATTGATCTGCTGGAACCTGATTCTGGCGAGCCTACCAGCGGCGATATTAAAGCCAACGCCAATATTATCAAGCGCACTTTGCAGCACTTTGGCATAGAAGTGGAAATGGCGGAAGTGAATATCGGCCCCACTGTCACGCAATACACTTTCAGGCCCGCGCAAGGCGTTAAACTTTCCAAAATAACCACTTTGCAAAACGACTTATCGATGTCTTTGGCCGCGCATCCCATCCGTATCGAAGCGCCAATTCCCGGGCGCTCTCTGGTTGGCATAGAATTGCCTAACAAAGCAGTTATGAAAGTGCGCTTAAAGAATCTAATCGAACAGCCAGATTTTGCCCAAAACCATAAGATGCTTACCATCGCTTTGGGCCGCGACGTGGCAGGTATGCCGGTTTATGCGGGCCTCGAAAAAATGCCGCATATGTTGGTGGCCGGCGCCACAGGCACGGGCAAAACCATTTGTTTAAACTCCATTATTACAAGCTTGCTATACAGGCAGGCGCCTAATTTTTTGAAATTGATTTTGATCGATCCTAAGCGCGTGGAGTTTCCGGTTTATAACGGGTTGCCGCACTTGTTGACCCCGGTTATTGTTGAGCCGGAAAAAATGGTCAATGCTTTGCGCTGGGCGGTTTCGGAAATGGAACGGCGGTTTGGAGTGCTTTCCGAAGTACAGGCGCGGGATATAATTTCTTATAATAAAAAATTCGTTGATGGCGAAATAGACGAGCCTTTGCCTTATATTGTTATTATCGTGGACGAATTAGCAGACTTAATGATGTCTCATGGCCGAGAGGTGGAAGCCACGGTGGTGAGGCTGGCGCAAATGTCGCGGGCAGTCGGCATCCATTTGGTTCTGGCCACTCAGCGGCCGTCGGTAGAAGTTATTACGGGTTTGATCAAGGCTAACATTACTTCACGCGTGGCATTTCAGGTGGCTTCACAAATTGATTCGCGCACTATCTTGGATAGTTCCGGCGCCGATAAATTATTGGGGAGCGGAGACTTGCTGTTTTTGTCGGGAGATGTGGCTAAGCCCCGCCGCGTGCAGGGAACTTTCGTTTCAGATAAAGAAGTGAAAAAAGTGGTGGAGTTTTTAGCTAAACAAAACACGGCAGCGGATTTTGCCGATGATATCACTCAGGCACGCACCGCCCAGGGAGCAATTTTTGGCGGCAACTCCTCTAGCAGTGATAATGGCGGAGATGATGATTTATATAATGAAGCTAAGGAAGTGGTAATCCAAAGCGGGAAAGCCTCAGCTTCGCTGCTGCAGCGGCGGTTGCGCGTGGGCTATGCGCGGGCAGCCAGGCTTCTTGATATGCTTGAAGATAATGGCGTGGTGGGGCCGGGAGACGGAGCTAAACCCCGCGAGGTTTTGGTTGATGGTTTGCCCGGAGTTCCGGGAAACCCCAAAGAGGGCGATGAAGAAGCAAATGTGTTTTAAAGCGTTTTGTCCAAAATCTAGAGTCATCAGACAAATAGATTTTGGCAGCAAAACCTTACCCGCCCTAATTTCCAAGGAAATACTTTGATGTTCCGACAGATAAGAGCGAAGCGGCTTAGCCTGTCTTGATTGGAGCGCCAAGAACATGGATGGAAATTGAGGCGGGTGCTCAATTTTGTAGCTAAAAATTATTTAGCTACGCAAAATAATTTTAAGACAAAATTGGCATGGTATTTACCGCAAAAAAAGTTGAAGCACCGCCAAGTTTTGGCGAAAAATTAAAAACAGCTAGGGAGGAAGCTGGTCTGACCAAAGAAAAAGTCGTCCAGCTTTTAAGTTTGCCGGCAAAATATTTGGACTATTTGGAGAATGGAGAAATAGAAAAATTGCCAGCCGATGTTTATTCTAAAGGGATTCTGCGCAAATACGCTAAGCTCATATCTCTTGATGAAAAAGAATTAGTGGGTGAATACGAGAAAGAATCCCGGATAGCCAGCCATTTAAAAAATCAGGCGCACCAGGCTTTGCCGACTCTGCGTTCCCGGAGGTTTATTATCACGCCAAAGACTTTAAGTTGGGGCTTGGGAACAGTGGTATTATTTTTGGTTATAGGCTATTTTTTTTATCAGCTGCATTTTTTATTAAGCCCGCCGAGCCTTAAGATTTTTGAACCGGCTGAAGCCGATTTTATAGCGGAAAGCTCATCGGTTTTGTTCAAAGGACAAGCTGAGCCAGGGGTTAAATTGACAATTAACGGGCAACAAAGCTATATTGATAAAGACGGTAATTTTGAGCAGGAAATAAGCTTATTCCAAGGATTAAATATTATAAAAGTTGAAGCAGTAAACCGTTTTAATAAATCAAGTTCCGAGTTGCGTAGGATCATGTTGAAGTAATAAATATTTTTAAATATATGACTAAACAATCAGAAGGCGAAATGAACGAAAAGAATAAAGCCCTGAAAACAGCCATCGACGAGATCAAGGAAAAGTTTGGCGAAGGGTCAATTATGAAGCTAGGCGAAGCAGAGCGGGTGAACGTGGACGCTATCCCAACAGGCTCTATTTCTTTAGATTTGGCGCTAGGAGTGGGTGGTTTCCCTAAGGGCAGGATAATAGAGGTCTATGGGCCAGAATCTAGCGGCAAGACGACTTTAGCGCTTCATACTGTAGCTCAGGCTCAAAAGAAGGGCGGGCTATGCGCCTTTGTGGATGCCGAACATGCTTTGGACCCGGAATACGCCAAACGCATCGGCGTTAAGATAGATAATCTTTTAATTTCCCAGCCCGACACAGGGGAACAGGCTTTGGATATTGTTGAGAGCTTGGTTCGCTCAGCCGCTATTGATTTGATAGTGGTGGACTCGGTGGCAGCGCTAACTCCGCGCGCGGAAATTGAAGGCGAGATGGGCCAGCAGCATATGGGCTTGCAGGCTAGGCTTATGAGCCAGGCTTTGCGGAAGCTCACAGCGATTGTGGCTAAATCCGGAACTAGCGTTATTTTTATTAACCAGATAAGAATGAAGATCGGTATAGTGTTTGGCAACCCGGAAGAAACGCCGGGCGGCAAAGCGTTGAAGTTTTATTCTTCGGTTCGGGTGGATGTTCGCCGCACCGCGCAGATCAAACAAGGGGATAATATCATTGGCAATCGGGTGAAAGTTAAGGTGGTGAAAAATAAAGTAGCTGCGCCTTTTAAAACCGCCGAGTTTGATATTATGTATAACAAAGGCATTTCGTATGAGGGTGATGTTGTGAATACCGGCGTTAAATACGGCGTGGTTAACAAGGGCGGTGCGTGGTTTAATTATGGCGACATTAAATTAGGGCAAGGCATGGAAGCTTCAAAAGCTTATTTGCAAGAGAATCCGAAAATCACGGCAGAAATTACCAAAAAGATTAAAGAAGCGGACGAAAAAGAAAATATTTACGCGTAGTAATCACAAAGAAAATAAAAAGCGCAGCTAGGCTGCGCTTTTTATGAAGATGATTATGAAAAAATATCTTACAGGATTTACTGACTTTTCTAAGCATTATTATCACGGCCTTGTTTTAAAAGGAAAATGGGGAAAAATTATATTTCAAAAACATAAAGAGCCTAGCAATAAATACAATATACCAGGGACTCCATGTTATCACCTAATAATCGAAGCTACTTCCGAAGAAAAAGCACTAGAGGCTCTTGATCTCGTTTATGCTTGTATTACAATATTGGCCGGTTACGATGTTGTAGGAATAGAAGATATTTATTCTTGGCCAGGATTAAAGTTAATCGAGCTGAAGGGTCAGAATGCTTTTCCGACGGTTTTCTTAGGCGGGGATGTATATTTGGCTGGAGTTATGGCTGCGAGAGCTTCTTTTAACGATAAATTTATTTATGCAATTTATAAGTTATTCTTTAGCTTGAGGAGTTATTCTCGTCCCATAGTAGATTTCGAACCAGGAGAACGATTAGAGTCTCCTAATTTAGCAAGTCCCTTTCCTCATAGATTTCGGGTGATGGCTTCTGGTGCAATAAATTTAGCTTTTTCGGCAATTGAAGAACTAAATTTGAAAATAATACCCAAAGATATAATTCCGGGAACCGAGAAACCCCAATCTAAGGATAATAAGGGCACCATTTTGCCTAAAACAGAGCAAGATATTTTACTCCGATTAAAAAAGGCAAAAATAAAAACTAGTATTACATATGATTGGGCTGTTAGAGGGGGAAAGAGGCTAATAGAAAATAAAAAACCCTTTATTAAAAAAGGAAATAAATCATCTTGGTCTGCCGGTTCTAATGTTAGGGACGAAGAAATAACTTTAGTTCAGGCAATTGATAGGAGTTCCTTTTTACGAAGTAGTGTTTGCGCTCATAGTCTTAGTGGAAAAGAAAAAGATACAAAAAAAATTATAAAAACAGTGTCGCCATACGACATAATGAATGTTCAATATTTAGTAAGATGTTTATTATTAGAGACATTAGGAATTATTAAGTTAAAGAGAATATAATTTTTATTTGAATTGAAATATAAAAAAACCGCTGCTGTTAGCAAGCGGTTTTTTAAAAAAGGAGTAGTAAATAGATTATTTTTTGGTAAACGGCAGTAAAGCCATAAAGCGGGCGCGTTTAATCGCCGTGGCGAGAATCCGTTGGTGCTTTTGGCAGGTGCCGGTGCGGCGCGGCGGCAGGATCTTAGCTTGGCCACTTAAAAAATTGCGCAGAATCTCTGTGTTTTTATAATCTAAGGTATTAATATTTTCAGTGCAGAAATAGCAGGATTTGTTCATAGTTGGATAGCAATTAAGATTTTTAGTAAGTTATTGTTTAAAAAGGAATATCTTTAACGTTCACTCCGCTTTGTTCTTCGTCGTTGCCAAAGTTCATGTTCTCATCGGCATCGATCACAGGAATCTCTTCGTCAGCGGGAGCGGCGGACGGGCCGTTGCTGGCATTGTGGCTGCTAGGAGCGTCTCCAGCTAAGCCACGCGGGCCAAGCTGCATGTTCTCCATAACTATCTCGGTGCGATAACGCTTGGAGCCGTCTTGGGCTTGCCAGGAGCGGGTTTGGATTCGGCCTTCAACCAGCACCATTTTTCCTTTATTCAGATAGCGGCTGCAAATATCAGCTAGCTTTCCAAAAGCCACAATATTATGGAACTCGGCAGTTTGCTGCTTGCCGCCGGATTTATCAGTGTAGACTCGGTTGGTCGCTACGCTGAAATTGGCGACTGATTGGCCGGAAGGCAAAGTTTTTATTTCGACATCCCGGGTGACGTTTCCTACGATTATGGCTCGATTGAAGTTCATGTTTAGATATTTAAATGATAATTATTTTAGTAATTCTTCAAGTTTTTTATCTAACTCCTCAATCTTTATTTTTTCTCCCTTGGCGCTGATCTCGCTTTCGGGCAGGGCAGTGGTTATCGGTTTAACTCTGGCTGGGCGCTTAACTTGCGCTTTTTCATCCATCACGATGATCAAATGCCGCAGAATATCGTTATCTATCTCCAAAAACTTTTTTAAGTCATCTATTTTTTCCGGTTCAGCCTGGAACTCAACGGTGGCATAAGAGCCGCCGGATTGTTTTTTGATCGGGTAGCTCAACCTTTTTTTCTCGCCGATAAACTCTCTTTTAACTTCGCCGGCTAATTTCTCAACAATAAAAGCGCGGACTTTAGCCGCGACAGCGTTTGTATCCAAATCGCCAGAAACCGGGTTTATGATATAGGTTAATTCGTACATAAAAATATTTATCTTTTAGTTAGTTTTAAACTCAATTACATCTCCATCTTTGACCACGTATTCTTTGCCCTCGGTTTTAAGCAATCCTTTTTCTCGGGCGCTGGCCCAAGAGGAGGCTTCAAGCAAATCTTTCCAAAAAACCACATCTGCTCGGATAAATCCTTTCTCGAAGTCCGTATGGATCTTGCCGGCAGCTTGAGGAGCCTTGCTGCCTTTGGTAATTGTCCAAGCGCGGGTTTCGTCCTCGCCGGTGGTTAAGAATGTTTCTAATCCTAATAAAGTATAGCAGGCGGAAATCAATTCGTCAATGCTGTTTTTCGGGTGTGGCAGAGCTTCTCTCATCTCTTTAGCCGCTTCAAAATCAAGCTCAGAAAGTTCGTTTTCCAGCTTAACATCAAGTTCCAGGGCCGGCGAAGCGCTGGCCGGGTATTCGATAACCTTTTTATCTGAGGAGCAGTTTATAACGTATAAGACGGGCTTGGCGCTTAAAAGGTTTAAGGCCTTTAAAAACTCGGCCTCTTTTTCGTTCTTTTCTATATCTTTGGCTGGTTTCCCTTGTTCTAAAAAGGGGATTAAGCGCGATAAAAAAGCGTGTTCCAGCGCTGCTTCCTTATCCCCGCCTTTTATATTTTTTTCTACTTTGGGCAAATGTTTCTTCAGGGTATCCAGGTCCTTGAATATCAGTTCAAGAGAAATAATTTCGATATCATCTTTTGGTTGGGGTTGCCCGGAAACATGGATAATATCGGTGCCTTCAAAGGCCCGCACCACTTGCATGATGGCATCGGCTTCGCGGATATTGGCTAAAAATTGGTTGCCTAGCCCCTCGCCCTGGCTGGCGCCTTTCACTAATCCGGCAATATCGGTAAATTGGATGGCGGTGGGCACGATTTTGGCGGAGTGGGACATTTTAGCTAAGAGTTCCAGCCGCTCATCTGGCACCTCAACAATGCCGACATTCGGTTCAATAGTGCAAAAGGGATAATTTTGTATATCAACCTGGCGTTTGGTTAGCGCTTTAAATAAAGTTGATTTGCCTACGTTAGGCAGGCCGACAATTCCGATAGAAAGCATAAAAAATAAAAGATTTATCCTAATATTTTTTTATGGTATAATAAAAATAAGATTATGTCTAATATAAATCCTAAAATATTTAAGGCCTATGATGTTCGCGGAGTTTACCCGGAAGAAATAAACGAAGAATCGGTTTTTTCGATTGCCGCCTCTTTCATTGAGTTTTTGCGCAATCAGGGAGAAATGAGCGGCGAAGCAATAGTTGTTGGCCGGGACGCCAGAGTTTCTTCTGATGACTTGCATCAAGCTTTAGTCGACAGCTTGATCTCGGAGGGAGCAGATGTGATAGATATCGGGCGGGTGAGCACCCCGCTTTTTTATTGGGCAATTATCAACCAAAAAGCGGCTGGCGGCATAATGATTACTGCTTCCCATAATCCGGCGCAGTATAACGGCTTGAAGATCTGCCGCGCTGAAGCGCGCCCTATCGGGCTTGATTCAGGCTTAGCGGAGATAAGAGAGCTGGCTAAAAAAGACAGGCCGGCTAAATTGAATCTTGTTGGAAAGGTTCTGGAAAAAGAGTTGTTGGCTGATTATTTAGATTTTGTGAAAGGCCGGATATCTTTAAATGAAATAAAACCCTTAAAAATCATCGTCGATTTTGGCAATGGCATGGCCGGGGCGGAAGTTATGGGATTGTTAAAATCTTTGCCTTGCCAAGCCGAGTTTTTATTTGCCGAACCAGATGGGCGCTTTCCGAACCACGAAGCCAATCCCATAAAAGAAGAGAACTTAAAAGAGTTGCGGGAAAAAATATTGAGCGAACGGGCGGATTTGGGCGTGGCTTTTGACGGCGATGGCGACCGGGTGGCGTTTTTAGATGAAAAGGGGGAGTTAGTGCGCGGCGATTTTACAACCGCCTTAATTGCTGGGTGCTTGTTAAAAGAAAACGCAGGCCAGAAGATCTTATTTGAGGTCCGTTCTAGTAAGATCGTGCCCGAAGTTATTAAAAATGCCGGCGGAGAGGCAATTTTGGGCCGGCCCGGGCATTCTTTAATGAAAGAGCAAATGAGGCGGGAAGACATTCTGTTTGGCGGCGAGCTTTCTGGCCATTATTTTTACCGGGATCTGGGCTTTATAGAAAATACGCTGTTTACTTTGCTGGAAGTTTTGCGGATCTTAAGCTCGCAGGCGCAACCTTTTTCGGCTATTTGCGCTTCTTTGAAAAAATACTATCATTCAGGAGAAATTAATTTTGAGGTGGCCGACCCGGATAAGACCATTGAAACCATTGCCCAAAGGTTCAGCGATGGCCAACTCAAAAAGATCGATGGCATAACTATTCAATACGCTGATTGGTGGTTTAATTTGCGCAAGTCCAATACCGAGCCGTTGGTTAGATTGAATATGGAGGCAGATACACCGGAAAAGCTGGAAGAAAAAAAGAAAGAATTGATAGAGATAATAAAATAAATCCCGTCAGTCGTGACTGACGGGATAAAAAGCCTTGATTTTTATCAAGGCTTTTTTGTTTGGAGCAAGAACATAAAAATTGTGGCTAGGATGGTTTATTGATTGGTTCTTCTTTTCTGGCTCGGTTCATCAGAGCTTTTGCCAGTCCCAGGATCGCAACTATAAAAAGAATAACGATTGCGGCTCTCATAATTTCCTCCTTGGGTTTGCTGTTTAGATTTTTTATTTCTCTTGTTTTGTATGCTTACAAAAATAGCGATAAAAGCGAAAGCGCAGATAATTAGCGCTAACATATAAAGAGAAAAATAATCAAGTGAGACTCTTTTCTCAAAGAGCCCTTCTGCAAATAAAAGCAATCTTTCCATTCAGGCCTCCTTTTCTAGTCTTGGTTAAAAGGTTTATAAAAAGAACAATAATTAATTCCGCGCCCAATGTTCCGACGAATATCGGAACATTGAACTCAACGTTAATTAGACTTCTATCAGCACCCCGTAAATCCGCCTTAGGCGGATTTACGGGGCAAGCTGGCAAAATTACTTGATTAAATTATGTAAGATGTAAAATATTATACCTCAATCAATACAGGTAATACCATCGGGCGCCGTTCGGTTCTGGTATATAAGAATTGGCCGATCTTATCGCGCACCTGGTCTTTGATATATTCTTCATCAATATGGCCTTTATTGCCGGTTGAATGATGGACAATATCTTTGACTTTCTGGCGCACTTGGTAAAGCAAGTCTTTGGATTCGCGCATATAGATGAAGCCGCGCGAAATAATATCGGGACTGTTGCGGACTTGTCCGGTCTGGGAATCCAACGTGATAATAACAACAAACATGCCGTCTTGCGCCATGGCTTGGCGGTCGCGCAACACAACTTGGCCGATATCGCCCACGCCCAAGCCGTCAACAAAGACATAGCTTGAAGGCGCTTTTTTGTCGTGAAGTTTTGGCTCTCCTTGGCTGGAAAACTCCAGCACCGAGCCATTGTCTAAAACAAAGATATTGGCTTTATGCATGCCGGCTTCAACAGCTAATTTAGCCGATTCTTTTAGCATATAGTGGTTGGCATAGGTTGGCAGAAAGAAATCCGGTTTAACCTGCTTGATCATCTCTTTGATGTTTTGGGCGTTGCAGTGGCCGCTGGTATGCACATCCATTATATCGCTATGGATCACATTATCGCATTGGCGGTATAGGTTATCTTTTAGGCGCTGGATAGTTCTTTCATTGCCCGGAATGACCGAGGAAGAAAAGATAACGGTATCTTGCTTGCGCACTTTAATAAAGCGGTGGTCGCCGGTGATAATGCGGGAAAGCACAGCGTTGCCTTCGCCTTGCGCGCCGGTGCAAACGATGATTATTTTATTTTCCGGATATTTATGCAGGTCGTTAACAGTGATCAGAGTTTCTTTATCAGCCTTAATATAGCCAAGCTCTTTAGCAATTTCTACGTTCATTTTCATGCTGAAGCCGTCCAGCGCGACTTTCTTGCCGATAGAGCGGGCGTATTCCAAAATGTGGCCTACGCGGCGGATCTGGGAAGAAAAAGTGCCGATAATAACTTTGCCGGTGGCTTCACTGATAAGTCTTTCCAAATTGGCATACATTTCTTTTTCGGTGGTGTGGCTAGGCCTATTATCAACCGCGCCCAAACTTTCCAGCATCAAAACTTTGGGGCTGGGCAGATAGGATAGGTGGTCATAGGAAAGAAACTTGCCGCTGATGGGATCTTTGTCCATTGTCCAGTCGCCCGGATGGATAACTGTGGCGGAAGGAGTTTGCAAAATAACGCCAACTGCGTCCATGATAGAGTGCTCAATATCAAAGAAGCTGATATTAAAATTGCCTAATTTTATTTTGTCCTCGGTTGATTTAACGGGAATAACGTGTAATTTTTTGGCTGAGTTTTTTGCGTAATCTTCCAGGCGTTTTTTAACCAAACAAATAGTCAGGTCGCGGCCGACGATCGGCGGATAGTTTAATTTATCCAGCAAAATAGGGGCGGCGCCGATATGGTCCAAATGGCCGTGGCTGAAAATAACGCCGCGGATATTTTTTTCTTTGCCTTGCAAATAGGAGATATTGGGAATGATATAATCAATGCCCGGCATATCTTCTTCCGGAAATTGCACGCCCATATCCAAAATAACAATGTCTTTGCCATATTCAAAAATCGTCATATTCCGGCCGACTTCTTCTTGTCCGCCCAGAGGGATGATCTTTAAAGTATTTTCTCCTTTACTGACGTATTCGTTTATTCTTTCGTTGCGAGGCTCGTTGTGCCTGGCGCCTCCAGAGTAGCCGCCTCTTTTTTGAGCCGGTCTTTTATTGCCAACGCGGGGCCGGAATCTAGCCGGTCCGCTGCGCCTTGGCGAGTTTGTCTGAGTCATCATAAGTTTTTTTGTATTACTTTTCTGATAGGTGAAAAGCAATTAAAAGCCCTTGCCTTGAGGCGCTTAATAGATAAGAGCGACAGGCGAGTTTTTATAATTTAATTTAAGTTAAAAAGTGTGGGGATGGAGAGATTTGAACTCTCACACCTTGCGGTATACGCTCCTGAAGCGTACGCGTCTGCCAGTTCCGCCACATCCCCAGCGGGAAGACAAGTTTTAGATTATGCTTTTAGCCTGCTATTTCAAATCTTTTAGTTTCTCCCGGATAAATAATATCTTAACGGGACACGAAATATGAACAAACAAAGAAAGCATAATTTAAAACTCGTCCGTGATAGACGCTAGCAAATAGGTAAAAAACAGAGAAGCAAATCCGCTAAAAGCGGCCAGCCCGAGAGGGGCTTTAACTTCAAGTATTATGCGGCCTTACGCCGAGAGGATTACCACTTTTGCTAGTGTATCACATAAATAAACAAAAGTCAATAGCAAATAGGAAGATTCAAAATAATTACTCTTTCAGTTTCTTTTTTAATTCTTCAACCATAGCGACCGGAGTTGGATCGATGCCATACATTAGAGCCAGATAATAAGAAAGCCAATTGCCATAAACTAAAGCCCAGAATATTTTCTCCAGCGGATTTTGGCCGGCAATATCGATGAAGTCAGCTGGCAAACCTTCTTTTTTCAGGAGCTCGGCTGTGATCTCCATCCGTTTTTTAATTCGAGGCAGATCGTCGCTATCGCGCAGAAAGAGCAGGTGGAAAGGCCCCAAGCTTCTGGTCCAGCCAACCATTTCGTTGTGGTTCATCTCCGGAAAGACGTTGCAAAAAGCTGGGATTTTAGTGTTTTCGTTAAAACTGATCTTCCAGCGCATAGCCAAGGCGAAGTTATTTTGCGAAGTGTAGATGATCGGAACTTTATTATGGAGTTTAGCGCAGAATAATTTTGTTTGGTTCTCGAAGCTTGAAGGGTTAACCTTTTCCGGCAAAGAAGATAGAGCGGCTTGCGCGGCCGAGCCCAACAGGCCGTAAGCCATTAAGACTTTTACTATGGCGGATAATTGATAGCCAGACGACATGCGCGGTTGTATGTTTTGAGGGATCTTAACCCAGGGTATTTTATTTTTTTGGAAGAGCTCAGCCATTTGGCCGCCGGAAGTTATGCCGGAAACTTCAATGTTGGCAGCTAAGGCTTTGTCAAAAGCAGCTATGGTTTCTTCGGTATTGCCAGAATAGGAAATGCAAATGACCAGCGTGTTTTGGTCTGCTCCCATAGGCAGGTTATAAGAGCGGTGAATTAAAACAGGAACGGTTGGGGAAAGGGGAGCAAAGCCGGTATCTTGAAAATAAGACAAAAACTCTCCCATTATAGCTGAACCGCCCATGCCGCAAATTAAAACTTTATTAAAAGAGCGGCGCCCTAAATTAAGTTCATTAAAAAAAGTTAGCGGTTCATTCAGTTGGTTGACTGAACTAAGAATGACTGACCTGAAATTAGATTTATCCACCTCCATGGATGTAAGTTAACAAGCGTAATAGTAATAAGTTGTCTATCTTTTTTCGGCAACTTATATGTTCACGCTTATTAGCCAATTGTTTTTATTTGAAGACTCGATGGGTTTCTAAATACCAATGGTTTATTTCAGAAAAGCGGGTAGCCGGCAAATCCAAATATTTTAATTCTATGCCCATAATATCTTTTTGGGCGATCATCAGGGAATCTGGATTAAAAAGGAAAATTGCCGGCAAGTCGCCAACGATAATATTTACGGCCTTTTGGTAGGCTTGTTCCCGGGCGGCTTTATCCAGATTTTCTATCGCTTGGGACAAGAGTTTGTCGACTTCCGAATTATCATATAAAGCCAGATTTAAGCCCGAATCTTTTTTCTGCGAGGAATGCCAGAAATGGAAAAGGTCCGGTTCTTTGCCCAGCACTTCGCCAAAAAGCAAGGCTTGGAAGAGTCGGGGCTTGATGGTTTCGCTTTGGATCTTATCAGTTTCTTTAATGTCGGTTGTGACCTTCACTCCAAGTTTAGTCCATTGGGTTTTGAGAATTTCGGCGATTTTTGACAGTTCTGGCCAATCAATAGTTGTTAAAACGACCTCAAGTTTTTCGTTGGTTTTATTAGCCTCTAGGAATCCGTCGCCGTCTACATCCGCCCAACCAGCCGCGGCTAAAGAGTTCTTGGCGGCTTCCAAGTCAAAATTAAAAGATTTGGTTTGGTCTGAATATCCTGTCATGCCGGGCAGCAACGGAGAAGAAGCAGTTTGGCCATAGCCGCCAAAAATGGTATTTACTATTTCTGTTTTATCGGTGGCCAGCGTTAAAGCCTGGCGCACGGTTTTATCGGCTAAAAACTTATTTTGGCTTTGATTGAAAAACACGGCAAAATAACGCGGCAAGCTGAAAGAGAAGATATTATAATCGGCGCTTTCTTTGCTTTTTAGCTCAAGAAAGTTTTTGGCTGAAGTGAAAGTAAAAACATCAGCCTCACCTTTTTTATAGGCAGTGAAAGCTTCGCTTTCCGATGAGTAAAAATAAAAAGTGATGGTATTGATATAGGGGCGGCCGCCAAAATAATCAGCAAAAGCTTTAAGTTCGATGCTTTTAATAGTGCCGTTCTTGTCTTTTTGCAATTTATTAAATTGGTATGGTCCGGAACCGATCGGTTTCAAGTTCAACTCGCTTAAGGCAAATTGGGATGCGGCGACATTGCTCCAAAGATGCTTTGGCAAAATGCCAAAAGTCAGGTCGTTAAGGAAAGAAGCGTAGACGTTCTTAAGCCGGAAACGAACAACCCGGTCGCTTATTTTTTCTATCTCGACGCCTTGCCAAAGAGAACGTATTGGGCTGCGGAAGTCGGCATTTTGAATCGTTTGGATGGTGAAAATAACATCATCAGCGGTTAAGGGCTGCTCATCTTGCCAGAGAATATTTTCTTTTAAGGTTATTTCGTAAACTTTTCCGTTTTCGCCGATAGCATAGCTTTCCGCCAAGTCATTAACCAATTTTCCTTGGGCGTTATACTTCATTAAGCCCGAAAAGATAATTGCCGATAAGTCTTTATCTGCGTCGTTTATCTGGTTTAAGGCCGGGTTTAAAAATCTGGGCGTGCCGACAATAGCTACATTAATTGAGCCGGCATAATCCGGTTTTACAACAGTTAAACTCAAATAAAGTTGAGAGCCTAAAATTACAAATCCAATTATGGCAGAAGCAACAAGGATGCCTAAGCGATGGCGCTCTGGGCGGTTGGTAACAGAAAAAAATTGCCGCCACTGATTTATTGCCGGCCATTTAAAATCGGCTAACCAAGTATGAAGTTTTTCAAAAAGAGTGCGGATAATAATAAATGATTTTTCGTGTTGTTTGGCGTAGTTTCCTGGGCGGTTTAGCAAGATTCATTGCTTAGCGCGCAGAAAATAATAAGCTTAAAAACGCGAATCGCGCCAAAGCGCGAAATCAAAAAATTAATATTTTGCGGTGATTACAATAGAAGCAATAGCTAAAGCTACGAAGATGATAGACAGGATTATAATTGCGGCAAACAGGACTTTTTCAAAGCCGCGCCGGGCATAATAGGCTGAACCGCCGCTGCCGCCGGTGATGGCGCTGGAACCGGCGCCTCGCTGTTGCAATAAAATAGAAACGATCAGCAAAACAGAAACAACTATCTGGGAAACCGATAAGATATTGGTTAGATTCATAAATTATGTAGTTTTTTTCTTTTTAATAAATAATTCAACCAGCCAATTTACTAAACTAATAATAAGCGTTCCCCAAAAATATGCCCAAAAAGTAGTGATGCTTAATTCCGGAATAACTAAAGAAAGAAGCCAGAGCAAAGCAGCATTAATTATTAAGGTGAAAAGCCCCAGAGACAGAACGATAAGGGGAGCGGAAATCAGTTTTAGGAGCGGCTTTAGGACGGCGTTGAAAAGCGCCAAAAGCAAACCAGCCAATAAAAGCAATTTCCAATCTTGGACTTGATGGGGAAAGTCAAAATCAACAACAAAATAGGCTGCTAAATAAATAGCGAAAGCATTAGCTAAGATTCTGACTAAAAAACGCATCATACGAATAAGATATTAGCATAAACAGGGCCCAGAGTCAACGAACAGCCGACTTATTTTTAATGATCCGGCGTAGGCCCAGAACGCTTTTGCCAGAAACCGCCATTTTCGGATGTTTCTTTTTTAGGCGGCGCTGAGTTTTAGTTTCTAGCTTTTTTTGTAGTATTTCTTCGTTTAAAACTTTTACCATGAAGATGTCGATAATATGATATGGCAAAACGGTGCGCTTCATTGCGGACAGCTTGAAAAGCTAATTGCAACGAAATCGGTAAGGCAATTAGCCTTAAGGCCTTGCTACTATATATAGTATAAATCTCTTCATCTTGTTTCGCCAAGGCAACAATGGCGGTCTTTGGCAGCTGGCTCCTGGCTATAGCGATGGCAGCGTTTAATTGGGCTCGGCCGCCGTCAATTAACATAATATTCGGCAAAGGCCACTCGGCATGGGCAAAGCGCCGGCGTAAAACTTCTTTTAACATGGCAATATCGTTGGCGCCGCGGACAGTTTTAATTTTAAACTTTCGATATTGCGATTTATCCGGTTTTGCTCCTTTGAAAACAACCATTGAACCGACAGCGTTGGTGCCTTGGATATTGGAAATATCATAAGCTTCTATACGGATTTGTTGATTGGCGTAAAGCCGCAAAAATTGGCGAAGCGAGTCTAATGATCGGCGGTAAGCAATTAGAGGCAAACGGTTATTGTGCGCCGGACATAGGTTTAGATGCCACTGCAGGCAGGGTTTGTTATAAGCGTTTTTACAGGTGCGAAAAGGGAAAGCCTTGCGCAAGGCGCGCAGAGTTTGTTTAAGTTCCGTGCCATTAGTAAAAGGGCCTTGGGCTTCGCTGGACAGATTTGCTTTATGGACAATTTTTAACCGCGGCCATTCGTCTCTGGTAAAATCAACCCAAAAATAACTTTTATCATCCCGCCATTGGATATTATATTTGGGAAGATATTTTTTAATTAGTTCATTTTCCAAGATTAAGGCTTCTTTTTCATTGGCGGCGATAACGAAATCAATATTAGCAATCTTTTTTATTAGGTCGCCTTTATAAATATCGCTGTTTTTAGAAAAATGGGACCTTACGCGGTTTTTTATTTTAATCGCTTTGCCCACATATAAAAGACGGCCAGCTTTGTCTCGAAATAGATAAACGCCAGGTTTCTGGGGGAGAGAATTGATTTTAGCGGATAATTTATTGTTCATTAGTCCTACTTTGGCACTTTTAGGAGGGATTTTCAAGCTATTTTTGATTTCCGAGCTATCCTTGACAACAATATTAAAGTAGTGTAGAATATTTAATCCAATAAAGGATGGCTTTTTTACAACAAAATAAAAAAACAGGAGGTATCAGATGGAAGAAGGATTGGTAATTGGAACAAGGTATTTTGATAATAGGGCAGGAAGCTCGCCGGATAAGATCATTGATTTTGCCCAGCGCTCTTCATTGATGGCGGAAAAAGTTATTATTGCGGTCAACGTGGCGGAAGATAAAAGCGGCGCTTGGCAGGCATTGAAAAATCTGCGGTCGGAAAACTTAATTATCATCGGCGTTACGCCGTGGGTAAAGTTTGTGCAACCGATGAATGTATTATTGGACGCAGCGGCCAGCTTTAACGCAAGATATTTTCTTTCTTGTTCGGTTGAAATTAAAATTAACCAACAACAGCTGAATGACCTGATGCTGCATATGGATTCTGGCACTCTTTGTGTCGGTGCTCGTTTGCCGGAGCATGAGTTTTCCGGCGGACACCTGATTGTTGAGGGCTCGGGAAGCACTATTCCTTGGAATACGTGCTGTATCTGGAATCTGGAAAAGTTTTCTTTGGTGGGTTTTCCTTTAGCAGGAGACGCAGCCTTTAGCCTAAACAGAAAAATGGCCGGAGTGGAAGAATTAACAGCTTTAGCAGTTATGCAAAAACTTTATGGCACCAGCGGTTTCAAGGCCAAGTTAATAGAAATAGCGGGAATTAAATGGGAAACAGAATTTGCTGATAATCCCGATCGTCGAGTTGCTCATTTGCAGAAGATCGCTTCTAAGCGCGAACGGCCGGGCGAACAATTAAAACGCTTGGGTTTGTCAGCGCCGGAAGTGCAGCATATTGCTCGGCAATAACAACAAGCTTTTATTGAGGAGGAAATAATGAAAGCAATAAAAGATGTGGTGGCAATAACGCCGGTCTGGAACGAGCCACTAGGAATGATTCAGGGCTTTTTAGAAAGCGTGGAGCAGGTAAAGAAGAAGTTGGTTGGGCAGGGCATTGCCTTCCGCCATTTCTTTTTGAATGATTGTGCGCTTAATCTTTTAGGTGGATACCCAACCCTTGTTGAGCACAATGATAATAAGGGTTTAGCCCTGACTTTAATTGACGGCTATCAAGCGGTTATTGATTTTAATCCTCAGCCGGACTTAATTGTCAGGTTGGATTGCCAGGAACACAACCCTGCAATGATTAGCGATATAGTTGATATCTTTTCCCATTCTCAAGCTCAGGCAGTTTTTTTGCCGGTTTGGTATTGGGTTGAAGGGCAAAATCGCCCGGCAATGAAAAACATCGCTGCTATGATGGTCGAGTTTACAAAAGCTCTGTCGCCGATCAGAAAAGAGGTGGTCTACGAGACTTTTAACCAAAAGTTTCCTCTTGGCTACCAGGCGTTTCGATTCGAAGCATTGCAGGCAATCTTTCCTGAACTTGAAAGAGGAATAAAAATCTTTAAGGAAAGAACGGGAAAGCCGGCAACTTGGGGATTGGACCTTTTAACAATTTTAATTGCGGCTCATCATTATCCCAAAGCCATAGATTTCATCTTTGGCGGCTGGTCGAATCCTTGGCTTCAAAATAGAAGCCATGATAAAATCGAGGCGCAAAAACAAAAAGCCAAAATGATGATTGAGGTAGCGGGAGACTTAGGAATCCCGATAATTGAAGAACAAGATTAATTTCAAAGCCGGAAGCCAAAATGGTTTCCGGCTATATTTTTATCTAGTATAGGTATGTTAAGATAAAAACATAATTTAGTTAAAAGAGGGGGAATATATGTATTGGTTTCTATTATCTTTAGGTTCGGCCCTAAGCAAATCGTTTGCCGATGTTTCCGCCAAGCGCGTGATGGCGCAGATGGGGGAAATCGCGGCTGGCTGTGTGGCGCGGGGATTAGTGGCTTTTTTTGCGCTAATGATCGTGCTGTGGCAGGGTTTCCCGGTTATCGGGCCGGGTTTTTGGAGGGCGGCGCTGATTAGCGGCGCCATAAATGTTATTACGACTTTTTTAACTTTGCGGGCGTTAAAGAATGGAGAACTTTCGCTAGTAGCGCCAATATTGGCCTTGAGTCCGATATTTCTTTTATTGACTTCGCCGATCATTAATAGCCAATACCCGACATTTTTGGGAGCGATTGGCATGTTGATGAGCGTTGGTGGGATTTATACCATGAAAGTCACGGAGAAAAAATTAGGATGGCTGGAGCCGATAAAAGCCCTTTGGCGAAGCAAGGGAGTCAAAGAAGCGTTATTGGTAGCCTTTCTTTATAGTATCTCGGCCAATTATGATTCTATCGGAGCAAATAATTCGTCGCCGTTTTTCTTTATTTTGGCAGTGAACTTATTTATTTTTATTTGTTTCTTGTTGCCGGCTTTGGCTAAGAAAGGATTTTTCCGGTCAACTTGGGAAAACAAAAAAGGCTTATCGCTGATGTCGATTTTTATGACCAGCGAAGTCGGTTGCCAATTTACGGCTTTTGAAATGGCGATAGTTCCTTATGTTATATCTGTGAAAAGGACCAGCGCTATTTTCTCGGTTCTGTGGGGAAAACAATTCTTTAAGGAGGAAGAGTTCAAAAATCGCCTTATTGGCGCAATTATCGTGGTGGCCGGTTTGGTAATTATTAAATTATTTGGTTAGAGAGTAAAAATATTCAAGAGCTCGAGCGCAGAAGCGTTCGGGCTCTTTTCATTTGGCCGGATTTCGTGTATAATGTTCTGGTTATGAAAGATGATTTTATAAAGATAAAAGGAGCTAGAGTCCATAATTTAAAAAATGTTTCTTTGGAAATACCAAAGAACAAGCTCGTGGTGATTACGGGACTTTCGGGCTCCGGAAAAAGTTCTCTGGCGTTTGACACTATCTATGCTGAAGGCCAGCGGCGATATGTTGAAAGTTTATCCGCCTACGCGCGGCAGTTTTTGGGCGTGATGGACAAGCCCGATGTTGACTCTATAGATGGCTTATCGCCGGCGATTGCGATCGACCAAAAAAGCGTTTCTAAAAACCCGCGTTCGACCGTTGGCACAATCACGGAAATCTACGACTACATGCGTTTGCTTTTTTCCCGCGTAGGCAAGCCTTATTGCCCCGATTGCGGGCAAATTATTTCTCGCCAAACCCCCGGTTTTATTGCCGAGCAAATATTAAAATATCCCGCGGGTGAGCAAATTATGATTTTAGGTTCCTTGGTGAGCGCTAAAAAAGGCGAACACAAAGGAGTTTTGGAACAGGCGCAAAAGGCCGGGTTTGTTAACGTGCGCGTTGATGGAATTGTTCATCGCTTGGAAGAAGCTATGGAGCTGGAATTGGATAAACAAAAAAAGCACAGCATTGAAATAGTGATAGACCGAGTGGCTGTGCCAGCTAAAAACGATAAGGATGAGCGGGCTAGAATTATTGATTCCATAGAAACAGCGCTAAAAGTGGGCAAAGGAATGATGGTTGTAAATAAATGGTCGGATAATCAAGCGGCCAAAAAATCTCAAAATGATTCTGTTTTTTCCGAGCTCTTTGCTTGCAAGCAATGCGGCTTATCTTTGCCGGCAATTGAACCTCGGCTGTTTTCATTTAACAGCCCTTTTGGGGCGTGCCCGGAATGCCAGGGCCTGGGCAGTAAATTGGAAATTGACCAGAAATTGGTTATGCCAAATCCGCGTTTAACTTTGGCCGAGGGAGCAATTCGGCCTTGGGCCACGGCTTCGCACCGGGTAGGGCGGCAAGGGTATTACTATTGGCTCATCAGTAAATTAGCCGAATCAGCCGGTTTTTCTTTAAATACTCCGGTTGGGGATTTGCCCAAAGATGTAATTAAAAAAGTTTTATACGGCGATCCAAAAAACGATTATGAAGGCGTGATCCCAAACTTAGAGCGGCGCTGGAAAGAAACAGATTCTGATTTTGCGCGCGCGGAAATTGAAAAATATATGCTGATAAGGCAGTGCCCGTCCTGCCAGGGAACGCGCTTAAAGAAAGAAGCCTTGGCGGTTAAGATAAATAAAATAAATATTTCCGATATATCGGAGATGAGCATTGGCGAGGCGAAAAAATATTTTACTGAACTAAGTTTATCTGCGAACGACCAGGAAATTGCCAGGCCCATCGCAAAGGAAATTATTAAACGCCTAAACTTTCTAATTGATGTTGGCTTGGATTATTTAACTATTGGCCGGGAATCGACCACGCTGTCGGGCGGCGAAGCGCAGCGGATCAGGCTCGCCACGCAAATTGGCTCGGGCCTAGCCGGAGTGGTTTATATTCTGGATGAGCCGTCTATTGGTTTGCACCAGCGGGATTTGGCAAGATTAATTGCCACTTTGGAGCAACTGCGCGACTTGGGCAATACAGTAATCGTGGTTGAGCATGATGCTCAAACTATTTTGGCGGCTGATTGGGTGGTTGATGTAGGTCCGGGAGCCGGGGTGCATGGGGGAAAAATAATTTTTGCCGGCACCCCAGCGCAACTTTTAAGATCCGATTGTTTAACCGGGCAATATTTGTCGGGCAAGAAAACGGTCGGTGAAAACAATAATAAGAAAACATCGCATTTGTGGGGAGAGGGTAATAAGGCGCCAGCAAACGCCTATTTGGAAATTATCGGCGCTACGGAACACAATTTAAAAAATATCGACGCTAAAATCCCGTTGGGCAAGTTCGTAGCGGTGACAGGAGTTTCTGGCTCGGGCAAAAGTTCGTTGGTTAACGATATTCTAGGCGCAGCTTTGACTCGCGATTTTCATGGCGCGCATAGCCAGCCGGGAGAGCATAAACAAATTATTGGCACGGATAATTTAGATAAAGTGATTATTGTTGACCAATCGCCGATCGGCCGCACGCCGCGCTCGAATCCCGCCACTTATACCGGCATTTTTAGCCCGATTCGCGATATTTTTTCCCAGACCCAAGAAGCCAAAATCCGGGGATACCAAGCCGGCCGGTTCAGCTTTAATGTTAAGGGCGGGCGATGCGAAGCGTGCGAGGGAGACGGCGTGAAAAAAATCGAGATGTATTTTCTGCCCGATGTTTATATTGAATGCGAAGAATGCGGCGGCCAACGGTATAACAAAGAAACACTGGAGATAGAATACAAAGGAAAAAATATTGCCCAGGTTCTAGCGATGTCGGTGGATGAAGCTTATGATTTTTTTAAAAACATTCCGGCGTTGGAAGTAAAATTACGCACGTTAAAAGATGTGGGATTGGGCTATATGAAATTAGGCCAATCTTCGACCACGCTTTCGGGTGGCGAAGCGCAGCGAATTAAATTAGCGTCGGAATTGGCGCGCCGCGATACGGGCCGAACCTTATATATATTAGACGAGCCGACAACAGGCCTGCATTTTGACGATATCCGGCGATTATTAAATGTTTTGCGAGAACTTGTCAAGAGGGGTAATTCTGTGCTAGTAATTGAGCATAATTTGGATGTTATTGGCAGCGCTGATTGGGTGATAGACCTAGGGCCGGAAGGCGGCGCTAAAGGCGGCTATATTGTGGCCCAGGGAACGGTTAATGAGATCATAAAGAGCAAAAAAAGCTACACCGGTAAATATTTGAAAAATCAATAAGTTTTTTAAAAATTGAATAAGCGATTAGGATCAAATAATTCTTTTTTAAGGAGAGCTTTATGAAAAAGAAACAGAAAAAGCTTCGGCGGAAAAGAGTGAGGGCGATCCAGAAAAAAAGAACAAAGGAGAACTTGGCCTACAAAAAAGCCAAGCTTCAAAGAAGGGCCCTAGAAGAGTTAAAAGAAAAGATGCGGCCAACAAGCGACACCTCGATTAAGGCTCCAGAAAAGCCGGAGGCACTCAAAGTTATAGTCGTTGGCAATAATTTGTCTCCATCGGCTTTATCCTTTTTGAATCTGACAGACGCGTTGAAAGTTAATGGACTTATTCCGGTGGAATTGGAAGCTCAGCCAGAAGAAAATAAAATAAAAGATATAGCGAACATGATATTTTTAGAAAACAAAAAAGGAAGGGCATAATTATGTTCGAGTATTTTAAAAACCTAAAGAACCAATGGCCGGTTAAAGAAGAAGAGAGGATATCTGTTTTGCAGCTGAATCAAATTATCGAAAGAGAGGAAAAACTTTATTCCGCTAAGAATAATTTTCATAATAATGCTTATTATGGCAAGCATTATTCTTTCAAAGACCATCTTCACAGAATGAATAAGGCGAAAGAAGAAAGGGATAGGATCTACTCCAAGATAAACGACAGGCGGCGAAGAGCCCTTTTCCCTTTTTTGCCGGAGATCATACTTGCTAAACCTCGTAGCCGGCGGGTAAGGATGAGAGCTGAAGAAATCCGGTATCAAGACGAAGACAATGAGCGTTAACCGTATTTTTCTTTTTATGATTTTAGAAAGGAGGAAAAAATGCCAAAAGGAGATATTAGTCATGTGCTTAGGAGTCTAAACAGGATGGTTAAAAAAAGCCGAGAAAAGATGAAGAAGAGCCCTTTGTTGGCATTAAACGAGATTCCGTCTACGAATCAAGTAAAAGAATTAAAGCGGGCAGTCAAAGGATTAAATGATATCCATAAAACCATTATGCGGCTGGCGGCCCACAGTCGATAAAGATTATTTCCCCGTTGGAAAACCAGCGGGGATTTTTATTTGCTTTGACCAAAGGCGGTTTTTGGTGTTAAGATTCGAATATCTTTTATTAAAAATATGGGTTTTTGCGCTACTATTTTATCCCAGATATGTTTTGGCCTTGCTAGCCAATTTTTAGTTTACGTTGCCATTGCTTTGGCGATGATATTGGAAGGCGAGATTTTTTTGTTGGTAGCCGGTTCCTTAGTCCATTTTGGGTTGTTAGATTTTTGGCCACTGGTCGCGGCGGCAATTTTAGGCACTTGGCTGAGCGATATTATATGGTATCAAATAGGGTCCAGGTGGGGCGAGAAGTTTATTAGGCGTTTTGGAAAATGGTTTTTTATCACGCCGGAACGTTTTTTAAAAATGCAAAAAGTTATCTGGGAAAGCGGTTCCTGGTTTATTTTGATATCGAAGTTCTCTTATGGGTTGAACCATCTTTTTATGATAACGGCCGGGTCGGTAAAATACGGATTTAAAAAATTCCTAAAATACCAATTGCCGATCTCGGCTATTTGGGCTATGGCTTTTGTTCTTTTAGGCAAGGTCTTTGCCTTAAGCCTGAACGTGGTGCATAAAGATATTAAAATAATTGGCATAGGAATATTGATTTTAGCCGGTTTGCTCCTGTTGTCAGAGCGATTAATTAGCCGCAAGTTCTTTGCTAAGGTTAACGAGAAAAATGAGACCGAGGAAAAACAGAAAGAGGGGGTTGACAGGAGCCTTTAAATCGTTAAAATACAATAATGCAATTAAATTAGCAGTCTTGATGAAAGAGTGCTAACATATAAATAATAATTATAAAAACATATGAAAATAAAACCATTAGCCGATAGAGTTTTAATAGAGCCTATCTCCGCTGAGGAGATAAAAAAAGTTGGCAAGATCAATTTGGTCATGCCCCAAACCATGGATAAAGAGCGGCCGGAACAGGGCAAGGTGGCGGCAGTTGGTGCTGGCAAGATCAATAAAGACGGCAAGTTGATTCCCATGAGCGTTAAAAAGGGCGATACCGTTTTATTTACCAAATATGGGCCTAACGAAATAAAGGTTGACGGCAAAATATATTTGATTGCAGAGGAAAAGGATATATTAGCTATCTTAGAATAATAATAGTATGGCTCCCGCTTTAATTTTGCGGGGTAAGCCAGGGCAGGCCGCTGCGCCCAAAAAAGTATGAGCTATTCGCTCACGCAGCCTGCAGAGATTAATTTTTTAAAAATAAACTTAAATATTTTACGGGCTAACGGGTGGCAAAATTAGAGCGGGATGCTCATTTTTGTACCTGCTCGCTAGGCTCGCAGACAAAAATGGCAAAACAAATTCTTTTTGATGAAAAAGTCAGGCGGTTATTAAAAGCCGGTGTAGATAAATTAGCTAATACCGTTAAGGTCACTCTGGGCCCGAAAGGCCGCAATGTGGTATTGGATAAGGGTTATGGTGCGCCGCATATCACTAATGACGGTGTTTCTATCGCTAAGGAAATCGAGCTGGAAGACAAGTTTGAAAATATCGGCGCTTCTATTGTTAAAGAAGTAGCGACTAAGACTAATGATATTGCGGGCGATGGCACCACTAGTGCCACAGTTTTAGCGCAAGCGATAATTGCGGAAGGCTTTAAAAATGTGGCGGCCGGCGCCAGCCCCTTGGCAATTAAGAATGGCTTGCAAAAAGGGTCGGAGGCGGTTATTGAAGCTTTAAAAAAACTTTCCAAGACCATTGGCAATAAAGGAGAAATTGAACAGGTAGCAACCATTTCGGCGCAGGACGCGGAAATTGGCGGGATGCTAGCTGATATTATGCATGAATTAGGCAAGGATTCGGTTATTACAGTTGAAGAGTCGCAGACCTTCGGCTTATCCAAAGAAGTGGTTGAAGGCATGCAATTTGATAAAGGCTATGTTTCTCCTTATATGGTGACCAACACCGAACGGATGGAAGCGGAATATGAAGACCCGTTCATTTTGATTACCGATAAAAAGATCTCTTCATTGCAAGAAATGATTCCGGTGATCGAAAAAATCGCTAAGGCTGGCAAAAAAGAGATGGTGATCATTGCGGAAGACTTGGACGGCGATGCTTTAACGACTTTAGTGCTTAATAAATTGCGCGGCACTTTTAATGCTTTGGCGGTGAAGGCGCCGGGTTTTGGCGACCGGAGAAAAGAAATGTTGCAAGACATTGCTATTTTGACCGGTGGGCAAGTTATTTCCGATGAAGTTGGCTTGAAGCTGGAAAACGTTGAGCTCAAAATGTTGGGCCGGGCTAGAAAAGTTGTTTCTACTAAAGAGAGCACAACGGTTATAGAGGGCAAGGGCAACAAAAAAGAAATTGATGCACGCATCGCGCAGATCAAAAATGAGTTAGCTAAATCAACTTCGGAGTTTGATAAAGAAAAATTGCAAGAGCGTTTGGCAAAATTGGCCGGCGGGGTGGCAGTGATCAAAGTTGGCGCAGCCACGGAAGTGGAAATGAAGGCCAAGAAAGATAAAATTGAAGATGCGCTAAATGCAACTAAAGCCGCAGTGGAAGAAGGAATCGTGCCGGGTGGCGGCGTGGCGTTAGTGCGGGCTTTGGCAGCGCTAGACAGCGTTAAAGTTAACGATGAAGAAAAGATCGGCGTTAAAATCCTGAGGCGGGCGCTGGAAGAACCGCTGCGACAAATCGCGCAAAACGCAGGCAAAGACGGCGCGGTAGTGGCGGCAGAAGTCAAAAAAGGCAGCGGGGGATTTGGCTATAATGCGGCAACCGATGAATACGAAGATCTAATCAAAGCCGGAATTATTGACCCGACTAAAGTGGTGCGTTCGGCCCTGGAACATGCGGTTTCAGCGGCGGCAATGCTCCTAACCACGGAAGCCGTGGTGACAGATCTGCCAAAGAAAGATTGCAATTGCGGTGATGGGCACGCAGGAATGCCGGGCGGTATGCCGGGCATGGGCGGAATGGATATGGGCTACTAATCTAGGTGATAATAAAAAGCGCTTCGATAATCGGGGCGCTTTTTGGTTAACCCCACTCTTTTTATTTGTCAAACACATTTTTTTTGACTATAATCTGGTTAAGATATTAGGCAACACGGAGAGGTCGCATAGAGGCCGAGTGCGCTCGCTTGGAAAGCGGGTATACCGCAAGGTATCGAGGGTTCGAATCCCTCCCTCTCCGC
>JAKLIA010000002.1 GCA_022709865.1 Patescibacteria group bacterium
ATTTTTTTTGACTATAATCTGGTTAAGATATTAGGCAACACGGAGAGGTCGCATAGAGGCCGAGTGCGCTCGCTTGGAAAGCGGGTATACCGCAAGGTATCGAGGGTTCGAATCCCTCCCTCTCCGCAGCGAGCAAGTGAGTAAGGAGAGGTGCAAGCCAACTGCTTGGCTTGCACAAGGGATTCGAAGGGCGCGAGTGGGCGCAGCGCCCCGGCTTGAGTCGGAGCGAAAGGAATCCCTCCCTCTCCGCAGCGAGCAAGGAGAAGAGCGAAAGGAACCCTTCATCTCTGCTAAGTTTTATATTTGCTAAGGGTTATATTTTATGGTCAAGACGATACTTTTTATAATCTTTGGTGTCCTATTGTTTATATTGTTTGTTTATTTTGCGGTTTTTGGGCGCGCTCTTAACCAGCAGGAAAATCATATTGGCATTATTTTTGCCTTGCCAGAAGCAATATTCTCTTCAAGCGCTGTTCGCATTGACAGCCAAGCGTATTTAACGCGAAACTCCGCTTTTTTTATAAAAAAAATGGAGGAAGAAGGATTTAACTATTTTGAGCAGCTGGGCGCCGGCTATATTTTTAAAAAGGAAGGGGAAAGCTATACTTCCATTAGCCGCATGTATTCATCATATTTTATGATTTTTTCTTGGCCATTAAAAAATTAAGAAAAAAACAAATATGAATATCGTATCAATGAATAAAATAAAGTGGGCGGCGAGAATTAGCGCCGTGGTCGTTTTCGCTTTTATTTTTCCTTTTTATATCGGTTATGGGATTCCGGTGCCAAATGCCGCATTATCGTTTTTTGAGAATGTCTGGATAGTAATTATGCCTTTATTTTTGATTGGTTTGATAATCGGCTGGAAATGGGAAAAAATCGGAGGATGTTTAGTAGTTGCCCCTATTATTTTTGGTTTCTTGGTTTCTCTGTTCCTTTGGGAATCTACGAGTTTCATTATGGCTCTTCCCTTAATACCAGGTTTTTTATACTTGATCTACGGCTATAAAAAATAATTAGCAGCCTATTAATAATTAATAATAAAAATATGAATGAAAAAAATGCCATTGCGGTTCGTCTAGCGCGGTTTATGGCTTAGGCCTGATCGGCGCAGCAGTTTATTATATTTCTGCTGCCCAAGGATTTTGGCCAAGCGTAGTTGGTTTTTTAAAGGCTTTGGTTTGGCCGGCCTTTTTGGTTTATGATGCCTTAAAATATTTGGGAATGTAATTGCGCGTATTAAAAATAACCTAAAATAAAACTATGAAGACAAGATGTTTTATTATTATAGCCATTATAATCGCTGTGGTGGCTATTGCTCTTTATTTTATTCTAAAGCAGCCGGCGATGGCGCCAGAGGGGCCTGAAGAAGGCATAGCGGCAACCGAATCCAGCCAGCCAGGAATGATGACGGTTAACGAAGCCTTGGCAGTCGCGCAAGCCAGCGATTGCTTAAAGGAAGGCCGGACCATTAACGAGACGGGGGAGATTTTTTATAACGATAACTCTAAAACCTGGTGGTTTGACCTAAAGGCGGATAAAGCCGGTTGCAGCCCGGCTTGCGTGGTAAGCGAAAATAAGACGGCGGAAATTAATTGGCGATGCACGGGAGCAATTATTCCGGATGAATCCAATGAAAATGCCATAAAACAGATCTTAGCCGCCAAATATCCTAAATACGCCCAAACTTTATCAGTTAAAATAAGCCAAGAAGCAGAAGACTTTGCGCGCGGCAGCGTAAGTTTTGCTCCGGGCGCCCCAGGCGGACTATTTTTAGCTGCTAAAGTTAATGGCCAATGGCAAGTTGTTCATGACGGCAACGGCCAAATCCCTTGCACCTTATCTTCTTATGGCTTTCCGGCGAACATGCTGGCTGATTGCGCTAAATAAATAGTAAAAACAGAATACCTGATTTTCTTGTAAAATCACCTTATTTGGCGTATAATTGCGCTGAAAAGAGAACCTAATTTAAGTTAAAAAACATGAATAAAACTTTACACCGTTCCCAGACAGACAAGATTATCGCCGGCGTTTGCGGTGGTTTAGCTGAATATTTCGACATTGATTCGACCATTGTCCGCTTGCTTTTTATTTTAGTGGTGGCGTTGGGCGGGTCGGGCTTATTGATATACCTGGCGCTTTGGCTGATCATGCCAAAAAGCATTCATCAATCGGCGGTTATTAACGAAGAAAAAGTTAAAGAGTTCGCTTCCGAGATAAAGGAAAAAGTTAATGATTTGCGCGAAGAGTTTAAAAAGGACGAGCCCGTAAAAAAAGATAAGCATCGTGGCGGATTTTTTGGCTGGTTATTGATAGTTTTGGGGATTGTTTTTTTGGCTAATAATTTTATGCCGTTTTGGCTGCGCGCACAGATGGTCAGTTTCTGGCCGTTAATCCTGGTTTTTATCGGGCTGGTAGTAATAGCTGGGCGAAATAAATAACTTTTAAAATAAGGAGATATTATGAAAAAAATCATATTTTTTATAATCATAGTTTTGGTCGCCGGCTGGGTTTTGCAAAATTACACAAGCTTTAAGGCAATCGATTACGCTAAAGACTATTGGCAAAAAATTGATTGGTCTAAATTAAATATTTTTTCTGATGACAAAGCAACAGCCGATCCGGAAAAGCAGCTTAATATTTTTATCAGGGACGGAAAATTTGTTCCTAATTTAAGCGCAGTTAACGCCGGAATTAAAATAACCTGGCTTAACGAAGACACAAAAGCTCATACTATAACGGGAGAAGGCTGGGGCAGCGGCGAAATTGCGCCTAATAAAGCTTATAGCAAAACTTTTGATGTGGCGGGGGATTATAAATACCATTGTTCCCTCTATCCCAGCCTGACCGGCGAAATAATTGTGAGATAAAATAAAAAATCATGCATCAGGAACCATGAAGAAGGTCTATAATTCATGATTTCTGATCCATACTTCATGTCCGACGGCGCTGTTGATCAAATCAAGCAGAAGCTCGATGTTTTGGAAGTGTTGGGTGATTATATAAAATTAACCAAGGCTGGCCGAAACTATAAAGCGAGATGCCCTTTTCATGCCGAGCGATCGGCTTCTTTTATGGTTTCGCCTGAGCGCCAGATCTGGCATTGTTTTGGCTGCGGATTAGGCGGTGATATTTTTGGTTTTATAATGAAGATCGAGGGGATAGAGTTTGGCGATGCCCTGCGGCTCCTGGCACGCCGGGCCGGAATAACTTTAAAAAAGCAAGATCCTCAGATCCAGTCCCAGAAAAAAAGCTTGTATGAAGTTTGCGAATTAGCGGCTAAGTTTTTTGAGACGCAGCTCCATAAAACCGCTGCCGGCCAAAAAGCTTTGGAATATTTATTGGGGCGGGGCATGAAGCCGGAAACAATAAAAGAATGGCGGTTGGGTTGGGCTCACGATGATTGGCGGGCATTATACGATTTTTTAAAATCAAGGGGATGCAAAGAGAGCGAGATTTTGGGTGCAGGCTTAGCAGTAGAAAAAGAACAAGGAGCCGGGCCGGGGAAATATTATGATCGGTTCCGCAGCCGGATAATTTTTCCAATTTCAGATAGTCAGGGGCAAATAATCGCTTTTGGCGGCCGGATCTTTGGCGAGGCGGCTAAAAAAGAAGATATGGCCAAGTATTTAAACTCGCCCCAGACTCCGCTATATGATAAAAGTAATGTTCTTTTTGGGCTAAACAAGGCTAAGAATGATATCCGCGTTAAGGACTCGTGCGTTATCGTTGAGGGCTATATGGACCTGATAATGTCTCATCAAGCGGGAATCCAAAATGTAGTGGCTTCTTCGGGCACGGCTTTAACCGAAAGCCATTTGAATATTATTGGCCGCTATACCAAAAACTTAGCCATGGCGTTTGATTCTGATGAAGCGGGAAATATGGCCACGCGCCGAAGCATTGACCTGGCGATGCGGCGGGATTTTTCTGTTAAAGTTATTTTGATGGAAGAAAAAGATCCGGCCGATATTGTTAAAAAAGACCCGAAAGAGTGGCTAAAGATAATTGAGGGCGCCAAAAGCATAATGGATTTTTATTTTTCGTATGCTTTTGCCAGGCACGATGCCAAATCACAAGAAGGCAAGCGAGAGATAAGAAAGATCCTGTTAACGGCGATAAAATCTTTAGCCAGCAAAACCGAACAGGGCGAATGGTTAAAAGAATTAGCGCGGCGCTTGCGGGTGGACGAGCGGGATTTGATGGCCGATATGCAAAAGATAAAATTGGAAGAACCGGAGATTAGCAATTCAAATGGCCAAGCAGAACAAAGAATCCAGGCAAAACCTCGCTTAGAGGGGTTGGAAGAAAGGTTTCTAGGCCTTTGCCTGAATTATCCGCAGCATTTTTCTGAGATCGAAATAGGAGAAGAAGATTTTCAAAACGAAGACTTAGCGCAGATATTCAAAGAATTAAAAAAATTGTTAGGCAATAAAAAAGACGGGGAGTTGCTGGACGCTTTAAAAAAGGCTTTAAAGCCGGAATTAAAAATAAAGATAGATTATTTGTCTTTTCAAATAGAATTGCACGAAAGGACGGAAAAAGATATCATTCAGGAAATAGCGTCTTGTTTCAGCGAATTGAAGCTTTTGCGCTTAAGAAATAAATTAACCGAATTGAGTTTTGATATAAAAGAGGCCCAGCAGGCCGAAGATAAGTCTAAATTGGAAAAACTTTTAAAAAAATTCCATCAGACTTCCGCCGACTTAACTAAATTAATAAACTAAATTAAAATGCCAAAAAACAAGAAAAAAGCCAGCGGAAAGAAAAAGAACAAAAAAACGGCTAAAAAGACAATCCGCAAGGCAAAAGGCAAGAAAATCATAAAAAAGAAAAAAGCCGGCAAACCGCGCCGATCAAAAAAACGGGCATCGCAACCTTTGTTTTCTGTTGAAAAAGTGGATTCTTTGGTTAGCCGGGGCAAGCAGCGCGGTTTTATTACCGAAACGGAAATTATCCATTTCTTTCCTAATATTGAACAGGATATAGACGGCTTGGAAGAGCTTTATAAGAAATTAGAAGGCGCCAACATTAAAATTGTCGAATCTGGCGATTTAATCGAGACTCCTCCGCCAGCCGACGCAGCGCCGGTGAAAGATAAGGATTTGTTGCGCGGTTTGGACCACACGGTTCTGGATTCGGTCCAGATGTATTTGCGGGAAATTGGCCGGGTGCCATTGCTTAAATCAGAAGAGGAAATCGAACTAGCTAAACAAAATGAAAAGGGCAATGAGGCGGCCAAGCAGCGCTTAACCAGTGCCAATTTAAGATTAGTGGTTTCGATCGCCAAGCGGTATGTTGGCCGGAGCGCCAATTTAACTTTATTGGACTTGATCCAAGAGGGGAATATCGGTTTATTCAAAGCAGTGGAAAAATATGATTGGCGGCGCGGCTATAAGTTTTCAACTTACGCTACTTGGTGGATTCGCCAAGCGATCACTCGCGCCTTAGCGGATCAAAGCCGGACTATTCGCATTCCCGTGCATATGGTTGAAACTATTTCCAAATATACTCAGGTTAAGCGCCGGTTAATCCAAGATTTGGGCCGCGAGCCTTTGCCGGAAGAAGTGGCCATGGAAATGGGCATTGAAGTAGAAAAAGTCCGCCAAATCATGAAAATATCCCAGGAGACGGTTTCTTTGGAAGCGCCGGTTGGGGGGGATGAAGAAGATTCAACGCTGGGAGAGTTTATTGAAGACGAAAAAACAATTTTGCCCCATCATTCCGCCGCCAGGCGCTTGCTTAAAGAACAATTGGACAGTATCTTAATAGACTTGGCGCCGCGGGAACAAAAAATATTAAAAATGCGTTTTGGTTTGGAAGACGGCGTAACGCATACCCTAGAAGAAGTTGGCAAAGAGTTTGGCGTCACGCGTGAGCGCATTCGGCAAATTGAAGCTAAAGCCTTGGATAAAATCCGCGTGCACGGCAGTTCAAAGAAATTAAAAGGATATTAATATGTTTTTAGATATATTACTTATATCGTTAATTGCGATTTTTTTAGCGGCGGCATTTTTGTTTACTCTTTTGCCGTTGGTTGTGCCCGGCATAATTTTAACGATTATTGCGGCGGTTATCTTTATTTTTTGGAAGGGGCTGGCGGCGTTGGGCTTGATCAACTTGATAATTATTTTAGCGATGGGGCTGGCTTATCTTTTGATCGATTGGTTTGGCGGGGTGCTTGGCGCGCAGAAGTTTGGCGGCTCAAAATATAGCGCCTGGGGCGCGATTATTGGCGGGATACTAGGCATACCTTTTGGCGGCCTCCTTGGAGTAATAATAGGAACAATTATTGGCGCGGCTGCTTTTGAGCTAATCTTTGACCGGGCAGAAGTAAAAAAGGCTTTAACAGTTGGTGCCGGCGCCGGTATTGGATTTTTACTTGGTTCGGTTGGTAAAATAATAGTAGTCGCTGTTGCCACCATTGCTTTTTTGTGGGGTGTTTGGAAATAATTTTTGAAAAAGAAAAAGGCTTCAATTTTGAAGCCTTTTATTTTTGGGCGGGGAGGGAACGCGGCGGCGGATGGATTTTTGGCCCACCTTGCGGGTTTCCGCAATTTATCCCTTTTGGCTACTGAAAATATGAGGAAGTAGCCGTTCTCCTTGCTCTGTCCGTAAGGACAGGAATCGAATATTTTTAGCAAGCTAATAAAAACAGCTTGCTAACCCTCCTTTTTTCGACCCCGCTTTTTTAAAAAGCTTACTTTTTTATCTTCGAGATGTCAACTATATTGAAAAAATATTTTTTTGTGATATACTAATAATGTTTTTAATCTTCCGCGATAGCTCAACGGTAGAGCAGCTCCCTGTTAAGGAGTTGGTTCCAGGTTCGAATCCTGGTCGCGGAGCCAATAAAAATCACCAATGTTTAATTGGTGATTTTTTAATACCAGGGCCAGACATTAGAACTTTTGAAAAAAAACTGATAGAATAGTCTTATGAAAATTGATAGAAAAAAAATTACAATTATTGTAGGAATAGAGCTTTCTCTAGCGTTAATTTTTTTCATAGGCGCAGATTGGGCTAGCGAGAGCGTTCATAGATTTTTCCATAGCTACTTTGCTGATATTGCGCTACCTTTTGGTTTTTATTTTCTTCTTATCCCAAATGAGGACACCTTCTTGTTTCTGCGGCCGTGGCATAATAAAGCGCTGTCTGTCTTTCTGCTTGTATCAACGTCTGAAATGCTTCAATATTTCGGCATTTATGCTTTGGCGACCGTTTTCGACCCTATTGATTTTGTGATGTATGCAGGTGGGGTGCTCCTGGCGGCATTAGTAGATACAAAATTGATCTCAAAATACTATCCTGCGATGCATTTAGCCAATAGGTTCTAACGGCTTCCACGATGTGGAGCTAGCGACTTTAGTTAGATTTTATCAGTGTCTTTTTTGGCCCGGGTTGGACGCCCGAGCTTTTTTTGATATAGTTCTTATATGAAAGATATCACTCTCCATGCCAAGTGGCTTATCAAGGCTCCGCTAAAGGAGGTATTTAACATAATAACTGACCTTGAAAAATGGCCTGAAAGTTTTCCAAAAGTCGCCGAATCGGTACGGATTATTGAAAGAAAAGGAGATTATTTACAAATAGAAGCCATAGTGAAATCTTTTGGAAGCAAGTTTCCTGTTAAGATGAGAACCCAAATTCTTCCTGAAAAGGGATTTATTTCAGACAATGAAAACCCTAAATTCGGGGTCTCCGGGCATGAAGAGTTTTTGCTCTCGGAAAACCAGGAAGGAACTATGATCGACTATACATATCAGGTTTTAATCCATAAAACTTGGCTTCGCATTATTGCTAAGCCCCTAATTGGCTGTTATTCCATGAAGTACTGGGAGAAAGCCGTTATTGATCAGCTCAGAAAGCTAGTTGAGAGGTAGCTATTTAAATATGAAAATAATTAAAATCATACTTTCAATTTTTGCGATATTATTTGGGGTTTTTATTATTGTTTATGGAGGATATGGCGATAGTTCTGGAGCTCAAGGGCTCGGAGTTTTGGTAATGGTTTTTGGCATTATTGGTTTAATAAAAAGCAGAAAAAACAGCTAAAATAGTTTTTAAAATATTTTACGACCTAACGCTTTATGTTAAAAGCGTTTTTTGTTATAATATTTTTATAACATTAAAATAAACTTTTATGAACAATTCTTATCTTTGGTATCAAACATTAATCAAGCCATTGTGGTCGCCGCCAAGCTGGCTTTTTGGACCGGTCTGGACACTACTTTACGTAATTATTGCGGTTTCTTTTGGTGCAGTTTTCTATAAAGCCTTTACCGGAAAAATTGCCTGGCTTGTGGCCTTGCCTTTTGCCCTTAATCTTGTTTTTAATTTTGCTTTTACTCCTTTGCAATTCGGCCTTAAAAATAATCTTTTAGCCTCCGTAGATATTTTGCTAGTTTTGGGCACGCTTATTTGGGCCATCATAGCTATTTATCCCCATATTCGCTGGGTGGCATACAGTCAGATACCTTATTTGCTTTGGGTTTCCTTTGCCGCTGTTTTGCAATTAACCATCACTTATTTGAACCGATAATTTATTATGCGCGTGTGGGATATACACCCCAAGCACTTATGCCGAAAGCATTTGTTGGCAGAACATCGCGAGCTCCACGGACTGTGGAATATCTTGGTTAAGTATAAATGCCAGGGAGGATATTCAAGGCATCCGGAAACCCTGCGTTGGGTTGGTAAACAAAAGGCGCTTTATTTGCGGCACGAAGCTTTAGTTAAAGAATTTATCCGCCGCGGTTATAAACATCGCACTCCTTTGGATAAAAAATTTGCCATTGGCCTAGGAGATCAAAAAATATTTATTAATATAATAAAAGAGCAAAAGAAGATTCTCAAACAAAAGCCTTGTGATTGCTTTTGCAGATATAGATATGGCTTCAAAAATAACTAGTTGGATATTTGGCATAATATTTTTTCTAGCCGGCGTGTTAAACGCAATTTTAGTGCACCCTGTTCCCGGAGCTTTTTATCTTCTCCTGTCTTTGATTTATTTTCCTTTGGTGAGCGTTTTTTTTAAAAAAAAGTTTGGTTTTTCTATTCCTTTTACGGTAAAAGTTATTTTGGGTATTGTTATTCTTTGGGGAACTTTAGCGGTGGGCGATTTGGCGGAAATACTTGGTTTATAAAATAATTTAATATTTAATTTAAAATTATGAAAATTCAATGGAATCAAATAACTTGGTATTCAAAATTAACTGCGGTGGTAGTTTTTCTTATTGTTTTTGCCCTAGGTTTTTGGCTGGGCTATCAGTATTATCAAGTTAGGGAAGCTAGTCAAAATGTTAAGCCGGAGATAATAAATAAAGCAACTTTTAACTGCGAAGAAGGAAAAAATATTTTTTCGGTTTTCTATTCAGATTTTGTTAGTTTATCTTTGAGCGATGGGCGGAGATTAGACCTAGGGCGCGTAATGTCGGGTTCAGGGGCCAGATACGCAAACAATGATGAATCAATAATTTTTTGGAACAAAGGAGACACGGCTTTTATTGAGGAGATCGGCAATCAAACTTTTAAAAATTGCCTGGTTAGCGAATAAATAAAATAAATATGATATTAGAAAGTTCTTCAAAAAACAGCAAGCTTTTATTGGTTATTTTTGGGTTAGTCTTATTGTTGGGATCTTTAATTTTTATTTATACTAATTTTTTTAAGAAATCAGCGGGTATCTCCTGCACTATGGAAGCCAAGCTTTGCTCTGATGGCTCCTCGGTCGGTCGTGTTGGTCCAAATTGTGAATTTGCGCCCTGTCCTTCAGAAACCTTTGCTGAATTTGGTAATGAGCAAGTGGAGAAGGCAATAATAGGGTATCTTTTAAATCAACAATATTTTAGCTGGAAAACTCAAGCTGATAGCCATAACTTTTGTGTTATAAAAAATATTTTGCCGAATAACAATCTTTTTCCGCTTTATATCTGGGCTTATTGCAGTGAATATATAATGGAAAAAGATAAATTAAAACAGCTTAGCGGATTTTTTGGGCGGGCAAAAATAAATTATCCCAATGAGCTTTCTTTTTATGACCAAAGCAAGTTTTCTTATGAAGTGCCAAGAGACGGGTCTTATCAAGATGAGGACATAAAAAGAATTTTTCCGCCTGAAGGGCAGATTGGCATTTCTAGCGCCGACAGGGAAGAGATGGTTAGGAGAATAGAAAATTTAGCCGTTACTAATATACAATCTTGGGAAAAGATAAAGCAGGCTATTAATAATTGCGAGGTAAAAAAGGCTTTTCAAGCGCATAGCCGCGAGGTTAGTGTGGATTTAAAAAATGGAGAGGAATTAAAGGCTATTGAGCCAAAAATTGACGATATCTTTGATATTATTTCTGAGGTAAAAGACAGATGCGGTTCATTCCCAATGGCAACGGAATAATATTAATAAAAACAGGGAGCTCATAAGGAAATCATTTTTGCCGGAAAAATATTCCAGCTTTAACTTTCAACAATTGACAAAACAGCCTAAAATTTGTAGGCTGTTTTTAGTTCTTTAGCATTATTAGCTATTTCTATTATTAAAAAAATAAATAAGGTTATATTTCTGGCAGCAAAATGAAGGGAGGAAGAATGCGTAAAGATCTTATTGAGTCTTATTTGTTAAAGTTGAGAGCGTCTTTTGGGGGGCTGAAATCGCTCGTTGAGGGTGACGAACTTGAGCTGCTATACCAAACAAGAAATTATGCAGGCATGGTTTCGTCTATTAAGCGAATTTTTTGCTTAGATTTAAGAATTATGCTTGGACTCGTTAACCGCGGCGGCCTTGATGCCCCTGCTTGGGTGAAATGGCCAAAAAGCCTTCCATTGTATGGGAGCGACGACTTTCAGCAAACAATAGTTATTATTTATTTGCGTAAGTCATTTTTGGGCGAAGCGTCTTTTGAGCCAATAGTTGTCGCTATCGCACATGAATTATCGCATATAATATTGTATGCGTTTAGGCACGAGCTTTGTAGGCAGGAAGAAGCGGTTGATCTTTTGGCAATGCTCCTTGGTTTTCGCGATTTTTATGTAACGGGATGCAAGGATATTTCCTTCCAAGGAGATAATATTGTGACTCATAGGCTTGGCTATCTTTCAGAAGAAGAAATTTTATATGCCTCTCAATTTATGACTTTTAATCTTTAGTAAATTAGATTAAACCGCCGCTGTAAAAAGCAGTTTAGGCGGTTTTTATTTTATTGACTGCTTGGCAAAATATAAAAATTCATATATACTTTTTTCAGCTATTTTTATATAGACAAATCGCCATAAAAAAGGAGGGAAAGATGCTTGAAAGATTGTCGGATGTTTATATTGGAAGATTATTTAACAAATTTAAGATAGGCAGGTGTCTATCTGGACTTTCGAAAATTCCCAGCACAAATAAGTTTTGCGTTATAAAAATCAAAACTTATGCTCAGCCATCACTGGAGAAAAGAGAGCCTATTATAGTGGCACCCCAAACATCTTGGTTGGCAGCCGAAAAGGCGCTGGACATTCTAAATAAAGAAGCAACTCTTTTTAGTTGGTGTTTTTTTATACCAATAAAATCAGCTGATTCAAGCGGGTGTTCTTTTTATAAACAGAAGATTCACATAAAAGCAGGGGCGGTTGTTGATGATTTTTTTTCTTTTGTAGAAAAAGACAAAAGACCCGTGCTTAATGATCAAGGAAATATTGATGCAAAAATATATCTGAGTTCTTGTGATAATAATGCGTGTTCATCAGAAATATGTATGTTTAATTGCATTTATATTAATTGGTTATATTGGCCGGAGTTTTATGCTCTTGGTATGAGGATCTAATAATCTGTTAAGACCCCTTTATAATATCAAAAGGGGTTTTTATTTTTTTGTCTTTTTATGGTAAGATATAAATATATGGATAGAGATAAGATACAACTTAATTTTTTATTAGCTTTTTTGGTCGGAGCGTCTATTTTGATGTTTTTTATTTTTCGGCCATTTTTTTACGCGCTAATTCTAGCGTTAATTTTTGCCGTGGTTTGCCAGCCGGTATATCGCCGGGCGTTAAAATTGTTTAGCGGCTGGCCAAGCATCGCCGCTCTGCTAACAACGGTTTTAATTATTGTTTTTATTCTGACTCCGTTAGTATTTTTGGGAATACAGGTTTTTAAAGAGGCGGGCCAGCTGTATTTTTCATTAGCCGAAAGCAGCGGCCGGGAAGTTATTTTGAACGTTTTTAGGAGCGCGGCTAATAAAATTGAAAGCCTGGCTCCGGGAACGCAAATCCTCTCCGTTGATTTTGACCAATATATAAAGCAGGTGGCCACTTGGCTAGTCCAACATTTGGGCTCTATTTTTTCTAACTTTACTAATTTTTTAGTTAACTCTTTTCTCTTTCTGCTGGCTTTTTATTATTTATTAAAGAATGGTGACGGCCTTAAAAAAATAATTTTACGAATTAGCCCGCTATCAAGCGATGAAAACGAAACGATTCTAAATAAGTTAGAGCTGGCGGTAAACTCTGTGGTTAGGGGAAACTTGGTTATCGCGCTGATACAAGGAACCTTAACGGCGATTGGTTTGACTATCTTTGGCGTGCCTAATGCCGTTTTGTGGGGAATGATAGCGGCTATTACCGCTTTAATTCCCGGAGTGGGAACTTCGCTGGTGATAATTCCGTCTATCGCTTATCTTTTTTTAGCCGGCCAGACTATTGCGGCTGCCGGTTTGGTTGTTTGGGGTGTTTTAGCGGTGGGCCTGATAGATAATTTCTTGGGGCCGAAAATTGTCGGCCGGGGAATGAAATTACATCCGTTGCTGGTTATTTTATCTGTGCTGGGCGGGATTGTCTTTTTTGGGCCTATGGGTTTTATTCTTGGCCCATTGGCCTTAAGCCTATTTTGCGCTTTATTTGATATCTATTCTTATTTACTAAAGAAGGCTTAAAGGTGGTTGGTCGGTAAATCTTTTGACCGCTTAATATTCACGCGGTTTTTTTATTCAGTTATGCTATTATAAATATATGTTAATAGACGATGTAAAAATTAAAATAAAAGCAGGCCGGGGCGGAAACGGCTCGGTGGCTTTTAATAAAACTAAAATGAGCCTAGGGCCGACCGGCGCAGATGGCGGCCGGGGGGGCAACATTTATTTAGAAGGGGTTTCGGACCTCGGAAGTTTGATGCAATTCCGCTATAAAAAAGAAATTGTTGCCAAGAACGGGGAACGCGGCAAGGCGCAATTCAATGATGGCTCGGACGGCGAGGATATTATTTTAAGGGTGCCGCTAGGCACAGTGGCCCATAATTTAACCACGAATGAAAACTTCGAGATCGTTTCTATTGGCCAAAGATTGTTAGTAGCTCAAGGCGGCCGCGGCGGCCGAGGTAATTATAAGTTCCGCTCAGCTATTAATACCAGCCCCGAAGAGTTCGAAGAAGGCAAGATCGGGCAAGAATATGAGTTAAGGCTGGAGTTAAAATTAATAGCTGATGTGGGTTTTATTGGCTTGCCTAATGTTGGTAAAACAAGCTTATTGAATGAATTGACCCGCGCTAACAGCAAAGTGGCTAATTATCCTTTTACGACTTTAGAACCGAATCTAGGCGTTTATTATGAGCTGATCCTAGCGGATATTCCCGGGTTGATAGAAGGGGCGTCTGGCGGCAAGGGATTGGGTATTAAGTTTTTGCGCCACATTGAGCGAACCAGAACGCTTTTTCATTTTATATCGGCTGAATCGGAAGACCCCTTAAAAGATTATCAGATTGTTAGGAAGGAGCTAGGCTTATATAATGAAGAATTGCTGGACAAAGCAGAGTATATTTTTTTAAGTAAGATAGATCTGTTGGATAGGGAAGAGCTGGATAAAAAAATTAGCAGATTAAAAGAAATCGGCAAAGAAGTCGTGCCAATTTCCATCCATGATATCGACAGGTTGAAAAACGTGGAAAAGATCCTGAGAGATATTATAAAACAAAAATATTAAACTTTTTTATGTGGCTTGGTCTTATGGGGCTCTTAGATATGAATGCGGCAATTTTACTTTGCGCTATTGCCTGGAATGTGGAGGTTCCTTTGGGCGTGGCAATAGTAATTGCGGCCTTGCTGTTGATCAAAGCCTGTTTTTATTTAAAAGACATTGGAAGCCTCGAGGATATTGTTGTAGTGGCCCTAATAATTCTTAGTTTTTTCTTGGCCATTCCGGCGCCAATTCTATTTATAGCCGCGGCTTTGATCGGATTCAAAGGATTTTGCAGTTTTGCTGCTTAATGTGATAAGATATTAATTGTATATGGCTTTGACCATCCTCAAATTTTTGCCAATTGTCGTCTTGGGCCTATTTTTTTTATTTGGCGGGCATTATTTTATCTACCGATCATTGGTCGGTGTTTTTAGTATTGAAAACTCTCTGTTTAAAGCCTGTCTCTTAGCCTTTCTTTTAGTTCTGCCAACCGGTTTTTTTATCGCTTCATTTGTGGCCCATGTTAACCAGAGCTTTTTAACTAAATATTTTTATGTCATAACCGCTTCCTGGATGGGCCTGGCTATAAACCTTTTATTGGCTGCCTGTTTGATCAAGCTGGCTTTCTGGTTGGCAGGCTTAATGGGCTTCAATTTGAACCAACAAATAATAGGCGCGGCGGTTTTTTCTTTGGCAATCCTTTTTTCTGTTTATGGCTTTTGGAACGCTTTTAATCCCAGAATAAAGTCCATAGATGTAAAAATTAAAAATCTTCCTTTGGAATGGCAAGGAAAAACTATTGTTCAACTTTCTGATATCCATTTAGGCCACGTTCATGGGGCGGGTTTTTTGCAAAACATAGTAGAAAAAACTAATAGCCAGAAACCGGACCTGATCTTAATTACCGGAGACTTGTTCGATGGCATGGACGGCGATCTAAGCATTTTTGTTAAACCCTTAAGCGATCTTGAGGCTAAAAACGGAGTTTTCTTTGTGACCGGAAACCACGAAGCTTATGTGGGCCTGGAAAGAGTTATGGCAATTCTTGAGCAAACGGATATTAAGGTTTTAAATAACGAGTTTGTTGATATAGAAGGCTTGCAAATAATCGGGCTTAGCTATTCTTTGGGCGGCGATTCGGCCGGAGTGGCAGGCGAGATAAGCAACGAAGCAAAGATGATCAATTCTCTAAGCGGTTTTGAAAAAAATAGATCCAGCATTTTAATGTATCACGCCCCAGCTAATATTGACCAAGCGATAAATAGCGGCGTGGATCTTCAGCTATCTGGCCACACCCATGACGGGCAAGTTTGGCCGCTTAATATTTTTACTCGGCTGATATATGGCAGTTATAATTATGGCTTGCGCGTTAAGGGAGATTTTTCGATCTATACTTCCAGCGGCGCCGGCACTTGGGGCCCGCCGATGAGAACGGGCAATAGGCCGGAAATAGTATCGATTAAAATAAAATAGACTGATATGGCAACAAAAAAATCTAATTCCTTTGGCGAAAAAGCGATTATTTTACACAAAAAGCTTAAAGGAAAAATAGAAACAAAAAGTAAGGCGCCGGTTAAATCAGCTAAGGATCTGAGCTTGTGCTACACTCCGGGCGTTGGCGCAGTTTCTAGTTTTTTAGCTGAACACAAAGACCAGGTGCGTGATTACACAATAAAGCGCAATACCGTGGCAGTGGTTTCGGACGGTTCAGCCGTGCTGGGTTTGGGGAATATAGGCCCGGAGGGAGCTATACCGGTAATGGAGGGAAAATGCCAACTATTTAAGGCCTTTGGCGATGTTAATGCTTTTCCGATAGTTTTAAATACCCAAGACGTAGAAAAAATTATTGAGACGGTTAAATTAATTTCGCCGGTTTTTGGCGGCATAAACCTGGAAGATATTTCCGCGCCGCGATGCTTTGAAATAGAAAATCGCCTGATCGAAGAACTAGATATTCCGGTGATGCATGATGACCAGCACGGCACGGCAATCGTGTCGTTGGCTGCCCTGATCAACGCCGCTAAAGTGGCCAATAAAAAAATACCGCAAATGAAGATAGTGATTGTTGGCGCTGGCGCGGCGGCCATTGCGGTGGCTAAGCTTTTATTGTTGGAGGGAGCCAAAGATATAATCTTGGTTGATAGCAAAGCGATCATTAGCCGCGATCGGACAGACCTTAACCCAGCTAAGTTTGAAATGGTCCAAAAAACTAATCCGCGCAACATTTCCGGCTCAATGGAAGAGGCGATTAAGGGCGCTGATGTTTTGATCGGCTTGTCAAAGGCAGGGCTTTTTAAAGTTGAACATATAAAAAGCATGGCGCCTCGCGCTATAGTTTTCGCTATGGCAAATCCCGTGCCCGAAATCCTGCCCAACGAAGCTAAAAAAGCCGGCGCTTTAGTGGTGGCCACCGGGCGTTCCGATTTTGCCAATCAGATAAATAATGTGTTGGGTTTTCCTGGCATTTTTCGGGGAGCGTTGGATAATAATGTAAAAAAAATTACGCCGGAGATGAAAATAAAAGCCGCTAGAAGCCTGGCGGCGCTGATCAAGAAGCCAACCGCCGATTATATTATTCCTTCGCCGTTTGATAAGCGGGTAGCTAAAGCGGTCGCTAAAGTCATAAAATAAATTAAATGGACCTATTCCATTCGATAATTTTAGGTTTTGTCCAGGGCATAACGGAGTTTTTGCCTATTTCTTCTACGGGGCATTTGATCTTAGTTGAAAAAGTTTTAAATCTTTCCCAGACCGATTTTTTAAAAAGCTTCGATATTATTATCCAATTGGGCTCTATTTTAGCGGTGGTGGTTTTATATTGGCGCGAGTTATTCACTAATTGGGAAGTGCAAAAAAGGATTGTCGTCGCTTTTATTCCCACAGGCATTTTGGGATTAGTTTTTTATAAGATCGTTAAAGCTTATTTGTTGGGAAACGACACGGTGGTTTTATGGTCATTGGCCCTAGGTGGCATTGCCTTGATCTTATTTGAGCTAAGGCATAAGGAAGAAGAGACTGATTTTGGAGAGCTAGCAAACTTGCCGTATAAAAATGCTTTTATAGTCGGGATTTTCCAATCTGTGGCGATGGTTCCGGGCGTGTCGCGTTCAGCCGCCACGATCTTGGGAGGCTTATTGATGGGCATTAAGCGGCGCACGATAGTAGAGTTTTCTTTTTTGCTGGCCGTGCCAACGATGCTGGCGGCGACAGGGCTGGATCTAATAAAAAATGCAGAACAATTTTCAGGGGCGCAATGGGATTTTCTGGCAGCGGGATTTATTATGTCTTTTGTGGTGGCGATATTAAGCATAAAGTTCTTGCTGAGCTTTATTAAGAAGAGAAGCTTTATTCCTTTTGGCGTTTATCGTATAATAATAGCAGCCTTATTTTTCCTCTATATAATTTATAAATAAATAATAACAAGACAAATGATTTTTAGCTTAGCTTTATTATTAATCCTTGGTCTTATTATTATCACTGTTATGTCCTCAATAGCAGATAAAAAGATCGGCCCAAAAGAGGTCTTCTTGCAGCTGTTAAGCACGGCTGTCTTATATTTTTCAGCTATCAGTCTGGGAGTTTTGCTTTTTCAATTTATCAATATCTATTTCCCCGACATTTTAAAAGTTGATTTTTACCAGCGAGAAAGCTATTTTTCTTCGATGCGTTGGGCAGTGGCGGTGCTGGTGATAGTTTTTCCGGTATATATTTGGTCTTTGTGGTATACCAGGAAGGCAGAATTGGCCACGCCGGAGCTTAAAGAGATGCTAACTCGCAAGTGGCTTCTTTATTTTACTGTTTTTGCGGCGGCGGCCGTGATCATTGGGGACCTGGTGACCTTAATCTTTAATTATCTGCAAGGCGAAACAACGACTCGTTTTGTTCTTAAAATAGCTTCGGTGTTATTTATTGCGGCGGCGGTTTTTGGTTATTATTTTTGGGAATTGCGCCAAGAAAAGAATCCTAAAGCGGCTAAGTTCGTTAAGATCGCCAAATGGGGGATTGTTATTATTGTGGCCGGGTTGGTGGTTTTTGGGTTCTATTCAGCCGGCTCTCCGCAATCAGCCAGGGTTTTAAGGCTGGACCAGCAAAGGCTGAGCGATCTGCAAGGCATGCAAAACCAGATAGTTTATTTTTGGCAGCAGAAAAATCGTTTGCCCCTTAACGCAGCGGAATTAACGGATAGCATTTCCGGATACGTAGTGCCTCAAGATCCGGAAACAGGCCTTTCTTATGAATATAATGTTTTAGGCAATTTAAAGTTTGAACTTTGCGGCGTCTTTAAAACAGAAGGCGAAACCGGGAATGTCCAAGTGCCGACAGAAGTTTCAAAGATTAACTTATACGCTGATAATTGGCAGCATAGCATTGGCCGGGTTTGCTTTGAGCGCGCCATTGATCCGCAGTTATATAAGCTGAATAAATAGGGCTATTTAAAAAACAGCCAAAAGCTATTGCTTGGGCTGTTTTTTATCGCCTTGACAAGGCCCAAGGGGAGCAATATACTTAGAGTATCTAACTATTATATATGTTAACAGCAAACGCTAAAAAAGGCGCTGATGAATTCGAAACTTTATTGCTGGGCATGCTAAGAATGATTCATCTTCATCTTAAAAAATGCCACCGCGAAGATATAAAGTTCGGTTCGCCCTTGCAGATACAGGTTCTTCATTATATTAATGAGCGCCCAAAACTATTAATGAAGGAATTAGCGGAGTTTTTAGCGGTTGCGCCGCCTTCAGTAACTTCTTTAGTCGATTCAATGGCTAAGGACGGCCTAATTGGCCGGAAATTAGATAAAGCCGACAGGCGGATCGTCCATTTGCAAATAACGGCCAAAGGAAAAAGCTTTCTGCAAAGGGGTTTTAAACAAATGAGAACTCATATCCGGGAAATATTCGCCCATTTAACCGAACAGGAAAGGCAACAGATGACAGAGGTCTATAAAAAAATATATAATTATTTTAGTAAAAATTAAGCATATGAAAACTTTCATAAAACAACATTATATTTGGACATCAATTATCATTTTAGTGGTTCTTGGCCTTGGCGCTTGGATATTTTTCGGTTCCGGCCAGAAATCTTCTTACGAGCTTACCAAAGTGGTAAAAGGAGATATTTCTCAGATAGTCAGCGTGACCGGCAAGGTTAGGCCGGCCGACAGCGTTGAGCTGGCTTTTGAAAAAAGCGGGAAGATCGCTTACATCGGGGCAGATATAGGAGATAAAGTTTCAGCCGGACAGCGTTTAGCCAGCTTGAATAATTCTGATGTCTTAGCGCAGCTGGCACAGGCTCAAGCATCGCTTGATAAAGAAGAAGTGAAGCTGGCCGAGCTAAAAGCCGGAACTAGGGCTGAGGAGCTGCAAATCGCCCAAACCACAGTGGCTAATGCCGAAAGAACTTTAGCTGATGTGCAAAGTAAGGCGGAAGTAGACTTGAACAATTATTATGATGATGTAGAGAACATTCTAAATGATGCCTATGTTAAGGCCGATGACGCAGTTAATAAACAAACAGATGAACTATTTACTAATGACAGCTCCGATAGCCCGAACCTAACTTTTTATACCGGCAGCCAGGCCGAAACCAATGCTGAATCCAAGCGCCGCCAAGCGGGCGTGGAATTAGCCGCGTTTAAAACGGAGATAGACAATTTATCAACCAGCCAAAGCAGTTTGGACTTAGCGCTGACCAAGGGAGAGGGCCACTTAAATATTATTTTAGACTTTTTAAATAGCGCGAGCACGGCTGTTAATGAAGCAATTGGTTTATCGGCAACCAACCAGACCAATTATAAATATTATGTAAATGCCGGCCGGACCAATGTTAGCGCCGCTTTAACTAGCATTAGCACTCAGAAACAATATATTTCAGCCCAAAAAGCCACCAATCAAAGCAATATATCTGGTGCCCAAAACACCTTGGCGGCAGCGCAGGACCAACTGGCCTTGAAACGGGCCGGAAGCACTGCCGAAGAGGTTTCCGCACAAGAAGCACAGGTAAAATATGCCCAAGCAAATGTGCAAAATTATCAAGCGGCTTTATCAAAAACAATTATTTCTTCGCCGTTAGACGGTATTGTGACCAAGCGCGATATCGAGCTTGGAGAAATTGTAGCTGCTAATACCACAGTTTATTCTATTCTTAGCGCGGCTAAGTTTGAGATAGAAGCGAATGTCTCAGAGAACGAAATAGCCAAAGTTGAATTGGGCGACTCGGTGAGCATCACTTTAGATGCTTTGGGTTCGGACGAAAAATTCGTGGGAAAAATAGTTAAAATAGACCCGGCCGAAACCATTGTTTCTGGCGTTATCTATTATAAAGTCACTTCGGTTTTTGATATGGAAGACAGCCGCATTAAATCCGGCATGACCGCCAACCTTGATATCCAGACAGAGCAAAAGATCGGCGTGTTGACCCTGCCATATTATTTAGTCAAAGAAAAAGACGGGAAAAAATACGTCCAAATCATGGAAAATGGAGGAATAAAAGAACAGCCTGTGCAGACGGGCCTGGAAGGAGAAACAATGGTAGAGATTATCAGCGGTTTATCCGAAGGGCAAGAAGTTATAACCAACGGGCAATAAAAGCCATGCTTATTAAATTAGAGAATATTACAAAAAATTATCTTGATGACGGAGAGCCGACAACCGCTTTGCGCGGCGTTAGCTTGAATGTCGCCGAAGGCGAGTTTGTGGCTATTATGGGCGCATCGGGTTCGGGCAAATCAACGCTGATGCATATTATCGGTTTTCTGGACAAAAAAACTTCCGGCCAATATTTCTTTGATAATGAAGACATGGGGGATTTTGATGATGCTAAACTAGCGGAAATCCGGAACCAGAAGATAGGTTTTATTTTTCAGGCTTATAATCTTTTAGCGCGCACTTCGATCATTGATAATGTGTTGTTGCCAACAATTTATACGCCGCATTTAGATAAGGCGGCGGTAGAAAAAAGGGCTTATGAGCTTTTGGGCCGCTTAAAACTGTCGCACCGCATTAATTTTCCGCCTAACCAATTATCCGGCGGCGAACAGCAAAGAGCGGCGATAGTCCGAGCCTTGATCAATAATCCGCGCTTGGTGCTGGCGGATGAACCGACCGGGAACCTCGACAGCAAATCCGGTCAGGAAGTTATGGAAATACTGCAAAGCTTAAATGATGAGGGCCACGCCATAGTTATGGTCACGCATGAAAAAGACGTGGCCGAATGCGCTAAGCGCATTATCACCCTAAGAGATGGCGTGATCATCTCGGATGAATTGGTTGCCAATCGCCGCCAAGCAAAAGACGGGCTTATCAGATAGCTTTTGTTAAAAAAAGAGCATGCGTTTTTTACAGATTTTAAAAAATACTCGCCGTAATCTTTCTTTGAATAAAACCCGGTCTCTCTTAACGATGCTGGGTATTATTATTGGCGTGGCGGCGGTAATCGCTATTGTTTCGGTTGGCGCCGGCGCGCAAGAATTGCTTTTAGCGCAAGTTAAAGCCATGGGAACTAATCTCATTGGCATTTTACCCGGGGCGTCCGATGACCAAGGCCCGCCCGCGGCGGCTTTTGGCATTGAGATCACAACATTAAAATACGAAGACGCCTTGGAGATAAGGAAGTTGCCCCATATCATTGCTATTAGCGCTTATGTCACGGGCCGCGGAACCGCCAGCTATTTTAATAAAACCAAAGAATATAATTATTCCGGTGTTTTGCCTGAATATCCGACCGTGGAAGACACGGCGGTGGGAACAGGCCGGTTTTTGAAACAAGACGATATTGATAGTTTGGCCCGGGTTGTTGTTATTGGCAGCCAGGTGGCCAAAGACCTCTTTGGGCAAGATGACCCGCTGGAAAAACAGATAAAGATAAACCAGGTGGTTTTTAAAGTGGTGGGCGTGATGAAAGAGCGCGGTGGGGGCGGTTTGCAAAACCAAGATGAGCAAGTTTTTATTCCTTTGCGCACTGCGCAAAAAATAATGCTGGGCATTGACCACGTAGCTTATATCCGGGCAAAGGTTGATAAAGAAGAAAATATCGACCCGGCAATTATCCAGGTTAAAAATATTTTATTGTTCCGGCACCATATAAAAGATGCGGCTAAAGGAGATTTTTCCGTGCGCTCAACCGCGCAAGCCTTGGATATTTTAAGTTCGATCACCCAAGCCCTAAAAATGTTCTTGGGGGCGGTGGCAGGAATCTCTTTAATTGTGGGCGGCATTGGCATTATGAATATTATGTTCGTGACGGTAACTGAGCGCACCAAAGAAATTGGTTTGCGCAAAGCCATTGGCGCCAAGCGCCGCGATATTTTGTTGCAGTTTTTAGCGGAAAGCGCCGTTATGACATTAGTCGGCGGATTGATAGGCATTGCTGTTGGGATTTTGATATCGGCTGCCATTGCCTTGGGCGTTAATTATTTTGGCTATGAATGGCAGTTAATAATTTCTTGGTCTTCGATCCTGACGGCCGTTATTATGGCGGTTGGCGTTGGTTTGATATTTGGTTTATGGCCCGCTAACCGCGCTTCTCTTTTAAGCCCGATGGAAGCGTTAAGGCGATAACTTTTTATGGATTTTTTAGCTACCACAAAACAATCTTTGATCGCCCTTAAAGCCAATAAAATGCGCTCGCTTCTTTCGGTTCTGGGAATTGTGATAGGAGTTGGCGCCGTAGTGATGATCTTATCTTTGGGGCAAGGCTTGAAGGGCCTGGTAACTAATGAAATGAATGCCTTTGGCCCGAATCTTTTGGATATTGCCGTAAAAATACCGGGAGTTAGCCAAACTCAATCTGTGGCTTCCATGGTCCAAGGCATCCAGATAACAACTTTCAAGTCAAAAGATATTAAGGATTTGAAAAATAAACAAGTTTTTCCTTATATAACAGCGGTTAACGGCCAAGCTATTGGGCAAGAATGGGTGGTCTATAGTAATAAGGAGAGGCGGGTTTTAGTTTATGGCTGCAGCCCTGATTATCCGCTGATCATGAAAACCACTAAATTAGCTGCCGGCCGATTTTTTAATGATAATGAAAACGACAGTTTGGCTAAGGTGGCGGTTTTGGGCAGCACGCTGGCGGAAAAATTATTCAACCAAGAAGACCCTTTGGGAAAAAGCGTTAGAATGAAAGGCATGAACTTTAAGGTGGTGGGAGTTTTGGAGCCCGTGGGCGGCATGATGAGTTCGGCTGGAATGGACATGAACGATTTTATTTATGTGCCGTTGGAAGTCACGCTGAAAGAGATCCTGGGCATTGATTATTTGACCGAAGCCCATGTTGACGTGAGCGACCAGCAATATGTTGACCGCGCTATCGCCGATATCAGCCGCTTATTGCGCCGCAACCATAATATTACCGATCCCGATAAAGATGATTTTGAGATAATTACCATGGCAGAGATATTAAAGCGCGTGGAGCAGGTGAGCGTTATTTTAAATCTATTGCTTGGTTTTTTGGCGGCTATTTCTTTATTGGTCGGCGGCATTGGTATTATGAATATTATGCTGGTTTCGGTTAGCGAACGCACGCGAGAAATAGGTTTGCGCAAATCATTGGGAGCAACGAGCCAAAATATTCTTTATCAATTTTTAATCGAAAGCCTGGTAATCACGGGGCTAGGAGGCATAATCGGCGTTATCGGGGGAATGACCTTGTCGACTTTAATTGGCCTAGTGGCGCGCACTCAAGGTTTGCCTGATTGGCCGTTAACAATATCGTGGCTAGCGGTTTTTGGCTCTTTTATGATATCGGTTTTGATCGGTCTGGTGTTTGGTGTTTATCCTGCCCGCCAAGCCGCTAAGAAGAGTCCGATGGAGGCGTTAAGATACGAATAGGCGAAGACCACTAGACAAAAATTAATAAGTGTTGTATATTATAAAGAGTCTTTCTTGAGAAAGCCGTAGTTCTTTAAAAAAAATATAGGGGGGAAAATGAAAAAGATAATGATTGTAGACGACAGTCGGGATGAACGTGAGCTTTTAATCTGTTATTTAAAAAGTTTTTTTGAGTCTTTATCTGTATCTAATAAAGTTATGCCGGAGTTTATTGAAGCAAAAGACGGACAGGAGGCTTGGAGTTTTTTGACAAAAGAAAAACTTATTCCGGACCTGATGATAGTTGATTTTCAGATGCCTGGAATGAACGGGGTTGAGCTAATAGAGAAGATAAAAAAAGAACTGAAACTTAATTCAGAGATAGTTTTGCATAGCGGCTGGATACCGGCCGACGCGGAGGCAAGAAGGATAAGCTGTAGATTTGTCTCCAAAATTGGAGGGCAAAAAAAGATCTTTGATCTAGCTTCAGAGTTAGGGTTATTTATTCCTTAAATAGCCAAAGGCGCTTTTAAACAAAAGCGCCTTTTTTATTTGCGCAAGAGCGTGATTCCTTATGCACTTATTATCCGCCTTAATACTTGACAAGCTTTTAGACACTTGGTATCACTAATATATTAGAAATCTAGACATGTTCAAGAAGGGTTGTTTAGGTTTTTTTATTTATAAAATTAATAATATAAAGTGAAGGCAATGAAGCTCAGTCTTTATGTGGACGCCTAGACCGAGTGGAGCCAACGGCGTAACCGCTCACTCAATAAAGACTGTTCTGGCGGGCTGATTCCACAATTTACTCGCGGAAACAGCACTTTATAAAAAAAATGAATAAGCAGAATAGGGGTTTTGTTTCCTCTGTTAAGAACGCCAAAAAGGGGCTCGTTTTTCTTGTTGCCGCAATCATAATGATTGGCGGTTTTTTTGTTTTATTTGCTCCACCGGCACATGCGGCGACGATCAATGTGAACGTTGCTTGTGTTGATACTGATTTAGAAACAGCTGTTTGTGATGACGGCGCTACTTATCGCACTATTCAAGGAGCGATTGATGCTGCCGTTACTGGAGACACGGTAGAGGTCGCAGCCGGAATCTATACCGAGCAGATTTTAATACAGAAAGATTTAATTTTAACTGGCGCTGGCAAGGAGGCAACCACTATTAAAGCCCCGGCCATTGTTCGCAACAGTGCACCGGGCTACACCAGCACAACTTGGTCTAGTGATAACTGGGAAAGCGATTATTTATTAGCGGCTTATCCAATGGCTCTTGGCGACAGCGACCCAACAATTAGCGTGAAGGTCACTGGTTTTACTTTTGACGCAGATAATCAACCAGGGCAGTTTAGCCGGTTTACGGGGATTTTATTCAGAAAAGTAGCGGGATCAACGGTTGCGGATGCGGGTTTATTCAACAGCGATATAAAAGGCTTTGCTAGCTCGGGAAGCACGGTTACCGGAATTAGGATTCTAGATGGCTCAAAACTAACCTTAGATAATAATACGGTTGAAAAATATTATATGGGCGCAATCTCTTACGGGACGACTAACTTAACGCGTCCTATAGTTAATATGACCAATAATATTTTTTACCCAAACTCCGGCAATATTAACGACGATATAGAATACCGAGAAGCTAGAGCAGGTTTAATTAGCGGTAACACGGTTAATTATAACGGAATGAGCAGTAGCTTAAAGTACCCAATAGTTCTTGTCTCGTCTCACGGGTTAACGGTAGAAAACAACATCCTTTCCTATGCGGTAAATGGAATATATATTTATAGTAACTCCGACAGCAACACTATTTCTGGCAATACAATATCTAATTGTAGTAGTAATGGTATTTATCTTTCCAACTCCGACAGCAACACTATTTCTGGCAATACAATATCTAATGTTAAATATTCTGGTTTTGGGAATACCATCGCCGAAGTTAATAATGGGGCGGCTGGCTGGGGAATTGGCTTTGACGGAGAGTATAATGACGGAAGCTTAATTGCCGGCACCGGCTCAAACAATAATACAGTAACCGGTAACACAGTTTCAGACAGCGATGTGGCGGTTGACGTTTATGTTGGGGCTGGGAATACAGTTAATAATAAAAATAATTTTTCGGGTAATTTTATTGCTGTTCACAATAACGAAGTCGCATTATTAGATGCAACAGAAAACTATTGGGGTAGCGCGACTCCTGTTTGGGCTTCAACAATTTCCGGCAATATAACCTATGACCCCTGGTATGCTGATGAAGCAATGACAATTTTAAGCACACCGGAAGAGGTCTATGTTGATGATGACTATAAGGCCGAAAGTGCCGGCAGTCATATTTGGGGCATAGATGCCTTTGCAACGATCCAAGAAGGAATAAATAAAGTTGCGACCGGTGGAACCGTTAATGTGGCGGCAGGAACTTATGCGGATAATCTAACGATAAATAAATCAATAACTATTAATGGTGCTAATGCTGGAATAGCGGGTAATGCGTCTCGTGGTTCTGAGTCCATCGTTGATGGCGGAGATTCAGGCGCAGTGGTAACAATCACGGCAGACGACGTAACATTTGATGGATTTAAAGTTCAAAATTCTGGACTAACGGGTGTTGAGGCAGGAATTTTTATACAAGGAGTATCTGGCGTTAATGTTAAAAATAATATTGTAACGGATAACTTTGCTGGTATTGCACTAGCTGCCGCTACATTAAATACTGTCGAAAATAATGCGTTAACCCTTAATTATTTTGGTATCTATGTAGGTACCGACACAAATCCTTCAACGGGAAATACAATTAAGGAAAATGATGTTGCGACTACAATAAAAACCCCTCTAGGAGAAGACAAGTATTCAGGAGATGGTATTTACGTGGATAAAGATTGTAATGAAAACATCTTTACTGATAACAATGTACACAATAACGACAAGGATGGCTTTTACTTCTGGAAATCGAGTAATAGTGAAGTGACCGGCAACATTATTTCCGGGAATGTTGCCTTTGGAATCGAAATGAAAGGTTCAAGTAACAACGCCGTCACCGATAATACGATTACTGAAAACAAAGATGGATTCCATATAAGAAATACTGCCGAAGTAGGATACTCGATAATAGGTAACAACATCAGTACGAATAAGATTTACGACAACACTCGTGTAAATCTTTATACGGATGCAAATCAAGACACCAACTTTAAGGCGGAAAATAACTGGTGGGGAAGTGCCAACAAAACAACAATTGAAAGTAAATTGGCCGGCTATGGCTTTGATTTGTCCTCAGAAACCAATACGACGCCAGGAACTCTAGAATATATAGATTTTGAGCCATACTATATCAGTAATGCTAAGGATATTTTAAATACCGACGCCGTAGATACTGTTTATGTAGATGATGGTTATTCAGACAATAACGCTGGCACTCACAGTTTCGGCTATGACGCATTCACCACAATTGCAGAAGGCATCAACGCGGTTGCTTCCGGCGGTACGGTTAATGTAATGGCCGGAACTTATACTGAAAATTTAACGATTAGCAAATCGATTACTATTTTAGGAGAAGATAAAACCACGACCATTATTGACGGCAACGGCTCCGGAGCAGTAGTAAAAATTACAGCTAACGACGTAGCGTTAAAAAACTTTACCGTGCAAAATTCCGGAACTGATATTCTTGAAAACGACGGAACAAATGGCGGTATTTTGGTTCAGGATGCCACCGGCTGTACCATTGAAAATAATATTTTTACAAATGACTTAAACAGCGTTCTTCTTTTAGCTTCAAGCAGTAATAATGTTAAAGATAATACCATTACCGGAAGTGCTCGATATGGCATAGTCTTGGATTATAATCCTCTTGAGGGTGATCAAGGGACTATTCCTTCTACGGCAAACACAATTTCCGGAAACACGATTACGCTTAGCGGAAGAGACGGAATTTATATCGGAAGAGAGAGCGATGATAATATAATCACTACTAATACCGTTAGCGGAACCGTTGGAACCGATGAAACGCTTGTAACTGATAACGGCTTAGAAGGAAACGGTATTTATTTTTGGAAATCAAGCGGGAACACCGTAACAAATAATACCATCTCTGATAACAATACAAATGGTATTGAGATGATGGGCTCAAATAACAATACTATTACAGGGAATTCTATCACGGGGAATAAAATAGGATTGCTTGCAAGACGCAGCGACTCTTTCGTCTTTTTCCCAAATACCTTCAGTGGAAATACTCTTACGGGTAATACGGAATATGCTGTTAGTACAAATTTTACTGAATCAGACGGATCTTTTATCGCCACTAGTAACTGGTGGGGCAGCGCGGACTACCAAACTATAAAAACAAAAGTTTCTAATAATGTTGATTATGCCCCTTGGTACGTTGACGAAAATAAAATCATCTTAAGCAATGACGTTTCCAGAAAACCGACAATCACGCTTTTGTCTCCGGCGGATGGTTTTTATTCCAAATCTGAAACAACCTCCCATAAATTTAAAGTTTCCGATTCGGTGGATAGCTTAATAAGCTGCATTCTTCATTGGGGAGAAGCCGGCTCACAATCTTTTATCGATGTTCCGGCTGATAGCAGCGAATTTGATGCTGGCACATTAACTAATTCCGACGGCACGACAAATACTTGGTATGTTACTTGCTCCGATGGCGCGGGTAATTCCGGTGAAAGCGACCATTGGACTTTTACGGTTGATACTAGCGCGCCGGCAGAACCAACTATAGACGAAGTTTCTACCCCGACCAATATTTCTTCCCAAACCATTTCCGGAACAAAAGAAGCTAATACTTCGGTTTGGTTAAATGGTTTTGAAATTGTTTCTTTAGATGGCGGAGTAAATTGGTCTTATAACTTGTCTTTAACCGAGGGAATTAATGAAATTTCAATTACCACAAAAGATGCGGCCGGCAACGAAAGCGAGGCGGTAACTTCAGCAATTATTTACGATACAACCGCCCCAGAAGGAACATTGAGCATTAATGATGGCGCCGCATATACTAATAGCAGCGAGGTAACCTTAACTGTTTCAGCAACCGATGACGGTTCAGGCGTTAAATTAATGGCTTTTAATAATGGAACAGGGGATTACAGCGAATGGGAAGAATACGCGACAACTAAAACCTGGACGCTTTCTGACAATGATGGCGCAAAAAAAGTTAGGGTAAAATTCCAAGATAACTTAGGCAATGTTACTGAAATTGGTATTCTGGCAGAAATAATTTTAGACACTGTGGCGCCGGTTATTACCATTGAACCTTATGACGACACCACGCCAACCAGCCAAGATATAACGGTAACAGCCACGGCCGACCACGGATCATTTAACGAAAATCCGCATACTTTTACAGAAAACTCTTCATTCACTTTTATCGCCACTGACTTGGCAGGAAACAGTACCAGTGAAAGCGTAGAGATAACTAATATCGATAAAGAAGAACCGGTTATTACCATTAATGGTCCGGATGTTGTTGAGATTGCATACGGTTCTTCTTATTCGGATGCCGGTGCGACCGCAACGGATAACCACGACGGCAGTATTACTGTAATTTCAAGCGGGGTAGATTCAGTTGATACAAGCAAATTAGGCGATTATACGATTACTTATAACGCCACTGATAGCGCGGGCAATGCGGCTGTAGAAAAAACGCGAACAGTTAGTGTTGTTAAAGCGCTTTTAACAATAACCGCTAATGATGCCAGTAAAACTTATGGTGATGAAAAAGTTTTTGCCGGCACAGAATTTACGGCTACAGGCTTACAAAATAGCGACACCATAACAAGCACAACTATTGTCAGTAGCGGCTCTGATGCCAGTGTTTTCGCGGGAAGCTATGATATTGAAATTACCGATGCTCAGGGTAGCGGGCTTAGCAATTACGAGATTGCTTATAACAAAGGAACTTTAACGGTTAATAAAAAAGCTCTCACGGTTACGGCTGAAGCCAACAAAAAGACTTACGATGGCGATACAGTCGCCGCCGCAATTCCGGTTATAACGGGAACTTTAGCCAATAGCGACACGGCCGGTTTTATTGAAGCTTACAGCAACGCCAATGTCGGCACAGGCAAAACACTTGTGCCCAGCGGAATAGTTAATGACGGCAACGACGGAAATAATTATGCCGTGACTTTTGTAAATAACACCGCCGGTATTATTGTGGCTCAAGCGCCAAGTAGCTTCGCGGCAGATTCGGCAACGACTAATAGTTTAGCTTTGTCATGGACCAACCCTAATGCGAATTCTAATGATCATTATATTGTTAAGCGTTCAGCCAGCGAAATTACCGCAGAAAATTTTGATACGGCATTAACTTTAGGCGGCACACCAATACCGGCGACAGGCAATCAAGGTTATGCGGTTAAAAATTTATCAGCTGACACAACATATTATTTCGCGATTAAATTAGTTGATAGCCTTGGCAACACGGCTGGTATCTCTACAGCTTCCGGCAAAACCTTGGCGGCGACTGATATTTCCACCGATACCGTGGCTCCGAGCGCGATAGGCGACTTGGCGGCTCAGGCCGGAACAATAGCTACCAGTCAAATTAAATTAACCTGGACGGCAACAGGCGACGATGAAACAACCGGCATCGCTACCAAATACATTATTAAGCGCTCTGGAAGCACTATAACGGCCGATAATTTTGATGCGGCCACAACCGTGTTTAATTCGCTATCACCGCAAAGCGCGGGTTCAGCCGAATCTTTCACGGTTACCGGTTTAACCTCGGGTACGACTTATTATTTCGCGATTAAGGCGCAAGACGAAGCCGGAAAGATTTCGGATATCAGTAATATCGCCAATAGAACAACCAGCTCTGATTTACCGACAAACACAAACGTGAATCCGGCGACCGGACAAAATGACGGAGCGGTGGCGATAACGGTGACCGGAACAAATTTCGTTGATGGCGCCAATACTTTAAGATTTTCCAATTCCCAAAATTCTTTTGATTTAACGGCAACCTATATTAGCGCGACCAGCTTAACGGCCTCAGTGCCGGTGGGCACGCCGGTTGGCACTTATAGCTTGAAGGTTATTAATTCCAACGGCACCTCAGCTGCTTTGCTTTCAGCCTATGAAGTCACAGCCGCGCCGATTCCGCCGCCAACTGTCAACGATGTTATACCGTCAACTGTTGGCACTAACGACACTAATATTAATCTAACAATTATCGGTTCTAACTTTACGGGCGCGACTTCAGTGACAATCAATGGTGTGGCTCTTGATGTCCTAAGTGTGGATAGCGATACCAGTATCACCGGGGCGCTATCCGGTATTGGCGTAGCGGGCAGTTATGATGTAAAAGTTACAGCTAATGGCACCAATGAAATGAGCTCGGTTAAATTAACTGTTAAGGCGCCGCTAATTATTGATTCCACTACCCTGGAACAAACAACTAATGATCCGATTGATTTGAGTACCACCAACACTATTCCGGTTCAAATAACTTTGCAATCCGACGACACAATTGTTAATACCGAAACCGTTGGTTCGGTAGAAGTGGTTATTCCACCGGCCACAGAGATATTGAAAGCCGATGGCACCGCCTACACCGGCAACATTAATCCACCGCAGATCGTTAAGCCGACCGAAGAAATTATCGCTAAAGCCGGAGCTGACGCGGTGGTCATAACGATGGGTAATCCAGAAGAAAAAATTACTTTTAGCAACGATTTTGTCACGACTGTTACGTTGGAAACAACCAATACCGCGGCTCCGTTAATTTGGTATTATAAACCGGATGGCACATTGGAATTAGCGGGTAAAGCCGGAATTAAGGATGGAGTGACTTACGCGGTTGGCGGTACGGTTTTAAACACGGTCAATAACGGCTCAATCTACACCTACACTATCGGCATTCTGATGGATCATATGTCTAGTTATGTGGCGGGCGTTAATCCGACTATCAGCTCTCTTTCGCCGACTGCCAGTCAGTCCGGCAATACGATAACTATTACCGGCACTAATTTTAGTGTTGGCGCCACGGTTACCTTTAACGGAGCAACCGTAATAAGTTCATACTTAAATACCACCAGTATGTCGGCAATCGTACCGGCTAGCAGCGTAGGAACTTATAATGTAGCCGTAATTAATACCGATGGTTTAAGTAGTAACAATAAGACCTTTGATATTATCCCAGTCCCATACAATCTTACTAGTGGTGGTTCTTTAGGAGGTAGCAGTGGTACTTCAATGGTGCAACCAACAATTACTGCTCCGGCAACTGAAATTACCGGCCAAGTCTTAGGCGAACAGACATTCGCGGATGGCGCAATGATCCGAGCGACTAACGGTTTTGATGTTTATATCGTTAAATATACGGGTAATAAAAAGTTTAAGCGCTTAATCTTAAATCCATCGGTGTTCAATAGCTATCAGCATTTGAAATGGGCCGATGTTCTGAATGTTGACCAAAGCGTGATAGACTCGTTCACAACCTCGGAGTTGGTCCGGGTAGTGGGCGACACCAGAGTCTACAAGCTGGCTCCAGCTGGTGATACCGGAACCAAGCAATGGGTTAAGACAGCTGCCGCGTTCAACAATAGAAGCTTTGATTGGGATGCAATCTATGAAATTAATGCCACCGATCGCAACTCCTATATCACCGGCGCAGAGATAGAATAAACATTGAGACAGAAAGAGCCCCGAGCTAATAAGCAAAGGGCTCTTTTGTTAAGAGACAAATAATTGTGGTATTATATAAATAATGTTTCATTTGCTAAAAAAGGACTTTATTCCTCATGAAGCCAATGGCCACCAGCCTCATATTTTAAGATGGGAGGCTCTTTTAGCTGTTTTAGGCTTAGCCCTTGGAATAGAGGTCTTTTTTTTAGCCCAAGTTTTTGTTTTAGGACCGCTTGGCAATATTTTTTCTTCTATTTTGCCTTCAACCTTAACCAGCTTAACGAATCTTGATCGCCAAAAGGATAATCTGTCGACCTTAACCGTTAATCCTATTTTACAAAAAGCAGCCGAACTTAAAGCGCAGGATATGGCGGCTAAAAGTTATTTTGCTCACACGAGCCCCGAAGGCTTAACTCCGTGGTATTGGCTGGAAGAAGCCGGGTATAAGTTTATTGTCGCTGGCGAAAACCTGGCTATTAACTTTGTGGATTCGCAAGACGTGGAGAATGCCTGGATGAACTCTCCTGCGCACCGCGCTAATATTTTAAATAATAACTTCACAGAAATCGGCATTGCGACAGCCAAGGGGGTTTATAATGGCAAGGAAACATTTTTTATTGCACAATTTTTTGGCCGGCCGGCAGCAGCTGCTGCAATTGAACAAAAAGAAAAAGAAGTTGAACCGATAGCCACACCTTCTTTTTCTCTAAAGCCAAGCCCGGCTACCACCAGCCCAGAAATCGAGAGCCAAGAAACCTTCGCTTTAGTTATGGGAGAAACCAAAGAAGCGCAAGAGACACTAATAGTGTCGGAGCTGCCAATAACTCCAACTGCGCCCCAAAAAGAACAATTGGAATCATATAAATCCGTATTGGCAAACAAATCGGCTTTTTTATCTCAAGTGCAAAAAATCCTATCCGAGCCTCACAGTATGACTAATTATCTTTTTATTATGCTTTTTACTATAATTTTACTGGCGTTAGTTTTAAAGATTTTTGTTAAAATTAAAATCCAATACCCTGCATTAATTGCTAACGGATTAGTTGCCTTGTTAGTCATCTCTTCTATTATGTTGATTAACCAGTTTTTAAGCTTATATCAGGTTAAGATCTTTTAGTTCTTTGAGCTGTTTTGTTGATTATTTTTTCGAATAGATTATAATTTAATAAGTTCTTTTTTATCCACAAAAATACTAAAAAAGGAGATTGTTTATGGTGCAGCCGAAGATTGAGTCTTATAAAAATGAAATAAACGACATCAAAGAAAAAATGTACAATGAGAGCAAGAGAGTTTCTTTAAGAAAGAGAAAAAGACGCTTAAAAAGAATTGACTTATTGATGAGCAAAATAAACGATACTAATTTTAGGGAAGCAAATCCCTAAACTCTTTAATGCCTTGGGCAACAATAATGCCTGGGGCATTTTTATTTTTATTGAAATAGGGTTATTTTAAAAGCAGGGGATAAACAGGAGACAAAAGAGAAATTATTGACAAGATATATCTTTTCTGTTATAATTTTACATATGGAATATTTGGCTCAAACAAAACAAAAAATAACCGGCTGGCTGGCAAAAGTAAGAATTGTTTTGCTGGAAGTTTTTGTGCCGAAAGAAACAAATAATTATTTACCCAAAGCTTTAAAGTCAAAGTATCTGTTTTGGTATGGCGCGTCTCTTTTGGCCGTTAAAATTATTTTTTTGTCTTTGGCTTTGGTTTTGCCATCGACCAGCCTTTTTTCATCAATTACCTCACAGCAGCTCATAGCTATGATAAACCAAGAGCGCCAGGCCAGGAATCTTTCAACCTTAACGCTAGATAGCAACTTAAACTCTGTGGCCGGCTTGAAAGTAAACGATATGTTGGCAAAAAATTATTTTGACCACACCAGCCCTTCGGGCATCACTCCTTGGTATTGGTTTAAGCAGATCGGCTACAACTATGTTTATGCTGGGGAAAACTTAGCTATGGGCTTTACCGAAACTGAGGCGGTTTTTCAAGCCTGGATGAACTCGCCGACCCATCGGGATAACATCTTGAATCCTAATTATTCTGAAATAGGGCTGGCAGTAAAATCCGGCCAGATATTAAACCACGAAGACACCTTAGCGGTGCTAGTTTTTGGCAAAGAGCAATCTTCGGCAGTTAAAACTCAAGTTGCCCAGGCTTCGCCAACTCCTAGTGCTGTCGCGCCTGCGGCTCAAAAAACCGCAATTCCTTCTCCGGTAAAAACAACTCTGCCTAATGCTGAGCCGGTTATTTCAAATAGCCCTGTGGTAGCCGCGGCTACTCCTTCATCCAGCCCATCAATGGCGAACCAGATCGAATTAAAAACTATTGCCAAAGAAGAGGCGCCGATCTCTCGGGCAGCCCAAGAGGTAGCCCAAACCGGCTATGCGCCGCGGGTTTTAGGCGCGTTTGTTTCTAAGTCCGACGAAATATTTAAAAGCCTTTATTTATACTTTACTTTATTCTTAGCTTGCGCCTTACTGGTTAATATCTTTGTGAAAATACGGATACAATATTGGCCAACCGTTATCGCTACGACTTTAATAACTTTATTGTCGGCTATATTAATTTTTGTTTAACTATCATGATGAAAAAGAACATAAAAGATATTCTTGGCTGTTTGCCTAAAGCCTTATTTGGCAATTTTATGATCGGCGCGGGCGCTTTATCTTTGGGCATTATCTTGGGTGGGCCTAAAATCTATATTTCTCTTAATACCGCAATCATTTCTTTTGCAGTTTTATTGGCTCTATATATTGTTTTAACTTGGTGGAGCGTTTGGGCATTATCTAGGGGGTGCAAAAACGACAATCTTTCTGAGCTAGTTATTAATGGACCGTATGCGCTGACTAGAAATCCAATGTACGCGGCGATAATTTTTATTTTAAATCCGGCGCTAGGGATCCTTTTCCGTTCCTGGCTGTTATTTATAGCAATTATCCCGATCTATTTTTTTTGGCGCAAATGCGTGATAGCGGAAGAGCGAGGTTCGCTAACTACTAAGTTCGGCGCGGCGCACGAAGAATATTTAAAAACTACTCCGCGATTTTTTCCTAATTTTCGCCGCGTTAGCCCATTTTTATCCTATGGCCTAATCGGCATTTTTATCTTCTCGGTCAGTTTTATCTTTTTGAACTTTAACGCGCTGTATTTGCGCTGGGTGGTTTTTGAAACTAATGGCAAGATCACTTACGATGAGCCGGCTCCTAAAATGAGCGTTTTTCCGTCTACCCAATCGGGGAGTTTAACGACTAATAAAACGCCTTATTCGACTGAAACGCCCAATATCAATAGCGTAGAATATAATGCTAACGCCAATATGATAATCATTAGTCGTCTTGGCATTCGAGCTCCTTTGGTTATGGCTAGCGGCACAACCCAGAAGCAATTAAACGAATCGTTGAATCAGGGCGTAATAATCTATCCGGGCAGCGCTTTACCCGGGCAAAATGGTGAACTTGTTTTGTCGGGCCATAGTTCAATATTTCCATGGGTAAAAACCCAATACGGCCAAGTTTTTACTCTGCTGGATAAACTTCAAGCAGGGGATACGGTTTCGGTGATATATAACCATCGCCAATATGATTACCAAATTACGGGGCAGGAAGTGTTGAATCCAAACCAAGTAAAAATAGCCGAATCGGCTACACCGGCATTAAAAATGACAACTTGCTGGCCAATTGGCACTTCGGCTAAGAGATTGGTTGTTTATGGAGCGTTGATTCAGTAAAACTCCAAGGGGCTTGACAAGAATAGATAAAATAGTATATAATACAAGATTACAGAAAAGGGTAGTAAATAAGAGAAAAAAAGGCAGTTCTTTAAACAAAAAAATAAAGAGATAAGGAGGCTAGACCATGAAAAAGACCGTTATTACTATTTTCGTGTTAGCGGTATTGTTGGTGGGTAGCGGTCAAGTTTTTGGTTGCTCCCTCTGTGATAGGCTTACAAAGCTCGGTTATTCTAACCAGGAAATTGTAAGCATCATTAGCGGCAGCGCTACGCGCGCTGAAGCTGAAGACAGGATGCGGCAAGTGATTCTTCGGGGCGGAAACGTTCCTGTGAAAATGGCCCGTTATTCGCCTAACCGATCTGTTTTAGTTCCGTCGCAAAAAGCGAAAATACCAGATCTTTTTCCGGAGCAAAAACAAAAATACAAATATTCGGAAGAGGAACAAGAGGTTCCTCCGATGAATGGATCGGCCATGGCCGAAACGAAAAAGAGGAGGTAAGAAAATGAAGAAGGAATATTTGTTGTTGAATGTTATTTTCTTGTGCCTCTTGTTTTTCCAAGGCTGCACAGGATTAATAGTCTCGCGCGCGGATGCGCCCGAGGAAATCATAATGCGGGAAGCTAAAACGGTAAAAGCCACGGAGCCTTATGAGGTGGACCAAAAACTTCTGCCGGCCAGAATGGATTTAATTTCTTCGATTCCCCAAGGGGAATATAAGAAATTAAAGCTTGGCGGCAATCCCGTTGGCCCGGTATCCAAAAATACTGTGAAAAAACTTCAGGACGAAGCCCGAGAGTCAAAATCAGTCATTTTTATCAATAGAGAAAAAATGATAATTGAGACTCAAGGCGGCAACGGCAAATGGTATCGTGGTTGGGTAGAGCCTGAAACTGTTTTTCTAGCTAAGGCTAATTATGATGCTTCCACCGGCATTACCGAATATGAATTATATAAGCTCGGTATTTGCTGGAACCCGGTGCGAAATGTAAAAGTTCGCCAATTGCCGGTAATCTTGAAGATCACAGAACGATATCGCGATACGACAAAACAAATTATCGAACAGCGGTATCGAGACACCGACTATACGCCTGCTCTTTGGGCAGGGCTTGGAGGGCTTGCAGTTGGCGGCGTGCTTGGTTGGATATTGCATCCGGCGGCCACGACAACGGTTATTACTAAGACCCTCGGTTGTATCGGCGGTCCTGCACCCCTTCCCTTAGTTCCTTAACTCTTTATTTATCCAGGCGAGGCGCAAAGACAAAAAATCTTTAGCGCTTCGCCCTTCTACTTTTTTTCATAAAAAATTGCGGAAAAAAGTAGGAGAAAAAAATAATTCACCCTGTTAAATAATTGCTTCGCAATTCCTGCGCAGCAGAAATTAACAGGATAAATAAAAATATGAAAAAGATAATTTCCATTTTAACCGTATTTTTAACTATAAGCGCTATCGTAGCGCCGATTTTGGCGAACGCCGATGGCTCACCGCAATTTAATATTCAGAGCGGTGATCTAAAAACATTAGCCGTGGCCAACAGAACCACCGCTACCGGCTGGCAGGATAACAGCGTATCCGCTAGCAGCAATAATAGCGTGGCTTTTAGGGTTTATTATCACAATGGAGTGATAGATTCAGTGGCCCATAACACTCGGGTCCGCTTAACGTTTTCCAATAACGCCCAAAGCACCATTACGGTAAACGCGGCTTTAAGCGCCGACAACGCGCCGACAAAAAATGACAGCGTGATTATCTATAGTTCTCCGGCGCAAACATTAGCCATGGAAACTAGCTCGATTCGCTGGTACCCGAACCAATCAACAACTCCGACCTATGTTTCGGCGACTTCTTATGGTTCAAATTATATTGAGTTAAATATTGGAGATATTCAAGGCTGCTGGCCATATCAGGGTTATATTACTTTTATTGGTAATTTATCTCCTGTTGCTACTCCCACCCCGACTCCAACTCCGACCCCTACACCTACTCCTACCCCAACACCTACCCCAAACTTAAATTACAACCTAACTGTCAGCAAGACCGTTCGGAACCAATCAAGCGGAACTAGCTATGGGTATAGCACCAGCGCTGTTTTAAATGATACTTTAAACTTTCAAATTAGCGTTGTTAACACCGGAAACACCTCGTTAAGCAATGTTGTGGTGAGGGATAATATTCCTTATCCTTTAACTTACGTTAACGGCTCAACCAATGAAAATGGCTCTTATTTGGCGGATGGCATAACCGGCAACGGAATAAATATCGGCTCGTTAGCGCAAGGCGCCACCAGGACGATCACTTTTAGCGCTTTAGTAAATTATTATTATTCCTCTCAGACTGCCACTAACTATGGGTATGCCCGCGCGGACAATGTGAGCGAGAAGAGTTCCTCAGCTTATATTTACTTATCTTCGGCAACTCCGACCCCGACTCCAACACCTGGTTATAGTTATTTAACTATCAATAAAACCGTCCGCAATTTAACTAGCGGCACAAGCGGCTATATGGAAAGCGTAAATGCTAATGGTAATGACCGCATATCTTTCCAGGTTCAGATCCAAAATACCGGCAATACCACGCTGAATAATGTTTATGTCTATGATACTTTGCCTAGCTACCTTTCTTATGTTTCGGGCTCAGCTCGATTAGATGGTTCATATATGTCTGATGGAATAGTTTCCGGCGGAGTGAATATCGGTTCGCTGTCTTCAGGCTCTACCAGAACCATAGTTTTTGAAGTTACGGCTAACTATTATTCGTATGCTTCAAACCAAAACTTGATTAACTACGCTTATGCCCGCGCGGACCAAGTAAGCGAGCGCAGCGATACAGCCACAGTGTATTTGGGCCAAAGTTATAGCCAAGGAAATCTTAATATTTCCAAGACCGTCCGCAATACAACCACCGGCACAAGCATGCAAAGCTCTGTTAATGCCAGCATCGGCGACCGAGTGATGTTTTTAATTCAAGTCTCAACGCCTTCAAGCTTAGGTAATCTTTATAACGTGCGCGTTTGGGATACTTTGCCTTCCGGTTTAACTTATGTTCCGGGCTCAACCCGCATTGATAATGCTTATACCAGCGACGGCTTAACAACCGGCGGAATAAGCTTAGGCACGATGTCTGCCAACCAAAATCGCAGCATTAACTTTGAGGCGACAGTCAATTCTTATGGCGGCGCCCAAACCATTACTAACTATGCTTATGCTTCGGCGGATAATGTTGGCCAGCAGTCATCTTTTGCGCAAGTGGTAACGACCACAGGCTCGGCTTCAACTGTTTATGTTCCGGCAGCGACAATTTCTACTTCCGGATTGACTAAACGGGTAGATAATTTAACTTCCGCCAATGGAACGCAAACCGATAACACGGCTTCTGTGGGCCATGCCTTAAAATATACTTTGAGCTACTATAACAGCGGCTCTAGCATATTAACCAATGTCCGGTTCGTTGATACTTTGCCTTCATATACGACTTTTGTCAGCGCTGATAATGGCGGCAGCTATAACGCCAGCACTAATCAAATAACTTGGTATATGGGCAGCTTGTCTTCAGGTGCTACCGCTACTGTTTCTTATCAGGTTAATGTGATGCAGGTGCCGTATAACGGCTATGTTATTGCCAATAGCGCGGCTTTTGCAGCTGATAATTTAAGCGCTATCAATTCCAACGAGGTTCGCACGACTGTGTCGACCGGCGTGGTCTTAGGCGCATCAATTGCGGCTGTCACCGGCAGCAACGACTTGGCGCGCAATATAGCTATTTCTCTGATGGTTTCTTTATGGGGCATATTCTTGGTATATCTCTACAATGAATACGGCCTAGCGATCAATTGGAACAAACTAAAGTTTAAGTTCGCGGTTTGGCGGATTAGGGTTAAAGAAAAGTTGATGTAATTTTAGCTTGGGGCTTAATTCTTTTTGCAGAGCAAAAAGAATTAAGCCCCGTTTCTTTGTTTATTTTTGTCATTCTGAGCAAAGCGAAGAATCTATAGATATCCTTCATTTTGCTTAAAACAACAGAGAAGTTCTTAAACAAATTTAAAATATATAACAAAAAAATGGAGGCGCATTATGACAGACTCTTTTTTAAGAGAATTTGCTGGTTTAATTATTGTCTTTATATTTAATTCTTTACTCTGTGGAATAACAGCCTGGAAATACCATAAAGATAGGATTATTTTGATTCCTGCCGTAGCAATGCTAGTTATCACAAGCTTGATAGTGGGATTTAATTTTGGTAAATTGTTAAAATAAATAGCAAAAGTTTGCCGGAAACCGACCCATTAAGGATTTTATCCTTAATGGGCTTTTATTTTGCCCACAAAAAATTATCCACACTTTTTTATTTGAACTATTTTTGGTATAATTTTAATAATGACTCAAGGAGGGTTGGAAAAATTCGTGGCTTATCTGCGCCAGAACGGCTGGCCGATTTTTGGGCCGGTTTTCTCAGCTGAAAAAACCGAAGAGGTTTCGCCGTTCTTAGCTGCTCACCAGCCAAAATCAGCGCATAAAGACGGACAGATCTATATTAAAGAAATCCAAAAAGCTGAAGACCTGGACTTATCCGGGCAATTGCCGTTCTATTCTTTTAAGCGTTTTTTTGTGCCGGAGCAAGAATGCCTTTTCCAATACGAAAAAGAGAAACTAGACCAGCCGGAAAAAGAACAAAAGGCAGCTTTGCTTGGCATGAGCATTTTAGACCTGAAAGCGGTTAACCTTTATGATCAAGTCTTTGAAAAGGACCCATATTATCAGCTCCGCCGGCGTAATTTGCTGATAATCGGCTATTCCTTAACTCCCGAGATACAAGGCAATCTTTTTGAAATAGAATATGAGGAAAATATTTTAGAGCATTTGCCTTTTGATATTTTTTTAGTAAAAACAGATAAAGCCTTTAAGGTTTTTACCGGCTCGATAAAAGGGCAAAGAGTGCTGGAGGATTTTGGCTATAAAGATTACCAGCATATCCAATACAGCGGGCCGGTCAAAGAAGGAAAGTTAGAAGAACGGATGGAGCGCTTGCGCGACCGGCTAAAAAACCATCCCAATCCCCAAATCTGGGAGGAGCTGGGCAAGATTTGTATTGAATGCGGCAAATGCACCTTGGCTTGCCCGACTTGTTTTTGCTTCCGTATAGACGATAAGCCGGCTTTAAAAGAGGGCGCGGGCAAAAGGACTCGGGAATGGGATTCTTGTTTTTACCAAGAGTTTTCCGAAGTGGCTGGTGGGCACAAGTTTTTAAAGACCACAGCCGCCAGGATACTTTTTTGGTATTACCATAAGTTTGCCCGAATCCCTGACGAGTTTGATTTTATGGGTTGCGTGGGGTGCAAGCGATGCGCTAAAGTTTGCCCTGTGGGCATAAATATAGAAGAAGTTTTAAAGAAAATAGAGAACTCTTAATTGCTGCTGATGAATAATCCCTACGAATCACAATCAGCCAGAATATCTTTTATTTCCAGGCAGACAGACAATATTAAATTGTTCCGTTTTGAATTGGGCAAAAAAATTAAATACCAACCTGGGCAATTCGTGGAGTTGTCTTTGCCGGGTTTTGGCGAAGCGCCCTTTGCGCCTTGCGGCGATGCCAAAGAAAACTATATTGAGCTTTGCGTTAGAAACGCAGGCAAATTAACCGCCAAGCTCCATGAAATGAAGGTTGGGGACAAAGTTGGCCTTCGCGGGCCTTTTGGCAATGGGGTTTGGCCGTTGAATAAATATGATTTTAAAAAGCAGAAAAATCTTTTTATTGCGGTTGGCGGGCTGGGCTTTGTTCCTTTGCGGACTTTGATCCTTGGTAAAGACGACTTATTGGGCAGTGGCACAAAAGTGCAGATATTTTATGGCGCCAAATCTCCGGATGATATGCTTTTCCGACACGAATACGACCGGTGGAAAAAGCAAAACATCCAATTGGAGCTCACGGTGGATAAAGAATGCGTTGGTTGGAAAGGGTGCACAGGGCTGGTTACGACGCTTTTTGACAAACATGAAGTTGTCCAAAACTCAGTCGCTTTTATTTGTGGGCCGCCTGTAATGTACCGGCCGATATTGGAAAAGCTTCAAAAATTGGGCTTTGCGGATGAGGATATTTATTTGTCGCTGGAGAGGAGAATGCACTGCGGCATAGGAGTTTGCCAACATTGCGCCGTTGGCCCATACTATACTTGCAAAGATGGCCCGGTTTTCAGCTGGGCGCAGCTAAAAACCATTCCTGAAGCAATTTAAATTAGATAAGCTAATAATTAATAATTAAGATAATTTTTAAGGTTTTATGCGAAAATTCAAGTTAATGGTAGGAGACGATATAATGGACCTTCTTCCGTCTATCCTGACCGCATTTATCATAATTGCCGGATTTGTCACTTTAATAATAAAAAACTTATAGACCATGTGCCTCACTATCCCCAAAAAAGTTATTTCAGCTGGAAAGGAGGCTATTGTTGTCAAAGCTGGGGAGAAAAAAGAAATAGTAGCCAGCCTCTTGCCGGTCAAAAAAGGGGATTGGGTCTTAACGCAGAGCCAAGTCATAATCAAAAAAATAACCGCTAAGCAGGCTAAAGAAATAAATAATCTCATTATTTAAAAACTATCATATGCCAAATAAAGGATTTATTTTAGTTTTTTCGACCGCCATAATTTCCGGTTTTTCGGTTTTTATCAATAAGTTCGGCGTGGCGATAAATAATTCCGATATTTTTGCTTTTGCCAAGATCGCCTTGGTGGCGCTTTTTATCGGAGCGATTATTTTATTTTTTAATAAAAAACAGGAGTTTTTAGAGCTTTCCAAAAAACAGTGGCTTCATTTGTTTTTGCTTGGTTTAATTGGCGGCTCAATTCCTTTTTTGCTATTTTTCAGGGGGTTGTCGTTAACCGGAGCAGCTCAAGGCGCCTTTATCCATAAAACTTTATTTATTTTTGTGGCGGCCGGAGCTGTTATTTTTCTTAAAGAAAAAGTTAATAAGGGCTTTTTTATCGGCGGATTAAGCTTATTGGCTGGTTTGATGTTAACTTTAAAAAGCTTTAATCTGTCATTTGGCTGGGGAGACTTGCTGATTTTGGCGGCAGTTTTGTTCTGGTCGGCGGAAAACATTTTAGCCAAACACATCCTAAAAAATCTTTCGGGGAATATGGTGGCTTTTGGCCGAATGTTCTTTGGTGCTATTTTAATTTTTGTTTATCTTGTTCTATCGGGCCAAAGCGCGCAATTGTTAAGTTTAAGCTGGCCGCAATTTGGCTGGATAGCAATAACCGCCGCCCTGCTTTTAGGCTACACGCTTACCTGGTATAACGGATTAAAACTCATGCCGGTTTCTGTGGCTACCACGATTTTACTAGCCGGTTTGCCGATAACCACCTTGCTTTCCGCTATAAACGTCGGCCAAGTCTCTGCCAAAAATATTTATTCTGGAGCGCTGATTCTAAGCGGTTTAATTTTAATTATGGGCTTTGACCGAATATGGGAAAGAATAAAAATGGTAAAAAAATATGTCCGGTCCTAAAATAGCTGCGCTTTACGGGCTAATCCCCAATAAGCTTGGCTTTTGCGGGCCAAAGCAGGAGTTGCTTAAAAAGTTTCTTGTTGGCAAGCTGTCTATCCCGGAAATAATCCCGACCCTGGAAAAGTTTGAAGCTGCTTATGCTTATTATCAGTTAATAGCGAAAAAGAATAAAATAAGCAGCCCATTTAATAAAAAAGTTGTCGAAGCTTATTGGTTAGGGAATGATCTTCTGGATAAGTTCACTGCCAATGATCTGCGGCGGTTTGTTGAAGAAAGGTTTTGCCGGCCAGGGCTTCTATCCAAGAGTGAAGCTAAAAAACGCGCCCAATTGATTCCGGAAGGGGTAAAACCCCACCATAGCTTCCATGTTTTGGTTTTAGGCTCAATTACCGGCAGCGTTGATTTTACAGGTAATACTAAGCTAAAGGATATTTGCCGCATTGGCTGGGGAAAGGTAAAGCGAATAATAAAAAACAAGATTGTTATCAGCTACGTGCCTCTGGCGGGCAAAAAAAATATAAGCTTTGCCCCCCCAACGAACAAAACCATAAATTGGAACAAAGAGATTTTACCGTCGATTGATATTGGGGATTGGGTTTCTGTCCATTGGAATCACGCTATCCAAAAATTGAATGAAGAAAATATTATTAATTTGTTTAAATATACCCAGGACACATTAAACGCTTTAAATGCCAAAGAATAAGAAACCAACCATCGCTATTGTTTCTTTGACCTGCTGCGAAGGCTGCCAGGTGGCAATTTTGGATTTGGGAACCAGGTTTTTAAAATTAGCTGAACATATTAAGATCGGGGATTTTGCTTTATTGGAAGACGAGCCGGAAGCGCCAAATTACGACATTGTTTTTGTTGAGGGTTCGCCGATCACCAAAGAAAATATTGAGCGGTTGAAAGATCTGCGCGCCCGCTCTAAGGTTTTAGTGGCTTTGGGCGCCTGCGCGGCGCTGGGCGGCATTGCGGAAATTAAAAATTACCAGGATAAGAACGAACGGATGCATTATGTATATAAAAACGTTGAGAGCATTAATAACCCCGATATCAAGCCTTTAAGTTATTATGTAAAAGTTGATTGGGAAGTTCCCGGTTGCCCTATAAATAAAGAAGAGTTTTTAAAAATCGTTAAACAGCTTCTGGCCGGCGTTCCGCCAACTATTGCCAGGCGCCCGGTGTGTTATGAATGCCAGATAAGGCAGAATAAATGCTTATTGCAAGAAGGTTTGCCTTGCCTTGGTCCTTTAATGCTGGCTGGTTGCGGCGCTCCTTGCCCTTCAAGCGGTTATCCCTGCGATGGTTGCCGAGGGCCGATTCCGGGCCTAGATCCCGAAAAATTAACGAAACAGCTTTTGTCGCAAAAATACAGCCAGGAAGAAGTGAATCTGATTTTAGAAAGATTTGGCTTGCAAGATAAGGTCTATCCGGAAGCGCCAACAAAACAATTATAATTTTGTCTTTTTATGCATATTAAAATAGACCACATCGCTAAAATTGAGGGCCATGCCGGTTTTACGGCTGATATTATCGGTGGAAACGTCAGCAAAGCCCGGATAGACGTTATGGAAGGAGCCCGGCTTCTGGAGGGCATTTTGCGCGACCGCAGCATTTTTGAGGTTTCGCAAATAACCTCGCGCATTTGCGGGGTCTGCCCGGTAGTGCATAATTTAACCAGCCTTAAAGCATTGGAGCGGGCATTAAAAATAGAGATTTCGCCGGAAACGGTTTTATTGCGCAAACTAATGATGATGGGGCAAATCCTGAATAGCCACGCTTTGCATCTTTTCTTTTTTTCTTTATCTGATTTTTTCGGTTTTACTAACGACTTGGCCTTAATAGAAAAATATCCTAATCGCGCCCAGGACGCTTTAGCGCTGCGAGAGTTTGGCAATAAAATAATTGAGGTTATTGGCGGCCGCTCGATCCACCCATTAACTCCGACCATCGGCGGATTTTTAAAATTGCCCAACAAAGCCAAGCTAGCCGAACTTTTCAATGAAAGCGACAAGGCTTTGGCCTCGGCAAAAAACCTAGTTAAACTTTTTCTCAGCCTGGACTACGAAAACTTTAGCCGCTCCGCGCCTTATGCCAGCTTAACCCATATAAAAGATTATGCTTTCTATGATGGCTTGATCAAGGCAACGACAAAAGACAAAATTAATCCGGCGGATTTTATGGAAACCATAAAAGAGCATCAGCTGCAAAACAGCGTGGTCAAGCAATCTTATTATCAGGGCAAGCCCTTTATGGTTGGGGCTATATCGCGCCTGAACAATAACCATAGCCAACTAAACCCTGAAGCTAAAAAAGCTTTAAAATCAGTTAAAATAACTCTACCGACTTTCAATCCTTTCCATAATATTTTAGGCCAGGCAATCGAGCTTATCCACTGCACGGAAGAAGCGCAAAAATTATTGCGCCAGACGCTGCAAAAAGATCTTCAGGAAGAAACAAGAGCCAAGCGCGACGAATTGATACAGGAAAAACTAAAAGCCATAAAGAACACCGCCATGGGAATTGATGCCATCGAAGCTCCGCGGGGCACACTTTACTATTTTTATGAAATAAACGGCCAAGGAAAGATTATAAATTGCAATATTATCACGCCAACCTCGCAGAACTTGGCTCGCCTGGAAAGGGACCTAGAAGAATATCTGCCGCAGCTAGTCGCCAAAAAAACAATAAAAAAGGAAATAGAAGAAAAAATTAAAGCGCTGATCAGGGCCTACGATCCCTGCATTACCTGCGCTACGCATTAAAATATGCACGATTTTCATTTAGCAGACCAAATAGTCAAGCTAGCCAAAGAATACGCTGCCAAGAATAATCTAGCCAAAATAACCAAGATCGTGTTAGAATTGGGCGACATTATAGAACACGGAGAAGGCATCAAGCCGGCCAATTTGGAATACAATATTAAATTATTAATGCCAATAGAAAAAGTGGAAATAAAAAAAATAGAAGGGGATAGCTGGAAATTGGTGAGCCTAGATGGCGAATAAAAAAAACACATTAACATCCAAACATTTTAACAAAAATGTTTTTTATATTTGTGTGTTAAAAAATAAAATGCTATACGATCTAATCATTATTGGTGCCGGTCCCGCTGGGCTTTCAGCCGCGATCTACGCCGTGCGCAAAAAAATAAAGACCTTGGTCCTAACCGATTCTTTTGGCGGCCAAATAGTAGATGCTCCTATGGTTGAAAATTATCTTGGTTTGCCGGAAATCTCCGGGCTCGACTTGATAGAAAAGTTCCGCGCTCACGCCAAGAAGTTTGCTCTGGAGATAAAGGAGAATTGCGAAATACAGAAGATCTCTCCAATGAGCAACGATCTTTTTGAAATAGAAACGGACCTGGGTTCTTTTTCGGCTAAAGCCATAATTGTTACCAGCGGCAAGAAATACCGGGAGCTCGATGTGCCGGGCGCTAAAGAGTTTGACGGCAAAGGGATCAGCTATTGCGCCACTTGCGATGCCCCGCTTTTTAAAAATAAGAACGTGGCGGTTATTGGCGCCGGAGATGCGGGGCAGGATGCGGTTTGGCAACTAACCCAATATGCCGCCAAGATCTATTTATTAAATAAATATCCCGATCTGCGCGGCGCCAATATCCAAATGCAAGAGAAATTAAAGAGCAATGAAAAAGTTGAGATATACAACAACTACGAGCCGATCGAGGTAAAAGGCGATAAATTCGTTAAGGCTTTGGTCTTTAAGCATAATGGGCATGGCGAGATCAAAGAGATCGCAGTTAACGGGATTTTTGTGGAAATAGGCTCTGTGCCAGCTTCAAAGTTTTTAGCCGATATTGTAAAATTAAATGAAAAGGGAGAAGTTGTTATTGACCAAAAAACCAATGAAACTTCCCGGCCCGGCATCTTTGCGGCTGGCGATATCACCGATATTGCCCATAAGCAAATGATCATTGCGGCTGGCGAAGGCGCCAAAGCGGCCTTAACAGCCTGGGAATATTTAAAAAATAAATAATTAATATAAAACAAAATGATAAAAGTATACAGCACCCCAACCTGCACTTATTGTGTGACCTTAAAAAAGTTCTTGACCGAAAAGGGGATAAAGTTCGAGGCAGTCGATGTTTCGCAAAACGAAGCCGACTTGCAAGAAATGGTTGATAAATCGGGCCAAATGGGCGTGCCGGTTATTGATATCGACGGACAAGTAATAGTCGGCTTTAATCGAAACAAAATAGTAGAGCTATTAAATATAAAAGATTAACCATATAATAAAACTTGCCTTTTTGGGGCAGTAAATTAAAGAATCGTTGATTCTTTGTCTTTCTCAGAACGGCAAAAAAACAAAAATATGAATAAAGGATTAATAATTTTGCTAGTCGTTGTTTTGCTGATCGGCGGCTATGCTTGGTCGTTTTATAACGGCTTAGTCGGCCAAAGCCAGGCAATAGATAGCCAATGGGCGCAAGTGGAAAACCAATTCCAGCGCCGGTTCGACCTGATACCAAACTTAGTCTCTTCGGTCCAGGGCGCTATGAAACAGGAGCAAAAAGTTTTCAGCGATATCACTGATGCGCGCACTAAATATAGCGGAGCGCAAACCATAAATGAAAAAGCTGTTGCTGCCACGCAAGTTGAATCAGCGCTAGGCCGGCTTTTGGTTGTCATGGAAAATTATCCGCAACTAGCCTCTATTGAAACTGTGCAAACCCTAATGGCGCAATTAGAAGGAGCGGAAAACCGCATTGCGGTAGAACGTGGCCGTTTTAATGAATTAACTCGCGATTACAACACTCGCGTTACCCAACTGCCGGGAAAGTTCCTAGCGCCGATGTTTGGTTTTTCTGCCAGAGATTATTTTGAAGCCGCGGCCGGCGCAGAAGTAGCGCCGGAAGTGAAGATCTAATTAAGCCAGCCCTTCATTGATTTTGCCAAATAAAATAATTATCGTTTTGTCGGCTGTTATCTGCTTGATCGGCGGTTCTGTTTTGGCTTATTCTTCTCCTGGCTCTCCTTCGGGTTTTGTTAACGATTACGCCCAAATGATGTCGGCTGACGCGCGAGGGCAGCTAGAGCAAAAATTAGTCCAATTCGAAAAGGATACCGGCAACGAAATATCTGTTGCCACTATAAATAGCTTAGAGGGTGATACTATAGAAAACTTTGCTAATAAACTGTTTAAGGAATGGGGTATAGGCAAGAAAGATAAAGATAACGGCGTTCTTCTCTTAATAGCTAAAAATGACAAGAAAATGAGAATTGAACCGGGTTATGGATTAGAAGGTGTATTACCGGATGCTACTTGCGATGACATCGTAAGAAATACTTTGCGCCCAGCTTTTCAAGCAGGCGATTATGATCTGGGTATAACCGGCGCAGTTGATAAAATTATCTCCGCAACTAAGGGTGAATATGTGCCTTCAGAAAGCCAACAAAGTTCTAGCAATAAAAATGCGATAGACTTATTTGATTGGTTTTGGATAATTCTATTTGTTCCTGTCTGGATAAGCAGTGTTTTAGCGCGTTCAAAATCCTGGTGGGCCGGTGGAGTGCTCGGCGCAATTATCGGTATTATTTTGATTTTTGTTTTTTCTTGGACAATTGGCTTAATCGCTATCTTGGTCCTAACTCCTTTGGGATTGTTATTTGACTACGGGGTCTCCAAAACCTATCAAAAGCATAAATCCTCCGGCACGCATTTTCCTTGGTGGATTGGCGGCTTTGGCGGAGGGAGGGGTGGTTTTGGGGGCAGCAGCGGGGGTTTTGGCGGCTTTGGCGGCGGAAGTTCGGGCGGCGGAGGGAGCTCAGGAAGCTGGTAATAAAGAATAAAAAAATAAAATAAAAAAATGAAACTATTTATAAAAAAATTATTGAACAACAGAATAGTTTCTTTTTTTATCCGTGGCCTGAAAAAAATTAGCCGCGGACTTAATTTTATTATTAACACAGCTCTTCTGTTAATTGTTTATATCTTTGGCGTTGGATTAACATGGCTCTTTGCCAAGATCCTAAAAAAGCACTTTCTTGAAATGCAACCCTCCAAAAACCGGCAAACATATTGGTCTGATGCAGAATTAAGAGGATCCGATGTAAGCGATTATTATAGGCAATTTTGAAACAATGTATATTCTCGGCCTTAGCTGTTTTTATCACGATTCATCAGCTGCCTTATTAAGGGACGGCAAAATTGTGGCTGCTGCCGAAGAGGAAAGGTTTACCAGAAAAAAACACGATAGCTCTTTCCCTCTGAGCGCAATAAATTATTGTTTAAGCAGCCAAGGCATAACTATTAATGACATAGCTTATATAGGTTTTTACGAAAAGCCGTTTTTAAAGTTTGAGCGGCTTTTATCCCAATATTTAGAAACCTTTCCAAAGGGATTGTGGTCTTTTGTAAGCACACTGCCTATCTGGTTCAGCCAGAAATTGCGCCTTATAAAAATTGTCCGCAAAAAATTAAAATATAAAGGGAGCGTTTTATTTGTGCCGCACCACCTGGCGCATGCTGCCAGCGCTTTTTTAATAAGCCCATTCCAAAAAGCCGCTATTTTAACGATTGACGGAGTAGGCGAGTGGTCAACGACAACTTATGGAATAGGCGAAGAAAACGAGATCAAGCTGTTAAAACACCTGGCCTTTCCTCATTCCTTGGGTCTGCTATATTCGGCTATCACGGCCTATCTTGGCTTTAGGGTGAACAACTGCGAATATAAAGTAATGGGGCTCAGCGCTTACGGAGAAAGCGATAAGGACAAAAACCAATATTATAAAAAGCTAAAAAATACCATTGATATAAAGGCTGACGGCAGCTTCTGTTTGGATATGGATTACTTTTCTTATTGTTTTGCCCAAAAAATGCCGTCAAAAAAACTTTGCCAATTATTGGGCTTGCCGATCAGGAAAGCCAGCGAAGAACTAACCCAAAGCCACAAAGATATTGCCGCTGCCTTGCAGACGATTACCGAAGAGGTGATCATGAAAATAATCAATCACCTGCATAAAGAAGTTGCTTGCGAGAACTTGGTGCTGGCTGGCGGCGTAGCTTTAAACAGCGTTTGCAACGGTAAGATCTTAAAAAATGCTCCTTTTAAAAATATTTGGATACAGCCTAACGCTTCCGACGGTGGAACAAGCATCGGCGCAATATCCTATATATATAATTCTTTGCTTGGCAACGCCAGAAATTATCAGATGGAGGATGCTTTTCTGGGGCCATCTTTTTCAAACGAGGAGATAAAAACATTTTTAGATAAAGAAAAAATAAGCTACCAATTTCTTGGCGATAGCGAACTTGTAGAAATAGGCGCAAAATTAATATTCGAAAATAAAATTATAGGCTGGTTTCAAGGAAGAATGGAGTGGGGCCCTAGAGCCTTAGGGAATAGAAGCATATTGGCCAACCCCTTAAATCCCGAGATGAAAGATATTCTAAATAGCCGCATTAAACACCGGGAATCGTTCCGGCCATTTGCGCCGGCTGTTTGCGAAGAATCTGTTTCAACTTATTTTGAATGCGATAGCCCCTTGCCTGAAGCCGCCCGGTATATGCTTTTGGTCTATCCCATAAAAGAAGCGTGGCGCAGCGACTTGCCAGCTGTAACGCATTTTGACGGCACCGGACGTCTGCAAGCTGTGAATAAGGACCGAAACCCCTTATTTTATCGATTAATAGAGGAGTTTAAAGCTTTATCCGGCTTCTCGGTAATTTTAAATACCTCTTTTAATACAAATAATGAGCCTATAGTTTGCACGCCAAGCGAAGCGTGGAATTGCGCCAAGCGCGCCGGGCTTAATTATTTGGCCATAGGCAACTTTCTAATTAAACTAGATGAAAAATAAACTGAAACTCTTTACTAAAAACATCTTATTACTAATAGCAACTTGTTTAGTTGTTTTTGCCGTTGCTGAATGCTTATCCAGGCTGTTTTTTAAGCCGCAAGAGCTTTTTAACGATGTTATTATAACGGCTCCTAAAAATACCGTGGTAAATAAAGATAATGGGCTTTCTTATAATTTAACCACCAAGAAATTATTGACAGATAGATATACTCAATTTTTTTCTAATAATCCGCTTATAAAAAAAGAAAAACCGCCAGGAACATACAGAATAATCACTCTTGGCGATTCGTATACTCGTGGGGCAGGCACTAAAAATATTTATGATGACAGCTATAGCATCCAATTGATGAAATTATTAAATAGCGGCCAAGAAATAAAGGGTATTAGCAATTTTGAGATCCTGCCGATTTGCTATGATGGACTTAACACTTATCAGGAGCTTATTTTACTGCAAGAAATAGCGTTGGCCTATAATCCGGATCTGGTCATTTTGCAATACACCGATAACGATGTTGAATACCCCCGCAATGAGATTGGGATAATGAAAAGTTCCGCGGAACATAAAAACGGAGAGTATTTTCAGTTTCAAAAGTTTTCAAGAATGAACTTTATTATCTATGACAATATATTTATCCCCGCACTGCCTCATTTTGATAACGAACTTGGCTGGCGAATGCTAAAATATTCTAACTTTCTTCGCTTTGTCTCTTATAAATTAAATTATATTTTGCGGGAAGAAGAGGTTCCGGAAAATGATATAAACTCCAGCTTCAAATCTCTTGAAAAGATATCCGAGATAACAAAAGAAAAAAATATTCCCTTGATAATGTTCTATTTTCCGCCAGCGTCATGGACAGAAAATTATTGTGGCACCAGGAACGCTGATTTTAGAAAAAGCCTAGCCGCCGAAGCTGCCAAGCTTCAAATTAAATATTTTTCAATGTGCGATTATGTGGCGGACATTAATTCGATCAGGGGCTTAACCGATGCTCCAAGCAACAACCATTATAATAAAGAAGGTTATGGTATTGCCGCCGAAGTCTTGAAGAACGGGGTTATTGATATTATTAATGTTGGTATTAAATAAATGGCAGGAAAATTAAAGCCGTTATTAAAAAACATACTGCTCTTATTGGCTGCTTGTGCGTTCTTTTTTTTATGCGCCGAGATAGCTTGCCGGCTGTTTTATGATGAAAAAGTTAATTATACTCCTTGGATATGGGAAAAGCTGCAAGAAGATGGCGCAAAAACTTTTTCCCTCACAGATCAAGATACTTATGTTAATAAAGATAATGGCTTATATTATTTGTTAGATAGCAATTCTTTAAATAAACAGAGATACGCCAGATTTAATTACCAAAAGACAGTAAAAAAAGAAAAAACAGCAGAAGAATACCGCGTTGCCATCATTGGCGATTCTTTTACCGGCTCTTCTGGTTTATCTCCCGATGAAAAAAACTATACAGCCATGCTATCAGAGGCCTTAAATAATGCTGGCCAAAAAAGTTTTAATATCCTTCCTTTTTCCGAAGGGGGAATAAATACCTATCAAGAATTAACTATACTGAAAGAGTTCTTAGGAGATATAAAGCCCGATTTAGTTGTTCTCCAATATTGCGATAATGACGTTGAAGCGATAAAAACTCCCTATGGAGTAAACAACCATAATCTTTGGATCGATAGCCGAACAGATCCCATAATACTTGATAAACAAATCGTTCCCGCGCTGCCGTATTTGCCTAAAAGCCTAAGCAAGTTTTTATTGAGCAATTCGGCTTTCTGGCGTTTTTTTTCTTATAAATTAAATATCATTTCCACTTATTATGTCGACGCCACTGACACAAACTCAAGCCTCGAATCCTTAAAACAGATGAAACTGCTGCTGGCTAGCAAAGGAATCCCTCTGGTGGTTATCGATTTTCCGCCCGCGGTTAACGAACAAGATTATTGCGGCTATGTGTCTGGGGAGGGTGGGAAAAAACTTCAAGATGAGATCAGAAAGATGGCCGTAGAATTAAACTTTTCTTTCTTGAGCTTATGTGATTATGTTGATGATATCCATTCTTTGCAATCCAGCATAGAAAGCAACCATTATCACTATAATACGGAAGGCCATCGCCTTGCGGCCGAAGCGCTAAAAAAAGAGATATTAAACATAACAAAGAATGAAGAATAGACTTCTAAAAAATATTATTTTAATTATTATTTCCCTTTTGATAACGCTGTTTTTTTTGGAAACTATTTTTAAGATTTGGGAGATCGATAAAAACATAAACGGCTCTGTGGTTTGGCCAGAGATAAACCGAATAAGCGGAGAAGGTTTGAATAATAGTTATATAAAAAAAGACAATGGCCTCTCCTACAAATTAGAAGATGATAGCCTAAACGAAGATTTGTATATTCTTTTTGATAAGAGCCATTTTACCAAAACTAAACCGCCCGGAGTTTACCGAATAGCCATAGTCGGCGATTCTTATACCTGGATACCTAAAAATATCGATTGGATAAAGTTTTATGCCCCGCAATTAACAGAAATGCTGTCTAAAGAAAAAACGCTTTTCGAAGTTTTGCCGTTCGCCCAGCCCGGGCTAAACACCGAGCAGGAGTTCACTATCATCAAAGAGCTCGCTTTAAGTTATAATCCCAACCTAGTGATCCTCCAGAGCACAAACAACGACAATGAATTGCCTAGAGCCTCCTTGCGTTTAGGCCCATCCACAGAATACGTAATTTCTAAAAGCGAAGTTATCGTCATTAACAACCGCGCTATTCCGGCTTTTTCTTTTTTGAGCCATAAAATAAACCTATTCATCCTTCAAAACTCGTCCTTCTTGCGCTATATCGCTTATAATTGGAACGTTATATTATATAAATATCAGGCTCAGCCCTGGCAAAAAAATCTTGATACCATAAAAGAAATAAAAAAAATTACGGAAGAAAAAAATATTGATTTTTTAGTTATTTTTACTCCATCAGCATTGAATAACCCCTGCGCCGAAGAAACCATTAAAAGCTTGGGCGAACAATTTAAGAGCCTGAGCGAAGAGATCAAAACCCCTATCCTTAATCTTTGTGATAATGTTCTGGATTTTAGCGCTTATAAGGCTAAGGAAGGGGACGGCCACTACAACACCGAAGGATATAAAATAGTAGCCGAAGCTTTAAAAAACGAGATATTAAAAATAATAAAAAAATAAACATATGCCAGAAAATAAAAGTTTCCTGATAGAGCTTTGGGATTTTTTAAAGATCCGTAAAAAATGGTGGCTGTTGCCGATCATTATTATGTTAGCTCTGGTAGGCCTTCTGATCATTTTTGGCCAAGAAAGCGCACTTTCGCCTTTAATTTATACGATTTTTTAATATGGCCGCACTGAGCGGATACTTGAAAAATATTGCCCTGAACATAAAAAAAATAGCTCTGTTGCCGGCTAATTTTGTTTTGTTAACCGCTGTTTTAATAATTTTGACAGTTTTTTTTAATAAACAAATCCTGGCTGATTATCTAACAATAAGGCCTTTTTTTAGCTACTATTTTTTTGGGGCTATAATCCTTTTGATAGTCGCTATTATAGTTTTGGCAACTATTAACTGGAAACGGTTAAAGTTAGTGCTAGTTCAAGACAAATATTTAATAGTTTTAATTATTATTTTATTGGCTATTTTAGTCGGATTGATCATGGCTGGGCCGGTTCTGGTCAGGGTAGACAAAGAAACGTCCGCTGTCTTGGGGAGCCTGGACTTTGAATTAAACGCCTTATCATCTTTTTCGGTAATTTTTCGCGCTAAAGCATATTTTTTAATAATGCATTTTTTGGCATATATTATGCCCATAACGATAAAAAGCCTGTCTGTGATAAATGCTTTTTTGATAGTTTTTCAGATGTTATTAGTGTATTTAATATTAAAATTGCTGCTGAATAATAATCGCCTAGCTTTTCTAGCCAGCCTTTTATTCATATTTTATCCCAACAATTTATTGATCGGGCGGGCGCCAGACTATGCTTTTGCTGGGCAGATCTTCGGCACCTTTAGCTTGTTTACGCTGCTTCTTTTTGTAAAATACAAAGACCGGCTTTTGCTTTTTTGGAGCTTGGCTATTTTGAGCTTGTCTTTGTTTTTGAGAATAGAGATGATCTTTTGGCTGCCTTTCTATCTTTTTCTTTTATGGCGCAATTTAGATGATGAACAAATAAGGAAAATCAAGAACATTATTAATGTTTTTCTTTTGCTAAGCCTGCCCTTAATGCTGGCAACGATCATTTGTTTTTTTATCAGCCCAACCGGTTCGATTTCTGATGTCAGCTTTTACAACTTAAGGCTGACTAGCGGCTGGAATCTTTTACAGCAAATAACAAATTACTATCATTTTGTTATAGACAGAAACTTAGCCTTTAATTTGAGCTATCTGATTTTTGCCATACCTCTTTTTTGGATTACGCCTTTGGCTTTAGTGTTTTTTCGCGATAAAAAGATATGGGATTACATATTATATTTTTTCTTTTTTTGGGCTATCATTACTGTTTTCCATTGTAACGAAAGAATCGATTCTTATGAGTTCCTTTCTTATTTAATAGTTCCTCTGGTAATTTTGGCTGGTTTGGTTATAGGGCATCTTTCAAAAATCCATAAATACGGCTGGTTGGCTTCTGCCGCCTTAGTCCTGTTTCTTATCATTTTTGGCTTTAAGCTCTATCAGCCAGCTTGGTTTTTCACTGATAACGTCACAATTTTTTGGAATAACGAATACCAGCTTATAGAAAAACATCTGGGCCAAATAAATAATGACTCAGTTATTATTACTAATGATAAAATAAGCTTGATCTCTTCGGTGGTAAACAAAAAAAACGAAAAGATCGTCCAGGCCTTGCCCGATATAACTAAACAGATCAAGGAGCTAAAAAACAAGTATAATAATGTTTTTGTTATACAAGGCTCGCTTAACGCTTCCCGGCCAAGCATATCGACTTTTGAAGCAAATCAATTTGAAAAAATAATAAAAGATAATTTTAATTTGGAAGTGGTCTATCGGGAAAGGCTCGGAGAAGACGGCTTAAACCAGCCCGGAATAGCACCGATAAAAAACGCTTTAATTTTTCTATACAAGATTAACTAAGTATGCCTAGGCATTATATTAAAATAAAAATAGTGATATAATATAAAAATAAACGATAATAACTATTTAAAATTATGATAAAAATTGCTATTAATGGCTTTGGCCGAATAGGCCGGCCGGTTTTAAGAAGGATCTTAGACAAGCATCCTAATCTTGAGGTGGTGGCTATAAATGACCTGACGGACGCACTAACTCTAGCACATCTTTTAAAATATGATTCTTCTTATGGGCGATACGATAAAGAGGTAAAAACCGAGGGAAGCGACCTAGTGGTTGGCGGCAAAAAAATAAAGATATTAGCAGAAAAAGACCCGGCTAAGCTTCCTTGGAAAGAGCTGGGTATCGACGTGGTTTTAGAGTGCACGGGACTTTTTACTAAAATTGATGGCGCGAAAAAACATATTGAAGCTGGAGCTAAAAAAGTTGTTCTGTCCGCGCCCACCGACAGCGAAGAAATACCCACATACCTGCTAGGCGTTAACGCCGATAAATACCAGGGCGAACAGATTATTTCTATGGGTTCCTGCACCACCAACTGCTTGGCGCCAGTGGTTAAAATATTAAATGACGCCCTGGACATTGAGCATGGCTTCATGACCACTATCCATTCTTACACCAACGATCAGCGTATTTTGGATCTACCGCATAAGGATTTGCGTCGAGCTCGGGCTGCTGGGCAGAATATAATCCCAACTACGACCGGAGCGGCTAAAACTTTAGGAAAATGCATTCCGGAAATTGCTGGCAAGCTTGATGGGCTGGCGATGCGGGTTCCAACGCCAACAGTCTCGATTACCGATTTTGTCTGCACCGTTAAAAACCCGCTAGGCGCACCGGGCATAAATGATCTTTTTATTAAAGCAGCCCAAGGTTTATTGCAGGGAATCCTAGCCACCACCAACGAACCCTTAGTTTCTATGGATTTTAAAGGGGATAGCCATTCCAGCATCGTCGACCTGTCTTTAACTATGGTTAAAGATGGCATGATAAAAGTTGTGTCTTGGTATGACAACGAATGGGGTTATGCTTGCCGGCTAGCTGAAATGGCCGAATATATAAAATAACTATTTTTTATTGAATATTTGCTATCCCATCCCATTCGTTGAGGGGGCGAAGGGGGAGCGTAGCTCCCGCCTTGGCGGAAACATTAAAACCGAGGGGTTTTAAGGAGTGAGAAGAAAAACGACGAACGACAGAATGGTGGTTATGCTTGTAGATTGGCAGAGATGGGGGAACAGATAGCCAAATAATAGCTTTCTGAAAAACCGATGGAGGGACATAAGATTATGAAGATCCTATTTATTTTTCCTTTTATAAACACTAAGGGAGGCGATCCTATTAAGTTTTTGCCAATTGGCCCAGCGGCTTTAATTGGAACTTTGAAGCCAGATTTTCCAGAAATTATATTTGAGCAAATAGAACTAGAAGAAGAAATAAGAGAAAAAAAGAGACAAGGAAAGATTGATAAAAAATACGAAAAATTATTAGAGAGCTTTAATCAGAATAAAGCTCTTTTTCCGTCTAGCAATGCTGTAAAAGAATATAAAGGGTTTTTTGACAAATTAATTAATTTTTTTCAAATAGACCAATACGACCACTACTTTTTTTCTCGCTATGATGACGATTGCGGCCTAAGAGCTAATCTTTTTTTTGCCAAATATTTAAAAAGCCTTTTTCCTGACAAAAAAATTATTTTTGGCGGAATTAATAACGCTAGAAGCAATGAAATCGACAATAGCCTTTTTAATAGTTTGAACTTCATTGATTCTTTTATAGTTGGTCCGGGAGAAAAATCAATGAGGCTAATTTTGCAGAAGCTTTTAGATAGCGAAAAACTAGATACAAAATATTCTTTTTGGGTTTCGCCTCAAGAAAAAATTAAAAACCTTCCCGACTACAAAAGCAATCGGAGTTTATCCCTTTTTAAGCACTCGGTAAAAGAACTGGAAGGCAAAGAGGGTGGCTCAAAAAACTTAATATCAATACCGTATTATTTTTCAATTGGCTGTTTTTGGAGTCAATGCGCTTATTGCGCTAACTCGCACTTTAAGGGGTCTAGCCCCAGCCAAAAACAAGCGCATAAATCAATTGACCAGATAATCTCTGATTTGACCAGACTAAAGAAAGATTATAAAACAAAGCATTTTATTTTTTTTAATCAAAACTTTAATTTTGACCTGGATTTCACTAAGCAACTATTAAAAAGGATCATAAGCGAGAAATTAGATATTTTATGGACGGATTATTTTAATTTAACGATTTTTGACGAAGAGTTGCCCAGCCTTCTAACTCAGGCGGGGTGCTATCGAATAGATCTTGGAACTGTCACTTTTAATGATAAGCTTCAAAAGCTTTATAGTAATTTATTTAAAAATCAACAGCTCAAATATTTAAAATATATCAGCGACGCCGGAATATGGATTAACTTAAACATCATCGCCAATCTCCCTTATTCTTATTCAATAGAGGGAGAAAAGAAGGTATTGAAAAACTATTTAAAATATTTTGATTCGGCAGACATTAATTTTTATAGGAACTTTTCTATTTCTGATTTAGCCTTAAATTATCGCTTCTACGATTTAAAAACCGCTGATAAAAAAATAGTTTTTAAAGAAGGATTGACCGGCAATTTATCGTTTATCGAAAAAAATGGAGGCAAAAGCGTAGACGAAAAAGCGGTAATCTCGCAAAAAAACTACTTAGATTGGGAAAGATTTTTAATTAAAAACGGCAAGGTAATAAATAACCATAATTTTGCCTATTTATCGTATTTGTACGATGCCCATGGTTTTAATAATAAAGAAAGAATCAAAAAACTTTTCTGTTCTGCCAAGAATAATACCTGTCTGCTACCAAAAGAATCAAAAGATAAAGTAGGGCCAAAGGGACGGCTATCTTTAGTTAAAAAGCCCTAATTTTAGAGATTTTAGAGTATTTCTAGCTGCCTCTGTTATGGGGCTTGACAGAGCCCTATAAACGAGTAAAATAGACTGTGTTAGCAATAATAGAAACTTATATGTAAAAACTCATTTTTTACATCGTGAAGATTTAGTGGTATTTTATGCCCGCTTCTTCGCGGGTTTTCTAGTGCATGAATTAAACCGCAAGGCTAACAAAAATGAACCTTAACAATTGAAGACCTTTGAATTTCCAATAATTCCATACAATTTAGTTTAGTTTCCACAACAGTGAAAATAACAAAAGATTAGTTTCTTTTAGTTATCTCGTAAAATCCGTGTCTATAGCAACTCTGCAAAGATTTGCGGCAAGACGCGGGAAGATCGGAGCGTATGATTTATTAAACCGCTTTACCTTAACGGGTCGAAGATCGGTTTAATGAATTGAAACTCTTTTCTTATTTTGAGAGTTTGATCCTGGCTCAGGATGAACGCTGGCGGCGTGGATAAGGCATGCAAGTCGAACGAACATTTTATTTTAGCAATAAGACGAAATGTTAGTGGCAAACGGGTTAGTAACGCGTAGGTAACTTACCTCGGAGTCTTGAATAACCCAGCGAAAGCTGGACTAAGACAAGATGGTAATGAGGGGGCGAAAGCCATTCTCATTTAAAGATTTATCGCTCCGAGAGAGGCCTGCGTCCTATCAGCTAGTTGGTGAGGTAATGGCTCACCAAGGCTATGACGGGTAGGGGGAGTGAGAGCTTGGCCCCCAACATCGGAACTGAGACACTGTCCGGACTCCTACGGGAGGCTGCAGTCAAGAACCTTTCTCAATGGGCGAAAGCCTGAAGAAGCGACGCCGCGTGTATGAAGAAGTCCTTCGGGATGTAAAATACTTTTTTTGCCGAACAATTTTTGAGCGTAGGCAAAGAATAAGGGGCTCCTAAACTCGTGCCAGCAGGAGCGGTAAGACGAGTGCCTCAAGCGTTATCCGGAATTACTGGGCGTAAAGGGTCCGTAGGGGGTCTAGTTAGTCTGGCGTTAAATTTTGGGGCTCAACCCTAAAGCTGCGTCGGAAACGGCTAGACTAGAGAGCATGAGAGGCTGATGGAACTCACGGTGTAGGGGTGAAATCCGTTGATATCGTGGGGAACACCAAAGGCGAAGGCATTCAGCTAGCGTGTTTCTGACCCTGAGGGACGAAAGCGTGGGGATCAAAAAGGATTAGATACCCTTGTAGTCCACGCCCTAAACCATGATGACTGGCTTTTTGAAGTATCGACCCTTCAAGAGGCGAAGCTAACGCGTTAAGTCATCCGCCTGGGAAGTACGATCGCAAGATTAAAACTCAAAGGAATAGACGGGAACTCGCACAAGCGGTGGAGCATGTGGTTCAATTCGACAATAAGCGAGGAACCTTACCAAGGTTAGAAACTCTAACGAAGCCTGCCAGAAACGGCCGGCGTCTCACAAGGACGTTAGGGTCAGGTGCTGCACGGTTGTCGTCAGCTCGTGGCGTGAGCTGTACTCTTAAGTGAGCAAACGAGCGCAACCCCTATGCTGCGTTACAAGTGTCGCAGCAGACTGCCTCGGACAACGGGGAGGAAGGAAGGGATGACGTCAAATCAGCGTGGTCCTCTGACACCTTGGGCTACACACGTGCTACAATGGCCGATACAATGGGTCGCCAAGTCGCAAGACGGAGCTAACCCCATCAAAGTCGGCCCCAGTTCGGATTGAGGGCTGCAACCCGCCCTCATGAAGCCGGAATCGCTAGTAATCGCGCATCAGCCATGGCGCGGTGAATACGTTCTCGAGTTTTGTACTCACCGCCCGTCACTTCAAGGAAGCCGGTAATACCGGAAGCGCCACATTCGTGGTTCCAAGGTAGGATCGGTAACAGGGAAGAAGTCGTAACAAGGCATCCGTAGCGGAAGCTGTGGATGGATCACCTCCTTTCTAGATTTTTTTATTTACTTTATGTAAATGCATCTTCTAGAAAAGTGTCGATTATTCTGTTTACAGAGTAGGTCGCGGCGTAGACCTTAAATTCGCTGGTTCATAATTGTGTAACCCTTAAATGACCAATTCGAGATAACTAAAAGAACCTAATTGTGGAATTGCGAAATAACAAAAAATGCCTCTTGATTTGAGGCGTTTTTTTGTTTATAATAAAAACTGCGTAAATAAGGGCGATTAGCCCCTCACTTGAAAAGGATATGTTTTATGTTTATGTCCTAAAAAGTGAAGTAGATGATAAACTGTATATTGGCTATACAGATGATCTACGACGCAGAATTGAAGAACATAGCAAAGGAAAGTCAAAGGCAACAAATCCAAGGAAACCATTTAAGCTGGTTTATTACGAGGCCTACTTCTCCCGAAGCGATGCTAAATATAGGGAAAGTCAATTAAAAAGATTTTCTGGTTCATACACACATCTGAAAAGAAGAATTAAAAATTCAATCCTTTTCAAGTGAGGGGCGATTAGCTCAGGTGGTTAGAGCGCGTCACTGATAATGACGAGGTCCGAGGTTCAACTCCTCGATCGCCCACAAAAAAAGGGAGAGACAAAAAACTGTCCCGATAAACCTCCTTTTTAAGGAGGTCATTTTGTATCAGGGGCCGATAGCTCAGTTGGTAGAGCACCTCGTTTGCAACGAGGGGGTCTGGAGTTCGAATCTCCATCGGTCCACTTTTCTTTTATCAATTTATGAAAAAGAGACTGGAATGTTTTATTTTTGGCCGAGTCCAATTGGTGATGTTTCGGGATTTTACCCAGCGCAAGGCTAAATCTCTGGGCTTGGTTGGCACGGTTAAGAACCTGCCGGATGGCTCGGTTTTTGTGGTGGCGGAAGGCGAAGAAGAAAAACTTGCTCGGCTGCTAGAAAAATTAAAAAAAGGTTCTTTATTATCCCGGGTAGACAAGCTTGAAGAAAAATGGCTGCCAGCAACAGGGGAGTTTATTAATTTTAAAATAGTATTTTAATTTTCTATGCCTAACGACAAAATACCAGGCGGCCCAAAAACCATCGGCGTTATCATGGATGGCAACCGGCGCTGGGCCAAAGAACAAAGTTTACCAACCATGGAAGGGCACAAAGTCGGGCTTAAAAAAATAAAAGATCTGACTAAGTGGGCCAAAGACCTAGGAGTCTCTACAATTTATCTCTACGCTTTTTCAACTGAAAATTGGAACCGCGAAAAAGAAGAAGTGAATTATTTGATGAAGCTTTTTTTACAAGCTTTTAGAGAAGACTCAAAAGAACTAGTAAAACAAAAGGTGCGAGTTAAGTTTGCCGGCCAAACAGAAAGGTTTTTTCCGATTTTGCGCCAGAGCATTAAAGCGCTAGAAAGAATGACCAAAAACTTTTCTGGCTTAACCCTGGTTTTTTGCCTTTCTTATGGCGGGCGGGCAGAGATCGTTGCTGCCATTAAAAAAATAGCAAAACAAAAAACCGCCCAGGAAATAGAAACCCTTACCGAGGATGATTTTTCTCGATTTTTATGGACCAACGGGCTGCCAAACCCAGAGCTGGTAATCCGCACTTCCGGAGAAGTCCGCACCTCAAACTTTTTGCCCTGGCAAACTGCTTATAGTGAATGGTTTTTCTCTAAGACTTATTGGCCAGCCTTTACCAAAGAAGAGCTTAAACAAATATTAGAAGATTTCTCAAAACGGGAGATTCGCCGCGGCCGATAATTGTTCATTGCCCGGCTTTTTGCTATAATTTTCAATAAGTAATCTTTAATTTAAAAATATGGTCGAGGACATAAAATATGAGCTTCAAAAAATTAAAGACTCCATAGGGGAGCTGGAAAGGGGTAATCTATATATGGTTAAAGAAAGGCTGCGAGAAATCCTCTCCACGCTAAACGATATCAAGAGCCGGCTGGACGATATTAAAAACAGCTCTCAAAACTAGCTTAGATCAATTTTATGCTAAACAAAACCATTCAGAAGTTTTTGGATTTAAATAAAACAAAATACGAAGTCATCGAGCATAAAACGGTTTATACCGCCTTTGATAAGGCTGCCACGCTGCGCGCCAAACCCCAAGAAGTAGGGAAAACTGTAGTGGTTTCGCTAGACAACAAAGAATACGCTTTGGGCCTGATTCCCTCTAATAAAAATCTGGACAAGAAAAAGGTTTTGCTGATTTTTAATAAATTGCGCGCTAAAAATAAAGAAAAAAACTATAAAAAAATAGATTTTGCCAAAGAGCAATGGATGAAAAAAAGCTTTAAGGGGGTTGCCCTTGGCGCCACACCGCCCTTGGGCGAACTTTACAAATTACCATTTTTTATAGATAACGCCTTAACCAAGCCAAGCAAAATTGTCGTTAATGGGGGAGCCTATGAAGTTTCTCTGAAGCTTTCGCCGGCCAATCTGATAAAGCTAAACCAGAATTCCTTAAAAGGCAGCTTTTCAATGGCAAAAAAATAAAACTTTTTCGATAACTCGTTTTTATTTGGAGCCTTCGGGCTCCTTTTTTGTCTTCGCGCCGAGTAAAGCAGGGGTTTATTTGAAAAACACAACTAATAAAGTATAATGGACTAAGAATATGCTTCAGATATTAACCTCACTTTTAATACTCCTTAATCCGGCAGTGGCTTTTTTTACTCCCAGCCACCAACCGGCACAAAACGCTTCTCCTTCTATCGAAAAAGAAGCGGCTTTTATTGATTTTGACGAATACAAACTACCTTTATCAGAAAATATCTTTTTAGCGGCCCAACTCATTCCAACTTATCCCATTAGAAATTGGAACTCAGCCGACCCGGAAATATCCGCTAAGATCGCTTTTGTTTTTGAGGCAACCCGACAAAAAGTTCTATGGCAAAAAGATGGTTTGCGAGAAGCGCGGCCTATTGCCAGCTTGACCAAACTAATGACAGCTTTGGTGGTGATAGAAAATAGCAAGCTAGATGATGTTTTTGTTGTTAGCAAAAAGGCCGTCCAAACGCCAGGAGAACTTGGCGGGCTAATCGTTGGCGAAGAATTATCCGCTGAAAAACTCCTCTATGCTTTGTTGGTTGAATCCAGCAACGATGCGGCGGTGGCGTTGGCTGAAAACATCTCATCAAAAACCGCTAAAGATTTTGTTGGCCTGATGAACCAGAAGGCTAAAGCCTTAGGGCTAAACAACACAACTTTTTCCGACCCCAGCGGCCTAGACCCCGAAAACCAATCTAGCGCTTGGGACCTAAATATCATAATGCAGGAGTTTTTAAAGTATCCTATTTTGCAAAAAATAACTCAGACCGCTTCCATTGATTTTACCTCCCAAGACGGGAAGTTCAACCATCATTTGGCCAGCACGGATAAATTATTAGGCTTATATCCGGAAATTATCGCCGGTAAGACCGGCTACACGGAAGAAGCGGGAAATTGCATGATCCTAGCCTGGCATGCGCCAAATAGCCAAGGAACTGTCATCTCTATCATAATGGATAGCCAAGATAGAATGGCAGAAAGCGCTGCGCTCCTAAAGTGGACGAAAGAGGCCTACTTGTGGTAAAATCCGTATAAGCAGATAGGGTTTAGCCACCAGAAACTAAGCCTATTTTGTTTTATATCTCTTAACTAATCGTTATTGCTTAGCCGTTAAATTATGTCTGATTTATTCCAAATCTCACGAATTTTAGGCCTAGGAGCGTTTTCTTTCGTAGTCGCTTTTGCCCTGACCCCTCTCTGGGTCCATTTCTTAACTAAATACCGCTTAGGAAAACAGATCCGCTCGGAAGGCGCGCCGGTTTTTAATCAGCTGCACCGCAAAAAAGAAGGCACGCCAACTATGGGAGGGCTTTTGATTTGGCTGACGGTCCTGGTTCTAGCCCTTCTTTTTTGGATACTAAATTGGCTGGGCGTAGATAATTTTATGGGCAAGCTAAACTTTTTAAGCCGCTCCCAAACTTTTCTTCCCTTGGGCGCGTTAATTGCTTCCGCTCTGGTTGGTTTAATGGACGATCTATTGGGAATATTCCGCATCGGGCCCAAAGGGGGCGGGTTAAAAATGCGCCACCGAATATGGATCTACACAGCTATTGCCAGCTTTGGCGCTTGGTGGTTTTTTTCTAAACTTGAATGGAGCACAGTCCATATTCCTTTTGTCGGAAACTTTGACATCGGACTTTGGTATATCCCAATTTTTATTTTTATTTTAGTGGCCACTTCTTTTTCGGTTAATGAAACCGATGGGCTAGACGGGTTGGCTGGTGGCACTTTAATGACGGCTTTTGGTGCTTATGGCGTTATTGCTTATGCGCAAGGCCATTATGATCTATCGGCTTTTTGCGGCGTGATTCTAGGGGCATTATTAGCTTTCTTGTGGTTCAATATTAATCCGGCTAAGTTTTTTATGGGCGACACCGGCGCTATGTCTTTGGGCATTACTTTGGGCATTATCGCCATGCTAACCAATCAATTCCTGCTCTTGCCGCTCATCGGCTTTATTTTAGTGGCAGAATCATCTTCTGTTTTAATTCAACTAGTTTCAAAAAAGCTGCGCGGCGGGAAAAAAGTATTCATATCAGCGCCGCTCCATCACCACTTAGAAGCTATCGGCTGGCCCGAATCCCAAATCACTATGCGATTTTGGATAGTTTCTTTTATGGCGGCGGCTATCGGATTAATAATCGTGTTTCTGGATAGATTTTATCTTTAAACCTTTTTATGGAATTAAAAGATTTTAAAGACAAAAAAATAACAGTTATGGGCATCGGGCTCCACGGCGGGGGAGTCGGTGTGATTAAGTTTTTGGCTGAACAGGGCGCCAAGATCATAGCGACTGACTTGCGCCAGAAAGAAGAATTAACGAGCTCCCTTGAAGCTTTGGCCGGACTAGAAAACATTGAGTATGTTTTAGGAGGACATCGGCTAGAAGACTTTGCAGGCGTTGATATGATAATAAAAAACCCGGGCGTGCCCGAGGATTCAGAATATCTGGCTGCTGCCCGCGATAAAAACATATCCATTGAAAGCGATATTGGCATTTTTCTGGAACTCTGCCCTGCCCCGATAATCGGAATTACCGGCACCAAAGGAAAATCCACCACCGCCTCTTTGCTGGCCCATATTTTAAGGCAGCATTATCCCCAAGTTGTTTTAGCCGGTAATATTCGCAGCTCGGTGCTAGCCGAATTGCCGGAGATAACCAAAGACACTATTGTAGTTTTGGAACTTTCTTCTTGGCAGCTAGCCGATGCCCAAAAACACAAAAAAAGCCCGTATGTTTCCGTTATAACCAATATCAAACAAGACCATCTGAACCGTTATGGCAATTTCCAAGATTACATAGAAGATAAAAAACTTATTTTTAAGTTCCAAAAAGAAAAAGATTATTTGTTTTTGAATTATGATGAGGAGATCCTGCGCGATCTTTCCCGAGAGGCAGCCTCCCGAATCTATTTTTATTCAACAGAAGGCGACAAACTTATCCACGCCGAACTTCCGGCTTTAAACCAAAAAGCCAGAATGGGCGCATATGTGAAAAGCAAAAAAATATATTACGGCGCAGCCCAAAGGCTTATTTCAAGCGTTAAAGACGTGAAGATAATCGGCCAGCATAATATTAGCAACGTCCTGGCGGCAATTTCCGTTGCCGACCTTTATAATGTTCCAGCTGAGAAGATCAAGGCCGCTTTACGCTCTTTTAAGGGGCTGGAAGGCCGATTGCAATTTATCAGTAAAATAAAAGACGTAAAGTATATAAACGACACTACCGCCACCGCTCCCGATGCGGCTATTGCGGCTATTGAGACTATCCACGAAGAGTTTCCCAGAAAAGACAAGCAGAAAAATATTATTTTGATTTCCGGCGGCGCAGATAAAAAATTAGACTTTGACCATCTTGGCAAAACTATTTCCGAACATGCCAAAGCCGTTATTTTATTGCCCGGCACCGCTACCAAAAAATTGGCCAAAGAAATCTCTCCGGAAATAAAGATAGAATTAGCCGATACCATGGCGCAAGCCGTGTTGTTGGCCAGCCAATTAGCCGAGCCCCAAGATATCGTTCTGCTCGCCCCGGGTTGCGCCAGCTTTGGCTTATTTCAACACGAGTTCGATAGGGGGCGCCAATTTAACGAAGCAGTGCTTTCATTAAAATCATAAACGAAACTTCAGTTCAGAATGAAACCTAACCAGCCCGATTATATTTTATTATCGGTTATCGCCATCTTGGTTGTTTTTGGTTTAATTATGGTCTCTTCGGCTAGCGTGGGCTTATCTCAAGAGCGTTTTGGCGAAAGCTATTATTACCTAAAAAGCCAATTGCTCAAAGGTGTTTTGCCGGGCTTGTTTCTGGGCCTCATTGCTTATTTTTTACCCTATCGATATTTAAAACCTTTAGCCTTGCCGGCGCTTATTGCCACTATCATTGCCTTAATTATGGTTTTCGTTCCGGGCATCGGGCAAGAACACGGCGGCGCTAATCGCTGGATAAAGATCGGGCCTTTAGTCCTCCAGCCAACAGAGTTTTTAAAATTAAGCTTTATAATTTATTTATCCGCTTGGCTATCTAGCAAGGGAAAAGCGGTCAAAGATTTTTCCCAAGGGCTAATTCCGTTCTTATTCATTGTGGGGGCAGTGGCTCTTTTAATAATAAAAGAACCGGACATTGGCACTCTTGGCGTTATCGGTTTTAGCTCCGTTATTATTTATTTTCTAGCCGGCGCGCGCATCTCGCATCTGGGCATCATCGGCTTTGGCTCAGTAATTGCTTTTTATCTTTTGACAAAGTTCTATGCCCACGCGGCTAGCCGCTTGCAGGTTTTCATGAATCCGGAGCTTGACCCAAAAGGCATTGGCTATCAAATTAACCAAGCAGCGCTGGCTTTGGGTTCAGGAGGATTTTTTGGTGTGGGGCTAGGCCAAGGCCTGCAAAAGTTCAAATACTTGCCCGAGCCCGCTTCCGATTCTATCGTAGCAGTGATTGGTGAAGAGCTGGGTTTCATGGGCATTATGGCCGTGCTGTTATTGTTTTTGATTTTTACCTTTCGCGGCCTCAAGGTTGCGCAAGGAGCGCCTGATGATTTTGGCCGCTTGCTGGCCGGAGGTTTAACCGCTTGGGTAGTAGTTCAGGCTTTAATAAATATCGCCGCTATCTGCGGCCTGATTCCTTTAACCGGCATCACCTTGCCATTTATTTCGCTGGGCGGCTCTTCCTTGGCTATTACTCTGGCAGGCATGGGCATACTTTTGAATATTTCAAAATATAGTAAAATCTAATTTTAACTTTTAATTTTATGAGAATTGTTTTAACCGGCGGCGGCACAGGCGGGCACCTTTTCCCAATCCTAGCTGTTGTCCAAGAAATAAAAAATCTAACTAGCGCCAATATTTTCCAAATCCCGTTCGGCGAGGGCAATAGCGTTGAGTTCATGTTCATCGGCCCCAAGACCGTCGGAGAAGAAGCGCTAGCCAAAGAAGGAATCGTCCATAAAATAATAATGGCCGGGAAACTCCGCCGTTATGCCTCGCTGCAGAATATTTTTGATATCTTCAAGATTCCGCTCGGCATACTCCAATCTTTTTGGCACCTTTTCTGGTTTATGCCTAATGTAGTTTTTAGCAAAGGAGGATACGGTTCAGTGCCGGTGGTTATTGTGGCTTGGCTTTTCCGCATTCCTATCATTATCCACGAAAGCGATTCCGTGCCCGGGCTGTCTAATAGGATCTGCGCTTTTTTCAGCCGCCGGGTAGCTATTTCTTTCGACGAGTCCGCTAAATATTTTTCCAAAGAAAAAACCGCCTTGATCGGCAATCCTGTCCGGCCGTCGCTTTTTGGCGGCGATAAAGAAACCGCTAAGCAATTATTCGGCTTAAGCGGCACCAAGCCGGTTCTTTTGATCTTAGGCGGCAGCCAGGGTGCGCAAGCAATTAACGACCTAATTATTTCTTCCTTAATTCTTATTTCTAAAAGATGCGAGATTATCCATCAATGCGGGGCGGCCAATTTTGAATCGGTTAAACAAACTATCGGCAATCGAATGCCTACCGATTATCATCTCTATCCTTTTTTGGACGATGAACAAATGAAACAGGGCATGACCATAGCGGATCTTATCATAGCGCGCGCTGGAGCCGGCACCATCGCGGAAATTGCCGCCCTAAGCACTCCTAGTATCTTAATCCCTCTGCCTAACGCCGCTGCAGACCACCAATTAAAGAACGCCACTGAGTTTGCTAACTTTGGCGCCACCGTTATTATGGAAGAAATGAACTTGACTCCCCATCTTTTCCAAAACCAGGTTTTTTCCTTGCTGGATAATCCGGAACTTTTGAAAAAAATGGGGGATAATGCCAAGGCTTTTTCCCGGCCCGATTCAGCCCAAAGATTAGCGCAGGAAGTTTTAAATCTGGCTAAATATTAGAGATAATTAGAAATAAAAAAACGGCGAATTTTTTTAATCCGCCGTTCCGAGCACCTTTCATTTTACCATCAATTTTTCTGCCAGCCTTTTTTCAACGGCCGCCTGTTTTTCTTGGTATCGATATATTATTATCGAAGCCCCGATCCAAAGAGCAAGCGCTAGCACCACAGACCAAAACCAACCCCAAAAATTAGAAAAGTCGCGGAAGAAAGTAATTCGAAATATTATGCTGGCAACACCGGCAACAATAACAATATCCAGCAACGCAACGCCAAACGCAATCAAAAACTCCTTTTTGCTTAATTTTCCCATCTCGCTAAAAAAGTCCGATGAGTTCTGTTTTCTAGCCCAGCCTTTGATTTTTTCCCGGCATTGGCTTAAAAACAATTCCTTCCTGCCATCTCTTATACACCGACTCTTTGCCCTTAAAATTGACATAAACACCTCCAAAAGAAAATGTTTGTTATTTGTTGAAAAGAACAAAAAAGACCCTTTAAACGTATATAAATAGTATAAACAATTTATGAACAAAAGTCAAGTCCGAACCCGTTTTGCCCCCAGCCCCACCGGTTATCTCCATATCGGCTCTTTGCGCACCGCGCTCTATTCTTATTTATTTGCCAAACAGCATAACGGCAAGTTTATTTTGCGTTTGGAAGACACGGACCAAAAGCGTTTTGTTGAAGGCGCCACCGACGCTATTTATAGCGGCTTGAAATGGGCGGGTGTTAATCACGATGAAGGCCCGGATATTGGCGGGCCGTTCGTGCCGTATATCCAATCGCAGCGTTTGGACTTATATAAAAAATACGCGCAAGAATTAATTGATAAAGACAAAGCCTATTATTGTTTTTGCGATGCTAAAACCTTGGAAGAAATGCGCAACGAACAGGTCGCCAGAAAACAGGCACCTAAATACGACCGGCGCTGCCTAAAGCTATCTAAAGAAGAAATCGCGCAAAAATTAGCCGCCGAAGAGCCGTATGTTATCCGAATGAAAATACCAGAGAATAGGACTATTGAAATAAACGATCTAGTGCGCGGCAAAGTGGCGTATAGGTCCGAAGAGCTGGACGACCAAGTCCTATTAAAATCCGACGGCTACCCAACGTATCACTTAGCAGTGGTGGTGGATGACCACTTAATGCAAATAACCCACGTCACCCGCACGGAAGAATGGTTGCCCTCAACCCCAAAGCATATTTTGCTTTATGAGTATTTTGGCTGGGAGGCGCCGCTTTTTGCGCATTTGCCGCTGCTGTTAAATGCCGACAAAACTAAAATGTCCAAACGCAAAGGAGACGTGGCGGTGGGAGATTATATTAAAAAAGGCTATCTGCCCGAAGCCATGGTCAACTATCTGGCGTTTTTGGGTTGGAATCCCGGCTTGTCCTCCGAAGCCTCGGCGAAGGGGGAGCGAGAAAAAGAAACCTATTCCATGGAAGAATTATTAAAAGACTTCTCCTTGGAGCGGGTGCATAAAGCCGGTGCAGTTTTTAACATTGAAAAATTAAATTGGTATAATAATTATTATTTAAAACAAAAAAGCGCCCAGGACCTAAGCGCCTTTGTTTGGCAGGGAGAAGAAAAGCCCAAAGCCCCAGAACCTCAAATCACCAAAGCCACGGCGATAGAATGCGAACGCAGCAATAACGCAGAGGAAATCAGAGAAAAGGTTAATTTGCTTTTTAATCCGCCCGCTTTTGATAAATCCTTGCTTAATTGGAAAGCCATGGAAGAAAAAGATATAAAAGAATCTTTGGAATCATCGCAAAAAATAATTGCCGGCATTCCAGAAAAAGATTTTAATTCTGAAAACCTAAAAAACATCTTAATGGAAGAAGCGGCCAAAAGAGGGGATAAGGGTTCTCTGCTTTGGCCCTTGCGCGTTTCGCTCTCGGGCCTAAAAAACTCTCCGCCGCCGTTTGATATTGCCGAAATTATTGGAAAAGAAAAAAGTTTAGCTAGAATAGCCCAGGCGATTAAATTGCTTTAATAAAACTTTTTAATGTTTAGAAATCTGCTTATTTTTATTGCCGCATTGGTTATGGCTTTTGGCCAGCCGGTTTTTGTTCTAGCCGAAACCACCGCGGAGCTGGAAAGTGAAATAAGCCAAAAACAGGCGCAAATCCTGGAATTAGAAAAGCAAATCGCCCAATATAAAGAAACATTAAAAAGCACCCAAACCCAAAGCGCCACTCTAAAAAACGCGGTGGCTAAAATGGAAGCACAGATCAAAAAGTTGGAAACGGAAATCAGATTGACCCAAACAAAGATTTCCCAAACCACCCTCAAAATACAAAGCCTTGATAGCGATATCACCACTCAAAACGTAGAACTAGAAAAACAAAAAAATAACCTAGCGCAAACTATCCTGCTCCTTAACGAATACGACCAGACCGGCCCGCTGGAGCTAATTTTAGGCAACGGAAACTTTTCCGATATTCTAAACCAGGCCCAATATATCACTAATCTGCAAGGCGGCCTGCAGCAAAAGCTGGTTGCCATCAAGGAATTAAAATCCCAGCTAGAAGGACAGAAAGCCCAATCCGAAGCGCAAAAAGCGGCGTTGCAAAATCTGCAAACCCAATTGCGCGGCCAGACTTTGGTGCTGGATAATGAACGAGACGAGCAAAAAAGTTTATTAACCACCAGCAAAAACCAAGAAAAAATATATCAAGCCACTTTAACCACTCTGCAAAAACAGCAAGCACAAGTAGAAAATGATATTTTCCTGGCTGAAGAAAAATTGCGCCAAAAGATTAACGCCAATTCCATCCCCGGCGCCAAAACAGGAATCTTGGCGCGGCCGGTTTCCGGCACCATGACCCAAACCTACGGCTGCATAGTTTCTTATTTTGCCCGCATTTCCTATCCCGCTTGCAACGAAGGCAAAGGAAACGGAGGATTCCATAATGGCATAGACCTTGATTTGGATACGGGTGATTCTGTTTATGCGGCACTGGACGGCACGGTCTCTGGCGTTGCCAATATGGGCAAATACGCTTATGGCAAATGGATAACCATTAAGCATGATAACGGATTAACCACGCTATACGCCCATCTTTCCGTGCAAAGCGTGAGCGTTGGCCAAAGAGTAAAAACAGGCGACTTAATCGGTTATGGCGGCTCAACGGGTTATTCCACCGGCTCCCATTTGCATTTCTCGGTTTACGCCACTAACACTTTCTCGATTGGCTCCAACCGCTACGGATATCCCACACCTCTTGGCGGCCCGCTAAGCCCGTTGTCATATCTATAAAATTAAAGGTCGAACAATTTTTATAATTTTTAACCACTAATTTTTTATGAAAATAATCAATTGCATTTGTTTTGGTTTAGTGCTGATTGGCGCTTTGAATTGGGGCCTAGTTGGCGTTTGGGATTTCGATCTGGTTGCCTGGCTCTTGGGCGTTGGCTCAACCTGGACCAAAATTGTTTATGATCTAGTCGGTTTAGCTGCAATCTATACAGCCGTATTTGGTTGCCGGAAAATGTGTTCTTGCTGCAACGGCAACACCCAATAATTTTTTCGCCAAGGCTAATAAAAAACTCCTGCTAGCATTTTGGCTTCGGGAGTTTTTTAATGGACAAATTATCGCAAAAATGCTATAGTTATTTTGTTCTTCAAAATCAAAATAACGAAAGGAGAAGGCTTATGGACAAGATGGTAGAAAAGATAGTAATAGCCGTTAAACAGTTAAGAACTTGGCCGGTCAAATATCCGCCATTTTTTTACGCAATCACAACTATTTTAGTCATTTTACCGGCTAATATCTGCATATTTTTAGCCATAAAAGAAAATCCCATACTCAAAACCGCTCCGGAAATTATCGCCTCGCTCATCCTGCCTTCTGCTATCGCTATTCTCTGGATCAAAGCTCTTTGGCTTCTTCAAAATAAGCAATTTGCCAACGAGCAATAACCCCCCGCCAAGGAGCTGCCAAAAACAGCTCCTTTTTTATTATCCCGTCGGTCGAGACTGACAGGATTTATTTGACCCCAAAACCCTATTTGCAGTATTATTTAAATATAAGCAAATAATCCAACAAAACCATGGCCGATAGAAAATGCCAATGCGGCATGCCGTTGGACGAAACTACCGAATGCTCCTGCCAGCCAGGTGTTTGCTGCTATTGCTGCACCTGCCAACCGGATTGCGAATGCGGCTGCCAGCAAAAAAAGGCGGAGCAAAAATAACTTGATTTTATTATGTTAACCAAATCCCACAACCAAATAGGGAAGTGGGCGATTGATGCTTATCCCCCAAGCGCATTTTAAAGTGCGCTTTTTATTAACCTTAAATAAAAAATTAGCTAATAGCCAATAAAAAGTATGCCAGACACATTTACATTTGATGCCGAAGACAAAAAAATAGAAGATATTTTATTTTCTAGTAATAAATTTAGAATACCCCGATATCAGCGCCCTTATTCGTGGGATACAGATAAGGTAGAAGAGTTTTGGAATGACATTCAAACAAATAAAGAAACTTTTTTTCTTGGTTCATTTGTTTTTAATTTCGAAAATTTTAAAGAAAACCAATACATAGAAATTATTGATGGCCAACAACGCCTCTTAACAATTACTCTTTTTATGGCCAGCATTAGAGATCTCGCAAAAAAAATGGGAGAGAATGATCTGGCTAAAAGAATTCAAACTAGCTGTATTGCCTTTGAGGATCGCAGAGGCAATCAAGAATATAGGATAGAATGCGGAGATTCAATTAAGGATTTTTTTAAAAACTATATCCAAAATCTTGATGCAGTCAATTTTCCAGGAAAAACCACAAAAGAGCAAAAATTAATAATAGATAATTATAATTTTTTTAAAAAAAGATTAGAGGACGAAATAAACAGTATAACTGAAAAGACAGAAAAAAAGGATTTTTTATTAAATCTTTGGGATAAAATTGCTGATCTTCGTGTTATCTGGATAGAAATTAATAGTGATGAGGAAGCATACACTATTTTTGAAACCGTTAACGCTCGAGGAGCAGAATTGACAGTGGCTGACCTCTTAAAAAATATGATTTTTAAAAACGTAAGAAAGAAAGACGGAGGGATAGATATCGCTAAACAAAAATGGACAAAACTAGAAGAATCCATTTCAGAAACAGATATAGAAATATCTAAATTTATTCGCCACTATTGGCTATCAAAATATTCCTTTGTTGGAGAAAAAAATCTATATAAAGAAATAAAAAAACATATCGGAGATTTTGAAAAGTTTTTAAACGAACTAGTAGAAGCGTCATGTTGGTATAATAAATTAATTGCCGGCAACAATGATGACTGGCAAGAGATTAAAAACGGCAAAAAAATCTATGATACGCTTTTAGGCATCAAAGCTATGGGAGCAAAACAATGTCAAGTTCTATTTTTAAGCCTTTTAAGAAATGTAAGTAAAGTTAATTTCAGCATCGCATATTATTTCCAAATTATAGAAAATTTTACATTTAATTATTCGGCTGTTTGTAAATTACAAGCCAACAGAATAGAAAAGCTATATTCAAAAACAGCTATTGAGATAGAAAAGCAAATTTCAAATTCTAATAAAAAATTGGCTCAAAAAAACACACAAAGAGCATTAGATTTACTAGTTAGAGAGTTAAAAGACCTACTGCCACCATATTCTCTTTTTGAAGAAAAATTTAAAGAAATCTCTTATAAAAATTCTGGAGTGTCTAGAATTTTTATAAAATACTTACTTTCAAAAATCAACAAAGAGAAAAGCGGAGGAGAGATAAAATTAGATTTCGATATCGTTAATATAGAGCATGTTTTACCACATAAACCAAGTGATAAATGGAAAATTAAAAAATCAGAAATAAGAGACTATGTTGATTTACTTGGAAACCTAACCCTTGTTGATAAAAAGATAAACTCTGAAGCGGGGAATAGATCCCCAAGAGAAAAAAGTAAAATATTAAAAAAATCTAAAATAGAGATAACGAAAGAAATTGCAAAACTTTTAAAAGACCAAGATTATAGATGGAATCAAGAAGATATACTAAAAAGACAAAAACAATTATCTAAAACTTCCTATGCAAAAATCTGGAAGTTATAAAATAATAATAGTATTGTGCGACATAATAAGTGTAATCAACCTAAATTAACTTAAATCAACCAATATGCCTCAAATAGCGCTTATAGCCATAGTTTTACCCTTACTTTTAGCCCCATTAGGCTCTGTTTTGGCCCAGGACGCGGCTTCAAGCACCGAGGCGGTAAATCCTGCGTTTGAGCTGCCAAAAACGCCTTTAGACGATGTTATAAATAAGTGGTTCGGGGACGGCAAACTGCAGGAGGCAGCCCAAGATGCCATGAATAAGGCTCAATCAGGGCTGCAGAACGCTGCCGGGCAGGCTGTTGATACTGCCAAAGACGCTGCTCAAGCCGAAATTGAACGCCAGGCTGATTTGGCTATCCAAGGCGCCAGAGAAAAAGCCGAGGGATATGTAGGCGGGGTGGTATCTATAGTTAAGAATGTAATAAATGATTTCATTTCTAAAATAAAATCTTTTTTCTCTGATCTGTTTGCTAAAGAAGCATCAACGTACTAAAAAATAAAAAGACAGAAGTGGGTGAGGGCTTACGAAACAAGCCCTCTCTTATTAGGCTTATTCAGTCGCAAAAGGTATCTTGTGCGACATACTGTATAGCTCGCCTTGACACTTCCCTCTAAGTTATCCACAGCTAGTTTTTGTCCTTGCCTCCAAACCTTACTAGGCTATCTTTTAAATATTTATTACAAAAATATTTTTATATAAATAATTATTTTATTTATTTTTCTTTTTTTATTTTTTGTAAATAAAAAGGGGCAGTCTTTTTTGACTTGCCCCTATCCCCTAAGGTTGGCCCTACCCCTTATTGAAGCGTTAGCTTATTAAGGTTAAGAAAGGGGTTAGATATTTTAACATGCCAACCCGTCGGCCTGACAATATAACTTTGCTGCGGCCTGATATTTGTCCATTTGCCATTCTCATCAACCCATTTTACTTTTTTTGAAACGCCGCTAACCAATTCATACCCCAGAGATCTTATAGAAACCCTTTCTCCGCAAGTGGGGCATAACAAGTCGCCCTTCAGCATAAGCATCACCTCTGTTGAAAGCAGCACGCCGCAATACTCGCAAATGCCAAGATTATTAACTCCGACTATTATATCGGCCATATTATGACCTCCTTTTAAGAACTATTTTAATATAACCATTATACAACAATAATTGCTCTTAGTCAATATTTTAGGCAAAATAAAACCTAGCTGATTGCAGCTAGGTTTTTATGGTTAATGGAGGGTTATGGCTTGGCCTAATGATTTTATTTTGGCTTCCTGGGTTTTAGCAATTTGTTCGTCCAGGATTTTTATAAAATCTTCAGGCTGCACAAACTCTCCCTGCTCAACTATATCTTCTAATCGCTCCTTCACTGTTAAATAAAGAAGGAAGGCGTTTTGGAACAGGCGGTCTTTTGCTTCCTCCAAAGCTTCATCAAGGGTTCCGCCAAACTCCCCTTCTTCTGTTTCTTGAATAAATAATTGGTCGCTGAAGCACTGAGCGATAATTTCTTTGTTCTCTTCTTTTTCTTCCTCCGAAAGAATGTTTAAGATCTGGTCAAAATTAATTAACGCTTGCTTATCTGATATGGAAACCGCGAAAAGTACAGAACGCATAAACATACGCAATCCCTCCTCTTGGTTCGTTTGGTTAAGCGTGGCCGACTTTATTCCAGTCGAATTGTTCGTGCCAGGTATCCCCGATAGAAATTGAGAAAGTGGCTCCCGGACGAAAAGCATTTCCCTTTTCTTTATTTATACAAGAATATAGTTCGAGTAGCTTAGAATTAAGGGAAACTATGACTTCTTTTTTTTCTTCCTCGGAAAAATATAGCTTATGCTTGTTTTTTTGGATCACTTCAGCGTATACTACCATATCATTTATCTCTTGAATTAAATAACAATGTTTTCTTTTTTCTTTCTCGGTCAACGACGACAAATACTGCTCAACATCAATTTCAAAAACAGTCTTCATATTTCCCCCTTTCTGTTCAATTGTTAAACAACAAAGGTGTAATTATCTTCTTCTATTTTTAGAATACGCCCAATTTAATTTAGGGTCAATCTTTCGTTTTATTGCCTAGAATGTTAAAATTGCCCTATATATGAGAATCTCTTATTCGGCGCTGGAAACCTTTAAGCGCTGCCCATTAAAGTTTAAGTTCCAATATATTGACCGCCTTAAAACGCGAAAATCCAAAGACGCGCTTTTTGGCACGTTGTTGCATAGCGCTTTAAAACTCCTGCATGAACCGGGGCTTATAATTCCCACCGAGGAAGATATTTTAAAGTTTGTCAGCGATAAGTGGGACTCTACCCCCTACTCCACCGAGCAGGAATCTGCGCTGGCTTTTGGCCAGGCAATAAAAATCGTTAAAGATTATTACGCCAAAAATTATCCGGCTGATTTTGACGTGCTGGCGCTGGAAACTCCTTTTGAAGTGCCACTGCAAATCGGAAGTGAGCAGCATTTGATTACCGGTAAAATTGACCGGGTGGATAAGCTGGCCGACGGAGCGCTGGAAATCATCGATTATAAAACCACTAAAAAAATGCCTTCGCAGGAAAGCGTGGATAAAGATTTGCAGCTGGCAATTTATCACTTGGGAGTGGCTAATCGCTGGCCAAGCCTCATTAAAGAAGACCGCCCGCTTAAAACCAGCCTGTATTTTTTAAAGCACGGCACCAAGCTTTCTAGCACCAGAAACGCCGAAAATCTGGCGGAAACCAAAGACAGCTTAAGCAAAGATTTTGAAACTATTAATAAAGCTTATAAACAAAGCAATTTCCAGGCTATACCCAATGCCTTGTGCGATTGGTGCGAGTTCCAAAAAAACTGCCCGTATTTCAAGCATAAGTTCAAAGAAGAAAAGATATTTTTTAACGACCAGGATGTTAAAGCGCTTATCGGCGAATACACAAAATTGAGCCAAGAAATTGACGAACGAGACGAGCGTTTGAAACAAATAAAAACGGATATGTCCAAGTTTATGGACCAGGAGGGGCTGGAAAGATTATTTGGCGACGATGGCTATATCACACGTTCGGCTATCCAGCGCTTTAAATACGACAGTGAAACGCTTCGGGCAATTTTGGAGCCTTTGGGGCGGTGGCAAGAAGTGCTTAAAGTTGATGATGTGAAACTGAAAAAAGTCGCCAAAGAATTGCCGGCCGACAAGCGCTCAAAAATTGAAGAAGCGCGCAAGCTTGATAAAGAATATAAAACTATTTCTTTAAAGAAAGACTCAAAGAAGAAAAAATAAAAGGGGTTTGCCGCATTGGACAAACCCCTTATTTTAACCGCCGGCTGATACGCCGACTTTTTTGCCAAAAAACAGATTTTTAATCTTCTGTTCTCCTTGGCTTTCCGGTGTATTATTATAGGCAACCTTATGGTTTTTCTGCCAATTCTCTTCACCCGGATGGCGATAGAGGCCCTTTATTGCTTTGTCTATCTTCCTAGGAAGAATGAAAAAGCGATAAAGAATAAACACCGCAAGAACAACAATTGCTACTGCAAATATTATCTTCATGATCACTCCTCCTCTCTATAATTGAAGATATTTGTTAAAAAACAGACAACCCTCTCTCTATTTATTTTATACCATAGAACCGCAAGCTAATCAAGCAAAAATAAAAGGGCAACGATTGCTCGTGCCCTTTTTTAAAATAATAAAAAAGAACTTTCTTACCATGCTCCGCTATCGGGCTTTTTTGCCATTTCGTTGGCTAAAGCCAAACCTTCTTGCAAAGCGCCTCTATTCCTTTCAAAAAAATCGCTTCCCGCTTCCTCCGCCCGGGTAGCACTCACTAATCCCAATCTTTTTACTGAACGCTCGAAAAATATTTGAGCGGCTGTTGCGGTCGGAACTCCATAAATGCGGCAATATCTTTCTATGATCTTTCTCTGTTTCTCGTCTGATTTTTGCGCCATTATTTTCCTCCTTTGTTCAAGCTTTCCTTTCTTTATCTTCTTGAACCGAATGACCGAAGGCCAGCTTCCGCCATATCCAAACAGCGAAGAGTCGACCAAAAAGAAATAAAAACAAAATGATTAACCGCCGCGAATGCTATCTGGCTGCAAACGGTATAATAATTTGCCGTTGTGGCCGAGATAGTTTCCGCCAAAGCCGTTCTTGCCTCTTTCAGTCTGTTATCCATCACGACAACCCTCCTTCTTCCGCTTTTAGTTTAAGAGTTTTATTTTCTTTTATTTCTATCGCCTCCCATGGATCCCGCACAAAGGCAATCCTCCCGTCGTCGAGTTTTTCTTTCATAAAAACGATCTTTCTCCCGCTTTTAGCCAGCACAATGGTTTCTAGAGGTAAATCATTCCAAAGCGCTTTTTGAGCTTGATAAAAACCACAAATGACCCTAACTCTTCTCACGGCATAAACAATAGCGAAGAGAATAATAACCACAACCGCCAACCATAAAATCATCGGATAATCTGGCATAGCCCCCTCCTTTTTTATTTTTTTGCTTTAATCGATTTTTCTAGCCCGTCCTTCTCGGGCGACGAAAAACGATATGGAAGATCGCCGCGCAAAAAATAGCGCCATTTTCCCTTAAACCAAACACGGTCTAAGGTAATAATAAGTCCGCCCGCTATAGAAATAACTGCTTGCTTTGGATGGTTTTTATCGGGAACAGGAAATAGCCGCGCCCGAAGATAACCGATGAAACGATAAAGAAAATATACCAACAAAACAAAAATTATTATTGCCGCTAAAAACGATAGGTCACCGAATATTATATTCCGCATAACCGCCTCCTATTTTTCTATTATTTTGTTAAATAACTTATCCTTTTAATATCATAAAATAACACACCTTAGCCCTAACTTCAAGGATTAACATATCCGGCCGGCGCTTTGCTTGAAATGCAAGCGCAAGGGGAATAACCGGCAGCTTTAGCCTCTATTTCCGAGTTAAACCAGATCTGATTAGCTTGCTTTATTTTTTCCCCATAAGAGCACCAAGGCCAATGGTATTTGGTGCCACCCCGGCTAGCCACAAAAAGCCCTTTGGTTGAAGCCTGGCCTACCCCTGTCTCCCCCGCTGGGGCAGTAAGGGATTGTGAAACAGTGCCCAACAAATTAGCCCCGCTTTTAACGCCTAATTCGTCGATTATAACGGGGTTTTTCACTATTTCCGGAGAAGATAGCCGCCCAGCTCCAAAAGCGATTATAGCCACCAAAATAAAGCCGGTAAATATGGCTATATCGGCTTGATTCCTCTTTATCCACTCCCCTGTTTTTATGGCTAATTCCAGAATTGACATACTGATATGCTTATGATAATATAATACAGTAAAAATCGTAAAGATAAAAAGCTATGGCGCATACTAAGGCGGCCGGCTCTACTAAGCTAGGCCGCGATTCACAACCACAATATTTAGGCGTTAAATTATTTGCCGGCCAGATCGCCAAGATCGGCAGCATTATCGTCCGCCAACGCGGCACTAAGTTTATCGCGGGCAAAAATGTTAAGCGCGGTTCCGATGATACTCTTTATTCTTTGGCTAACGGCATCGTTAAGTTCGTTAACCGCAAAATAACTAACTTTACCGGCGCGCAAAAAACCGTCAAAGAAGTTAATGTAGTGGCCGCAAAATAATTTTTCTTGCTAAGAAAAAACGCCCTGGCTTTGATGCCCTGGGCGTTTTTTAGTTATTTGATCGCCGCTTTCACAAGCTCCTTGAATAAAGGATGGGGGTCTAACGGCTTGGACCTAAACTCCGGATGGAATTGCGCGCCCACAAAAAACGGATGGTCTTTAAGTTCGATAATTTCCACTAGGTCCCGCTCCGGATTAACCCCGGCCACCACCAGGCCGTTTTTTACCATCAAATCGCGGTATTCATTATTGAACTCATAGCGGTGGCGATGGCGCTCGGAAATTAATTCTTTCCCATAAGCTTTAGCCGCCCTGGTTCCTTTATTCAGGCGGCAATAATACGCGCCCAATCTCATTGTGCCCCCATAACGATTTTCTTTTAACAAAGCTTTCTGTTCCATCATTAAGTCGATTACCGGATATTTTGTGTCTTTATCTATTTCGGTAGTGTGCGCTTTCGATAAGCCGCAAACATGGCGGGCAAACTCAACGCAAGCCAGCTGCATGCCATAACACAACCCCAAAAACGGGATCTTATTTTTTCGGCAATATTCTATCGATTTTATCTTTCCTTCAACTCCCCGAGAACCGAATCCGCCCGGCACGATTATGCCGTCATAATCCTTCAGGCTCTTTAACGCTTTATCGCTTTTTTCAAACTCTTCCGAATTGATCCACGAAATAACGGGCTTGCGTTTATGGAAAAAAGCTGCATGTTTTACCGCTTCGATCACCGACAGATACGCATCAGACAGAACAAAGTCTCCCGTGCCAAAGTATTTCCCCACGATTCCGATCTTGACCGGCTTTGAAGCGGTTCGCGAGATATTGGCCAGCTTTCGCCAATCGTCTAAATTAGTTTTTCTAGGTTTTAAAGACAGTTTTTTTAAGATCAGGTCGCTCATCTTATCTTTCTCAAAGTTTATCGGCACTTCGTAGATCGTGTCGATATCGGGAGCAGAGATCACATCTTCTTGGCGCATATTGCAATTCAAAGCGATCTTTTCTTTTCGCTTGCTGTCCAGCGCTACCGAAGAGCGCGCCAAAATAATATCCGGCTGCACGCCGGCCGAGTTTAAAGTGCGCACGGCATATTGCGTGGGCTTGGTTTTCATCTCGCCGATCTTATTGGGAATTGGCAAATAACTCACCAGCACGAACAGAACGTCTTTGGGTTTTTTAAGCCGCAACATTCTGGCCGCTTCTAGAAATAAAACATTTTGGTATTCCCCGACCGTGCCGCCAATTTCAATGGTGATAAAGTCTGCCTTAGCCTTCTTTATAGCCGCCTCGATGCGCCTGATGACCTCCAAGGGGATATGCGGCACCACCTCAACGCACTTGCCGCCATATTCCATATTCCGCTCACGATGGATAACCGATTCATAAACGCTGCCGGTGGTCATATAATTGATTGCTGGCAGGTCAACGCCCAAAAATCGCTCATAGTTTCCCATATCTTGGTCGCATTCCGTCCCTTCGTCCAAAACAAAAACCTCACCGTGTTCGGTGGGGTTCATAGTGCCGGCGTCGACGTTAACATAGGGGTCGATTTTTATGGCGGTGACTTTAAAACCGCGGGATTGCAGCAGTTTGCCGATCGAAGCTGTCGCCACCCCTTTGCCCACGCCAGACATTACGCCGCCAGCCACAAAAATATACTTTGCCATTCAAGTATAATTTGATCCTAAAGCCCTGAAGTTTAACGGAGGTCGCAAACTTCAAAGTTTTACGAAAAAATAAAATTATTACAAGTCTTCGTCCTCTTCTTTTGAATCGCCGACTTGCTCGTTGATAATAAGTTTGATCTTTGCTTCCAAGCCGTGGTCCATTTCCAGCGTTATTTCGTGATCCCCAAGGGTCTTGATATGTTCGTCCAACTTAATGTTGTTCTTAGAAACTTCAAAGCCTTTGTCTTTTAAGATCTTGGCTATTTTTATCGGGGTGATAGAGCCGTAAAGCTTGCCTTTGGCATCGGCCTTGCTCTCTATTTCAAACTCCTGGCCATCTATTTGCGCCGCGATCTCTTCTTGCGCTTTAAGATCTTCTTCCGCTTTTTGCGCCAAACCCGCCTGGACTAATTCCAGCTGCGCCAATTCCGCTTCGGTGGCCGGCTTGGCCAAGCCATTTTGAAAAAGAAAATTTCTGGCATAACCATCCGAGACTTCTTTTATTTCATTTTTTTTGCCCACTTTCGGGACATCTTTGGTAAGGATAACTTTCATAGTCTTGCTTTTCAATTAATTATTAATTTATTTTATTCTATTTTACACCGGCTAACCCCTGCTTGGCAAATCATTTTTACTTCAAAAGTTCCAGGGCTCTGTCCAGCTGCGGATCGCGCCCATTATCCACGTCGTCATTGGTAATTTCCACTTTAACATCCGGCTCCAGCCCATCATCCATAATAGAATGCCCGGACGGCGTTAACCATTTAGCTACGGTTATTTTTAATGAAGTGCCGCTGGATAATTGTTCAAGCTCCTGCACCGAGCCTTTGCCAAAACTTTTTTCGCCGATCAATATAATTCCTTTATTATCTCGCAAAGCGCCAGCCAGAATTTCGGAAGCTGAAGCTGAACCCTGGTTAATTAAAACTGCCACGGGATATCCGTTTAATTTATTTATTCCGCTGCTTTTATGCTCGATCTTTTTGCCGTTGCCATAATCTTCGGCCACTACTAGCTGGTTTTTATCCAAAAACCAGCTGGCGATCTCAACCGACGATTCCAAATAACCGCCGGGGTTATTTCTTAGGTCCAAAACTATGCCTTCGGCGCCGGAGGTTAATATCTGCTGGACCGCATTGGCAAACTCAGCCGTTGAATTATCGGTAAAGTGATATAAAGCTAAATAAGCGATCTTTTTATTCCCCACTGATTTTATTTCCAGCTTAACTATCGGGATATTAATAACGTCGCGAGTTATTTTGAACTCTTTTGTTTCGGTCCAGCCGTCCCGCAAAATCGTTAACACCACTTGTGTGCCTTTGGCGCCTCTTATATAACTGACCGCTTCGTCCACGAACATTCCGGAAGTCGCCTTATCATCAACCTTTAAAACTTTATCCCCCGCCTTTAATCCAGCGGCCATAGCCGGCGAATCGGCTAAAGGAGAAATAATAGTTATAATTCCCTTGCGCATGCCAACTTCCGCCCCTATTCCTTCTAAGCTCCCCTTTAAAGATTGGGAAAAATCCTTATTTTCTTCCGGCGTCATAAAAACAGTGTAAGGGTCTTCCAGGGAGTTTAACATCCCGGAAATTGCGCCGTAGACCATTTTTTGGTAATCGAGGTTTCCACGATTGACGAACTTTTCCTGGACCTTAACCCAAGCGTCCCAAAATAAGCTAAAGTCAACCGAAGAAGTTTTCCCGTCTTCCAGATTTTGCAAGCCGCTTACTTTTTCAATTGCCGGCCGGGTATTTTGCCCATACCAAAAACCTCCCGCAAAAATGCCAACAGCTAAAACAATAATTAAGATCGGATATAAAAACTTTTTCATTATAAGATATTAATTGCTGTCGATTATTTTCTGGCCGCGCCATTTCCAAAAATATTTAATAGCGCTGGCAATGTGTATCCAAGTATATTTATTAAAAAATAAGTCCGCTACGCCGCTGGTCTTTTTGCTCAGCCGGCCATGATAATGGTGCATCTGGGCCTCTGGGAAATAAACCACCCGCCAGCCATCAGCCAAGAATCTCCGGCACCAATCAGTATCTTCAAAATATAAAAAAAATCGCTCGTCCATCAAACCGACTTTCTCCAGGGCTTGTCGCCGCAACATTAAAGCCGCGCCCAGCAGCCAATCAACATCTTTAACGCTTTGCTTATCAAAATCTTTCATAGCAAATCTAGCCAACTCTTTTTTTCCAAGGCTAGACCGGCCTAAAAGCGTCCGGCGATAAATGATGGTCAAAAGCTTGTGAAAATGAAAACAGGATTCCTGGATAGTGCCGTTAAAGTTCAGCAGCTGCGGCCCTAGCAAGCCGATCTTGGGATTAACCGACAGATAAGCAACTAGTTTTTCCAAAGAATCTTTAGTGGCCAAAATATCAGCATTCAGAACCAACAGATATTCTCCCTGGGCTTGGCGCAAACCCACATTCACCATTTTAGCATAACCGGTGTTTTTATTGAACGGAAAATATTTAACTTCCGGCCAATCGCTTTTTATCATTTCTTCTGTTTCGTCCTGCGCCTCAGAATCCATTATTAATATCTCAGACGGCAAATTAAAGCTGGCTGCCTTCAATGATTCCAGGCACAGCTTTAAAAGTTCCGGCGTTTTATAGTGAGTGATAATTATTGATAGCTTCACGATTTTTTATTGGAATATATTTTTGCAAGCTTCTTGGATCTTAGAGAAATTATCTCCTTGCGGCAATAAGATATATGAACCGCTTTCAGTGTGGCTGGAATATAGCAAGCCTTCGGGAGTGGTATCAAAAACTTTATGGACAATATCGTTGAACTTTAAGCCGTCTACCATGGATAATAAAGATTGAAAATCGCTCATGCCCATATCGGTCCTAACATTTCGGCCCAATGAATCTAGGATCTGAAAAAGTTTGACCGGATTAGCCAAAACCCCAAGAGACAACGCTTTATCTTTCATAGCAATTAAAACTTTCTGTTGGCGGCGCGCCCGGTCAAAATCGCTGGTAGAAAAACGCGACCGGACAAAATAAAGCGCTTGGGTGCCGTCTAAGTGGTTATCCCCGGCCGGCAGATCGATTATCATCTCTTTGGCAAATTGGGCTTTTTCCGAAAACGGAGCCTCCAAATATACGTCTACTCCGCCCAGAACATCAACAATTTCTTTGAACGCGGCGTGGTCAATAGAAATAGCCTTATCCAAATAAAGGCCGGTGACTTGAGAAACGGCTATCTTGCTAAAAAGCAAAGCGCCGGCCACTCCTTTTTTTTCATAGCCCAAAGCATAAGCATAGTTTATTTTCTCCTTAATATTGGTGCTCGGGGTAATAACATAAAGGTCGCGCGGCACGGAGATCAAAGCCACCTGGCCCGTTGATTTTTTAATGCTTAGAACCATAATGGAATCTGTCAGCAATCCGCCATTTGGATCATCTTCCCCGCGCAAACCCAGAAGCAAAATATTCAAGCGGTCGCTTTCCGGCAAAGGCGTGGCCATATTTTCCGTTAAGTCCGTCAAATTGCCCAATACCTCAGTCTTCATTTGGCTAAAAGTAAAGCTGGTTTTATAAACCAAGGCCGCACCTACTCCAAGCAGCGCAATAATCAAAATCATTATCCAGGAACCGAACGCAAAACGCCGCCAAATCGATTTTGGTTTATTTCTTTTATCTGCCTCTTCTATTATTTCTTGCTCGAAATTATCTTCAGACATTGTTTTTATTTATATTGTTTACTTGAACCATTTTTTCATCTCTTCGGCGCCAGCCTTTTTGCGCTCCATTATCAAGCGGCGTTTTTGCCACGCTCGCGGCGCCAGCCTGACCAATTCTTTTATCGACTTCCAGGTATAATGTTCAAATAATAGGACATAAAGCCAAGAAGCGATTTCCTTGGGCGCAAAATAAAAAAAGTGCCGCCACAATAAACGAAAATCCTCATTTTTAATTTGCATCAGGCGCTGATTTTTAAAAGAATGGTATTTGCCAAACTTATTTATTTTCAATCGCTCTTTTATTATTCCCAGATACCCCGTTTTAGCGCTGTCTCCGGCAGTTCGGGCATGCCAAGCCACGGCTTTGGGCTCATAAAGCGCCTGCCAGCCAAACAATCTTAGCCGCCAAGCCAGATCCACATCCTCTTTATACATGAAAAAATCCTCGTCCAGATATTCTTCTTTTGAGCCGATCTTTATTTTGGCATCTTCCAGGGCTGCTCGCCGATAAACCGGCAAGGCTCCATCAACCCCAAAAACTTCTTCTGCCTTATCAAATTGGCCTTGGTCTTGCCGCCCTTGCCCCCGCGCGATAATGCGCCGATTTTTTAAAATAACCAAACCCGTCGTATCTATTATATCGGTTTTTATTAATTTTTCATCTTCAACCTTCAAACGCAATATCTTAACTTGGACCGAACCGACTTTTTTATCATTAAAACCGTTCACGGCTTGAGCCAAAAAATCTTCATCTAGAACAACATCCTGGTTAACCAGACAAATTATCTCTCCCCGGTTTTCCCGCAAAGCCAAATTATGACCGCCGGCAAAGCCCAGATTATCTTTATTGGCAATAATTTTATAAAAAGGAACCTTCAAGCCCGAACTTTGCGCTTCTTTAATAATAGCTTCCGCGCGTTCCGGCGTGCCATCGCCAGAATTATTATCCATAACCAGCAATTCAAAATTATCATAACTTTGCGCCAAGATCGCCCTCAAACACGGCTCCAAATATTTTTGCGGCTGAAATAAAAGCAGGTTAACCGAAACTAGCGGATTCATATTTTTTCAGATTTAAAAATACTTTCTCGCAAATTATAAAGTGTGGCTGCGCCGGCCGCAAAAAATAACAAAACTTTATCATTAAAAAGCACCACATCAAAGAAACTGTAGCCCAAAATCCACACAAAGTAAAGGCCAAAAATAAGGCCAAAAACCTTAAAATATTTATCCGCGCTCCTCCGCCAAACCAGGCAACTCGTCCAGAGAATATCCGCAAAAACTACCAGCAAAGCTAAAAGCCCGGGAAGGCCAACTTCAGCTGCCACATCCAAATAAAGATTATGGGCCGAAGCGCCTTTTTTAGCCGCCAAAGCACCCTCGTTGATGACCGAAATAAAATTGCCTGTCCCCACGCCTAATATCGGATGTTCTTTTATAGACAATAAACTATTGCGCCATATTTCTAAGCGCCCTTTGTTTGAGGTTTCGTCCAGATCGGAAATTGACCGGGCGCGCTCAAAAAAAGATATGGTGCTGGAAGAATATTGGCCGGTTTGCCATTCCTGAACTTTATAGAATAAAGGAGGATAGACAGTTGAAGCTAAAAAAATTACGGCAAAAATAGCTAAGCTGTAGATTGCCTGCTTTGGCGCCTCTTTATCTGATTCTTTAAACCAAAAATATAAAGCGATTGCCAGCACCGGCAAAGCACTTATCCAAACGCCGCGCGAGCCGGAAAATATTGCCCCCAGCAAAGCCAGGCCCGCTAACAACCAAAAAAACTTTTTTCTTTGGCCAAAATATATCGCCAAACACAAAAATACCGGAACAGACAACAAAGAGAACATCGCAAAAGAATGCGAATCAGGAAAAACTGAAAATAAGCGCAAAGTGGGCGGCGCAGCGTCATAATAAGCAAACCAAGTATTGGAATAAGCCAATAGGTCCGCCAAGTTCTGGCCATAAAAAAAGTTTATGACTTTGCCGGCCCAGAATTGCCAAAAGCCCACCAAAGGCGCAAATAAAACAGCAACAAATTGAACTAGCGCCACAGCGATAACCGCTGTTGCGCCCGTGGCTAGCGCCCGCCAAACCCGCAAAATATTTTCTTTGCCGCCCGCAGTCTGGCGCACGATAAAAAATAATAAAAAAATGTTTATCCAAAATAAGATCTTTTTAACCGCTAAGACTTTATAGTCGGCCACCCCGATAGATAAAGCACAGATCAGCAAAAAGGCAAAGATTCCCCAAGCCAAATAGCTGATCTTAGTGCTCCCGATTATTTTTTTAAAGAAAGCTAAGCAAATGTGGCCAAAGCGTTTTGGCTTAGTTGCTTCCCCATAGCAATTTTTTAGTTCTTTCACCAGCCAGACTAAAAATAAAACCGCGATCATGACCCGCCAATTGGCTAAGGTATCCAGGCCCGAACTGATCGGCAAAGCGGCGGCTAACGGGATAGAGGCGATAGCTAGCCACAAAGAATCCGCTACCGGAGAAAATATCATATAAAAAATTGCCAGCCCCGTCCAAACCAAAATCGCCTCGCGAGGAACCAGCCCCATTGAGCCCAAAACCACTATCACCAGCTCTAAAAAAAATACCAAGTTTAAAGGAGTAAAATATTTTTTTAAACTATTCATTATTGGCCGTTAAGTATTTTAAAGTTTTAGCTGCGCATATTGCCCAGGAAAAATTATCAGCTTGTTTTTTGCCTTTAACCGACAGGTCTTCTCTTAGTGCTTTATCGCGCAATATTTTATTCATAGCGCGCCAGATCTCTTTTATGTTCTTATTATCCTTTATCAATAAAGCCGCCTCCCCTGCCACTTCGCCAAGAGAAGAGCCATCCGTGGTGATGACCGGCGCGCCCAAACTCATTGCTTCCAGCACCGGCAAACCGAATCCCTCATAGTCGGAAAGCCAAATAAAAAACGCGCAAGCGCTATACAATAATTTTAACTCTTCGTCGCCGATAAAATCAACCTGCAAAATCGCTTGGCGCCCTAAACGTTCGTTGGTTTTTTTAATTAGTTTTTCTACGGATAGGCCGCTAGTATAGTCTTTGCCTCCGAGCAATAATTGGCTTTTATTTTCTTTAGCGATCTCTTCAAAAGCGGCGATAACTTGGGCTAAATGGCGGCGGGTAAACATCGACCCGACAAAAAAACCAAACTCATTCTTTAAGCCGTATTTTTCCTTTACTTCATCGGCCTGGCCGGCAACGCCGGATAAAAACGGGCTAACCGCCAAAGGCGTAACAATGATTTTTTCCGGATCTAAGGCATAGTGCTTTATAATTTCCTGGCGAGAAAACTCTGAAGGCGTAAAAATTATCGCTGCTTTTTGCGCTGTTTTTTTAGACGCCCATTTAAGCAATATTTTATCCGCTAAGCTCGGCCAATTAAAATCTTCCGGCCGCGCTTCATAACTTATATCATGCAAAGTAATAGCGGTTTTCCCTTGATATCCGATCGGCGCGCGATAATCCGGGCAAAATAAAATATCTACTCGGTCTTGCTTGGCTGCCCGCCCCAGGTCCCAATTCATAAACTTAGCTGTGCTGCCAATTTTTAATAGCCGGTATTCAAAATTATTGGATTTGGGCACATCGGCGGGGATCTCGTTTTTAAAATACAGGATAAATCTAACGCCAGAATCTGCCTTACTCCATTCGTTAAGCAAATTAAAAACATACCGCCCTACGCCGGTCCGTTTGCCTTCTAAATTATGAGCATCAATGCCAATTAGCATAATTTTAATAATACCCTTCTAGCTTCCCTTTCTTGCCCCGCCAAAAATCACATACCCCTCGCATGACGGGCTTGGCCCAATCTTTTCTATATTTAAAAACTAACTTGGCAACCTGTTTTAAAAATATCCAAACGCTAAATAAGGGAACTATTATTCTATTGCCAAATCGCTCTCCAAACATCAACCCGTTGCGGGAATGGTAATAGATATACGGATATGACGCCTCCACCGTGCTGCGCGATGCCTTGTGGTATATTTTGGCTTGAGGCACCAGCAAACTTCTAAAACCCGCTCGGCTAGCGCGCAAACACCAATCAGTATCTTCGTAGTATAAAAAATAATCTTCGGAAATTAAACCGATCTTTTTAATAATTTCCGCTTTAATTAGCAAACAAGTGCCGCTAATATAATCCACCTGTTCGGCAACCTGATAATTTCCATCCTCTGCTTCCTGATATGCAATTAGTTCGCCTCGCGTAAAATTATTGGCAATTCGGCCGCCCGCCGACCAGATCTTATCTTTCTCGTCATAAAAACAAATTAACGGCCCAACAATTCCAGCAGTTTCATCGTCTTCCGCCTCCGCCACTAGCTTAGTTAAAAAATCCGGCTCAACCGTGGTGTCGTTATTCAACAACAAAACATAATCAGCTTTATTTTCTAATGCCAATTTTATGCCCTGATTATTAGCCCCGGCAAAACCCAGATTTTCCTGGTTAAGAATTGTCCTAACCTTAAACTTTTGACTGCTAAAACCTGCCGTTTGAGGTTTTTCTTTTGAAGCATTGTCTATCAAAATAACTTCAAAATTATCGTAATCAACGCGAGCCAAAGAATCCAAACACTCCTTGGTGTCCGGCCAGCCGTTAAAATTAATTATTATTATAAAAACTTTTTTATCCATCTAATAAGCTTTTTTTATCTCTGTTCCCGTATAATAATATTTCAAGATTTCCTGGTAATTTTTCGTGCCGGCTTTGGCAAAAGCCCGCGCGCCGGCGCCTGAAAGCCCGACGCAATGGTTTGCTCCGCCGCAAGCGGCATAATCATATGAAGCGCCAGCCGGATCTTTAACACCACCAGCAAGATATGCAAACTCCGCTTTGCAATACTTGCTGCCCCAAAGAGAACAAGCGCTTTTAGTTCCGTTGGTTTGTAATTCCGCCGCCCCGGAGCTGTAAGCGGAAACTATGGGGTTGCCATTATAAGTTATGATCTCTCCGGTTGTATTATCAACCGCCTGAACAATAGACGGCGCCAACACCTCGCGGCCATAGCCTTTATATAATTGGTCGCTGGTTGTGTTGTTTAAAATATAGACTTCGTCCGCGCCGCGCTTGCCGCCTTTTTGGATATAATACTGCGCATAGGTGCGCGCCGCCACCACCATAGCTTTTTGGTATTCAGCCGCATCCGTGGCAGAGATCTCGGCGATGCCATTTAAATAATCTTCCAAGCTTAATTCGTTAACTGCCCATATCTTATTGGATTTGGCCGAATAAATTATTTCCGCGGTCCCGTGAAATTGATTGTAGTTCAAGCTTGGCTTCCAGGTGGGATGATCTTCATAAGAAACTATCTGCACGATGCCATCAGCGCTTTGCGGCACGATTTTAACAAAGGCCGTGGTGGTAGCGTTAATCGTATAAATATAATTTTCATTGGCGCTTTTAGTTGCTATTATCTGGCCAGCCTTGTCCAAAACATTATAAGCGGTATTAGCGGTCAAGATAACGCTGGGTGTTTTAACTTCATATATCGCCACTCTCATTTTTGGAATTACCGCTGAAATCGGTGAAGTTGTTGGTGAGGGGCTAGCGCTGACCGAAACGCTTGGAGTTGGCGTGGGAGTAGGAGTTAAGCTGGCCGACGGAGTTGGCGTAGCTGAAGAAACAGTTTGCGGCAAAGTGGCTCCTTTATAAAGCACATGCCAATCTTGAGCGGCAACAACTAAAACATTGACCCACTTATATTTTTTCTTTTTAAAAGTGGCGGCATCAACTATTTGGGGTTTACCGCCGGAAATTACATAAACGTTAACTTCATCATTAGGCCGCAATAATTGATTCTCGGGATATTTAACATAATCCCCAACCGAATAATAAGCCAATTCCTGGGCAGGAATATTTTTTACCTTTGACCAACTGTATTTTAGGTTTTTAAATATTTCCGCGCTAACAAATCTTTTTAATTGGCCGTTATCAACCAAATAAACTGCTTCTCCGCCAACAGCCCGCAGCAAAGTGCCATTGGGATATGTCATAATTGCGCCATCCAAATAGTTTTTAAGTTCTTCAGGCGAAGTTTTTATTTTTGACCATTTATACCCTAAAGCTGTGAACAAATCCCCGGAAGCAAACCAGCGTTTTTTGCCGTTTTTGATCAAGAAAACTTTCTGGCCATCGCTTAAAAGTTGACCCTCCAGACCATATTTTACCGCTGCGCCTTCCGGATAACTTGCCAAATCCGATGCTTCTACTGTTTTTACTCTGGCAAAGTCAAAGCCCAAGGCTGTGAACTCTTTGGCCGAGACGGCCAGGTTTCTTTTTTGGCCGTTTTCCAGGACATAAACAGTCGCCTCTCCTTTAATCTGCAATAAGGAGCCGTCCGGATACTTTAAAAATCTTGATTCAGAAAATAAGTCTGCCTGGCTTTGGGAAATCACAACTACTTTTTGGTAGGTTCCGCCCGCATTGGTAAAAGCCGCTAAATCGTTGTAGATCTGGCGGGTGCCGCTAAAAATCTTATAGATCTTTGGCAGACTATCAATTTGATAAACATAATTTTTATACTCGGCAGCAAAAATAGCGGCAGCGCTGCGGATTTTGGCAAAATCAAATGACGCCGGATCAGGATTGCCCTTCTCCACGTCTTTATGCCCCACCACTATCGGGCCGCTGTATAAGCTGCTAAACTCGCTGGTTAAAAGATTCCAGATGCTGGAAGACCTTGTGCCTTGGGGGTCAAGATTATTGGTTGCGGCCAGCCACCCAACCAACCGGCTTAGACTTTGATAAACTGCTTCAGAAGGCTTGGCCGCCGCATAGTTGCCAAGAACCGTAATGCCAATAGTGCCAAAATTAAAGTTATCGTTTGTCCTGTCAACGAAAACATGCGCGCCCCGGGAACCGTTTCCGCCATAACGGCCTTCATAGATCCGGCCCTGCTGGTCAATAATATAATTATAGCCAATATCGCCCCAACCTTTGGTTACGGCGTGATACCGATACATCGCTTGGATCGTGGCGACGGGATTTTGGTTGTTATTGCAGGTGGCGCTGGAAGTATCGCATCCCGTATCATGAATAATTATCCTTTCTACCGGCTGATAATCGCTGGGCTGCGCATTTTTATCCGGCAACCAAGTCATTAAAGCATTCAAGGCGGCTGTGTTATCCCAAGTTGACCGAGGCAAGATTATCGGCACGTTCGAATCCCCATAAACCGCTGTTTCTGCTTGGACCTCGGAAAAAAACACAAAAAAATTTCCGCCGGTAAAAAGAAGCGAAAATATAATCACCCAAACAATATTTTTAGTTAAAAAGCAGGGGTTCATTTAGCTGAATTATATCATATTTACTGATTTTTTCCAAAAAAAACAAACCCCGCTCGCCTCGACTTCGCGTAGGCGAAGCGGGCAAAAGCGGGGCTTGTTCAAGTCTTGGCGGACTTTATTTAACCTGCCAAATATCTATATAAAACCTCTTCGCCTCTCTCTTTTTGCTGTTCTTAGAAGGAAAACCTAAACAGTCTACCCTATAGTCTGGCTATAAAATAAAAAAACAGCAAAAAATTATTGCTGTTAAGGCGTCTGAGGATTGCTCCCGGTGTCTGAAGGTGAAGAAGGCGGCGTTGACCCGTTGGAAGAATTGCCGTTCCCTCTCATCGCCCACCAAACTATACCGGCGATAATAACCAAAACTATGAGTGCGTAAAGCCACATCATATTGGAGGTGTTTAATTATTATACTTTCATACTAACAGGCAAAAAAATAAAAACAATACCTAATGGCTGTGGATAACTCTTCGTTCGGGATTAATTTTCAAAAACATAAAACTTCCCCAGCGTGGAAGTTTTACTCGCCAGCTTCGCTCGTTCTCTCCGCCAGAAGCGGAGAACCATGCCCACTCGCGAAACTGAGCGTTTTGATAAATTAATCCCTCGCTTTTATGCCTTAATCAAAAGGTTCGTCAATTTATATATATCTCCAGCCCCCATTATCAAACAAACGTCTCCGGCTTGCAGGTTTTCTTTCAAATATGCTTCAGCTTTATTAAAATCCTCTATATACGCCACATCCTCTTTTCTGCCCTGAGCCTGAAGGCGAAGGGCCAGCTTTTCCGAGCTTACCTGTTTTTTTATTTCTTCGTCCTCCCGGCCCGCCACACTGTATATCGGCAACAAAACCACTTCATCCGCCGCGCCAAACGCGCCAACAAACTTTTCAAATAAGTCAAAAGTCCGGTGGTATTGGTGGGGCTGAAAAACGCACCATAATTTTCCGTTCTTGCCCACCAATTCTTTTGCCCCGCTAAGAGTGGCTGTAATTTCTGTTGGATGATGGCCGTAGTCATCATAAACTTTGGCGCCATTAATTTCTCCTTTATATTCCATTCGGCGCCAAACACCGGAAAAATCATTTAAAGACTCGACTGCTATTTTTTCATCAACTCCTAAGATTCGCGCCACAGCCAAAGCCGCGTTAGCGTTGCTTAAATTATGCCGGCCAGGAACTTTTAGATTTAAACCGCTAACAGCGCCAGAATTATACCGCTCAATTTTAAATTGCTTAGCTGGCATTTGCCCTGTTAATTTTTCAATATTCTTATCTTCGCCGTTAGCCACCAAAACTCCGCCTGCTGGCAAATGGGAAAGATATTCGCCAAAAGTCGCCATAATATCCGCCAAACCTCCGGTATATGTATCCAAATGTTCCTCTTCAATATTAAGGAGCACTAAAACTTTTGGCCAATGATTTAAAAATGACCGGTCGTATTCATCGGCCTCAATAACTAAATATTCGCTTTTACCTGCCCGAAAATTGCTATTGCCCCACTCTTTTAAGCGCGTGCCCACAATAACCGTCGGATCCAGCCCTGCTTTTTCCAGCATTAAACCGATCATCGCGGTGGTTGTGCTCTTGCCATGCATGCCAGAAATTGCAATAGTAAACTTTTCTTTAGTTAATTCTCCTAAAGCTTCGGCGTATTTTTGGCATTTAATTTTTAATCGCCGCGCCTCAGCCAATTCCACGTTGTTTTCCTGCACCGCTGCGCTAAAAATCACGCGTTCTGCCTGCGCAATATTTTTTGCCTCATGGCCAATAAATATTTTTATTCCCATTTTTTCCAAGTCCGCTGTAATCTCGCTAGCTGAACCATCCGAACCGCTCACTTCGTCGCCCTGCGCCAAAAAATACCGCGCGAGCGCCGAAACACCAATCCCCCCAATGCCGATAAAATGGATTTTCATAAAAACTTTTCTTTTAATACAGCAGCCGAAAAAACAAAGATTGATCGCCAGGTTTTTCGCCAACGGCTGGGCCTAGCAAATAAGCGCCATAGCCATTCTAAGCCTATTTTTTGGATCACACGAGGAGCGCGGCGCGCGTGCCCGGAAATAAAATCAAACGCCCCGCCAACACCAATCGCTATTTTTACGCTTGGCATCATCTTAAGATTATCATAAATCCATTTTTCTTGCTTTGGCATGCCCAAGGCCACCAGCAAGATCTCCGCCTCACTGCGATTAATCAAGTCTATTGCTTCTTTATCGTTCACATAGCCGTTTGTGATGCCGACTATCCTAGCCGATGGCTCTTGTTGCCAAACTTTTTGCGCTGCTTTTTGCGCTACTCCTTCTTTAGCACCAAATAAGAACACTTTCCGGCTGCCTAATTTTTCAAAAATTGCCCATATCAAGTCCACGCCCATCACCCGCCCCCTTAAGTTCTCTTCGCCAATAACATGAGAAGCGATTACCGGCCCGATCCCATCCGACAAACTCAGGCCCGCGCCATTCAGGATCTTTTTAAAACTAGCGTCTTTTCGGGCTTGAACTAAAAAATCAGCATACGGCAAAACTATATAATGCTGCCGGCCATCGCGCAAAAACGCCTCTATTTTTTCAAGAGCCTCGCCAATTAAGAGATTGTCTATTCTAACACCGAATAAAAACACTCGATAAAAAATTATAAAATTATTCGCCTACCGGGCAGCTTTCTAGCGTCGCGTATTCGGCGCCGTCAAACTTCAAATTGCTTTCCATCACTTCTATGCTATTCACATCAAATTGCGCTTTAAAATCCTCCTCGATCTGCGTGGCGGCATCTTTTAGTAATTCTTCCTGCCCAGCCCTCACCCTGGCTAAAGTTATATGGGGATTAAAAGCCCGTTTTTCCGGCTTATAAAAACCCGTGCTGCCATCCAGCAAGGCTTCTTCCAATGCCTTTTTTAATTCGCCTAATTCTTTTCCAGCTTCACCTTCCAACCAAATCATTCTCGGCGCCTTGCCAAGCGGACCTAAAACAATTTTCTTGAAACTGATAAAAAACGGGTCAAACTTGCTAGCCACCTCCCGCGCAATTTTACAAGCGGCCAGCATTTGTTCATTGTCAACATAACCGATAAAAACTAAAGTGATATGGAGGCTCGGCACTTTGGTCCATCGGACGGGCAGATGATCGAATTTTTCTTGGTATTCCTTCAGCCGCTTCCTGATTTTTTCCGGCAGATTTATAGCGATAAATATTCTTCTTTTATTCATTCTTGAATTTTTATTATTTTTTCCAAATATCTGATTCTAACCGCCCATAGCGGAAAAATAGCTAGAAAATCGCGGCGAGCCGAGCGTTAAGAAATTGCCAGCGGGACGAGTAGCGCAGCGACCGAGTTGTCCGCGGCAATTTTAGCGAGACGAGTCCGATTTTGTCTATTTTTACGCTCGGGCGCAGTTTTTGCGCCACTTTTTGCTGACAAAAAGTGGCAAAGATATCTGTTGCTATCTTAGCATAGCCGATGTTAAAATCAAACAAAACATGTATCTGATAGATATCATTCCTCTAACAAAAATACCCCACACTTTGCCTCAGATCTTGAGCTATTTTTATCCAACCAAGCTCCCGCTCGGCGCGTTGGTTCTTGTTCCTTTAGGCCGGCGGCAAGAAGAAGGACTTGTTGTTGCCAACCGCGACGTCGCTAGCCATAAAATGGAGATCAAAAGCGCCAGCTTTGAATTGCGCAATATCAATAAAATAATCTCTTCCCAGCCAATTTTAACCGATAAACAAATTGCCCTAGCCTTGTCTCTTGGGCTGTATTATTTATGTTCACCGGGAGTTTTTGCTAAAATGATGCTCCCCCGCCATAACTTTGGCGAAGGCGGGCTGCCTGCTAGAAAAAAATCTAAAGCCCAAAAGCTTATTATCGTTCCAACAGTCTTGCAAGCGCTTTCATTTTATAAATCTGCTCCAGCCAGATCCGTCGTTTGGCATTCCGACCTTACCCAAAAGCAAAAAGAAAATGCCCGCTCATCTGTTAGAACCGGCCAAGCCAAAACGATCATTGGCACGCGTTCAGCGGTTTTTTTGCCCTTTGCGGATCTAAAGGAAATCATCATTGAAGATGCTGCCAGCCCCAGCCATAAATCCTGGGATATGTGGCCGCATTATGACAGCCGCACAGTAGCGCAAAAATTGGCAGAACTATATAAAGCCAAGTTGTCTTTAAAAAATTCGCCTGCGGCTAATGGCTATTTGCCGCCAAACATTATCGATATGCGCCAAGAACTGCAAAGCGGCAATTTTTCTATTTTCAGCATCAGTTTATACGAAGCGATGAAAAAAGCGCTGGCCGCCAAACAGCAAATAGTATTATTCATCAACCGGCGCGGCGCCGCTAACTTTATTTTATGCCGCGACTGCGGTTATGTTGTTAAGTGTTCCAATTGCGAAGCTCCGCTGGCATACCACTTAATAAACAATAAGCCCCTCCTGCTTTGCCATCATTGCGGCCAAAAAGATGCACCTCCCGGGAGGTGCCCCAAATGCCATAGCATACGGATAAAAACCGTGGGCAGCGGCACTCAAAAAATAGAAAGTGAAACTAAAAAGTTTTTTCCCGACGCCAAAATCCTCAGGCTGGATAGCGATAATGCCTCCAAAAGCAAGGACCAGAAAAAAATAATTGAGGGCTTCGCGGAACAAAAAGCCGATATTTTAATCGCCACCCCGATGTTATTTTCCTGGCAAGATAATATTGCCTCTGCTAAACCCGCTGTTATCGGCATGCTATCTGCCGATACCCTGCTGCATATTCCGGATTTTCGCTCAGGCGAAAGAGCTTGGCAAACTATCTTGGGCCTATCAAACCTGAATCCCCAAGCTAATTTTTTTCTTCAAACCTACAATCCCGATAATTCTTTCTTAAAATATGTTAGAGATAATGATCATAAGGGTTTTTTAAAAGAAGACACGGAGACCCGCCAAGCCTTAAACTATCCTCCTTTTTCGCAAATCGTTAAATTGACCATCCGGCACCGCGATGCCAAACGCGCGGGGCAAGAAGCAAAAATATTGCAAACTAAATTGCAGCGGCTAAATAAAAATGAGAGAATAGAAATATCCGCTGCCCTGCCAGCCTTTGTTCCTCGCGAGCACGGAAAGTTTGTTTGGAATATTATTTTAAAGTTTATATTAAACAAACAGCAAGCTATTATTGATAACGAGTTTATCCAAAACAGAAATCTTCTGCTGCAATATGTTCCGAGTAATTGGGAAATAGATATTGATCCAGAAAATATCTAAAAACTTTATGACAAAAATTATCTTTCTAGGCACGCCGGAGTTTGCCTTGCCAATATTGGAAAAATTAATTAACAGCGAATATAAGCCCGCGGCGGTTTTTTGCGCGCCGGATAAACCTGTTGGCCGGCAACAAACTTTAACCCCGCCACCGGTTAAAGTTTTAGCGCAAAAATATGGACTTTTGGTTTATCAACCAGCTAATAAAAAAGAGCTGACTGAACAAATCGCAGAATTAAAGCCAGGCCTTATTTTGTCCGCCGCCTATGGCATTATCGTTCCCCAAGAAGTTTTAGATGCGCCAAAGTTTAGCTGCTTGAATATCCATCCCTCGCTCCTGCCAAAATATCGCGGCGCCTCACCCATTCAAACTGCCATCTTGAACGGCGACACAGAAAGCGGCACGACTATCTTTAAAATGGATGCCAAAATGGACACCGGAACGATAATTGCCAAAGAGACATTTCCTCTTTCCAGCCAAAAGCTTACCACTCCCGAACTTTCTAAAAAATTAGCTGAACTGAGCGCTGGCCTATTATTAAATATCCTTCCCGATTGGCTGGCAGGCAAAATTAAGCCGGAAGTGCAAAATGAAGCTTTAGCTTCTTACTCAAGGATCATCGCCAAAGAAGACGGCCAAATCAATTGGCAAAAAACCGCCAAAGAAATAGAACAGCAAATCCGCGCTTTTTTCCCTTGGCCGGGCAGTTTTAGCGGCCAGCCAAAAATAAAGATACTAGAGGCCGAGGCATCAGAAAAAAAATACAATAAACAAATCGGCGAAGTTTTTTTAACCGAAACAAACGCCTTGGCCATTCAGGCAGGCTCTGGCGCGTTAATTGTTAAAAAATTGCAAGCAGAAGGCGGCAAAGCGTTGCTGGCAGAAGACTTCCTTAGGGGGCACGCCAATATTATTGGCCAAATCTTAAAATAATCTTATTAAACAACTAAAAAATCCTCTCTGCCTCGAAACAGAGAGGATTTTTATATTCTGATATCAAAACGAATCCTTATTCGGTGATATCTTTCCGAAGCTGATTTATAAAACTTGCTGCCGCATCCTTACCGCCGAGACCAAAAGCCAAGCCGCCGGCCAAAGCCAGCATAGCAATTAAGCCTGTAATCAAGGTTTGCAACAAAGAATAAGCGACTCCAAGCTGTATCAAAGCCGCGAAGAATCCGAACACCAAGATTGACCAATAGGTCAAAGTGCCCAAGAATGCCGCTGCTTTAATATTGGAAGCTGAAACACTGGCTTGCACGATTTTTCGCAAAACGTTTGCCAGCCAAAAAGCGACCGCCAAAATTATTACCGCCACGATAACGCTAGGAACATAACCTAAAATACTTAACAAATAGATTGAGATCTCGTTAAGATTTAAGATGTCCGTGGCTGCCAGCAAGAAAACTAAAATTAAAAACCACTTTACGAAAGCACCGATCCAGCCGGCAAAATCAATTTTGATCCCGCCCCTCTCGAAAAATCGGCCTAAGCCCAATTTTTCCAGGCCAGAATCAATTCTCAAGGCCCGCAAAAGCTGAGTGATCAATTTTTCTAATCCCACGGCCACTGCCAAGCCAATAAAGAAAACCACTAAAGCGCCTAGCAAATTAGGCAAGAAAATTATAAAACTGCTCCAGGTTTCCTGAAACGAATTAATGGTTACTTCTGTCCAAGATTGTAATAACATTTATTTCACCTCCCTTCATACCGCGTTTAACGCGGATTTTTATTTTTTAACTCACCCGCTTTAGATACAATAAAACCCGCTTCCCTCCAAAAGAGAGACTCGGGCCAACTTCATTTATTATTGGCTACTCTTTCCATTACCTTTATTATCCTCCCAAACAAAAACCCCGTCTAGAGACGAGGTTGTGGATAAAAAAATGCCTATTGATTATCGGCCTCGGCTCTCGTCGCGCCGCCGCGCTCCTCGGCCTGGCCACCGCCTCACGGTTTTGCCTGCTGGCAAAACATCGTTCCGGCGTTCGCTTCCCCACGCAAGCCAAGCAGTTGGCTTGCTCCCGGTGCACAAAAAAATAACCCTAACGGGTTATAATTTTTTGTGCACCGGGGGGGAATCGAACCCTCGACCGTCTCCTTAAAAGGGAGCTGCTCTACCGACTGAGCTACCGGTGCAAAACTTATATTCTTTCCTTTAAAAATCTTCTGCCAAATCCTGTTTTAAAATATTTTTCTCTTTTCAAAGCCTTCTCCTTACTTTCACAAGCCTCATAATATATTAATTCTAGCGGTCTTCTCTCTTTTGTAGCACAAACACCGCCATTCGCATGTTCACCAATTCTCTTTTTTAAATCCTCGGTAAAACCTATATATAATTTACCGTCTTTTTTACTTAAAAGAATGTAGGTATAGAAAAACATATGCCGACTGAGCCCCGCCCGCAACGCCTAAGCGTAGCTTTGGCGGGCGCGGTACCGGTGCTTGCTGCAAATGCGACTTTAATAATTTACCATATTTTTCAAAAAAATCAACCCCTGCCGGGGTTAAAGCTTAAAATTAAAATGCCCTAAAGCCTATTCATCGTAAGAATACTGCTGATGCCGGCTGCGCAAGAACATAATTGCCAAAAAGGGCAATAAGATCCACAAAAACTGCGCCAGAGACCCCACAAAAATCGTCTGCGCCAAGGGACTCAAGCTAGCGGTGACCTTAGTTGGCAAAAAGGCGACTATCATAGCCAGAATCAACCCGATCTGCAAAACGCTTAAAATTAAAACTTGCCACCAGCTATTAGCTCCCCGGCCGCCCGATTTTAACGCACCGCGCAGCGAAGAATGAGGAATCAAAAAATAAAAGCCGAGTGATAAAGCCAGAAAAATAAATACCTGAACAGTGTTTTCCGGCGCCTCTTTTAATCCAAGCAACGGCAATTCTTTCCAAGGGATTGCCCGGGTGATAAAAAAAGAAAAATATACCCCAATCATCACTATCACCAATCGGTTGCGCCCCATAGCCAATCCATAAACTAAAGCCACGGCTAAAAAAACCAAGATCATCAGCCAATCCCAAGAACCGGAAAAACTAAAATTAGCTAAACTGAAAGAAGAAGAATTCATACCCTCCAAAAGGTTTTTAAAAAATTAATTCCCTGCTTCTTTTTTTAATTCTTCAAGCAATTCTTTTCCCTTGCGAGATAAGTGTTTAGGCGTTTTAACCTTTACTCTTACCATCATATCACCAAATCCCCGGCGTTGTAAGCGAGGCATCCCCTTGCCTTCCAAACGTATGCTGGTGCCGCTTTCAATGCCCTCAGGGATCTTTAGGCTTATCCAGCCAGATAACGTTGGTATCTCTATTTTATCTCCCAAAGCAGCTTGGGAAAACGATATTGGCAAATCATAAAAAAGATTATCGCCCTCGCGTGTAAATCTCGGGTCTGGCCGCAAATGGACAGTAATATACAAATCTCCGGCTGTCGCACCGCGCCCTCCTGCTTCGCCTTGCCCGGATAAGCTTATCACTTGCCCGCTTTGAATACCGGCTGGTATTTTTACCCGCAAAGAGTGGCTTTCTTTCACCCGGCCATCACCGCCGCATTTGGAGCAAGGCTTTTCCGGTTTTTTCCCAGCGCCGCCGCAATCAGGGCAAACAACCACCTGGGAAAATGAAAAAAATCCGCCGCCAGCCCGCTGCTCAACTTGCCCCGCGCCTTTGCAGGTCGAACAAGTTTTTATTTTCGAACCGGGCTCTCCGCCGCTGCCGGCGCACTTGTCGCAAACCACCGCCTTGCGGAGATTTATTTCTTTATCCACACCTTTAAAAGCTTCCTCCAAAGATATTTCCACATCCACCCCTATGTCTTGTCCCTTCCGCCGGCCGCTTCGGCCAGCTCTTTGGCCGCCCCCGCCGCCAAAAATGCTTTCGAAAATATTTTCAAAGCCGCCGCCATTGTTCTGGCCGGAATTAAAGGCCTCAGCAAAAGACGAAAAATCTCTAAAACCCTCAAAGCCATGGGCTCCGCCCCGGGCTTGGGCCTGTTCAAAGGTTGTGCCATATTGGTCGTATTGGCTCTTTTTTTGCGGGTCCGACAAAACCTGGTAGGCTTCATTCACTTCTTTGAACTTTTCCTGGTTCCCACCCTTATCCGGATGGTGCTGTTGAGCCAATTTCCGATAAGCCCGTTTTATCTCATCCGAAGAAGCGTTTTTAGCTACACCCAATATCTTGTAATAATCTTTTGACATAATTATATTTCTATTCCCTCTTTCTGGACCTGAGTTTTATTTATTTTTACAATTCCCCGCCACAACAATATCTTGTAAGCCAGCCAAGCCAGAAAAATTGCCGGCCAAGCCAGAAAAAATCCTATGAACTTTAAAGTAAAAAATACGCTTAAAGCCAAAACCGCCGGAAGAAATCTCCTATAATCTCCTAACCAATCGCCAACTTGCTCGTTAACGGTTTTATAAACCTCGTCTTGTTGCTGCCGGCTAGATAAAGAATCAGCCGCCGGCATGTTTTCCAGGCCAGAGATCTTTTGGACCAATTGGCTGGTAATAGTGTTGAATACGGGCCGCGGCACGTTAATATCATCGCTTTTTAGGGATTGGGCATATGGCGCCCAATAAAATATCAAAGTGGTTAGCAAAAGAATGGAGCTGGCCGCGGCTGAGGTGGCTTTTCTCAATATTCTAACGACTTCCAGGTCAACCGTTTCTTTTTTATCGGCTGTCACCTTAAAAATGCAATTAACTAGAAAATAAATAGCTAAGACAAACCACAAAAGAGACCACTTCAGCTGAGCAAAAAATAAAAAAGGCGTTAGGGTCAAAAAAGCCGCTGCCAAAAGATATTTTTTCTCATTTTCCAAAAAATAATAAAGCCCCAGGATCGCCGTTAAGACCAAAAATAAAATCAGCGGGCAAATAGTTTTTTCCCACCACGTTCCGCCGTCATTCAGCGATCTTTCCAGATAAAGCCAGAAAGAGAACGAGAAAAATAAAATTAATGCGCCAAATATTGTCCTGACAATATTCTTTCTTTCCATATATATCAAAACTCGCTTTTAGTTTAACACACCTAAGCGAGTCTTGATAGCTAAAAGCTGTGTAAAATTATCTTACTTCTTGCTGCCGCCTTCTTCAAACTCTCCTTTTATCGTGCCTCCATCGCCTTCGCCTTTTTCCTTGATTTCCGGCTCTTCGGTCACTTCTTTTTCGGTAGCTTTTTCCTGCTGATACATCTGACTGCCGATCTTTTGGATTTCCTGCGACAAAGCATCTAGGGCCTGTTTCAAAACAGCTTCATCGTTGCCGTCTTTAACTTTTTTGACCGCTTCTATTTTTTCTTCCACACCTTTTTTGATATCCGCCGGCACTTTATCGCCAGCATCGCGCAAGGTCTTTTCCACGCTATAGATAGTGGTGTCGGCTTGGTTTCGCAAATCAATTATCTCTTTTTGCTTGCGGTCATCGGCCGCATGAGCTTCAGCTTCCTGTTTCATCCGCTCGATTTCTTCTTTAGAAAGAGCCGAGGTGTCTTTAATAGTGATATTTTGCGATTTATTGGTCGCTTTATCTTTAGCAGTCACGGTTAAAATACCGTTGGCATCAATATCAAAAGTCACTTCGATCTGCGGCACGCCACGCGGAGATGGCGGAATGCCGTCCAAAATGAACCGGCCAAGAGTTCTGTTGTCTTTTGCCATTGGCCGCTCGCCTTGCAAAATATGGATTTCCACGCCCGGTTGGTTATCCGAAGCTGTAGAAAAAACTTGGGATTTGGAAGTTGGAATAGTTGTGTTGCGCTCGATCAAGGGAGTCGAAACAGCGCCCATAGTTTCAATGCCCAAAGTTAACGGCGTCACATCCAGTAACAAAACATCCTTCATTTCGCCGCCTAGCACCGCTCCTTGGATTGCCGCGCCCATCGCCACGCACTCCATTGGGTCCACGCCACGCTCAATTTTTTTGCCCACATAATCTTCCACGAATTTTTGCATGATTGGCATGCGAGTCGGCCCGCCCACCATAATAATGCGCGTGATGTTTTGCGGAGTTAATTTAGCATCGTTTAGCGCTTGCTCTACGGGGTGTTGGCAGCGGTCGATTATCGGTTTGACCAATTCCTCTAATTTGGCGCGGGTAATTTTCAGCTGCAAGTGCTTGGGCCCGTTCTGGTCGGCTGTAATGAACGGCAAATTAATATCTGTTTCCAAAGTTGAAGATAATTCTATTTTGGCTTTCTCGGCCGCTTCCTTTAAGCGGGTCATTGCCATTTTGTCCTTGGCTAGGTCTAAGCCGGAATCTTTTTTAAACTCGCCTAAAATATAATTAACTAAGTTTTCATCCATATCCGTTCCGCCCAAATGCGTATCGCCGGAAGTAGAAATAACTTCAAACACGCCTTCACCAAACTCCATTATAGTAACGTCCAATGTTCCGCCGCCAAAGTCAAAAACTAAGATCTTCTCGTCTTTGCCGGCTTTATCAATGCCGTAAGCCAAAGCCGCGGCTGTCGGCTCATTAATAATGCGCACTACTTCCAAGCCCGCGATGGCGCCGGCATCCTTAGTTGCTTGGCGCTGCGCATCGTTAAAATACGCCGGCACAGTGATCACTGCCTTCTCGATGTGGCTGCCCAAATACGCTTCCGCGTCCTTCTTGATTTTCTGCAAAATATACGCGGAAATCTGCTGAGGCGTATATTCTTTGCCATTGGCCTTTACCATTTCGCTCGTTCCCATCTTGCGCTTAACGGCTAAAATGGTGTTTTCCGGATTAGTCACCGCCTGCCTCCGCGCCGGCTCGCCAACTAAAAGCTGGCCGTCTTTGGTAAACGCCACATAAGACGGAAAAGCCTTGCCGCCAACGCTGGTGCCTTCGGCGGAAGGAATGATTGTCGCTTTGCCGCCTTCCACTACCGCGGCCGCTGAATTGGATGTTCCTAAGTCTATACCGATGATTTTTGACATTGTTCAACTGTCATCCTGAACGCAGTGAAGGATCTTTTTAGATCCTTCGGCCTACGGCCTCAGGATGACAAAATAATAAATTATTTTGTCACCTTAACTTTGGCTGTTCTTAAAACTTTTCCATTTAATAAATACCCTTTTTGCACCTCTTCTAAAACTTGGCCTTCACTGTCTTTTGATTCTATCGTTTCCACTGCTTCATGCAGATTATGGTCAAACTTTTCGCCAACCACTTTCATTTCCGCCAAACCGTGGCCCGACAGTGTTTTTATCAATTGGCTTCTAACCATTTCCAGCCCCTTATCTTTCTGCTCGCTATGGGCAATCGAGGCGTCCAGCGTATCCAGCACCGGCAATATATCCCTTATCAATCCCTCGCCGAACATTTTTGACCACTCGCTCATTTGCTCTTCCTGCCTGCGCCGGTAATTGATGAAATCCGCCTGTGCCCGCTGCCAACCCGTTAGATTATCGTGCTTTTCCTGCTGGCATTGTTTCAATTCTTCTTTCAGCTTCTCCAATTTCTTTTTTACATCCACCGATAGGCTTTCGTTATTTTCCTCCTCATATTTAACTTCTTGGTCGCCTTTTTCTTCGGTCATATTATTTTTTATTTTTTATTTTTTTAGACTTCTTATTGATCTTTTTCTTTACTTCTTCCAGCACAAACTTGTTTTTCTGATAATTCATTCTCTTAGGGCCCAAAACTCCCAGAACTCCGCGGCCGCCTTCTCTCTCAAAACTCGTTACCACCAAACTGTAATTGCGCAAATATTTTATAGGGTTTTCATGGCCGATAAAAATCTCTGTTTCTTCTTCCATATCGCCAAAAAACTTATTAAAATCCTCTTCCAGCGAGTCAAAACACTTCATCATATTTTTCAGATCCGCATCTTCGTATTCGGGCTCCTCGGCCAGCCATTTTAATCCCGAACCGTGCCAATCGGACATTTGGCCAAAAAGGCCGGAAAAACCCAAGCCTCGCGAAAAATTAGCCAGAAACTGCGCCATTTCTTTTAAGGATTCGTCGTGAAGCTGGCGCAACTGCGATAAAACCCGTTCCCGCTCGCTTTGATTCAGTTCTTCTCCTCCTGTTTCTTCAATAAAAAACCGAAAAGCCTTATCAGTGGGCACGCGCCCGGCCGAAGTGTGCGGTTGTTCCAAAAGGCCCGCTTTATCCAAAGCCAGCATTTCTGCGCGCAGAGTGGCAGGGCTAAAGCCAAAATCCCAGCGTTTAGCCAAATCCAAAGAAGCCACCGGCTGACCTGTGCGCTGGTATTCTTTAACCACCGCTTTTAATATCTTCTTTTGGCGCTCTTGCATATATTTATAAAAATTAGCACTCTCATATCAAGACTGCTAATTCCATTCTAGCGCGTTTTAAAAGGCTGTCAAGAGAAAATAAAAAAGCTGCTCGGAAGTTTCCAAGCAGCAGACAGATAATTTGCTTTATTTTTTATCTTCAGCAAATCTCCTATTTTTTCTGTTGCGGTCCTTAAACCTTATACCCTCAACAATAAAGGTAAAAACCAAACAGAAAAAACTAATTCTCCACAGCAATTCGCTCAATTGAGGCAGAGACATCCATGTTATTGCCAATGCCGTCAACAACGCCTGAACGCCAACCCCTAATAAAAAATAAGAACCTTTATACATTTTGCTTTCTCCTTTTTTCTTTTAATTTATTTAAGAACTCCCTTGTATCTAGCAAAGATTTGAAGAGAAAATTAAGATGAAATATCCCCCAACCTTCTCCCTAAAGGGGCGAGCCCCTCGGGCTATAGCCCTCAAGTCTTTGCCAGCTTATTGCCTATAATAAGCTTAAATCCATATTAATATATTATACACCATATAATAGAGTTATGTCAATAGACAGGCCCTTCGCCTAAAAGCACTTCTGGAGCAAAGTTTTTTATGATATCATAAATATATTACTTATCTTTTAACCAGCCTTATTCCTCTTTCTTAAAAAGAGGAAGCAAACATATGAAAATAGACTACAATCAAGTTTCCTGGCAACATATTGCCAGCCCAAGTTTTGGCGATCTGGAGTTTTTAAAAAACAAGTTCAAGGTTTCGACTGCCGTGCTTAACCAATTAATGGACGCCAACAAACGTCCTAAAATTGAGGAATACGGCCAATATTTGTTTTTGGTTCTGCACTTCCCTGTTTTTAACCCCGAGACTCGGCAAACCACGCCCACCGAGCTTGATTTTGTTATCACCCGGGAATCCATTTTTACCATTGCCCAGGAAACCAATCCGGCGCTGGAAAAATTATTTACCGATATGAACGACGACGAAAGCCTGAAAGAGGAAAGCTTTAAGAACTCCGGCTGCTTATTATTTGATATCTTGGATTATATGATCGATTCCTGCTTGCCGATGCTGGACCATATCCACGAAAAGATCGAAGAAATAGAAAAAGAGGTCTTCGATGGCAAAGAACGCGAAATGCTGAAAGAGGTAGCTATCGTTAAGCGCGATATCATCGATTTCCGCCGAACTATTAAGCCTCAGCGTTCTATTTTGGAAACCCTAGCAAAAAAAGCTTCTCGCTTTTTTGATCAAAACATTGATATTGTTTCCCAGGAAGTTGTCGGTTCGGAAGTGCGGGTTTGGAATACGCTGGAAAATCATAAAGAAATGATCGAGGCGATCGAAGCCACCAACCACAGCCTTCTTTCCTACCAAATCAACCGAGTGATGCACACGTTAACCCTCTTCTCGATAATTCTTTTTTCCCTGACTTTTATCACCGGATTTTTCAGCATGCACGTTACCAAAAGCTTGCCCTATATGGATTTGCTTTCCATTGGCGCCGTGATGCTAATCTCCATTTTGCTTATTATAATTATCTTCAAAAAAAAGAAGTGGCTGTAATAACAATTCCGTGCCAATAAAACTTTTTAACACTCTCACCCGCCAAAAAGAAGTTTTTACCCCGCTGCGCAAGGGCTGTGTGGGTTTTTATGCTTGCGGCCCTACGGTCTATGACTACGCGCATATTGGCAACCTGCGCACTTTTTTGTTCGAAGATATCTTGCGCCGGACGCTTGAATATAATGGTTACAGCGTAAAATATGTTATGAACTTCACGGATGTGGGGCATCTGGTTAGCGACGGTGATGAAGGCGAAGATAAAATGACCAAAGGCGCCAGGCGCGAAAATAAAAGTGCGCGTGAAATCGCGGATTTTTATATCGCCGCCTTCAAGCGCGACGCTGCCGCGCTTAATATTTTGCCGCCAACTATTTATGCACGCGCCACCGATTATATAAAAGAGCAGATCGCGCTGGTTAAGGTTTTAGAAAAAAAGGGATTTACTTATTTGACCGATGACGGGGTCTATTTTGATACCAGCAAATTATCTGATTACGGCCAGCTGGCTAAACTTGATATTGAAGGCTTGAAAGCCGGAGCCCGCATCGAGCAAGTGGCGGGCAAAAAAAATCCGACCGATTTTGCCTTATGGAAATTAATGCCGCCGGGCGTTAAGTGGCTTCAAAGCTGGAAGTCTCCTTGGGGCACAGGCTGCCCGGGCTGGCACTTGGAATGCTCGGCGATGTCGCAAAAACATTTAGGAGCGCAATTTGATATCCACGCCGGCGGCATCGACTTGATCCCGGTGCACCACACCAACGAAATCGCGCAAAGTGAAGCCGCCTATGGCCAAAATCCGGCTCGCTATTGGGTGCACGGCGAGTTTATTTTGGTAGATAACGCCAAAATGGCTAAATCCTTGGGAAACTTTATTACTTTAGAAAAAATATCAGCTAAGTTTAACCCATTGGCTTTCCGCTATTTAACCTTAACCGCCCATTATCGCTCCCAACTTAATTTAACTTGGGAATCTTTGGATGCGGCCCAATCTGCGTTAAATAATCTTTATCAAAAAATGCGGGAACTTAAAGGAATAATGAATCCTTTTTGGCCGCTAATTAAATTAATAGCTGGCAAGAAGACTAAAGATGCCATAAAAATAATTGCCCAATACGAAGACTCCTTCCGCGAATATATCGACGACGACCTAAATATGCCAGAAGCCTTGGCGCTGGTCTGGAAAATATTAAACGATGCTATTTTGCCGGCCGCCGGGAAAATGGAGCTATTAAAAAAGTTCGATAAAGTGCTAGGATTGGATCTGGATAAAATTAAAATTATTTCTCCTCCGGCGGGAATTAAAAAAATGGCAGCCGAGAGAGAAGTTTTCCGCCAAAATAAAGATTGGGCTAAGTCTGACGAGTTGCGCGATAAGATCGCCGCTAACGGCTGGCTGGTCGAAGACACGCCGCAAGGGCCAAAATTGACAAAAAAATAAAGGCATCTTTTTCGATGCCTTTTATTGCGCGCCAGCGCTATTTTTTTTCTTCCAGAGTCCATTTAAAAATCTTGGTTATGGACTCTCCGCTTTGCAGGAATGGTCCGCACGACAAGCTTCTTGCTTCGGGCAGAAACAAATCCTTATCTTTGCTGACCATCAAAAAAACTCTTAAACACTCCAAATCTTTATTATTCCGGACAAACCTGACCAGCTCCAAGCCGTTAGGGCCCAAACCAGCAAGTTCGTAGTCTACCAGAACCATGTCGGGCAAATCAGGCAGCATTTCTATTAATTTATCTTCGGCCTCTTTTACTGTTTTAGCCTTATGAATTAACAAGTTTTCTTCTCTTTCTTTTTTAATTTTTGAGTACTCTTTTTCAACCTCTTTAGCTGATTCGATCCATTGCAATCTATCCGCATATTTTTTATCAAGCAAACAGCAAAGAAAGAAATTGTAGGCTGCGGCCATCATGTCCGGTAAACTACTGACTACCATAAGAGCTATCTTCTTGTTTTTCCCCTCTTCCATCTTTTCCTCCTGCAATATTTGATTTATTTTTAAAGTACCTATTTATCTTAACATAAAAATCACTAGAAGTCAAGTGTCCACTTATTTTCCCCATAAAATCCACTTTTTCGGCTAAAAAAGCATATTGCCAATGTTTTTAACGATGCTATACTGAAATAACCTAATAACTTATTATGGCTAATCCCAAAACCCAAGCCGACAGGCTGCCGCCTCAAAATATCGACGCCGAGCAATCGGTGCTTGGCGCATTAATGCTGGGCAAAGATACCATCGTGCGCGTGGCCGATATTCTGCGCCCGGGAGATTTTTACCACCAGATACATAATATAATTTTCGAGGTGATGCTGGAGCTCTATGAAAAGAACGAGCCGATAGACCTATTGAGCTTGACCAACCGCCTGGGAGATATTGGGAAAATAAATGAAGTCGGCGGGCCGGCGTATCTAGCCGAGCTGGTTAATCGCGTGCCCACCGCCGCGCATGTTTTGCACTATGCCAAAATCGTCAACCACAAAAAAGTCCTGCGCGATCTAATTGAAGCCGCCGACCATATTGCGCGGCTGGGTTTTAACGAAGAAGAAAATATTGAAAATATTTTAGATGAGGCCGAGCAAAGCGTTTTTCGCATTTCGCAAAAAAGCTTGACCCAAGAGTTTATGCCGGTCAAGAACGCTCTGGAAGAAGCTTTTGAAAGAATTGATAAACTCCATAAGGGCGACGGCGCTTTCCGCGGCGTGCCGACCGGTTTTTACGACCTGGACAATTATCTTTCCGGTTTGCAAAAATCAGATCTTGTCATCTTGGCCGCCCGGCCGTCATTAGGTAAGACTTCTCTGGCTATGGATATTGTGCGGCACGTAGCCATAAAACAAAAAGTGCCCGTAGGAATATTTTCCTTGGAAATGTCCAAGCACGATGTCGTTGACCGTTTGCTGGCCGCCCAAGCCGGCGTTGACCTTTGGAAGCTGCGCACCGGCCGCCTTTCTATGGACGGGCTTGATAATGACCTGATAAGGATCCAAGAAGCAATGGCGGTTCTGGCTGAGGCGCCGATTTTTATTGACGACGCCCCCTCCCCGTCCGTTCTGCAAATGCGCACGATGGGCAGAAGGCTGCAAACTGAACAGGGAGGCTTGGGACTTATTGTTGTGGACTATCTCCAACTAATCCAGCCCCGGACCAATAATGATAATGTGGTGCAGCAGGTAACCGAGATCTCCCGCGCCTTGAAGGGATTGGCCAGAGAGCTGGAATGCCCCGTATTGGCTTTATCGCAGCTTTCCCGCGCAGTTGAGGGTAGGCCCGACCAAATGCCTCGCCTAGCCGATTTGCGCGAATCCGGCTCCATTGAACAAGATGCCGACGTGGTTATGTTCATCTATCGGGAAGATAAAACTAAAAAAGATTCTTCGCGGCCCAATATCGCCGACGTTATCATTGCCAAGCACCGCAACGGCCCCATTGGCCGCGCCGAGCTCTACTTTAATGATACTCAAGCCAGCTTTAAGAACTTGGAGAAACACTTCAACGAATAATTTATGCTACCGGCTTCCCTTAAAACTTTAATTGACCTCCTTTCCCGCCTTCCGGGCCTTGGCCAACGGTCAGCCACTCGCCTAGCCTTTTATCTTATCAGCCAGCCGACCGCGGACCTGAATAATTTAGCCCAGGCTATAAAAGATTTGCCGGTCAAGGTTAAGCACTGCCCGCGCTGTTTTAATTTAACTTCCAACAACGACCTCTGTTTGATCTGCGCCGATAAAAAACGCCAGCAAAACTTAATTTGCGTGGTGGAAGATATCTTGGATATTATCCCGATCGAACGCACAAAACAGTTTGGCGGCGTCTACCATGTCCTAGGCGGATTGATTTCCCCGGTTGATGGGTTAACGCCGGATAAATTGCATATCAAAGAATTAATCGGGCGCATTAAGCAATTCCTGGCCCAAAACATCCAGCCGGAATTGATTTTAGCGCTAAACCCCACCGCCGAGGGCGATACAACTTCTCTATATCTGGAAAAAATACTTAAACCGTCAAACGCAAAAATAACCAAACTAAGCCGGGGCTTGGCTACGGGCTCGGATCTAGAATACGCAGACGAAACAACGTTAATTAACGCTTTAAAATACCGGCATTAAACTTTTACAAAAAATAACCCGCGTTATCCGCGGGTTATTTTTATTTGCTGCAAATATTTTTATTGGATCGGCACTTCGCTTGGCTGAGTTGAAATGGCCGGTTTGCCAGCGCGCAGATTAGCCAATATGGTTTTAATATCCTGGTTCTCCGGATTTAATTTTTCTATTGCCGTAAATTGATCGATCGCGGCTGTCTTATTGCCTAACCGATCGTAGACCAACCCCAAAAAGTATCTGGCATTAGAATAATTTTGGTCGATCAAAACCGCTCTTTCAAACTCGGTTTTAGCGGCGGACAAATCTGCTTTTTTGTAATAAAGAAGCCCTAGCTGGAAAGCCACGCCAATATCCTGCGGATAAAGGTTCTTTGTCTGGATCATACTATTAATAGCTTCCGCTGTCTGGCCGCTGCTGTCATAAACCAAAGCTAGCTCATATAAAGCCAAGGCATAATCGGATTTCATTTCAACCGATTTTTTAAGCGCCTCTTCCGCCTTGGCCAAATAATCTTTCATTTTGGTTTTCACTTCTTCGTTCTTTGCGGCTGCTTGCGATAAAGAATTGGCGGATAGTAGATATGTGCTGCCCAGCTGGTAGTAATAATACGGATTTGCCGGCTCTAATTTTGAAGCTTCGTTATAAGCATCAAAAGCCCATTGTTCCGCTCCGTTAATATAACCAATAACCGACCGGTAAATATTAGCCCGCTGCGCCCAATTATCAACATTTAACGGCGCCAGATCCGTTGACCGCTTGCCGATATTAATAGCGGTGGCGATCAAGTTTTGGACATTCGTATCGCGCTCAGCGCTTTGCGCCTTGGCCAACTCCTGATTAACGCGCTGCAAAGCAGCCTGGGAAAGCGTGCGCAAATAGAGGTCGTAGTATGGATTTAAAACCACCGCGTCTTTTATTTTTATCGTGCCATTTTCTATATCATTTTTATTATTTACCAAATTAACCCCCTTTTGATAAAGGATATCCGCGTAATAATAGCTGCCGCCAAGATACAGCACACTGATCGTTAAAACCAAAACCACCACAAAAGCAAAAGACAGGACCGAAGCAAAAGGAGATGTCCGGTCAAAAGATACCGACATAGCCGGGATCTTATCCATTTCAACCTCGCTGTTTTCGTTGCCCTTAAAAGTTAACGACTTCAGGCTCAAAAACGACAAAGCCAGCATTAGCCAAAAAACGAACTCCAAAGAAAGATTCGTGCTATAGAAAAATTGCATAAAAGCCAGCAGAAACCAAGAAGAAAAAAGAGCCAAGGCCACTAGCCAATTTTCACCGCGTTTTCTTATCAAGGAATAAAAACCGTAAACTGCAAAACCTATCACTATCATCATCCAGCAAAGCCAGCCTGCTGCCCCCAAGATAACCGGCTGAGTGGCAACTTTGGAGATTCCTTGGCCAAAACGCACATTCCAAAAATCGGTCTGGTTTAAAGCTTTATCATGATAAAGCCCATAAGCGTAAGAATAGCTGCCCGGCCCCGTGCCAAAAATCGGCTTTTCTTTTAATATTTGCTTATCGATATCCAGCGAAGCGCTCCAAGACGGGGTCACTTCCGACGACACCGAAAACCAAGAGAAAATATTCAGCTGCACAGGCAAAAGCATTAAAATTGAAAAAGCCAGAACCAGCATCGGCAGGATCAAACGATATTGGCTGACCTGTAAACGATTAATAATGCCCAAAGAAACAATAACCATCAATGTTACCAATAAAGCCCACCAAACATTAGCGATATTTATGGACAATATCATCACCAGAAAAAATCCAGCCGCTACCCCATAGAATATCTGCCGCCAGCGCGGCGCGTTTATTTCCGTGAAAAGAACGGACGCCAGAACTAAAAGAGAAGCCAAAAATATCTCCATGGCGTTCACCGAACCGATAGTATTAAAATTGGCGCTTTGGGCAAAATCCCAAGGCAATATAAACTTGCCGGCCAGCTGCAGAGCGCCAAAAAGCCCCACTAAGAGACCGGAACAAATTACTGAAAAAGCCAAACCATTCACCTCTTGGCGATTTTTTATATTGTTAACCGCCACAAAGAAAATTATTAACAACGCCAGCAAAGAGAAAAGCGACTCACCAAGTAAGTTGCCGGTGCCCACCAAGCCTTGATAAATATTTTTTGAAAGCACCGTGCTTATTAAATAAAAAATGGCAAAGAGAGCCAAGCCGATATTCAGCCAGCTTTTTTTCATTTCCATCTGGCCCTGAGCGATCATCTTGCCTATCCAAGCGATTAGCAACACCAGAGCAAAGACCACTAGCAAAAGCTGCTTGTTCAGCTCCAACGCGCTAGTATTAAAAGGCATAAAGAATAACGGGGTTAAAAAGGCCAGAAAATAAAGGCCTATTTTAATCACCCAATCGCAAAATCCAATTACTTTTAGGTCGTTCTCTTTGCTCATGCGTATTTTTTCGCCAACTACTGCTTCTTGCCTAAAAAAGATTAGACCAAAAACAAAAAGTTAGTGCGAAATTATAACTAAAAAATCCGCTCTTTTTATAGAGATCCGGATTTCTAGATTTATTATACCAAAAATTAGCTATTGCTCACAATAGCGCCTTGTCCACAGATTTGCAGATTTGAGACCAAAAATCCCGCTTCAAAATATGAAGCGGGATTCAATAATTTTCTCTGAACTTTATTCTATTTCCACCAATGTATACGGCTGCCGATGCCCTCTTTTAACCTTATGGCGCTTCTTGGATTTATATTTAAAAACAGTTATTTTATCAGCCCTGTCTTGCTTCAAGATCTTAGCGCTAACTTTTACGCCGGCCACCTTTGGCTGGCCGATCTGTGTTTTGCCTTTTTCGACTGCCAATAAAACCTCGTCGAAAATCACCTGGCCACCTTCTTGGCCGTCTATTTTTTCAATTTTTAGCTTTTGTCCGGGAGCCACAATATATTGCTTCCCGCCAGTCTTAATGATTGCTAGTTCCATATTATTTAAAATTGCCCTTCTCAGGGCTTAATTGATTATTTATATATTAGCAAAAGGTAGCCTAAAAGTCAAATACAGCTATTCCTCTTCTCCTATTGTTGGCCCCTCAATTTGTATCGGCTCGATTTCGCTGGCCTTGCCGGTTATTTTGACCACATCTTTGTCTATTTTCATGAACTCTTTATCGGCCCTGTTATACATATTAACCGTGGTGCCCAAATTGTTGCCTAATTTCTTAAAATAGTCGTCATAAGTTAAAAGATGGCGCTGCAATGACTCGACATATTTCTGGATTTCCTTAGCAGATTCTTCGATTTGCAAAGCTTTTAATCCCTGCAAAACTACCTGTAAATAAGCCAAAAGAGTAGTTGGCGAAATAATAATTACCTTATATTTGCTAGCGGCTCTTTGAATAAGATTATTTGTATCTTCGTCTTGCAACGCCCCAACTTTATTAACCAATAGGTCGTAATAAATCGCCTCATGTGGAATGAACATAAAAGCAAAATCCATCGTATTCTCTTTCGGCCTGATATACTTGGCAGTTTCTTGAATGCGATTTTTCAGGTCGTTAACGAAAACCTTTTCCAACCTGATCTTTTCCGCATCGTTTTTTTCTTCGGCCAAGCGATTATAATTTTCCAAAGAGAACTTGGAATCGATCGGAATGATTTTCTCTTTCACGAACACCACCGCATCGACTTTTTCCCCGTTCTTAAACTCATATTGCGTTTGGTAGCTTCCCGGCGGCAAAACATTTTTTAAAACCGTCTCCAAATAATATTCGCCCAGCGTCCCCCGATGTTTTGGGTTTTTTAAAATATCCTGCAGGTCTTGCAGCTGATCGGCAAAATTGACCACCTGTTTATTGGTATCCTCAAGTTTAGATATTTTCTCAACCAATTCCCTGGTGATCTTCCCGCTTTCAAAATGCTGCTGTTGAAAAAGCTTAGCCGAATCCCCTAATAATTTAGTGGACTCGCCCATTTTACTGTCCAAGGTCTGGCGAATCTCTTTTAGCTGCTCCTGCATCATTAATATAGCCGAATTATCCTGCGGTTTTTCTTCTGGTTTTTTGCGCGCCAAAAAATATGCCATTATTCCAACGACAGCAACCGATATTCCTAGCAAAACTAATAATAGGCCTTGATTCATTGAAGCTATTCTAACATTTTCTTTTATAGACGAAAAGGACGGCGGAAATTATAAAAATTATCCCTGCCAACCATTGGCTAATACTAAAAATCCCTTGCCGCGGATCAGCCAGAGAACCAGACGCCACACGGGTAAAATCAAGAAAAAAGCGAATCAGACTATAGCTGGCTAAAAAGACTAAAAATAGCTGGCCGGATTGAGCCAGCCTTTTTCTTAAAAACCAGAAAACTGCCAACATCCCAAAACCCACCAAAGATTCGTATATCGCCACCGGATGGCGAATAATGCCGTCGGGCCATAAAATACCCCAAACTAGACTCGTTATAGCGCCTTGATGGTCGTTAATTAAAGCACATCCGATTCGGCCGATACCAATTCCTAGGGCTGCTGGCAAAACTAACAAATCCGCTATCTGCCAAAAATCCAACTTTAACAACTTAACGCCTAGCCACCCAAAAATTATTGCCCCTAATAATCCCCCCATGAACATTGCGCCACCCGAAACCAGCGCCCAAGCTAAAGCCTTTGCACCTAAAATCGCGCCGACAAAAAGCGCTAAAGCCAAGCTCATGATCTTTTCGGGCGCCAGATCGGTTTTTTTTGCCAAAAAATAAAACAGTATATAGCCCAACGAAAAACCAAGTCCAACAAATAATCCCCAAGTATAAAGTTTTACGGGACCAAGATTAATTTGGTCAATAATAAAATATGGAATCATATTTTTAATACCCCACCAATTTTTCAGTTATTGATTCCAACCAATCATCAGCGTGAAAACGGCGAATTGAATAACGGTATTTTGGCGCCTGGTCGATTATTTTATAAACACTCATCGCTGCCTGATAACCGGCTTCTTTAGCCAGCTCAATAACATGGCTGTTATAACTTCCGCCCGGATAAGCTAGCAAATCGACGGTTTTTCCGATTTTTTCTTCTAAGATCTTTCTACTGCCGGCCAATTCCGCGCGCAATTGCTGATCATCAACCTTATTCATTGGCGCGTGGTCCAAAGAATGGCTGCCGATAGTCATGCCATTCTCGCTCATTTCTTTAATTTCCGGCCAGGTCATAAAATCGGTTTTGCCCACCCAATCAGTGGTAATAAAAAACGTCCCGGTCATGCCGTATTTTTTTAATAAAGGGTAGGCCCACTTATATTGCCCATAGCGCCCGTCATCAAAAGTTATGGCCACAGCTTTTTGCGGCAAAGGTTTGCCAGCATCAAAATAGCCCAACAATTCATAAAGCGATATTGTTTGATAGCCGTTATCTTTAAAATATTTTAAATGCGCTTCAAACCCTTCCGGAGAGACAGTAAAAGCGCGGTCGTCGATCGTGGAGCTAGCCACTGATGGCATAGGCCGAATATGGTGATAGTTAAAAACCGGCATTTTAAAAAGTGTGTCTTCGGCCGGCTTTTGATAATTTGTTTCGCTAGGAGGCAATGTTTCCTGGCTTGTTTTTGGCAAAGGCGTAGCGCTAAAAGACGGCTGACTATCGGCTTTTATTAAAATATCGTCTTGCTGGTAAAAATAAATAACCGCACCGATGGCGGCTAAGATAACCAAAACAAGGATAACAAAGAAAAAGTTTTTCATTAGCTTTATTATAACAAACCGCCGTTAAAAAGAAAAAGCGTTCTGCAGCTGGGCAAAACGCTTTTTATAAAGTACCGCTACCGGGATTCGAACCCGGGTTACTAGGATGAGAACCTAGCGTCCTAGACCAGACTAGACGATAGCGGCAAAATATACTTAATTCTGGCACAATTTATGACTTTTTTCAACTCATGCCGACTTATCCACTTGACAGGTGAACGATTGTTCAATAGACTAGAAATAGAATATTAAATCAAAATTATGGATCTCCAAAAACCGTTAGAAAAAATCAGAAAGTTCTATCACCAGCGCAAGCGCCTCCCCTCTTACCGGGAAATCGCCGAGCTTTTAAACTTTAAATCCGTGAATGCTTCTTGGCGCGTGGTTAAAAAATTAATTGAACAAGGCTATTTAGATAAAGATAGCCAAGGCAAGCTAATTCCCAAAAAATTAACCCACGAGTTAAAGGTGCTGGGCACGGTAGCAGCCGGCATGCCAACGCTCGCCAACCAAGAAGAAATGGACACTTTGTCGCTGGATGAATATCTTCTCACTAATCCTTCCAAAAATTATATGCTCCGAGTTATCGGCCAATCAATGAAAGATGCCGGCATTTCGCCTAACGACCTAGTTATTGTGGAATCAGAAAAAGAACCCCTTAACGGCGATATTGTGGTAGCGGAAGTGGATGGCGACTGGACAATGAAATATTTCCAGAAAAGAAAAAATGAAGTTGTTTTGATCCCTGCCAACAAAGATTATCCTAATATTTATCCCAAACAGAACTTGCGCATCGGCGGAGTCGTGGTGTCGCTAATAAAAAAATATTACTAGAATAAAAACCCGCCTTATTGGCGGTTTTTTATTCTACAATAAGATTTAATTCTAGTTATCTGTTTTCCCAGCTATCGTCTTGCCGAATCAACAACTCCTTAGCGCGCTGGGGCTCAGCCATCAATTCTTTCACTATCCGCTCCATCCGAATGCTTTGGGACCCCTTAACCAAGATAATATCTCCTTCACGGATCAGGTCTTGAAGCGCCCGGCCTGCTTCCTCTGAGCTGGCAAAATACCAAACATTTTCCTTGGCTAAACCGTTCTTTTTGGCTTCATCGGCCATAAAAATAGATTTTTCGCCCACCGCCAGCAGGATATCCGCCACCTGCGCGGCCCTGGCGCCAATTTTCCTATGCGCTTCTTCGGTAAAAGAACCTAGCTCCAGCATATCTCCCAACGCCGCAATCCTTCTAACCGATTCGTCGCTGCCGCCCATTTTTTCCAATAGGTCTAAGGCGCCCAAAGATGAGCTAGGGGATGAATTATATGTGTCATCGATTATCCAAGTGTTTTTTATGCCGCGAATAAGTTGTAAACGGCCTATAGGCGCCTGATAGTTCTTAAAAGCCTGGGCGATCTCTACCAGATTCATTTTAAAAACTAGCCCCACAGCCACGCCGGCCAAGATCGAATAGACCTGATGCTGCGCATAAACATGGCGCAAACGGATTGGCACATTACTGCCCTGATAATCAACTTTGAAGGAAATCCCGGCTTCAGCCGGATCTTCCAGCCTTTGTTCAAAATTAGAAGCCCGCAGATCCGCTTTTTCATCAAAGCCATAAGAGAAAACTTGGGCTGAAGTTTTGCGCATCATCGCGCGCACCCGTTGGTCATCATAATTTAAAACCGCCCAGCCTTCTCCCTTTAAGCATTTAACCAAACCGGATTTTTCCTTAGCCACTTGCTCGGCGCTTTGAAAAAATTCAACATGCACCGGGATATCGCCCACAGCCGTTATCACTCCGATACAGCATTTAACAAAATCCGTCAGATAAGAAATATCACCCATTTTATCCGCGCCCATTTCCAAAACCAATATTTTAGGATAATCTTTTGTGTAAAATATCTCGAAAAAACCGATCAAAAATATCTGCAGCCACCTCCACGGCGATTGCCCGCCGCTTTCCTGGCCCAAGATGGTCAAAGGAACGCCGATCTCGTTATTGTAATTTTTTATATTGCGACGAACATTGAACTTGCCTTTCAAAACGGTATAAATGGCTTCCTTGGCAGAAGTTTTTCCCACGCTTCCTGTCACGCCAATAATTTGCGGCTTATAACGCCACAGTATCGCCTGCGCAAGAACCTTTAAGATAAACATCAAAAGTTTTTTAGCCATAAATTGTTTTTGCCTATTCAAGAAAATTATTCTTCCGGCGGAATCTCATAATAATTAAATAAGTATCTGGCTAGATCCGTAAAAACCGGGGACAAGGATTCAGAAGCAAATTGAATGCCATTTGGCTTTTCCATCCTCAAAAATATTAAAAACTTTGGGTCGTAAGCCGGCGCATAACCGATAAAAGAATGGTTGGTTTCGTTCTCCGAATACCCCTTGCCCGAAGCAATCTGGGCTGTACCGGTCTTGCCAGCCACAAAGTATCCCGGCAATTTTACTTTATCATAGCCATTGCGAACCGTGCTAACCAGCATAGCCGTTAGCTTAGCGGCGCTTTGCGGGGTTATAACTTGCCGAATTATCTCTGGCTGGACTGTTGTTTCTTGGCCATCGGGCGCAACGATTTTTTCCACTACATATGGTCGCATAAGCTTGCCATCATTGGCAATAGCGGCAATGGCGCTAGCCATTTCTATCGGCGTCACCGAAACGCCTTGCCCGAACGCCGCGGTGGCGTAGTTTATTTCCCTGTTTTCTTTAATATTTTTTAAATTGCCTTCTCCCTCACCGGCCAGGTCAATGCCGGTAGCTTCGCCGAATCCGAAAGCTTCAATATATTTTGTAAAAGTTTCTCCGCCGACAATCTTCTGCACAAAAACTACGCCGGTATTGATAGATTTTTCTAGAACATTGGTCATGGTGCTCAGCCCATAAGTCTTATTCTGCGCGTTTTGGATATTATAACTGCCGATTTGCAAAATGCCTGTGTCGGTATAAGTTGTTTCCGGAGAGATCTTTCCCGTATCCAGCCCGGCTGCCATCACAATGGGTTTAAAAACCGAACCTGGCTCATAAAGCTTTTGAACGCAAGAGTTCATAAAATAATCCGCATCCTTGGTTTTCCGATATTCGTTAGGGTCAAAATCCGGCAAACTTACCATAGCACGAATAGCGCCGGTTTTTGGCTCCATAACTATGGCGCAAGCGGCCGGCGCTTGCCATTTTTCTATCAAAGCCTTCATTCTTTGCTCCACCACATATTGGATATTCTGGTCTAAGGTCAAATAAAGGCTGCTGCCATTCACCGCCGGCTCCAAGCTATAATCTCCCATTAAAAGCCAATTACCCAAAGCGTCTTTTTCAGAATCTAATAAACCGCTTTGGCCGGCTAAGGTTTCTTGGTAATACTGCTCCACCCCATACTGTCCCACCCGCTCTTCGTTTTTTATGCCCAAAAACCCCAGAACATTAGCCGCTAAGCTTCCCTGCGGATACCATCGCCAATCCTCCGATATCATTTCAACTCCGGCTAGGTTTAACTCTTTTATTTTAGCCGCTGTTTCATCGTCCATTTTTGATTTCAACGGCTCGTAAGGATCATTGGGATCATCAAGTTTTTCTAATATCTTTTCCGCGGAAACATCGACTAATGGCGCTATTTTTTCCGCTACTTCATTTTTATCAACCACATCTTTTGGCACCAAATAAACCGTCTGGAAAGACCTGTTAGCCGCCAAAGACCTCCAAGCCCCGCCTTTCTCTTGAATATATATCTCGCCGCGGTCAGGTATTAGGGTTTTTAACACTTCGTGTTGCCCTTTAGCTAAAGCAGTAAAATAACTGTGCCTGATTATTTGAAAATAAAATAAGCGGACTGCCACAACGCCCGCTACCAGCACCAACAAAACCAACAAAGTATATAGCCTTAGATTCCCAAATTTACGCATTAAAAATCAATAACTGTTATGGCTGTTGCAATAAAGCAAAAAACTCAGAAGAAACTTTCAAATAGTCAACATTCTCCACTGCTACCAAGTTTAAGTTTTTAGCTGCTCCCTCCAAGCTCGCCATTGATTTGGCCTGCATCAGGGCAACCATCATTTTTTGATTAGAATCCTGTTTTTCTTCTAAAGCAGCTTGCGCTGAACGCAATTGGAAGTTTTTAGCCACAATGCTATTGGCTTGCGCTAAATAAAGCACGCTCAATAAAAAAAGGCCAAAAATTATCGCCACTGTTAAAGAAGCGCTGCCCTTTTCTTTGTCGGCAAAAGCCGATTTTTTGGGATTGTAATAGGTCATATGTCCGGATTTCTAAGTTCCTGCCGGCTGCGCAATGCGCCACCGGCAAAAGACACGACTTAATTATATTATTTTTTTAATGACGCGCATTTTAGCGCTACGGCTGCGGGGATTGCTGCTTATTTCCAATTCCTGCGCCGTTATTGGTTTTTTTGTTAAAACTTCTACTTGGCCGTTTTTAGCTTGATCGCGAAAAAAGTTTTTTACTATCCTGTCTTCTAAAGAATGAAACGATATAACCGCTAATTTTCCTCCAACAACTAGAACATCCAAGGCCTGAGGCAAAAATCTTTGAAGATTTCCCAATTCGTCATTGGTGGCAATGCGCAAAGCCTGAAAAACTCTTGTAGCAAAGTGTATCCTGGCATGTTGAAATTTTTGCGGAATGGCTTTAGCCACAATGGCCACCAATTCCGATGTATTTAAAATTGATCTTATTTTTCTATTTTTTACTATCTCCTCGGCCACCCTTCTGGCAAAAGGCTCTTCTCCGTATTCTTTTAAAACCTTCTCTATTTCTTGCTCGCCCCAATGGTTCAATATTTCCCGCGCTGTCAGTTCTTGCTCCAAAGAATATCTCATGTCTAGCGCTTCGTCTTTCAGGAAAGAAAATCCTCGGCCGCTATTTTCCAGCTGGTCAGAAGATAATCCCAGGTCCACCACTATTCCCGCCACTGGATTAAAATCGTTTTTTAAAACCTGCTCTTTTAAATTAGCGTAGCTATCGTTAATAAAAATTATTCTGGCAGCCAAATCTTTGCTTTCTTCCAAAACCTTATTTTTGGTCCTCGCCAGAGATTCAGCATCCCAATCAAATCCCATTAAGCGGCCATCCGGAGAAGTTTTATCTAAAATCGCCAATGCATGTCCTGCCGCCCCTAAGGTTCCGTCTATAAAATTATCACCGGGCTGGGGATCCAAATATTCAATTAACTCTTCACGAAGAACGGGAATATGCAACATATTTTTAGCTTCCGAACCGCAAGCCGTAAGCCAAAAGGTTTACGAGTTTGCGGCCTCCGGTTCGGATACTGATTTTTTAATTCTTAAACAAGAACATTAAAATCCGATCTCCGATAATTTGCTCGCCATATCGCCCACCGATTTTTCGGTTTTCTGCTTATAGATATCCCACTGTTTCTGGTCCCAGATCTCCAAATGGTTAAAAACGCCAGCAATCACAATATTCTTTTCTATCGCCGCATATTGTTTTAAATAGTCGGGCACCAAGATCCTTCCCAAGCTGTCAAAATCAACTTCCGCCGCGCCCGAGAGGATAACTCTGGCCAATCCCCGCGCCTCAACTTGTCCGGTTGGCAATTTGCTTAATTTATCTGCTAGTTTTTCCCATTCTTTCAAAGGGTATAGCGCCAAACAATTATCAAGGCCGCGTGTTAACACCGCGCCCTTGCCCAGCTCTTTTCTAAGCTTGGCCGGAATTGCCAAGCGCTTCTTTTCATCAATAGTGTGTTGATATTCCCCTATTAGCACGATTTTGTTAATTGTTCCGGACGCAGCGAGGGATCTCCTCGCTAAGGTGAATCTCGTTCTATGACGAGAGATCCTTCGCTTCACCCAGAACAATTTATTAAAGATATTTCGGACACAGCGAGGAGTCTTTCCATAAAGGCTCCTCCCTTCATCCGAGATAACCCCTCGAGAAGTTATCCACAGAATTGATGACTTACTAACACCTTTATCCACAATTATCCACTGCATCTCCATTATATTCCACTTTCATAATACTCGTCAACCACCCTAATCCACTCCCCTTTATCATTTTTACCTCAGCACTTTAAAAGCCTTGAATAAGGCATAAATTAAAAAAAGCCGGCAAAAAACCGACTCTCTGTTAACAAGTTATCCACTTTTGCTATATTATCTTCCGGCTCGCCTTGTTAAATCTTGGGTGGGCAATGCTGGGATCGGACCAGCGGCCTTGCCGATGTGAACGGCACGCTCTACCACTGAGCTAATTGCCCGGCCTCATATAAGCTTATACGAACTTTAACTTGTTCAATAATTTTTCGTGTGGTTTTTCCAGGATATCGCGCACGAACCGGTCGAACATATGGAAGCGATAATCAAACTCTTTTGTTTCCATAGCCGCATATTCTATTTCTTTGCCGACTTCCGCTTCCATATCCGCCAAAAACCTCATTAATTTATTATGCGAGATATCGTCGCCAACCAAAAACAGGTCCAGGCGGCTATTTTCAGTATTCAAAAAGACCCCGCTGATCAAAGCCATTTTTATACGCCCGATCTTTAGCAAGCGGCTCAGCATTTTTTCTTTGGAGGTGGGGCTGGATTTCAGAACCAAGCTTTGCAGCTCGTTATAAAAATCGAAGTTCTGGTTAACAACAAAATATAAGCCACCAACGATTTCTTTTTTCTTATTAGGCTTTATTCTTTTTGACAGCAAAAAACCAATGCTTTCCAGGCCCTTAACTTGTTTTATTACCATTCTCTTGCTCCCCTGTGTTTTCCTAACTATCTCCGACATCAAATAGCGCCTATTGGCGTTGCGCAAAAAAAGCTTAAGCAGTTTCACTTTAATAGGAGAATCAAACAACAATTCAAGTATTCTTTCTGGCATATTAAAAAAGAGGTCTCCCTCCGTACCTGTTAAAATATATATTAAAAGATTAGTCTTTTTTGTTAATTCTGTCTACCCCGTTAGGGGTTTATTAAAAGACTTCTATTTTCTATTCAACTAAGCCGTTAGGCGCCATCGCCCGCTTATTTGGCTAAAGGAAACTATACCTGAATCCCTAATGGGGTCTACCCCGTTAGGGATTTGCCCATTTGGCCAATATTTTGCCGCCTGCCTATGCCTGTTTTTTAATATTTGATATAATATCCTCATGATCAAAACCGAGGAAATCTTAATAAAATCGCCCCGCGAAAAAAACACCCTTTGCGAGACCTTCCTCTATGAACCCGGCAATATAGAAGAAGCGGCTTTAGGCAACCTTTATATTGTAGCCCAACTTTCCACGGATAAAGACTCCCTGCATTTGATAAACCTTTTAAGCTCCCTGATAAAACGCGAATATTATTTGCTGCCCCACCGCGGGCCCATCGAGTCCCTGGAGGCTGGCCTTAAAAAGGCTAACCAAACTCTAAGCGAAGTTGCCAACCAGGGCAATCTTAATTGGTTAGGAAAAATACATTTTATCTGCGCTGCCATCAATAAAGAAAAGGAGCTTTTTTTAACCCAGACCGGCGGCGCCCAAGCTTGGCTTTGCCGCGATGGCCAATTAGTGAATATAACTAAAAAATTAGTTCTGCCAACCGCTAAAACTCATCCGGCCAAAACTTTCCAAAGCGTTATTTCCGGCGCTATTTCTCCCAGCGATAAGATAATTTTTGGCACGCCGGCCATATTTGATTTTTTCTCCCTTCCCGGCCTTAAACAGATCTTTAGCCTCCCAAAAATCTCGATGATGGCCGACCAAATAAACAAAACCCTAAGAGAAGAAAAACAGCCGCCGTCCTTAAGCGCTTTGATGCTTGAGATCATAACCGAAGAGATCCCAGAACCGGCAGCAAAAGGGCCAAAATCCTTTATTACTCCGCCAATAAGCCTAAAAGAGATTTTAAGCCCCTAGGCATCAAACCTAAAATAGCAACAAAAAAAATCCGCCCTTATTACAGGGCGGATTTTTTATTTTTGCCTAATTACTTCAGTTCAACAGTCGCGCCGGCTTCAGACAATTTCTTTCGAATTTCTTCAGCCTCTTCTTTCTTAACATTTTCTTTAACTACCTTTGGCGCTCCGTCAACCAAATCTTTGGCTTCTTTCAGGCCAAGACCGGTCACTTCACGGACAACTTTAATAACATTGATCTTCTGGTCGCCCGCTGCTTTCAATTCAATATTGAAAGTGCTCTTCTCTTCTGCCGCGCCGGCTTCGCCAGCCCCAGCTCCAGCCGCACCGCCAGCCATCATAACCGGAGCCGCCGCTGAAACACCGAACTTTTCTTCCAAAACTTTAACCAATTCGGCTAAGTCCAAAACAGACAATTCTTCGATCTGCTTTACCAAATCTTTAAACTTGGCAGGAACTTCAACATTCTTTTTTTCTTCTGACATATTTTTATTTGTTATATTTAATAATTATTTTTTAATTTGCGATAAAACTTGAACCAAACCTCTTATATTCCCCTGCAAAACATTCAACATTCCCGTTAAAGGCGCTGCCATCGACCCTACCGCCTTAGCCAGCAATTCCTGTTTTGAAGGAAGTTTAGCTAGGCTTAAAACGCCTTGCTTATCAATAAAATTATTTTCCAATATTCCGCCTAATATTTTTACTTGCTCGCCTTTTTTATCAAATTCGAAAATAGTCTTAGCCGACGCCACTTCATCAGAAAAACCCATCACTACCATCATTTGGCCCGGTAAGTTTCTGGCGTCAAGATTGCTTATACCGGCGTTCTTAACCGCTAAGTCTATTAAAGTTTTTTTAGCCACCTTAAGCTCGTTATCTTTGCTTCTCAATTTCCGGCGAAGCTCGGTTAATTTAGCTACGCTCATGCCGGTGTAGTCGGCAAAAACTGCCGCTTTGGCTTTTTTCAGCTTATCGGTTAAATCTTTTACGATATCTTGTTTTTGGGCTTTTGTTTGCATATTTTTTATTAAAAAAACGCCTCAGACAGGCGTTATAATAACAAGCTTTTCGCCGTTTATCCCGAGCTGGTCGAGAAGCGATAAGCTGTTTCCGCCTGAACAGGACTTATTATTTTCGATTTTACTCATTGGTTTTACCCTGAGCGAAGTCGAAGGGCCTGTTTTCTTTGGCTGCCCCTTAGGGCAATATTTAATTTATGTTTCTATTATACGCGCAATCTTAAAATTGTCAACCGCTTGGCTTATTTTAACCATTTAGCCTTATTCTGGTTATGCTCGCTTAAGGTTTTGCTAAAAACTGTTGGGCTGTCAACCGGATGCAAAAAATATAAATAATCGGTTATTTGTGGAGCAATGGCAGCTTTAATGGCAGCTAAACCAGGATTGCAGATCGGGCCAGGCGGTAAACCGCGATTTAAATAAGTGTTGTAAGCTGATTTAACTTTTAAATCGGAGTATAAAGGCTGGCGGTCCTTTTTTCCGGTGACGTAATTAATAGTGGCATCCGATTCCAGGGCCATGCCAATGCTTAGTCTCTTGGCAAAGACACCGGCAATCAGCGGCATTTCTTCTTCGTTATTTGCCTCCTGCTGAACAATAGAGGCTAAAATAATTATTTCGTAGATCTTCTTTCCTTGCCTGGAAACCTGCTCCCGCAATTCCGGCGTTAATTTTTTATCAAAATTGTCTAAAAACTTCTTGATGATTTCCGATTTAGCGTAATCGCGCTCAAAAATATAAGTGTCGGGAAATAAAAATCCTTCCAGGCTCGCTCCCTCTGCAGCGTCCGATAGAAACTTATATTGCACCTGATAATTATCGACTGTTTCCCCGCCCAACGCGCTAGCCGACTCCATTCCCTGCTCTACTAGGCGCGCTTTTATTTGGCCGTAGGTGAAACCTTCAGGAAAGGTCACTTTAATTTCATTGGAAATAACTTTACCGCCGGTAATAACTTCCACTATCTCTGGAATATTAAAACTTGGGCTTAAAGAATATTTTCCAGCCTGCAAAGCGCTGCCTTGGTTCTTATACCAAACATAAATCTCAAACCACCAAGCGCTGCGGATTAGATTATTCTTTTCCAGCTTCCCGGCAATCTCTTTCACGCCAAAGCCCTTCTCTACCACAAACTCAAAAGACTGCTGATTATTTTTATCACTAGGCTGGTAGACCTGCCAAGCAGCAAAACCCAAGCTTCCCGCCGCCAGAAAAACAACCAACGCCGCTAAACCTAATAAAAAAACCAGCCATTTTTTCTTTGACGAAACCGCTGGCTGGATAATTTGGTTATTGATATTTGCTTCTTCCATTATTTTTATTAAATAATTTTTTACTACCTGAATTATAACTCGCAGTTTTATTTTTGCCAAACATAAAAAATATCAACATCCGACTCTCGAGGCCTACTTGACTTAAATATAAAAATATATTATACTGAGCTTAGTTCGTTCAATTCTATAGGAGGGAATCAAAATGTACAGAAAAAGAGTTGGCCATTGTTCAATTGAGTTCTTCTTCACAGATATTGATGTTTTAGAGGCAAACAGAAATAATAGTTTACAAAAAAAGAAAGAATTGCCTTTACCACCATCAATGAAAAATTGCAAAAATGACGAAATGCTGACAACTTGGAACTACTGGTTTGACCTCGCCACAATAATCAGAAAAAGGATAAGGGGAAAGATAAAAAAGAATCTTCCTAACGGCGGAAAGGCTATAATGACCTTTGGTCATAAAGACGGCACTATAACTTTTACAATCCAGCCCTGGGCAGCAAAACTCTTCGATCTTTCTGAAATATCTGTTTTCCCTTCTCCGCCATATGATCCTTTGATGGCATATACTGAAATAATTATAAAGACTAATAAATTATAATTATAAAAAAACCGCCATCAACGGCTCAGTTAAAAAATACTGAGCCGTTTTTATTTTGACTTATTGGTGTTTTTTAAGGATAATTAAGGCAGTCCCATCTCCTATTCATGCCTTTAGACCAAGCCATAGAATGGCTTAATCAATACAGATATTTCGCCCTCTTCCCTTTAGCGGTTATTGAAGGGCCGATCATTACCGTCGTTGCCGGTTTTTTTGCGTCGCTAGGCTATTTAAGCCTGCCTATTGCCTACGCCATAATTGTAGCTGGAGATTTGGCTGGCGATGTTGTTTATTATTTTATCGGCCGGTTCGGCGGCCGGACTTTTATTGATAAATGGGGAAAATATCTGGGGGCCGGCAAAGAGCAAGTTGAACTGCTAGAAAAAAAGTTCAATAAACACGGCAACAAACTCCTTTTTATCGGCAAGCTATCCCACGGCATCGGCGGCGCCTTTTTGTTGGCGGCCGGTGTTATAAAAATGCCTCTTTACCAATTTTTAATGTCTAACCTGCTAGCCACCTTCATAAAATCCCTAGCCCTGCTGTTGATCGGTTTTTATTTTGGCTACGCCATAGATTCTATTAATTCTTATATGGAAAGAGTCTCTTTGATCACTCTTGGCATCGGCGTGGCAACAGCTCTTATCTACTTCTTTTATTTTAGAAAAAAGCCTGATAATTTACCAAACCATGATTGAAAGCTTTTTAGAAAAAAAATCCCTAGATAGCAGCGCCGGCGGGCAGGTTTCTTATTTTCTGGGGCCAAAGTTTCCTGGGCGCCCCACCATAGTTTTTTTGCACGGCTTGGCTGCCAACCATACCACCTGGGGCAATATAATTTTGACGCTAATCGATCTAAAAATAAACTGCCTGGCCTGGGACCAGCGAGGCCACGGATATTCAGACAAAACGATAAAGCACAGGCTTTATAAAATAGCGGTTTTCACCCAAGACCTAAAAGAGATCTTGGAAAAAGAAAATATCCAGGACTTTATTTTGGCTGGTTATTCCTACGGCGGTTTTATCGCGCAAGACTTTGCTATCAAGTATCCAGGCAAAGCCTCTTCTTTGATCCTAATAAGCACCAATCATGTTAACCCTTTTAAATACAAGTTTTTTAATTTTATAACCTGGCCTTGCTATATAGCTTTAACTCTGGCCGCTTATTTTCTTTTTTGGCAAAAAAGAAAAAAATATTACTATTTTAACCAAAATACGGATATCGGCTATTGGCGGTCATCGCTTCGGGGCTTTCTCACTATGCCCCTCAGTATTAATTTCTGGATGCTGGCGGAAATTGCCCATATTGATTTTAGCCAAAAGATCAATGAAATTGCTTGCCCCGTATTTTTAGTCCGAAGCCTGAATGATGCTTTTGTTTCCCTGAAAGAAACGGAGGAGATGGCAAAAAATATTCCGCTGGCAAAAATAAAAACTATCAATGAGCCAACCCATTTTCTGGCGGCCCGCCATCAGCAAAAAACCTTAGAGGTCTTATTAGAAGCTCTAAAAGAATTAGGCTCCTTATGAAAATCGCAATTTTCAGCGACACTTTCAATATTAACGGAGTGACTTCCATTGTCTACGAATCCGCCAAAAGGCTGGCGGAACTTGGGCATGAAGTCCGCCTTTTTGTTATTGGGAAAAAACTTAAAGAAACTCCGGAAATGGAAAATATAAATAATTTAACCCTGATCTCTCTTCCCTCTCTGCCGGCTGGCTGGGTTTATCCGAACGAACGCCTTTATTTGCCGCTGGGCTTTTCCTTAAGGCGATTAAAAGATTTTACACCCGATATAATCCACACCCATATGCCGTTCACCGTTGGCTGGGAAGCGGTTTTTTTGGCCAAGATCTTTAAGATACCGCTGGTCGGCACGCACCACACCTTTTATGACCACTACCTAAAGCATGTCAAAATAGATTACGATTGGGGCAAAAAACTTTCTTGGAAATATACCGTCGGCTACTATAACCGCTGCGACCTAGTTTTAAGCCCCTCCGAATCATTAGCCCAAGCGATGGCAGAAAAAGGACTGACAAAACCGATGGCGGTGCTAGAGAACTTCATCGATACCGCCGCTTTTATTCCCGCCTCAAGCCAAGAACAAAAAGAAAAACTAAAGAAAAAGTTTGGCCTCTCAGGCCCCTCCGTTGTTTATATGGGCCGTTTAAGCTACGAAAAAAGCATCGACCAAATTATCAAAGCTTTTGCCATATTACTTAAAACTACTCCCCAGGCCCAATTAATGATCATTGGCGACGGCCCGGAAAAAAAGAACTTGGTCTCGCTGGCCAAGAAACTGAAAATATCAAAAAACATTATTTTTACCGGTTTTCTGCAGGGGCGAGAATTAATCGAAGCCTTGCAAGCTAATGATATTTTTACCACCGCCAGTCTCAGCGAAAGCTTTTCTTTGACCATAGTTGAAGCTATGGCCTGCGGCCTGCCAATAGTGGCTGTGAGAGAAAAAGGGCCGGCCGAGATAGTAAAAGACAACGCTAACGGATTTTTTGTCCAGCCAAACAATCCCCAAGAAATGGCAAAAAAAATAACCGAACTTTTAGGTTCGCCGGAAAAATTGGAGCAATTCAGTCTGGCCTCCAGAACGCTGGCCCTTAATTATTCAAAAGAAAACATTATTGCCCGGCTTGAAAATCTTTATCTAAGCTTGCTTAATAAAAAAATATGAAAATATGTTTATACTTGGAGTATCTGCATTTTTTTAACGGCTTTTTATATAAAAATATCGGCACAGGTCTTTTGTCATCCTATGATAACCAAAAACGAAGCCTGCGCGCGCTAAATATAGATTTTACGGAAAAGTGGGCTGATGATTGCGATATTTTGCAGATCAATACCCCATGGCTAAAATCTCTCTGGCTCATTAAAAAAGCTCGGCGGCAGGGCAAAAAAGTTATTATCTGGGCTCATGTGGCGGCCGAAGAGATCCCGGAAGTTTTCCGTTTTGGCAAGCTTCTCTTCCCTATTGCCAAAAGATACCTCGCCTATGCTTACGGCCAAGCCGACTTGGTTTTTTGCCCCAGCGAATACACCAAGCGCTTGATGCTGGGATATGGTTTGCCGGAAAAAATATTATTTGTGCAATCAAACGGCGTTGATAGCTCTGTTTTCTACCCAAGCGCAGAAAAACGGGCCATAGCCCGGCAACAGCAAAATTGCCAAAAATTAGTGGTGGGCACGGTGGGGCTCGTTATCCCCCGCAAGGGCGTAGATAAGTTTTTGGCATTAGCCCAAAAGCACCCTAACCAACAATTTTTATGGTTTGGCAAGATTTACAGCAAACTAATAGTGAAAGGCCTGCCTAAAGTTCTCCCAAATAACGTAAAGTTTACTGGTTTTGTTGAGGACATCAACGCCGCCTTTAATGCTATCGATATTTTTGTTTTCCTTTCTTCCGGCGAGAACCAGGGCATGGTGCTGCTGGAAGCCGCCGCTTGCGGCCTGCCAATGGTGGTGCGTGCCTTGCCGGCTTATGAAGGCTGGCTTGTCCATAACGAAAACTGCTTAATCGCCAAAGACGAAAAAGAAACCAATGAATATCTTGACCTGCTAATAAAAGACGAAGAGTTGAGGAAAAAATTAAGCCATGGCGCGCTGGAGCTGGCCAAGACAGAAGACATCAAAGAACAAAATAAAAAGCTGCAAAAAGTTTATCTAGATCTATTGGCCAAATAAAAATCAATTTAAAAAGCCCTGACAAAAAATATCAGGGCTTTTTATTTTTTTAAACTAGATCAGCTTGGACTTCTCAGCAAAAGCCCAATCTTTAGCAAAAAACAGCTTAGCCATATCAGCCACACCGTAAGTTATAAAATAAGCCGCAAAAACATCAATCGAATAATGGAAATGGCCCAACAGAACCACTACTCCAAAAATAACAGAGATAGAAATAAAAATATATCTGACAATTCTATCCCGCCAAAATATTAAGGCAATTAAAAATGGCATACCAACGTGTCCGGAGAAAAAAAGGTCTCCGCCAAAAGTAACCCAACGAATAAGATTATCCGCTGGGAGCGGAATGCCCTCCGGAATTAGCCCCAAATGAGTGACAGCCATAAACAACGAGCGGACCAGCACAAAAAGAGCTACGGCCTTAGCCACGAAAGGAAAAAACTCCGGTTGGCGGACAATTAAAGCTATTATTAAAACCAGCAAGACAATAGCGCCATAAACAAAAAATCCGTCTATATCAAAGACGGGCAGGATATTAAGAAAAAAATCAGTCACGGCGTTGCTAGCCAAACGAGTAGCGTAAAGCCCGGCAAAATAATTGATAAAAAAGCTCGCGCCTAGAAAAATAATTCCCCAGACCGACGAGACAATATATCTTTTATCAGAAAAAAGTATTTTTATTTTTTCTTTAAACTTCATCTAGCTAAAAATTACAGTACAATTTGCGTGCAATGGGAGCAGCGCCGGGCTTCGATCGGTATTTCGCTTAAGCACTCCGGGCATTTTTTGGTGGTTGGGTCGGCTGGCGGCTCTTTGCGTGCCCGCGACACCAATAAATTAATCGGCTTAACCACAAAAAAGAAAATAGCAGAGGCCACCAGAGCAAACGAGATCAAAGCATTGATAAAATCGCCGTATAAAAATTGGCTGCCGTTAATTGTAAAATACAAGCCGGAAAAATCTGGCGCTTTAATGATAGCTGCGATCAAAGGCGTTATCAGGTCTTTGACCAAGGCTGATACCACCGCGCCAAAAGCCGCACCCACCACCACGCCAACCGCCAAGTCTACCACGTTGCCCCGCAATAAAAATTGTTTGAACTCTTTTAAAACAGTCATATTTTTTGGCTTAAAAAATTATTCGGTTGTTATTCCGTCAAACTCTGGCCCATTTGCTTCGGCTTCCGCCTTGGTAGCGCGCAAAACTTTATCCTGGTGATGCGGCGGAGCATAGACAGTATAGAGCTTCAGCGCATCGGCGCTGGAAGCATTAATAACATTATGTTTAGCGCCCGCCGGCACGATTACGCTGTCCCCATCGCCCACCATATATTCGGTTTCGTCTATTATCACTTTGCCCTGGCCTTTTTCAAAACGGAAAAATTGGTCGCCATCTTCGTGCACCTCCATGCCAATTTCTTCGCTAGGCTTAAGCGACATTAAAACCAATTGGCAATATTTGGCGGTATAAAGCACTTGCCGAAAATTATTATTGGCGAGCGTTAACTGCTCAATATTGCCTTTATATCCTTTTTTCATATTTTTATTTTATTAAAAATTATCCAGCCCCTTTCATGGCTTTATTTAATTATAGACCCTCACCGCAAATAAGCAATCATAAAAAAAGCCAAGGCATTTAGCGCGCCTTGGCTTTATTGCTACTTAATTGGCTGATTATTCGCAACAGCCTAGTTTTTTTAGGTCCTCCCTTAAAAAATCTAACGGTTCTTGGCTGCAAAAAACAGAAGTATGGCCGCAATCCTTAAAAAATCTTTTAGCCACCGGCACAGAGACATGGTCCGCCAAATTATAAACCTGTTGGAATGGCGTTATTTCGTCATTGCCGCCGGCATATAAAAATATCGGACAATCTATTTTTCGCAAATTGACTGCCCGCCCGCCAATTTCCATCGCCCCGGAAATAAGCTGGTTCTCCATAAAAAGGCGCTGCACCGCCTCCAGATACCAAGCGCCAGGCAAGTTTTGCGGCGACCAAAACCACCGCCGATTATTTTTCCATTCTACTATTCCCTTTTCGTCATTAGCTAAAACTTTTTTGTGCAATTTTGACGGCTCATCAAAGAATACCCGCGCCGGGTCCATCAAGGTGAAATACCACCACTGCGCCCAACCCGGCTGAATGCCGCGATTGGAATTGACCACTATCCTAAATAGCCCGATGTGAAAAGCCTCGCAGGCTTTTTTTATTTTTCCGTCACCGGCCTTAAAATCGATTGGCCCGGCAAAGTTAAAATAGGCCTTAACTGCCCCGGGATTCAAAGCCGCCACAATTGCCGCCAGCCACGCCCCTTGGCAAAGGCCGATCAAATACGGCTGACCGCAAAACTCTACGCATTTTTCCACCGACCGAACGAGCCTGTCCAGATCGCAATCTTTATTCGTTTCGTTGGCCGGCAAAAGCTCAAAAACATAAACGCTATTTTTAAATCCTTGGCAAACTCTAATAAGATTGGCGGCCACGTTCCCGTGGCGGCCGGCATGCGGCGGAATGACCAAAATCGCCGGAGAGATCCCTCTCTTGAATCTCCGTAATTTAAAATAATTGTCGCCCGCTACCACTTCATTAGGATATTCATCCCAGCTGGGCGGCTTAAACGGCAATAAAAATGTTTGCCAAAAGATAAAACGCCGGCGCATGGGACCAAAAGGATCCAAGCAGAAAGAAAAATATCTTATCATACCGCACCCCCTTATTAATTTTTTAAGGTTCTTTTTTCTTAATTATACTCCCTTACAAAAATTAAAAGAAGGCGCTTCTTTCCCTATAGGTCAAAAAGTTCGCCAACCGTTGTTTTCAGCGCTTTGGCAACGTTGTTGGCTAAAGCTAAAGAGGGATTATATTTTCCTTGCTCCAAGAACACAATAGTTTCGCGGCGCACCCCGGCCAAACGAGCCAACTCTTCTTGGGTAATTCCTAATTTTGCCCTTAATTCTTTTATTTGATTCTTCATATAAATAACTTATCTGGAGCATTCAATAGTGGGCATTGGAGCTTCCGGCTGGCCGTGTTTGACCCACTCGCCTTCTTGGCACATCCAATTATCTTCCCCGCTAAATAATCTCAAACCGGCCAAAGCCAGCACCAAAAGCAACAAAACACCAATAACGACATAAATAAACTTTTTCTCTAGAAAGCGGATCTTATCGTAGTAGCGAAAAAGCAAGGTATAAATTATCATCAGCAAACAAGTTGAATAAGCCAGCGCCGCCACTATGGCCATGGTTTCAGGCGAAGGATTTAAGCTAGAATATGCCAAAAGTAAAAACATTATACTGACCGCCAACCAAGCATATATTTGAATGGCCAAAACCGCTGAGCGACCACCAATTTCATAATCCCGCTCATCGGCAATGATTTCTTTTACCTTACCCCGAAAATAGAACATCAAAGATATAGCAACAGCCATCGCCACAACCGGAACGATAAAATTACTATAAGAGACCGAGCCGCCAACCAGCGCTGCCAGAGCCATGACTATCGTTATTTTTATTATTTTAAATTGTTTTAGGGTCATAATTTTATTATTAATAGTTAGAATTATTTAACATATATATTGATGTTATATCTTTCTAACATAGCTGTCAACCCCGTTAAAGGTTTTTTATCCACAGCTTTAAAATTAGCAATCTTAGCCGCTAGGCGTCATCGCCCGCCTTCTCGGTTAGAAAAAACCTCGGCTGAACCTTTAATGGGGTCAATAGCCTTATCCACAAACTAAAAATAGCTCCGCAAAACGCGAAGCTATTTTAAAGAATATGTTTATTTTCTATTCTGTTGTGTTTTTGCTGAACAGCCCCTTAAACCAGCCCCAAACACCGGCAGCTTTCTTTTCTTCCTTGGATAGATTTTCAAGCCGTGTCTGCTCAGCTGTTACTTTTTGTATCTGCTCCTCAATCACAGCCTTAATTTCAGCTGAACATTTAGTGCAGTTTTTTTGCAAGTCCAATAATTGCTGGACTTTCCCAGCGTTTAGTTTAACCTCATTGCTTATTTCATCGGCTGCCTCTTTATCGCCGCCGTCCCAAAGCCTTTTTAGCCACCCGCGTTCTTGGATCTTGTTTTCAGCCTTAATGGTCTTCTGCACGGAATTATTAAACTCTTGGGCAATAACTGAAACCTGCTTGCCGATGCCATCGGTTAAATCTTCGGCAGCCAATAAAGCATGCACCGCTTCCCTAACCTGGTTTTGGTTCTGGTAAACTTTCTGCTCTTTTTCACCTAATCCCTGTAATTCTTGCTGCAGCTCTTCGCGCTTTTGCGAGATAGCTTCTTTTAGCTCTGAAACTGTCTTTGCTTTAACTGCTGTCATCAATTCAAGCTGCGTTTGCTGCTGATTTTGAATAGCAGTTGTTTCTCCTTGGTTTTTTGTTTGCTGCTGAGTCTGAACCTGACTCTGGGCTTGAACTTGCGGAGTAGCGCTAACCGACGCACCTTGCTGTCCACTTCCTTGACCCTGGCCAGACGAAGTGTTGGCCGCTAGAACCGCGGTCGCGCCAAATATAAAAATGGCAGCCGTAAATACATAGATGATTTTTTTCATATTTTTTTAATTAATTATTACCTACGCTAACCTAATTATTATATCACAAAAGACAACAAAAAGACCTACTAATCTGTCAACAGTCCATTTTTATTTTCTACTGCCTAAAAGAGGTCCACAGAACATAAGAACCGGCAGCCACGCCAATAAGTATCAGCCAAACCAGATAGCCCCCGAAAAAATCACTCCAAAAAGCGCCGATGGCCACGCCAATAGCCAGCAAGGCCAACTTTAAAACCCCTACTTGTTGCCAAGTAAAAACATAGGTTTTAAGTAGTTCCATATTTTTATTATTTTTTATTTTTTATACAAACGACCTTTGCTTTTTTAAGTTGAACACAGACGGCCTTTGCATTAAAAATAACAAAAACAGGAAAGAGTTCTAGTTCAATTCCAAAGCTGCGTTAATTAGGCCTTTGGCTAGTCTTTTATCAGCCTCTTCGATATCATCAGAGGCTTCTCTGATTTTTCCCCAATTATTAACTTTTGCTAAATTAGAGACAAACTGATTGTCGCCAAGCTTTTGTTTAGCAGCTTCATAAGCCGCTATTTCTGGAGATCCAGCCCCGAGTTCATCTTTAATTATGGCCATTTTCACATCCATCATGGCGATGGCTTCGTTCCTAATGTTTTGATAGTCGACAGATAATTTAACCTCTGCTTCTTTGTTATTTTCAACCTCTCCCGCTACCGGCTGAAGGTTTAATTGTTCGGGATTGTTCATATAATTAAGCTTATAATATTTATATTATATATTATCCATCATTTACCCTTTTCTTGTAAAGCACCAAAGGGTATTTTTAAATCGTATTGGTAAACAAGCAGACCTTAAAAATCCGCCCACAGTTCTTTCCCAAACCTATTAACAAAAAACCGCTCAAGCAAGGCGGTTTTTTGTTAATCTAATATAATGGCCTTAAGCATTATTTCCGGCGCTGGCGCCAGCCACAAAACCGGTAGTCCAACAAAGTTGCAAATTATAACCGCCGGTCGGGCCGTCCAGGTCGATCATCTCCCCGGCAAAATACAGGTTTTTTATTTTCTTGGACCGCATAGTTTTTGAATCTATCTCTTTTAGCTCAACTCCCCCGGCAGTTATTATCGCTTCGTTAAAACCCAACAGGTCCTTAACGTTCAATTCCAATCCCTTAAGGATACCCAAAAGCGTTTCCCGCTCTTCCTTGGTGATAAAGCTTAATTTTTTATCCGGGCTTATTCTGCTAAGATGCAAAAGCGAGTCGCTGAATCTTTGCGGAAAAAACTCCGATAAATAATTCCGGATATTCTTATTCCTCTTGAAGTCTTCCTGCAGCTTTTTATCCAACGCCATAATATTTAGACCTGGCATCAGGTCAATTTTTAAAACCACTCCTCCTTTAGCCAGCGCCTCTCCCACGCTTTTGCTCAAGTCAAGAATTGTCGGCCCGCTTAAACCAAAATGGGTAAAAAGAATATCTCCGGCCGCTTTAGCTAGATTTTTATTTTTTTGCCAAAAGGAAACTTCCACATTTTTTAAGCTAATGCCCTGAAGGCCGCCAACCCAACTTTCTTTTATTTTTATTGGCACTAAGGCCGGCCTGGGGTTCACAATTTTATGCCCCATTGCTTGAGCCCATTCATATCCTTGGCCGGTAGAACCGGTTATGGGATAGGAGCGCCCGCCAACGCATAGAACATACGCCTGGGCAAGGATTTCCCTTTCCGCCAGCTGCGCGCTGATTATTGCCTCGTCTTTCAGTTCAAAGCCCAAAACTTCTTTGCCCAGCATCAATTTAACTTTATTCTCTTTTAAAGATTTGAATAGCGTCGCCAAGACATCCTGGGCCTGGCCCGAAGCGGGAAAAACCCGTCCGTCTTTTTCGGTTATTGTTTTTAGCCCCATCGCTTCAAAAAACTCTATCGTTTCTTCCGCGCCAAAAGAAGCCAAGGCCGATAAGAGCCATTGCCCGTTCTGGCCGAATTTTTGCGCAAACTTTTTATCATCAAACTCGGCGTGGGATATATTGCACCGGCCCCCGCCGCTAAGCAGCAGTTTTTTTCCGGGATTTAGATTTTTTTCAACTAAAACAACTCGGGCACCGCTGGCTGCCGCCCTAGCGGCGGCCATTAACCCGGCCGGCCCGCCCCCGATAACCGCTATATCAAACTCGTCTTGGATCTTCCACATAATTAATTAAATTAAAAGCCCCCTCGGGCTAAAATACAACATTATTTTTCAGCAAAAGTTAAGCCACATAATCCGGGCTCAACCGTTCATACACCTCTCCGGTTAATTTTCTGAATAATTCCCGCTTCTTCCAAAAAGAGTTGCTATCCGAAACATCTTTTCCTTTAATTTTATTCAATTCCACCAGCGCCATGCATCGGGCGTGGCCAAAATCAACATTCAATTTATTCTGGGCGTCTTCCAGCCCTTGATATATCTGTTTTAAATAACCGTATTTATTGGAGATATTCTGTTGCCGATTAGGCTTAAAGCGGGGCGAGAGGCAGTCGATCAAGGCCGCATTCGCTTCGATATGCTCAATAAAATCGTGAATAGCCACAAAAAAATCAAAACTCGCCGGAGTTTTGATTACCGCTTGAAACTTTTTATCTAAGCCATTTTTTACTTTGCTAGAGACTTTCATTGCTAATATTTTACCACACTTACACGAAAATAGCAAAAAATATATTCTAAAACAAAAACAGCCCCGATATAACATCTGGGCTGTTTTTTAAAGCTAGTGCTTAGGCTCGAGATACGTTAACCGCATTCGGACCCTTTTCGCTCTCAGCGACTTCAAAGGTAACGGCATCGCCAACCTTCAATTCGTCAAAAGCCACACCCTTCAACTCTTTGGAATGAAAGAAAAGATCTTTCGTCTCGCCATCGCGAGAGATAAAACCAAATCCTCTGTCCGTGAGTGTTTTGATAACTCCGTTCATGTGCTTGTTTTGTTTATTTTAAAAGTGAGAAACTCGACTAGGTCTCTTTCTGCTAACTATATAAGCCTATCATAGTTTTTATCTTTTGTCAAGAGAGGGTGTTTTCTCTGGGCTTAAATCACAAAAAAAACAAAACCAGAAAGCCCGGTCTTGTTTTTTAGAGAACTTGCAACTTTGCTTATTTTCTCTTTTTTTTCTTAGTCGCCTTCTTCTTTTTCGCGACGACTTTCTTTTTTGCTTTTTTCTTTGCCATAAAGTTTTTGCAAAAAATTATTTCTTATTAAAAACTCCGCAACCTTTATTTGATTTTACCATAGTTTCAATAAGCATAATAGCTGCCAATATTTTTTTCGCAAAAAAATTATATCTTTGATTCAAGAATATTTAACATTTGGTGATGAATGATATCCGGGGATAAAAGCTCTTTCATTTTTTCCCTTATCTCCTGGCTCACCGATTGCCCGCTAATATCTTTTATTTTTTCATAGGCGTTCGGCAAAGAAGCAAAATCGGTTATTAGTTCGGCCAAACCCACCTGTTTAAAAATTTCTGCCACGCCCATATTGGAGCTAACCAGAGCCGGCACGCCGCTGGCAATCGCTTCCTGGGGAACATTGCCATAAGTCTCAAAAACGGACGGACTTAGAACAATTCCCATTTTAGAATAGAACTTTCCCATTTCAGCGCTGCAAACCGGCCGGCGGAACTTAACCAAGCCGTCCAGCGCCTGGCGCGGTAAAGCATTTTTTTTGAGGTCCGTTACCACGTTTATGATATATCTATTGCCTTGCTGCTGGTTGTATTTGGCCAACTTATTAAAAAAATCTGTATTCTTCACTTTGGCCCAACGGCAAATTATACCTATGTTTTTTTTGCAGCGATTAACTTTCTGCTCAAAAAAATGCAACGGCACGGCATTGGGCAAAATGGAATATTTTTTAACCGCGTGGCCAAAAACCTCGTTTTCCACTACCTGCTTGGTCAATTCAGACGGGAAAATATAAGATAAGTCTTTTGAGTCAAAAGACTTTTCCATTTCTTTAAAAAGTTTTCTTGGCTTTTCTTGCCAATGCTCTGTTTCTTTGGAAATGCTGCCATGATAATGCAGCACCGTGGCCACTCCCATTTCCTTGGTAGCCAGATACAAGCACCAAGGCAAATAATAAGTCCCGTTTACCAGAACAATATCCGGCTTTTCATCTTTGATCGCGATCTTGTATTGTTCAATAGTATCTCGATAAGCCCGCCTAAGGTCGCCTAAGTTTTGCGCCTCTAAAACCGCCCGGCCGATTTGCGGGATTTCTAAGGTTGAGGAGATCAAAGAAAATTGGCCGTCCTGCGTTCTGGCGAGTCCGGGTTGCCCATTGGAAACATCCACCCCAATTATCTTGGCGTTCTTTTTTTTGCGGCTCTCGATAAAACCCAAAAAAGAATTGAGAGTTTGTGATATTCCGCAAACTTTTGAGTCCCTAATGTTAGTTAAAATCTTCATTTTTGTTCTTGCTAGAATAAAAAATAGCCGGCTATTTCCGGCTAAGCATCTTAAGAATACCATACTTGAAATATTTTGTCAATCTTATTCCGCCTCCTCTTCTTGAAAAACGCCTTTTTTATCCTCTATTTTTCGATTATTTTTAAAACCGCGCTCTTTAACGCTTCGGCCGCAAGGCGATGGCCTTCTCGATTATAATGGTGCGCATTTTTTTCGTTTTCGCACTCCGCTTTTATTGCGTGGATATCTGCCACATAATCGCACATATTGTAAAATGACGCTCCTAGCCCAACCGTTAATTCATTTAATTGTTCGTGCAGCTTCTTGCCTTCCAAATTATCGGTGTAGCCGCAATAATCTTGGGCTAAGGTTGTTGGCGTAAAATTGATCACGACAAAAGGCACCTCTTTATTTTTCAATATGCCGGCCATATTTTTAACTGAATCAAAAGCCAGCTCAACCGTTTCCTGGCTTATAAAAAACGGGTCCAAGGCCAGCGAGCTTTTATAGGCTATAAACCTGAAAAAAGCAGAATGTTTTAATAAAAAATAATTTATTTTTTTACCAAAATACGGCACCTCAGGAATTAGGCGGTCTTTAACGACCATCAGGTCAGCCTCGTGAGAATCTGGCTGCGAGCTCATAATTAGGCTAGCGCCCAACGGAGACCTCATCGGCTCTATGTCGTTATCTGTGAACTGCAGAACAACCAGATCCGGTTCGTATTGCATAACTGCTTCTTTTAATAAAAACAATTCTTGGTAAGTGTTCAGCCCCGGAGCGGCAAAAGGTAAAACTTCAAACCCATCTATGCCCTCTATTTTAATCTCATTTTTATTATTAAGCATGGCAGATAATTGCTGGGCATATCCGCAGCCTTTATTCTCGCAGCAATACCACGCGCCCGTACTGAAAGAATCGCCAATAACAGCTATTCTAAACTTATTTTTTAGTTTTTCCAGCTGTATGGTTTTGGTATCAAAATATTTATAAAGATCCGAAAATAACAAGCCGGAGCTTAATTTATAATAAAGCCCGTTCTCTTTATTTATATAAAGCTGTTCTTTTTCATAATCAACGCCGTATTCATTATTTCTTAAAATATCTTGCCCGCTCATGCCAAAGCTTATTTTTTCATCAAAAAATAGCCGGCAAAATATTTCGCCGGCTATTAAAAACAATAGAACGCTAGCGCAAAGCAATAGCAATTTTATAAAAATTGATTTGAGTTTCTTTTTCATTTATTAAATTATTCTTTTGGATAGCTATTTTATGCTCTCGCATCGCTTGAACCTATCTTCTTATAGCACACCACTCGCATCTAGTACCAATCCCCGGCAAGCCTTTGAGAGCTTTTCTGGAGTTCTTTCTCCTATCTTAATAAGGCGCTCGCATAGAGGTCAAAATATTAGAGCTTACCGCTGTTTATATTTCTTTATCTGCTCTTTTGCTTTCTTGATAAACTTTCCAAATTGACGGTCTTTTTCCCTTTTTTCCAGTTTTGTCAGTTCGTAATATTCGGCTTCTTTTTTCAGGTTAATATAATTGGAATATTTATCTGCATCCAACTTGCCGCCGGCCAACGCCGCCAGCACTTCGCACCCGGGCTCTTGAATATGTGTGCAATCGGCAAATTTGCATTTTTCTGCCAAAATAGTTATTTCATCAAACAACTTATCAATGCCGGCGCTTGAATCCGCCATCCCCACCTCTCTCATTCCAGGATTATCTATCACTATGCCGCCGTTTTCTAGAAAATACATCTCTCTGCTCGTGGTCACATGCTTGCCCCGATTAACAGAAGCGCTTATTTGTTCGGTTCTTATAATATTTTCTCCGAGCAGTTTATTAATCAAAGTAGACTTTCCCACTCCGGAAGACCCCAGGAAACAATAAGTCTTCCCCTTTTTTATATACACTTTTAATTCATCCAGCCCCTCGTTAGTTATCGTGCTAGTAAAAATAAAATCGATATCATTAAACCGCTTTTTTATTTCGTCTATTTTTAACGCTAAATCTTCTTTCGTAATTAAGTCTACTTTATTCAAAATAATTGCCGGCTTTATCCCACCGGCAGTTGCTATGGAAAAATATCTCTCAAAGCGATTAAGATTATAATCTCTACCAACCGACTCAACCACAAACGCCACGTCAACATTTGTCGCAATAATTTGCGTCTCTTGCGTCTCGTTTTTACCGCCGTATCTTTTCTTTATACATGTCTTCCTTGGCAAGACTCCTCGAATCACGGCTTGGCCTTCATTAAGCTCGTTAAGCGCCACCCAATCACCCACGGCCGGATAATCTTCCCGCGACAAAGCCTCAAACATCTGCTTGCCGGTTATTCTGGCCAAAGATTCCCCTTTCGCGCTTCTGACTTTATACGCCCCGCGGTATTCAACCATAACCCGGCCAACCGAAAAATCACCCAGCCCTAATTTCTGGCGGCTAGATTCAAAAAACGCGTTATACCCCAAATCTTCAAGTTTAGTTTTAATATCCGCTTCGTCCATGTTTTTATCCTACCAAAAAATCGCCATTTAGGCGATTTTTAAAATGGCACAGCACTCCAACTTATAACCTCTTAGGGCCAAGCCCACAAAGGCTTTTCTAGGGCTCTTTATATCATCTCACTAAGGCACTCGCATAGGTATAACCGCTTTTTTTATCTTCTATTTTGCTCCTTTTTCTCTCAAACATTTTTTATAAGCAACATCATATGTGTCCCCGTATAACCCCCTACCGGTTCCACTATAATAAGAGGCCTCCCTGTTGCACTCTTTTCTTATTTTGATTGATCGATATTGAAACCAATAAAAAAGAAATCCAATAACTAACAAAATAATAAAGATAAAAACAATCTTCGCTATATTTTTTTTAAAAAATGTCATAATATATAATCTTAAAAATTAAAACCATACAATATAAAAATTGAGCTTACCATTTCGGCACTTAAAGAGTCTGTTTTTGAAGCACCCCGGCATCTATGGCTCGCTCTAATCCAACAGCAAAGTGTTTAAAATATGAATTAATAAGAACATGTAATACTGAACCAGAAATAACAAGCCCACATTTAGCTAAACCATCATCATTATAGACACCACTACCAATTTTTTTTATATAAAATTCATGAACAAAACCATTTCTATATAAATCAAAAACCTCATCCCAATTTACAAATTTGTATCCCACGTATTTTTCTGTAAAAGCCCGGAAGGCTTTAGCTCCACCGCCACGCCTACCAATCGTTCCCAAAATCATGCGCCCAAGAGCTTCTGAATAAGCAAATAGACCTAGAGCAACAAGATAATTTTGTTCGGCCTGGACACCACGATACAGATCATTCACCATGCCATTATAAGGCCAAACTTCACTATATTTCCAACTATATTCCAATTCAATATTTTTTTTAGACATAATTGGATATCTGAGCCTTAAAATAAAGTATCTTCTAAAAGTAGCCTAGAATCAAGGCACTCGAATCATTTGAAACTATTTATCCGATAATGACACAATACCCATACCCGACAACTTATCCAAGCAAGCTTTCAAGGGCTTTCTTGGCGATTTTTTTTATAATCATACTATAATGTCTCAGTTTGGGATCAAATTGTGGCACCCTATTACTGCTTAAAATTTTTATATTTTTCCCGCAGCTCCCTTCCTCTTTCTTCTCTTTTCTGTGATATTTCTTGTAGCTGCTGGTTTATCTTATCATCTCTTTTTTTCGACGACCACATATATGGCGACTTTATTTTTTGAAGCATTTCTAAATATTGCCTATCTACTTGCTCCTTTATGTCTCTTTGCCATGGGTCTTCATACGTTTCTATTACTTTTAATTCCGCCAATTCTTTTTCTTGTTCTGTTTCTACCGATCGCCCTAGTCGCTCTTTTTTTTCATCTGTCTCCCCTCTCTCTATTTTTAATCTTTTTTCTTCTGCCTCAATTTCTTCCAGAGTATAAAAGTCTCGCTCAAAACCAGGCATAAATTGCTTTCTATACATTTCGTTCTGCTCCTTTTTTGAACGAGTTAATCCCCAAATTATCACCCCCAATAAAGCTACTATGAAAAAAAATATAAATTCACTATTGTTCATAAGTTTATTTACACAGAAAAGGCGTCAAATACCATTTTTTTGCTTTACGCTAAATAAAAACCGGCGCAAACTAAATTGCGCCGGTTTTGATGGTGATTATTTTAATTGAATTATTCTTTTGGATAGTTATTTTATGCTCTCTCATCGTTTGAACCTATCCTCTTATGGCACGGGATAGAGGAATCGAACCTCTGCCAACGGTTTTGGAGACCGTAGTACTACCACTATACTAATCCCGCGTATTTTATTTTAATCCTAGTCTTTTCATCAACGCCATGTAAACTGAACCACTACCTTTTATTCCCTTTTCTCTTTTCAGCGCTAAATATTTATTGTTATACGCTTCGTAATATATAAGCGTCGGATTTTTATCTTTCGTAGTTTTCGTTTCACCAGCTAAATGCTGTTTCATTCTCTCTTTTAAGTCAGAAGTGCAGCCAATATAAAAATCCTTATTTTTTATACCTTCCAGCCTTAATAGATAAACATAATACATTAAGGTTTTGGAGACACACGTCAGTCGCGACTAACGGGTGGGCCCGTAGTGCTACTATAAAATCCCGTCCCGTCAGTCGCGACTGACGGGACGGTCGCCCGCTAGGCGAAGTTATTTATTTCTTCAATTCCTTATGAATTGTGTGCTTGCCGCACCATGGGCAATTCTTTTTCAATTCAATTTTCCGTTCAACTTTGCGCTTATTTTTGCGAGTCCAATGATTGATGCGTTTGCATTCTTTGCACTGCAATTTAAGTATATTGTCTTGGGACATAAAATTAAGTTTTTAGTTTATAGTTATTATTTTTTGTTTAACCCAGATCCTTCGCTCCTCTCAGGATGACGCTTCGCGTCAATTTTTTTTCACCCATCGACCAGAGTCTTGGCTATATTCGTATAAAATTAGGCTCCGCCCAGAAGTATCGTCTTGCCCGCTTTGCAGCATCCAGCCGGATTCACCGGGCGTGAAATAAGCTTTTTGCGTATAACTTATTTTATCCGGAGCCTGCGAAGTATCGGCTAAAAGGAATAATTCGCGCAAGATATGACCGTCTTCATATTCAACATAAAAACTGTTATTGGAGCCATCCACAAACCAGAATCTATCAACAAACCACTTGCCCCCTAAAACCGGCGCCTCCGGCGACAAGCTGGCTATCTTAGCTGCCACATCCTCCATCACTATATCCCGTTCTCCTTTCTCCCCCGGCAAAACGCTGCTAGTGGCCCCAGGCGAAGCGGTAGCGGTTGAAGGAACCGTCTGCACTTCTTCTTGCCAAGACCATTTGCCGTATTTTTGCCAATACAAAAGAATAGCGCCAACTAAGACAAAAAGCAAAATTATTAAAATGATGACTTGTTTTTTGGAAAACATATTTTTATTTCATCCCCCCGGAGCCGATGTCCGGATTTGAACCGGAGACCTACTCCTTACCATGGAGTTGCTCTACCAGCTGAGCTACATCGGCTCTGGAGGGACGAAAACTATTTTTCCGGGTATGCCTCTGCTACCTGCTTATCCTTTCCTTCAAAAAACTTCCTCACTGGCGCAAGGATTTCGGCTAATTCCCTGCTAAGCGCTTTTTTCAAATCCTGCGGATGCAAAGCCTTGTCAATAAAATCTTTTTCCAGCTCCGCGTAGGTTTTATATTCCTTGTTCCCCCCAAACTTCTCTGGGCGCTCCACCAAGAAAGTCTGGCCGTTATCCTCCTTTAAAACCATTAAAACGTACTTCATAAATACCATAATTCCGTTATCTTGCAAATCCCCCTCCGGGCAATAAGCCTTATTCAGCTTAGCGGCGATCTGTTCGGCACTATCCAATAGATCTATTTTTGAACCGGCTTCCGACGCGCTCATCTTGCCGCCGGAAATCCCCGGCAACATCGGCGTCATAATGGCAATCCGCTTCTCTTGCCCGATTTTCGGATGCGATTCGCGCGCAAAACCCAATATCTTTCGCTGGTCCACTCCGCCATATTGGATATCCGCGCCAAGATGCTCTTCGTCCAAAGTTTGCATTAAAGGATATAAAAATCCGCCGAGCTTTGGCGCATCGCCAAACTTAACCACTTCCGCGGCTGCGTGCTTGGCGCGATCCGCGCTAACCTGTGCGGCCAAGCGGTATAGGTCTAAAGAATATTCTTTACTCAACTGATAATCACTGCCTTTCACAAACTCAATTTTGGAAATATCTGCGCCCAAGGCTTGATATAAAGCGCCCAACTCCTGCTTATAAAACTCAACCCGTTTATCCAGCAGTTCCATCGGGCTTTTGGCATTATCCAAATGCGCGTGCAAATCCGCCAACAAAATCTTCACTTTCAAGCCAGCATTAACAAAATCCTTAATTTTCATCGCCGGTATCATATAGCCGATATGCGGCCGCCCGGTTGGCGCATAACCTAAATAAACCACCGGTTCAGCTTTCTTTTTCAAAAGCTCAACCAGTTCTTCGTTAGTCAAAACCTCTTCCGTGTTGCGCGTGATTAAATTAAGTTTTTGGTCTTCAGCCATTAAATATATTATAACCTATTTTTTAGCAGCATTTCAAGGCTCTTGTTTTACCTCGCTTAATTCATAAAAAATGCGTGTTATAATAAAAAATAATTAATAATAAAATTAAAATTATGGCTTGCTTTATTGCCCCCGCCGCTGCGGCTATTGCTGCCACGGCTATTAAAAAAAGAATGCCCAGTTGCTGGCATTTTGGCAAATTAACTTTAATGCTTTGGGGCGGGGTTTTAATGCTATTAGTTGACCATGCTGCTACCGGTGAAATTATCCCCTATTTCCCGTTTTTTACCCGAAGCTGGAACGAAATATGGCCGGAAATCATAAAGATTGGCCTGCCAATGACCTTATTGATTTTTGCCGTTTGGGGAGGAATAATTTTATATTCTAATTTTAAAAATAAACCTGTAATATTAGAAAATAAATAAAGTTTTTATAGCAAAATAAAAACCGCCCTAACTAGGGCGGTTTTTTATTTATCTGTTCACAAAAAATTCAACCAAAACAAAAAATACCCAAAAAGAAAGCAATAAAAAGCCTTCCTTTTTCGTTAATATCCTTCCCGATCTAAGAAAATAAAACAAAACAAAAGATGCCACCACCATAAAAGCACCAGTTACATAAATAATCTTTAAAGGAAAGGAGAAAGGATTAATTAATGCCAGCAAACCCACCACAATGGTGGCGTCAGCCAAAACAGTTCCTAAAATATCGCCAACTGCCAAAGAATCATCATGCCTTTTAACGCATTTCAAAGAGAAGAATAATTCTGGTAGAGCCGTGCCAACACCAACAACTAGCATACCAATTAATATCGGATTAATTTTAAAAAACTCAGCCAAATTCGTAGCCGAAGAAACCACAAAATGAGAGCCAAACAATAAAATGAACATACTAAAAATTAATAAAATAAAGTTTTGTAATCTATGATTTTTACTGTAAGTTTCTTTATTTTTAAGACCACCCCTCAAAGTCATATAATAAAAAGCCGCACCGGCTATAATAAGGGCAAAACCCTCTAGGCGAGAAAAATTTCCATTTAATCCTAAAACTAACGGCAAAAGAAGAAAAAAAGGATAAACAACATGATTTTTTAAAATTTTGCTTTCAACTTTAATCTCCCGGCCGGCCCAAAAAATAATCAAAGCGAAAACTAATGTTAAATCAACAATATTAGAACCAAAAAGAATCCCCAGCCCAAACGAAGATAAATTTTCAACGGCAGAGTTAATCGCTATGAATGTCTCAGGCAAAATAGAAATAATTGCCACCACAACAAAACCAACTAAATATTTTGATAATCTAAAACCCTCTGCCAACCGCGCTGCATATTTTGTAGCCATAGTGGCTCCATTAATAACCAGCCAAAAAGCTGCAAAAAAAATAAATAAATTACTTGTCATAAACTTTCTTTTATTTATTGCTCATTAATTTACATCAGGCACTAAGCTTAAACGACTTTTAAAAATTTTAATTTTAAATAATTCTATTAGAACTATTTCAACTAGACTAACCATCAAAATAAAGACCCACTCAACTAAACCGAGTGACTGTGTGGATAAAACTTTTTGCAAAAATGGCAGATAAATAGCGCCTAAAAGAAATATCAGCGAAAGAATAATTGCGCCGGTCAAATATCGATTAGAAAAAACATCTTTTCTAAAAATAGCCTGCTTAAAAGAACGCACGCTCAAAGAGAAAAGCAAAGAATCAAGGCACATAAGAGCAAATACTATTGTCCTGGCTTTTTCTAAATCTCCCGTTGATTTTAGAAGAATAAAAAAAGTTAGAAAGGCCGCTATGCCTGTAATAAAGAAAATGGCCGCCATCCAAAGCCTTAAGGGCTTATTCAGTATGGGTTCGTTCGGATCCCGAGGCCTCTCGTTCATAACTCCTTCTGTTTCTTGTTCGGTTGTTAAAGCAATATCCGGAAAACCATCCTCAACCAGGTTTATCCAAAGGATCTGGGCAGCTATTAAAGGCAACGGCAAACCCATTATCATGCAAGCCAAGAACAAAAATAGCTCTGAAAAATCATCTGCCACAAGATAAACAAAAACCTTTCTTATGTTCCCTAAAACTACTCGGCCCTGTTCTATTGCCTTTACTACTGTTTTAAAATTATTATCCAGCAAAACAAGGTCCGCTACTTCTTTAGCAACATCAGTGCCCGAACCCACCACAACGCCTATATCAGCCGCTTTAAGGGCCGGGGCATCGTTCACACCGTCACCAAACATAGCTACTACTTCCCCGTTTACCTGCAACGACTTAACAATTCTTAATTTATGCTGCGGCAAAACACGCGCAAAGATGGTTACATGTTTTATTTTTTCTTTTAGATCAGCGTCGCTAATATTTTCCAATTCTTTACCTTCAATAATATTCTCCTCTCCAGTCGCCAAGCCTATTTCTTCGGCAATTGCTTTGGCTGTAAGCTTATGATCACCCGTCACAATTATAGTGCGAATACCGGCTTTTTTAGTGGTAAGTATAGACTCTCTAGCGTCTTGACGGAGCGGATCTTTAATGGCTATAAAACCAACCAATGAAAGCCCGTCGGCCAATTCCATTAAGTTTTGATATTTTGTTTGCAAATCATATTCTCTATGCGCGCACGCTAAAACCCGCAAACCCTTCTTAGTGAGCGCCTCCATTTTAGATATTAATTTATTTTCTTCAGCCAACCCTATCTTTTCTTTCCGCCCATCAATATCTAGACTGGTGCAACGGGCAATAATTTCTTCCGGCGCGCCAACAGCAAAAAAAACATTTTGCTCCCCATTTTTTTTATGATATGTAGCAGCGAACTTATATTCTGATTCAAAACTTATCCTATCCAACAAGGGATAGTTTTTTTCAAGTTCTCTCTTACTTAAACCAGACTGCATTCCTGCCAAAAGCAAAGCTCTTTCAGTCGGCCGACCCCTAACTATCCATTCCTGCAATTCCGCATCCGGATTTTCCACAAAAGCATCGTTCGCTAGAGTGGCAATTTTTAAAGCCGAAATATGAGACTCAACTCCATTGGCGTTTTCACCTTTAGCCAACCCATGAATATCTTCGCTCATTAATTCTTTGGTAGTTGTTAAAATATGACTTACTTTCATTTCACCTTCAGTAAGAGTGCCTGTTTTATCAGTACAAATAACTGTTATGCTTCCTAGAGTTTCCGTGGCGGAAAGCTTTCTCACTAATCCCTTCTGCTTCAAAATACGCCTCATCCCCAAAGCCAGAATAACGGTTATAGCAGGAAGCAATCCCTCGGGAATAGCTGAAACTGTTAGGGCTAGTGAAGATATAAAAATATCAATAAAAGACTTTCCCGTAAAATAACCGACAATAACTATAGCCAGAACAACTAAAAGAACAAAACCGCCTGTTAATTTTGAAAGTGAAGCAATTTTTTTCTGAAAAAGAGTTTTGCGTTCCTGAGTCTTTTTAAGCAAAGAGACCACTCCGCCAAGCTGAGTATTTATGCCGGTTGAAACTACAATTATGGTTCCCCGGCCCTCTTCCACAATGGTCCCCATAAAAACCACATTTTTTATTTCAGAGATCGGCGCAGATTCCAAAATCCCTTCGCTAGCCATTTTTTCAACTCCCTGCGACTCTCCTGTTAAGCTAGCTTCGTTTATTTTAAGTTCTTTGGCCTCAATAACGCGTCCGTCTGCCGGAACTTTGTCTCCGGCTTTTAAGAAAACGACATCTCCTATTACCAATTCCTCACTGTCAATTTCTTTTTCATACCCATCGCGCAGAACCTTAACTCTGATCTTTACCATTTTTCTTAAAGCCAGCAGAGATCTATTGGCTTTATTTTCCTGAAAAAAGCCAACAGCAATATTGATCACTAATACAATAAAAATAAAAATCGCGTCTGAGTAGCGTTTTAACAGAAAAGAGATAACTACCGTTGACAGCATTATGTATATTAAAGAGCTGTTGAATTGGCTAAGGAGCAATCTTATTTTTGAATAAGGCCTTTCTTGCGGCAAAAGATTGCGCCCCAAACGCTCAAGCCGGGTCTGCGCCTCTTGCTCGCTCAAACCGTTCCGGCTACCGCCTATATCATTAAAAATATTTTCTAGTTGCGAAGCGTGCCAAAGTTTTTTCATTATATACTTATTGCTTAATTATTATTTATCCTTCTATTTCTTTTTCCTTGCTTTTTAGCCTAATAACTTCTTTATAAAAATAAATCATTTTTTCCGCCATTAATTCACTGCGAAAATTTAACGAAGAATTTTGCGCCTCGCTTGCCATTTTTTCTCTTAGTTCTTTTTGAGAGAGCAGATTTTTTATACAATCGATGGCTTCTTTTTGATCATTTACGATATAACCGTTGAAACCATTTTTTATGACTTCAGCAGCAACTCCAACCGGATAAGCCACCGGAATCAGCCCCTGCGACATCCCTTCTATTAAACTCAAGGAAAAACCCTCATAACGAGATGGCAAGAAAAGAATGCTTCCCTTTAAATTATTTAAAATATTAGGTATTAAATCTTTTTTAAAATTAACGAATAAGTCTTGTTCTTTTATATTTTCTCTCATCCATTCTTTTAGTTTTTTATTAGATGTCATGCAAATAGTCACTTTTTTGATTGTTGGAAATTTTCTATATAAATGAACGAGGCGATCTACTCCTTTTAACTTTAAAGTAAAGACATCTTTTCCTATTCTACCCAAAAAAACCAATTTGGGAATTGGATTAAAATTATTGCCTGTATTTTCATACCAATAGTCTTCGATGGCGTTATGTATAACCGTTATTTTTTCTTCTTTTGCCCCTATTTGCATCAATTCTTCCTTTACTTTTTGAGATGTAGCGATTATTGCATCAACTCTTGAGGCAACATATTTTTCTATTTCAGCTATATCTCGTAATGGGCGCCTTGTTTTTACATTAACTTCATCTATAATTTTTTTATTTTTTAATTCATACCAGATACTTTTTGTTTCTTTTTCTATATTCTTGGCTAAGGGCACACTATTTATAAACTGCCTAGTCGACGAGCCAAAATGACTAACCGTTGGAATATCATAAGCCAAAAAAGGTAAAGGAGTGTAAGTTGTCCCCTGAACTAAATCATACTTAAATATTTCCTTTCTATGTTCCAAAAGAGAATAGAAAAAAAGTATATTAGCCAACCCTTTTAGGGACTGCTCAGAATCCTTTATAAGGGGCACTTTCGGATAAAAATTTTTAGACACTACCCCGGTATTTTTTAATTTTATGCTTATTAAATCGTTTATATAATGTGCCCCTGTTGCAATTTTTTTATCGCTATGAATTAAGGCTATTTTCATTATTTTTTTATTATCTGTTTACTTCTGTTTGTATAATTTTACCACTAAAAAAATAATAAAAATAGGTTTATCAAAAAAATAAAAAAAACCGCCCCGCACATAGCCCCTCGGAACGGTTTTTTTATTTCTATTTTATTGCACCCAATTAAACAAATACCCGATTATAATTATACCCATAGCGATTATCCCAAAAAATATTGCTAAAAGCTTCATAGACAGCACTCGCTTAAGCATAATGGCCTCAGGCAACGACAACCCGGCAACTGCCATCATAAAGGCCAAGGCCGTCCCTAAAGGGAATCCCTGGCCAAATAGAGCGAAAACAATCGGCACCACGGTGGAGCAGCCGGCATAGATCGGAATGCCAATCAGCGTGGCAATGGGAACTGCCCAAAGCGAATCCACGCCTAAATATTGCCGGAAAAAATCAACCGGCACATAGCCATGGATTGCTGCTCCCGCGCCAACGCCCAAAGCGATTACCCACCAAAGCTTTTTAAAAGTATTAAAACTTTCTCTTAACGCAAATTGGAATTTTCCTTCTAAAGTTTTAGGCAAATAATCCTTGTCTAAAGCTTGCCCAGCAACGCCAGAGTCCAAAATCAAACCATTTTCTAATTTCATTTTTCCCAAAATTAAGCCAGCTCCACCCCCCAAGACTATTCCAGCTAAGGCATAAAGCGCCGCGATTTTCCAGCCAAATAATCCCCCCATCATCACAAAAACAATTTCATTAACCAAGGGCGAGGTGACTAAAAAAGAAAATGCGATGCCCAGCGGCACCTCGGCTTTAATAAAGCCGATAAAAATCGGTATAGAAGAACAAGAGCAAAAAGGCGTCATGGCGCCAAAAATCGCCGCCGCCAGATTCCCTAGGCCGAATTTTTGTTTGGAGAGAACTTCTTTGATTTTGTGCGGCGGGAAAAAAGTGCGGATAAACGCAATAGCCGCAATAACGATAATCACTAAAAAATATATTTTTATCGTGTCGTAAACAAAAAAATTAACACTGCTACCAATTTTGGAATCAGCAGATAAATTAAAAACAGAATAAACCAGCCAATTAGAAAAGGTTTGAATCATAATTTAATAAAATTAATAATTATGAACCGCAGCAACACCCGCCGCTTTTTGTGTTTTCATCTTTTTTATCTGCTCCGGTTTCGCAGCGTCCGTCTTTATCCGAGCAACCGCAGTCGCATTCGTTATCAAAAATATTTTTTACAAAATTAACCGCCGAAAACTTCTGCTTAATATTTTTTGAACCGCAACCCGGGCAAACGATCTTCTCCTCTTCTTTTTCTTGGATAGTTGCTTGTGCCTCAAAATCTCGACCGCACGCTAAACACTGACAGCTACATTTAGACATATTTTTATTTTAATTTATTATTTTTAATAATTTTATCCAAAAATCCCCGCAACTCCTTTAAGCAGTCGCAATTAAGGGAATAAAAAATCCAGCGGCCTTCGCGGCGGCTTTTGATGAGCTGCTTTTGCCGCAGCACCTTTAAATGATGCGAAACCAGATTTTGCGGCAGCTTTAAATGCCCTAAAATATCGCAAACGCATTTTTCTCCCTTGCCCAAAAATAAAATAATGCCTAGGCGATTGGCGTCGCTTAAAGCATTAAGCAAATGAGAGCAATGGCAAACTGTTTCTTTAGTTTTCATATCAATATATATTGATATATTATCCCCCGCTCAACAACTTGTCAAGCCCAACAAAAAAACCGCCTGAGTTTGAGGCGGTTTTTTATTAACGACATTAAGCTTGCGATCAATACTTGAACTCAAAACTATTAAGCACGTTATAAAAAATATCGCGGTATTCCGGCCATTTTTCCGCCGTTGTGTTATTGGAAATATTAAAATATTTATCTCCCTTCATCGCAATTGCAACTATTACTTTAAAATTGACATCCTGCATCTTTAAATCGGCCTCTATGAGTTTGGCTGGCTGTCCGCCTATTGTTCCGTCGACAGTAGACAAAAACTTGATTGCCGGAGCAACGCCTTCCAACTGCTTCTTAACCATTTTAGTTATCTCATCAAGCGTTTGGCCGCTAGTTTTATCGAAAGAAACTGCAAAATAACTTTTGAAATTAATTTTGGCTGCCGCGCTATCTTTTGGCTGAACTTCTCTAGAGTTTTGATAAGAAACAAGGGTGCTAGGCAAATGAGTCTGGATCCAGCCTGTCGGCGGAATAAAAGAAAAATAATCACCGACAAAAGGCGCGTCGAATTGAGGGTTCTGATTTGTTTCTTGGCTGTCTGACGGTTCTTCTTTAGGAGACGCTTCCTCACCTCGCCCCAACCAATACCCAATTCCCGCGCCAACAATTAAAATGCCGGCAATAACAGTAATTATTAAAACCTTACTAACTCCTCGCTGATTCATATATTTATATTAACATTAATTCAGTTAACATGATCAGAGCCCAGTAGGGATCACTAGAGAGTCCACCACTCCTGCCTAGAACCTCTGAGGTTTCAATCCAGTAGTGGGTTTGTTGGTCTTCCCTTAGTATATCATACCGAAGCTCCTCGGTAGGAGTTCTTTAAAAAATGATAATCTATTCTGCTCCTAAAATATAAGCAAACATTAATGGTGCAACAATCGTGGCGTCGCTTTCAATTACAAATCGAGGTGTATTTTTACCAAGCTTTCCCCATGTAATTTTTTCATTCGGCACGGCTCCGCTATAAGAACCATAAGAAGTTGTGCTGTCGGATATCTGGCAAAAATATTCCCAAAGTTTACAGCCTAGTCCTAAATCTTGCTGAATCAACGGAACAACGCAAATTGGAAAATCTCCGGAGATGCCGCCGCCTATTTGGAAAAATCCCAAAGAGCTTTTTTTAGTCGCTTCTAGATACCAATTAATCAGAAAAACCATTGTCTCCAATCCAGACTTCACAATGCCAATGTTTTTTATATTTTTGCCATGATAGCTGTCGCCACGACCCATCGTTAACGCGGCAAAAATATTTCCCAAAGTTGAATCTTCCCAGCCCGGAACGAAAATGGGCAAATTCTTCTCACAGGCCGCCAGCATCCAAGAATCCTTAGGATCGATTTGATAATATTGCTTTAAAACTCCGGAACGGATTAACTGATACATATATTCATAAGGAAAATATCTTTCTCCGTTTTGTTCCGCTTTCTGCCAATACTTGATTAAGTGCCCTTCGATCCTTCTCATCGCCTCTTCTTCGGGAATACAGGTATCGGTCACCCGATTAAAATTATTTCTTAAAAGATCCTCTTCATCCTCCGGCGACAAATCCCGATAATTTGGCACCATTTTATAATATTTGTTCGCCACCAAATTAAAAATATCTTCTTCAAGATTAGCTCCGGTGCAACTGATAGCGTGTATTTTATCCTGGCGAATCATTTCCGCCAAAGAAATACCTAGCTCTGCCGTGCTCATTGCCCCACCCATCGCCAAAAACATTTTACCGCCTTTTTTTATATGATTAACATAAGCAACGGAAGCATCTTTTAGTACCGTCGAATTAAAATGTCGATAATTATGATCGATAAATTCTTTGATTATTTTAAAGTCTACTTTTGATTTTTTTTGTTTTATATTTTTCTTTTTCATTATTCTTTATTTTTTATTCCTCCGATAAAAAATTTTTAAAAATAAAAATAATTTTTGTCTATATTTTTATATTACTCTCCTAAATTTTTTTGTAAATAGTTTTTTAAGATTTTTTTAATTTTTTATGCTATAATAAAAAATAATAATTAATTTTTGAAAATAAATTTTATGTCCAACAAAAAAATTAACGAGTTATTTGATTTTACTAGCCAGACCGTCGTGATTACCGGCGGATTAATGGGAATCGGCTGGGGCATTGCAGAAAGATTTGCCGAAGCCGGCGCCAATATTGTTATTGCCGATATCAATGAAACCGGCGAAACAAAAACCAAAAAGTTAAATGACGAATACAATATAAAAGCTGTCTTCATTAAAACCGATGTCAGCTCGGAAGAAGACGTAAAAAATCTAATAACTCAAACAGAGAAACAATTCAGTAAAATAAATATTTTTATAAATGACGCTGGCATCTTTCCCTTGTCGCCGGTTTTAGGTATGAGTCTTGATTTTTGGGAAAAAGTTCAAGCAGTAAATCTTCGTGGAGTATTTTTATGTTGCCGCGAAGCAGCCAAATCAATGATAAAAAACGGCGGAGGCAATATTATCAATATTGCTTCTGTTGATGCGTTGCATCCCAGCATGGCAGGACTAGCCGCCTATGATGCTTCAAAGCATGGCGTTTGGGGCTTTACAAAAAATCTAGCATTAGAATTAGCTAAGGAAAAAATCCGAGTCAATGCCATCGCCCCAGGAGGAATTAGAACAGAGGGAGTAGAAGAAATGAGCCATGGGGCAACAAAGGCAGCTGAAAATCCCGAAGCGCCGCAAGAGGCTCCGATGGATGTCCCGATGAAAAGAATGGGAGAACCGGATGAGATAGCGACTGTTGCTCTATTTTTAGCCAGCGATGCTTCTTCTTATATGACCGGATCAATTATTGTGGCCGACGGCGGAATGCTGCTCAAATAAATAATAAAAATCACCAATGTTAATACAAAAAACTACCCTTAAACGAGAGTAGTTTTTTAGCCCAGACTTAATAGAATTCAATCAACGTGAAAGCTCATCGGTCACGTGCACTAGAAAGTCCACCACTCCGGTCTAGCACCTATATACTTTGAATCCAGTAGTGAGTTTATTGGTCTTCCTTTATTATATCATACCGAAGCTCCTCGGTAGGGGTGTTTAGTACTTATTTCAGATTATTATTTTGTTTTAATAATTTGAGAAATCGTTTTTATATCGCCTAAAAATTTTGCCTTTTTTAATTCGCTCATCGTTGTATAAAGTTTAACTTGGCATCTCCTCCCTTCCCCTTTTCTACATAAAATCGGCTCCTGTAGTTTTTTTATTTCCTCAATATAATATTCTTTGTGATATTTTTTCTTTTCCCATAATTTCCCTTTTTCTTCTGAATATTTTAATATGTCGGGATTTCTTTTAAAAAAATCTTTTAATAATGCATTGTTATCGCTGCTCTTTACTTTAGCGATATGCGTAATAGCCGATTTTATATTTTTGCCTTCATTAAGCTGAACGCGAAAAAACGCAATATAATCCGCATCTGCAGAGTTCATTTTTTGTGAGGTGATGTGACTTTTTTTAACCGTTTCCCACACTATTGGTATTGTAGAAGCTATCAATACCTCCGCGCGTTTTATCTTGTTATTAAATCCTAGCATATTCGTATATCGCTTTATGATTAAGCGTATGAATTATTCAACTGCCACGCCAGACATATAAGAATCTCTGTCCACGGTATTAATTTCGTAAACAGCGTCCCAATCATAACCCATTCGATTAAAACCTTCAGATGTCTTAATCCAGCGTTTTTCGCCGGCATCCCCTGCCGGATAAAGCTTATACGCCTTAGCATCGCCAACCGCTCTCACTAATTCTGAAGTAGTAAATAAATCTATTACGCTTTTTTCAACATCTAACACATCACTCCATTTAAGGTGTCCGTAGCTGTTAAACACCGATGGACTTAAAATCAAGCGCTTGAACTTTTTTGAGCCAACGTATTTAACGATGTAAATGTCCAAATCGCCAATGGCGCGAATTAAAGCACCTTCTGCAATGTTTTCTGTTGAACCCGGAGTTGGTATTGATGATGGAGAGGGGGTTACCGAAGGCGTTGGCGTTGGTGTGGGGGTTGGACTGGGAGATGGACTTGGAGTTGGAGTTGGACTTGAAGTTGGAGTAGGCGTTGTGGTTGGAGACGAGCTAGGAGATATACTTGGCGAAGAAGTTACGACAGAAGAATCGGCAAGGCACTTATTAAATAAATCCATTTCGGCGCTTGTGCCGTTCGGCATAGTTCTTTTATTTTGTAAAACCCACGCTTTGTACCATGGAGTGGTACAAACATACCAATCTGATCTATTACTTTTTGACCCAGGCGTTGAAAGCGGAACTATCGTATCTTGTTCGTCCCAGCCATATTTTACGTCACCATCGTTAAATGTAATTTCACAATTCGCAGACTGACCATATTCTAAAATTCCGGAACAACCAGCTGAAAAAGTGATAGTGCCACCACCTGATTGCCAATAAGGTTTATAAAAATTAGCAATAGATTGCCATTCTCCTTCACCATACACATTAGCATTACTAGAGCTTCTATCAGTATAAACCTCATAGGGAATCGGATATGTGTTATCCGTAAGACTTGAAAAGATGTTTATGATAGTTGAGATCTCTATTAGGCCTGTTCTACTTGTGCCCCTGTTTGACGCTTCTTTTCCCCACATTATGTGATAAAGAAAATCTGTTGCATCAAGCTCTCCCGCACCATCATTTATAACTCTTACTGTGATTGATATAGTTGGACAATCTTTTCCAACTTCACATTGACCGTCTTCGACGCTCGCCAAAACAAAAGAGCAAAAAAATAAAAAAGTGCAAGCAAAAATTACGCTCAAAAAATGCGCCTTCTGACCCAAATTAAATTTTTGGGTTTTTGTTATCATAACTCTATTTTACGCCTTGACGGATATAGAATCAAGCTACGTGAATGGGGCCCGGTAGGGATCACTAGAGAGTCCAGGGGGTAGGAGTTGAACCTACTTAAAGCGGTTTTACAGACCGCCGCATCAACCGTTCTGCCACCCCTGGATATAAATATTGGAACCACCTCTCGGATTCGAATCCCGTAAAAAATTGCTGCGCAATTTAACGGGACAAGCCGAAAATCTACGTTCACCCCGTTAAATAGTCCTGCTTGAGCCAGCGGTCGGGATTGGACCGACGACCTACGCTTTACAAAAGCGTTGCTCTACCACTGAGCTACGCTGGCAAGATTTAACGGGGCAAGCAAAAGCGTTGCTCTGCCGGCTGAGCTAAGGTGGCGATAGAGAGCATCACTTAATCACTCAACCACTCAATTACTTATTCGCTTCTTTTATTTTTTCTTTCCGCTTCGCAACCCCTTTATGCTTTCCAATTTTTCTTTAGTTTTTTCATCGGTTGGATCAAGCTTCAAAACTTGCCGGAAGCAAGCCCGGGCATCAGAATAACTTTTCTGATTATAATATATATCGCAAAGCGCCCGATAAGAATCCACATCTTTTGGATTTTCGGCAATGGCATCAATATATTTCTTTTCTTCTTCCGAAACCGTTAATATTTCTTCTTCCTCCGGCTGCTGATCCACCACTTCATTAACCACCGGCTCGATAACCGTTTCTTCTTCCACGCTGTTCACTATCTCCACTTTTTCCTTGAAAGCGTTATCTTCGTCCTTGGCCACTTCTTTTTCTATTTTTTGGATAGTTTGGGAAACCTCAGCCTTATCCAGCTGTTCCAATAACCGCGTTTCTTCTTTTTTCTTTAAGCGGCGGCCTTCCATCCAGGCGCGGGACCTGATTGTCCAAATATCTGATCTTTCGCGCGCTTTTTTTATCCAAGCCGCGAATAAATTATCTATCCTTGAAATAGCCAAACGAAACCTCCTAAGGCTTTTTTCTAGCTGGCTCAAGATTATAGGAAAAATATCTGAGTATTTCAACCGATGGAACCGCGTTTTTATTTCTTCGCTGATCTCCCCTTTTAATGAAGGCTGGGCATCGGTCGGCAGTTTAATTAAGGTTGGGATCTTGCGGAAAAGAATTACCAAAATACCTGCCAATCCCCCAACGAATAAAATAATGCCTATTAGTGTTATCCAAGACATATTAGATCTCAAATCGGATGAACTGTCCGATTTTAATATTTTCGCCAAGCTTCCCCACTGTATCGCCGATTAAATCCTTAATGGTTTTCTCGGGATTCTTTAGATAAGGCTGGCTAAGAAGCTCTTCTGGAGTTTGCGCGCCAACGGCCGCGGTTTGCAAGCAAATCTCATGGGCTAACGCTTTAAAGTTCTCGTTGCGCGCCACAAAATCAGTTTCGCAATAGAGAGACAGCAAAACGCCGATTTTTCCATTAGCATGGATATAGGACTCGATCAAACCGCTATTGGTTTTGCGTTCGGCTTTTTTTTCAGCCATTTCCGCGCCGCGCTTGGACAAAAACTCTTTGGCTTTTGCTTCATCGCCCGCCGCCTGTTCCAGCGCCTTTTTGCAGTCCATCACCGAAGCGCCACTCTCTTCCCTTAGTTTTTTAATTTGTTCTGGTGAGATCATAATTGATGTTCTTATTATTCAATGAGACCCTTAGCCCAAAAACGAAAAACTGTTAAGTTAAGCTTCTTTTGTTTTACTCTCCGCCACTCTAACTATCGGCTTAACGCTCTTCAAGTTATCGGTAAGCGTTGACATTAATATTTTCAAGGAAGAGGTGGCATCGTCGTTGGCCGGAATTAAATAATCTATGCCAACCGGATTCATGTTGGTATCGCAAATTGCGATAACCGGAATATTGCATATTTTGGCTTCGCGCAAAGCGATATTATCCACTTTAACATCCGTGATGAAAACGGCTTCCGGCAATTTATTCAATTCCCGAATGCCGGCTAGCTGGCCTTGCAGTTTTTCCATTTTCCGCTGCAGCATCAACCGTTCTTTTTTAGTGAACTTCTCCCATTGGTCATTCTTCTTTTGCTCTTCCAATTCCTTCAAATATTGAATGCGCTTGGAGATGGTTTTATAGTTTGTTAATGTGCCGCCCAGCCACCGATTGGCAACAAAAGGCATATTAAGTTCGCTGGCCGAAGAGGTGATCAACGCCTTGGCTGCGGGCTTGGTGCCAACAAACAAGACTTTGCCGCCATTAGCCATAACGCGGGCCATAAAAACCAGCGCTTCTTCCATTTTTTTCAAAGTTTTTTCTATGTCAAAAACATGGATGCTGTTCCTGGAACCAAAAATATATGGCGCCATTTTAGGATTCCAGCTGGAGGTTTTATGTCCAAAATGAACTCCCGCCTCAACCAAGGCTTCGGCCGAGGGCAACTTTATCTCGATAATACTGCTTTTTTCTTCGGTCATATTTGTTTATATTTAGCCGCCCAAACTGAAAAAAAGAAAGACAACTCTTTCATTGCAGTCAAGCGAATCAATTAAAGAAAGTATAATACAAGATTTGAGAAATTGCAACAGGTTGTTATTGGATAATAAAAAAGGGGCTCGGTTTTTTTACCGAACCCCTCGATTTTTAATCAGGCGGTTTTTTTACGCGCCTGATATTGTTTTAAAGCAGATCCGGGTTTACGACCCGTGATCTCGTCTCCCTTCAATAACCAAAAAACTAATACCGGCATCTTTTCATCTGCCAGCCGCCGATGCTGCTCACGCAGATCGTCCGGAGCCATCTCCAGGGTTAAAGCCTCAATGGCAATTGACTCCTGAAAACGCATCAACGCTTTCTCGTCCGCCTCGCATTTTGCCCAAAGCGGGTGTCGGGTGTTAAAAGTTAAAATACCGGTGCCCCGATTTAAGTCCCAGAGCTTCTCGCTCCCCCGCATTTCGCCATAAGCGAACTGCAAGCCTAAGCTGTTGCTTTTCACAACAGCTCGCTGCCGACCAATTGGGCCAGCAACGGTTAAAGGCGTATGCCCTTCATGCTCTTTTTCGGGACTAGACTTAACCGGCCAAACAATATCACCCGATTTTTCTTTTTTTCCGTCCCCTTGGGTAGAAAGAGATTTTTGGGGTTGCAGACCTATAATCTTTTTTAAGGGCTCTACGTGACGCACACCAATCGTTCCCTTAGAAAAAGACTTTATAACCTCTTTCAGATGGCTAAACTCCGTCAATTTAAGAAGTTCTTCTATAACCCGGATTGAACGCAAACCCAATCGCTGATAACGACCGTCTTGAGCCTCTTCTTTTACTTTTTCGGCATAGATAGAACCTATTTTTTTATACCATTCTTCAATGGCGATGCAAAAATCAATTAACGCGTCATCCATTAAAAAATGCTTCCTAGAAGGCGCAATAGAAATCTTTTCTCCGGTAATCTCGCCTTCAAAAATGCCAGAATTAAGATCCCTGATAGCCTCTGCGCTAAGATAATCTTTTAGCTGACGGCTAAATTGAGAAAAAGCCAACCGAAAAGGATTCCTTATCTCACCTATAATTACCTTCCCTTTTCGACCAACGGCTGTTTTTTTGGCTAAATACAGATTAAACTCTGTTTTTCCAGCCACCGGAGATTGGAAGCGTTCTAACGGAAGCTTTTCTCCGTCGTATTCATTAGCGGCAAACTTGATTTGCTCTTGCTTATTTTCAACGGTAATAATATTTACATGAATAGTCGTTCCTAGACGCTTCATAGGAATGTTATACCGCTCCAATATCCCTTCTCTTAACAAACCAGCGTTAACCCTGCTGATAGACTTGTCCTTTGTTAGGCCAATCATTCTTATTTGAGTCCGCCACGGTACGCCTCCCTTAGTTTTTCCATTACGGTCAAACCGAAACTCTTTAGCGGCTTCAAGAGGGATTCCGTTTATTTTTTCCTGCTGCCTGATATTCTCTGTATTGAATATCCACCTCAGGTATCCCGTAGGAGCATCTTTGCAGGCGCTGGTAAATGTATATGTATCACACTTCCCCAACGGAGAAATATTTCCCATACCAAACTTTCCAAGTTTGGTATCATCTTTTATTGAATGGCAGACCTTCATCAAGGCCTCCTCAAAATCCTTCTTGGCCACACCAACGCCGTCATCGCTGACAGAACATTTACGGCCAAGGTAATTTACGAAAATAAAAATATTTTGCGCTTTTGCATCAATTGCATTTTGTACTAGTTCCAGAATTGAGTCATGCAATGTGTGGTAAACGCCTGCTACTCTTAACAATGCTTCTCCCTGATGAAATCCAATTCTGCTCATTTTCTGCGCTAGCTCTTGCATTTTTTCCTCCTTATTCTAGTTTTCAATATTTTTTATTTCTTATTCTGACTCTGCTGAAACAGTTCTCTTGTTTTTTCGCTGCACGCCGCATTAAGCAATGTGACACAATAATCAAGTTTATTAGAAAGGTCAAAAAGCAACTGACGCCCAGCAAAATCTCTAATTTTTTGCCTTTGAGCCACAGGAACAATTGGCGAAAGAATATATTCAAGCCTTGGCAGAAGCAAAAAGATATTGCTTTCCAAAGCCTTTAATAAACTTGTCATCTCTTGTTCAATCGGCCAATTGGGTACTGACTTTATATTTTCTTTCTTTTCTTCTATTTTTTCTATCTGAACCGATTGATTTTGCAAAGCGTTTGAAGTCTTTGTTAACTCAATTAGCTCACGATGAGTAGCAACAATCTGCTCCACCTTTAACATCCTCTCTTTGGAAATCCCTCTTTGCCCGTGCAAAACAGAATATAAGCGATTACAGGAATCTACACCAATCGCCTGATAGACCTGATTGGCGTCTAAATGCCCAAAGGCAATGAGCCAACCCAGATCCCTTATGGACGGTGAAAGCTTTCCGAGCTCATGAATCTGATACCCTTCTTTCTCAAGAAGATACCGCAGTTTAATTAAAACAAATCCATGGGGCAAGTATTTATGAGCGAGCCAATCAGAAATCGTTCTCTGGCTAGAACCTAAAAAATCAATAAAAAATTTCCTTGAATCCTCAGATTCTTTGCCCTTCTCAGACAATTCAGAAAGGTAATGCCAAAAGCATTCCTTTGTTGTTCCATAAATCCTATTCTTCATCTTTTTCTCCTCTCTATTTTTTCTTTGCTAATCCTAAACTTCAATTTGAATTGGGGCGGCAAACAGTGATCTCCACCCTTTTCTAAAAAGAGTTATCTGTTCCAAAGTTACAACTTGACCGCAACGCGGCAACGAATTCCCCTGCCAATCTTTCAAAGAAAAAGTAATATGCGTGCCGCTGGCAATTTTCGGCAAGTCACTCCTTAACACAACTGAACAAAAATCATCACAAACTTTTGTTATTTCTCCGCAAACGAAAACTTTGGGCTCAAAAATATTACTTTTACTCTTATTTTTCTCCACTTTTTCTCACCTCCTTACCTATTCAAATTGTTAAATATCTATCCTTAAAAAGATTAATTATCATATCATATTATTAAAATAATGTCAATAATGTGTCTACACTATTGCTAACGCTCGTTTTTTTGTTTTTTTATATTTTAATTAACCCTTGCCAAATCCCTGTTTTATGATAGAATAGCAGAGTAAAAATAAACACTTATATGAAAAAAGATATCCATCCCCAATATAATCCCGAAATAAAAGCTACTTGCGCTTGTGGCAATTCTTTCATAACCGGCTCAACCAAAGAAGAGCTGAATGTTGAAATCTGCTCGGCTTGCCATCCGTTCTACACCGGCAAAGAAAAGCTTATCGATACCGCCGGCCGGGTTGACCGCTTCCGCAAAATGCAGACCAAACAAACCGATATGGCGGCTAAAAAAGGCGTCAAAAAAGAACGGGTAAAGAAACAAAAATAAAGAGCATCTATCTATGAAAGGCGTTATTCTTGAGATTCGCGCCGGCGCGGGAGGAGATGAAGCCGGGATTTTCGCGGCTAATCTTTTTCGCATGTATACCAGATACGCCCAATCGCAAGGTTGGGGTTTTTCTGTTATAGACGAAAGCCGCAATTCCCTTGGCGGCATAAAAGAAATTGTCGTGGAGATAACGGGAGCTGAGGCTTATGAACAGTTAAAAAATGAAAGCGGCGTGCATCGGGTCCAGCGCGTGCCCAAAACCGAAAAGAACGGCCGGGTGCATACTTCCACCGCCTCCGTAGCAGTTCTGCCCAAAGTAGAAACCTCTGAAGTTAAAATAAATCCCCAAGACCTGCAAATTGACGCCGTGCGCTCTTCGGGACCGGGCGGACAGAACGTTAATAAACGCTCAACAGCCGTGCGGGTAGTGCATATTCCAACTAATATCACCGTCTTCTCGCAAACCGAGCGCTCCCAATCGCAAAATAAGGAAATCGCTTTGGAAATCCTGCGCGCCAAGCTTTATGAACATTCTCGCGACCAACAGATGTCCCAACTTTCCGGCGAACGCCGGCAGCAGATCGGCACCGCCGACCGTTCGGAAAAGATCCGCACTTATAACTTCCCGCAGAACCGCATCACCGACCATCGCATCGGCAAAAGCTGGCATGATTTGGAATCAATTATTGAAGGGAAACTTGACCCGGTTATAAAAACTTTCCGGAAGCAACAGCAATAATTAGTTCTTTAAAAAAAGAGCATAGCGTCATTCCGAACCTGTTTGCCTATCATATAAAATGGCGGGTAAGCAAGCCCGGAATGACGGGATTTATTATTAATCCAAATCTATGCCAAACCAGCCAAAGTTTTCTATGCCCGGCCCTGATTTTGGCAATAGTCAAAATAACTTCGAATGGCTCAAACGCCATTGGCGCAAATTAATTTTTGCCGCAGTTATCGCCCTTATGGCTTTGGGAGCCAATTATTTTTACCAAAGCTATCAAGCTCGCACCGCATTGCTTAAGCCGGTCCTAGACCAGATAACCGCTTCGCCCACCGCCACCCCAACAATAAGCAAAGCTGCCATTGTTGGCGTTAATGAAAAAGTTAAAGGAGAAGCTGTCTCTACCCCGATTCCAACCGCAACGAACAACAGCCAGATAGTCGTCACCGCTGCCAAAGGCAACGGAGCAACGCACCTAGCGCGCCAAGCGCTAAAAGAATATCTGAAAGACAAACCGGAACTAGCGCAAAAATTAGGAGCTGAGCAGCGAATCTATATTGAAGATTATCTTCGCAAGCACATAACCGGCCAGCCAAAAACTTTAAATGTTGGCGACCAAATAGCTTTTTCCAACAACACGATCCAAGACGCGATCAATATGGCCTTATCTTTAACTGACGGACAGATCAAGAACCTTAGCCAATACGTTTCCCTTGTTCCTTCTTTAATGACAGTCTGAAAATAAAAATCAATCCAAACTAAAAACCGCCCTGTGACATGGCGGCTTTTTAGTTATTTTTTATTTGGTGATAACATCAAGCTGGCTCTGGATAACGCTAGCCGTTTCCATCACCCGGTCGCCATAGAAATAATAAGCTTTATTGTTCCAACGGCTGCCAGCAAAATATATCTGGGCAGATTTCCATTCGGCGTTATACGTTTGCGCAGCCGCTCCCGCATTGGTTAATTTAATGCTCGCCGCCACAAAAGCATCTTCAATGCTCCAGGGGTCAGGCGGATTGTGGCCGGTTAATTGCGCTATCCTGTCTTGATACTCCAGCCAAACCGACGGTAAAAATTGCGCCGGTCCCATCGCTCCGCCCCAACCATAGGAAGGCTTGCGGGAAACCGGCATTTTATCCGGGTCTAGATTCAGCTCTTCGCAGATCTGGAGAAAAGCTTTTTGGTCTCTGGTATGCATATCTTTCCGCCAAGTTCCGGTTCCTACTTTTTGCCCCCAGCTGGATTCGTTTTTCAATACTGCCAGCAAGAAAGCCGGCCTAATGCCCGTTAAGTCAGAAGCTCTTTTGGCATATTGATACGCTTTTTCCAGGGTCATTGAAAGCCCTACCCCTTCAAGCAAATAAAGGTTCTGCCTTATGGAAGTCGCATCAGCTTGGGCTTTTTTTATCAAAGTCTGGTAGTTTGATTCCTGCCCTTTAGTTTGCGCTAATAGTGTCTTTTTTTCTTCCTGCTGGAGAGCTAAAGTGCGCCGCTGGATTTCCTGCAAAACTTTTAATTGGTTCAGTTCGTCTCGCCTGTCTTCCAGGGCTGCTTTATCGTTTTCCAGATCTATCCTCAATTGCTTTATCGCGGCCATGCTTTCCTGGATTCCCCGCTGAACTTCTTGCAAGGAGCTGGCCCGGTCAAAAATATCAGAAAGCTTTTCATTGCTTAAGATCATCTCTAACGTTCCCTGCTGATCAGCCTCATAGACTGCCTGAACGTATTTGCCTAAAAGCTGCCTTTCTCTTTCTAGCTTCGACTCTGATTCTCCTAAGGCAACATTCTTATCCGAAATCCCGCTTTCAGCTTCCCTAATATTTAAAGTCGTGCGGCGGATCTCAAGTTCTGCTGCTTTAATTTTGCTGTCTAATAATGAAACTTCTCTTTTTAAAGTATTGCTTTGCTGCTGGAGGCCGGAAATGCTGGAGCGGTAAGCATCGATCTGCTGCTGGATCTCGTCTATCTGCTGGCGGAGGCTATTTTTTTGGTCTTCGGCGGTTGTAGCCCAAGCAGTGCCGCCAGCCATAAGAAAAATAACCGAAACAAAAAACCACCCGGACAAAAAATGCCTGATGGTTTTTAAAAATAGGTGGTTGTTAAAATATTTTCCCATCTGAAAAATGAGATTAAAAAAACTTTTTGGCCAAAAATTATTTGGCCGTTTCTTGAGTCTCTTCCGTGCTGGCAGCAGCCGCCGCTTTTTCTTCTTCGCCAACAACCTTAACTTCAGCCGCAGCTGTTTCAGCCGGCTTAGCTTCCAGGTCCGCGATTTCCTTATCGGAGCGCGGCGGAGCAACTAAGGCAACTGTTTCGTCCAAATGAGTCAAAACCTTTACGCTCTTCCCTATGACCAAGTCTTGGATCCTGATCTTGTCTTCAAAAGTTTTCAAAGAAGAGATATCCACCGAGATCTCTTTCGGCATATCCTGAGGCAAAGCTTCGATTTCTACTTCATGCATAGCGCGCACTAAAATGCCGCCATCGGCCTTGATCGCCTGAGATTCGCCAATAAAAACGAAAGGAACCTTTGCTTTGATCTTTTCGTCCATTCTCACCTCAAAAAAATCTACATGGATTATTTTGCTATCCAAGGGGCCTCTTTCCATATCGTGGATAAAAACATTATGGTTTTTCCCATCAACAGATAAAGAAACCAGCGTGGTTTCTCCAGCTTCCTTAAAGATCTTATCAAACTCTTTAGCGCTAACTGTTACGGGCACCGGCTTTTTATTATGCCCATATAAAACAGCCGGAATAGATCCGGTTTGCCTTAAACTGTTTACTTTTTTGCCCAGGATAGACCTGGAGTCAGCTTTTAGCTCCAACATGAGAATCAATTAACAATTATCAATAACAGTTAATAGTTTATCACAAATAACAAAAAAAGCAAGCCCCTCACTTGGAAAAGAATGCGGTTTTACCGCAATTTTTTCCAATTCCTTTCCAAGTGAGGGGCAAGCCCCGCCTATTGCACCTTAATGATCTGCACCGGGCAGATTTCCGAGGCCTCTTTAGCGCAACCAGCTTCTGCCACTTCCAGCTCCATATTCTCCCCCTTCATTTGCCCGCCCTTTATATCCGCCAAGCCATCCTGGCCCATCTCAAAATATTTAGAGCAAACCGCGGCGCAAGAGCCGCAACCAATGCATTTTTTTCTTTCCTGGGTTATTTTCATAACTTTGCAAATTATATTTTTATAAAAAATTATATTACCAAGCGCTTTTTTCTTGCTAATAAAGCTTCGTCAACGAACTTCTTTATTTTATCTTTAAATGCTTCTTTGTCAAAATCTTTAGCGCGCTGGCGGATAAGGCTTGGCGAAAACTTTAATTGCTTAAACTTTTTTAATGCGCTAATTAAAGATTCTGGGGTCTGTTCGTAAAAGAATAATCCGGTTTTCCCTTCCTCTACTATTTCCAGCGCTCCCCCGCCATGATACGCAATTACGGGCCGGCCGGCGGCCATTGCTTCAACCGCTGTTATGCCAAAATCTTCTTCTTGCGGAAAAATAAAAGCTTGGCAGCGCGCAAAATAATCCGCCAGCTTTTTTTCCGCCACTAGGCCCAAAAACTCGATATTAGAACCGGCAATCTTTTTCAGCCGGCCCTTATCCGGACCATCGCCGATAATTTTAAGCGGCCAACCTAATTTATTAAAAGCTTCGATCGCCAGATCAATTTTTTTATACGGCAAGAACCTGGCAACCATCAAAAAATAATCTTCCGGCTGGCTGCTCAAATAAAAATTATCTGCCTTAACCGGCGGACAGATTACTTGGGCTTGGCGATTATAATATTTCTTGATCCGAGAAGCCACAAATTGCGAATTAGCCAGATAAACATCGGGGCGCTCGGAAGCCAAAGAATCCCAGACCCGCAAATAGTTCAAAAAGGCCGGAACAATTTTTTTGATGAAGGACGGATAATTGAACTCATTAATATATTTATGGCTATCGTCCCAAACATACCGCGTTGGGGTGTGGCAGTAGCAAATATGCAAAGTGTTAGGGCCGGTGATGACTCCTTTGGCAAAACTAGCCGAATCGGAAATCACCAAATCGTATTTTGACAGGTCAAATTGTTCGATCGCCAAAGGCATCAACATTAAAAATGGCCGATGATGAGACCTGACCAAAGGAACTTTTTGCAGAAAAGAAGTTCTTATTTTCCGGCCTTCAAAGGCTAGCCCTGTCCGTTGGCGGTCGTAGATCAGCGAAAAAATAGGCGCCTCGGGCCATATTTCGCAAAATGCCTCCAACACCCGCTCTGCCCCACCGTATTGGTTCAGGTAATCATGAATTAAGGCAACTCTCATAATCTATCTTCCCCGCCTCCCAAATAACACCACAAACGGAGTTTTCAAAATTATTTTTATATCCATCCACAGCGACCAATTTTCAATATAATATGCATCGAGCTTGGCTTCTTCGTCAAAATCAATTTCCGAACGCCCCGATATTTGGCCTAATCCCGTGACACCGGGCTTGGCATTAAAAACTTTTTTATGCCACCGCTCGTATTTAGCCACTTCCTTGGGCATATGGGGCCTAGGCCCCACTAAGCTCATATTGCCAAGCAGCACGTTAAAAAATTGCGGCAATTCGTCTAAGCTTGATTTTTCCAAAAATCGGCCGAGTTTCGTCCGGCGCGGGTCATTCATTATTTTAAAGACGGGGCCTCTTCGCCCGCTTTGCTTGGCTGCCAGATCGTCTTCCAGGGAGCTGGCTTGGCCATCTTTATCGTATTGGGACCCGGTGCAATATTCCAGCTTCATTGAGCGAAACTTATAAGTATTAAAAATGCCATCCGGCCCCACTCGCTCGTTTTTATAAATAACCGGGCCCGGCGAATCTAATTTCACCAAAATTGCCACAACGGCCATAACCGGCGAAAAAACTATAAGGCAAAAAATTGAACCCAAAAAATCTATCATTCTTTTGGTAATTTTTCCCCAGCCATCCAGCGCTGTGCGCTTAAGTTCCACCAACGGAATGCCCGCCAAAGAATCAAACTCCACATTAATGGTTAAAGCTTGGAATAAGTTTGGCACGAACTTAAAATTAAGCCTGCGCTCTTCGCAAAAATCGATTAGCCCCAAGACTTGTTCGCGCGAAAAATCCGGATTAGCCAAAATTATATCGTCTATCGATCCGCCATCAACCGCCTCTTTTATTTTTGCCAAATCTAGCTCTTGAAAACATTGGACTAAATTATAGCCCAGCGACGGCTCGCCTTTAATTTCTTCTATCATCTCTTTGGATATTTTATCGCCGCCAATAACCAGCACATTATGGACGCCAAAATTATAATGCTTTAGTAAAAACTTTTGGATAATCCGAGTGATGATCCGGCCAAACAACACAAAAAATATCGCCAAAAGCCCCGCGGCAAAAATTAAAAAACGGGAGTCAAACCACTCTCGGCGAATAAAACTAAAAACGATCACGCCGGCCAATCCCGCTGAAACACCTATCAAAATGCGCGCAAAGTTTTCGAGCAATCCGTTGGTGCGGCGAATCTCATAAAGCCCGGACAGCGCAAAGATCGCCAGCATCAAAAGGCCGATGACAATAACCAGCCCAAAATATTTTTCAAAAGGCAAATTAATGCCAAAAAGCACCGGCCGAGATTCGGCTATCCAAGCGCTGGTCCGCAACCAATAGGCTGCCAGGCCCGCCAGCACCAACATCAAATAATCTATTGGTACCAATGCCGCTGTAAAAATTAATTCCGCTCTTTTCATTGACTGTATTTTACTCCCAAAATCGCTTTAAAATCAAGGCAAATAAAAACTGCGCCCCGCAAAGCGGGGCGCAGCTGCCAAGCAAGTAATAAGCCGGGTTTTGTATTAGAAGCCATCTATCTGGGCCCAGAATTGCTTCAGGGCTCTGGCGATCTACTTGTCTTATGAGATCCAAGCTTTCGGTCTCATAGTTTGATCTTGCACCCAGGTAAGGATTTAGCCGTTTCATTTCAGCTTTTAAAACTTCTTTCGAAATTTTTTATAGCTGACCTCGCCCTAATTCTGCTTACGCGGAACGGGCGTCCGAGCCCTTTCGGGCTCTAGGACGTTTCTGTTCGCACCTCGCACCTCACGGTGGACGGGAATTACCCGCTACCCTACTCTTTAACCTTACGGTTAAAGGAGTGCCCGGACTTTCCTCCCTTCGCTTGCGCGAAGGGTAGCTCCTGCTTACTTAGCTTTATTATATTAATAATATTTTAAATACTTGTCAACTCAACATAATAAGTAAAAAACCCCTTTGTTCTAAAGGGATTTTTAAATATTTTTTGTGCTTGTTTTTATTTCTTTAGTGGCGCTAAGAGCCGGTTAATTTCATTGCCCAGCTTAGTGCCGCCCATAACAGCGGAAAACTCTTTAATTTGTAATTGCTGATTGTTATCCAACGATATAACAACAGCTTCTTTTTCGTTGGCTAGCACTATTGTGCTGCCGTTATAGCATTTTCCCCAGCAACGTCCGACTAAACCAGCTTTTTTATGTTTATCCCAAGGACCTTGGAGCAATGCTCTCGCCTTAACCAATAACTCGTCTTTCGCCATTTTCCCCTCCTTATATTTTTAAATAACTACCTATCTTGCTTCTTCTAATTTTTCTTCAATAATTTTTTTAAAATCAGAATAGGATTGGGCGCCAACCAGCTTTTGCCCATTAATAAAAAATGTCGGCGTGGCCTCAACCCCTCTGGTTTCTCCCTCTTCAAACCATTTGGTTACTTTTGCCGTATATTTATCTGAAGCATAGCAAGCATTAAACTTTTCGCTGTCCAACCCGGCGTTAAGCGCCATATCTTTTATAACGCTCTCTTCGGTAATTTGCGCCTGGTGGGAAAAAACATAATCATGGAACTCTATGAACTTGTTCTGCTCCTGGCTGCAAAGAGCCGCCCAGCCAAGTTCGTAGGGCGGATAGACATAAAAGACCATTTTTACCTTGCCGGTTTTCACATAATCTTCCTTGATCTGTTCTAAAGTGATAGTGGCAAAACGGGCGCAAGCCGTGCACAAAAAATTAGTGTATTCCTCTATCGTGACCGGCGCGTCAGGATTGCCTATTGTAATTCCTTCTTCAGATACGGCCAAAGAACCAGCCGGTAGAGAACTGGAAATAGAAGCGCTGGGCGCTTGCTTGGAATAATACCAGCCACCGCCAATTAATAAGATCGAGGCGATAACGGCAAAAATAATAATTTTTTTATTGGTCATTTTTCCGCTTTATTTTTATATTAAATATTAACCTTTTTTGAGACCAGCGTCAATTTTCTAAGTTGCTCTCATTATTTATCTCCCCTTCGTCTTCTATTTGCCCGACTAGGATATTTTTATAATAATTATCCGGGGAAGAAACAAAATCATCATAAACTCGCAGCATAAAAAATAAAACGCCAATTTCTAAAATGACAACTGCGACCAATCCCAATTTTACCGGCGACTGATTCATATAACAGCTTTTGCCTATTTTTATTATTTATTGCAAAAACTAGATCCTGATATACTTTTCCCAACGTTCAAAAAGTTCTGCTGTGGCTTTCACATCATCGGCGCAATATTTGGCGATTTCCAGATATTTGCCTTTCTTAAAATATTCCTGCACTTTATCACCGCTCATGCCTTCGGTTTTAACGCTCTTTAATTTAAAAGACCGGCAATAAAAATCCAGGGAAAACTTGCGGAAAGCATCATAAAACGTCAGCTGGTCCAACAGGTCAATATGCTCTTTGTCGCTATAGCGATACGGCATAATATTCCTGGTCGGCCGGACTTTCAAAGCGCCAGACCTTAACGCCAAAAACGGGCAATCAAACTTCCGGCCGTTAAAGGTGATGTATTGGTCATAATTTTTTATCTCTTGCCAAAACTGCTCCAAAAGCTCTTTTTCGGCCATCGGCAAATATTCAATGCCGTCTTCTATTGTGGGTTTTATCTTAGCGCCGGGCGCCTGAAAATAAACCCGGCCCTTATTGGTATCGGGATTTAAAAGGCAGATAGCCACCACTTCGCCTGTTAAAGGAGAGAGGCCCAACCTATCTTTAGCCTCCTGGTTCTTTTTTTCGTCTTCGCTGTCTTTTAAAATATATTTTTGCTCTTCAGCCGATAATCCGTCAAAGTCAACGCCAATGGTCTCAATGTCAAAAACGATTCTAGACATAGAAATTAATATTTAATAATTAATTTAGTCGCCTGCGAACTTATGCCCGGGCTTAGCCTTAACCTTGGCTCGGCGCGCCATATCCTGCCGAATGCAACGATAAATATTTTGCATATCGGCAAACTTGCCGGCCTTAGCCCGTTTCATATAGTGCGTCTTTTTTTGGGGCTTGATTTGGGTGCGACGCATATATCTTTGCTTATTATTAGCTGCTATTCGCTAATAGTTATCTCTTTCATTATATCCCCTTGCTGGATTTTTTTCACTACATCCATCCCTTCTATCACCCGGCCAAAAACCGTATGCTTGCCGTCTAAATGAGGCTGGGCTTCGTCCGTCACGATAAAAAATTGGCTGCCATTGGTGTTGGGCCCGGAATTGGCCATAGCCAAAGAACCAGCTTCCATTTTATGGGAGGTTAAGCTTTTATTATATTGGTAGCCTTGGGCTTCATAAGATTTGATCGTTTCTTCCGATAGCCCCAAGCTCCAAGGATTTATTTCGTCTTCAAAAGTATAGCCTGGGCCGCCCGTGCCATCGCCCTTCGGGTCTCCCCCCTGAATGACAAAATCAGCTACTACTCGATGAAAAGTTAATCCGTTATAAAAACCGTTTTTGGCCAAAGTGGCAAAGTTTAAAACGGTCTTAGGCGCCGCCTCCGGATAAAACTCTATTTTAATATTCCCCCTGTCGGTTTTGATTACGGCTGTCCTAGCTGTTGTCTTTTGCATATTTTGATTATCAAGCGACGGCGACAAAGACGGAAATATCTGCCCCGGCTGGCTGCTCGCTGATGGGGTTGGAGACGCTTCTCCCTGTGCCAAACGCCAATTTAAAAACTTAGTGATGCCAAAAACCAATAAAGCTAAAATCGCTAGCCCCAACAAAACGCCAACCGCAATCGTGCGGTTGCGATGCCGGCGTTCTTGCATTTCTGTTTCGGCTTCCATCTTTTTTTGTTCGCGGATTTTTTGTATCTTGCCCATATTAATTATGCTTTATTTTTATTTAATAATTTGGTATATGGCCGCTCCAAAAGCCACGCTCACATTCAACGATTCTTTTTGGCCCTTCATAGGGAGAAAAACTACTTTATCGCAGCGGCTTAAAATATTTTTTGATAGCCCTTTAACTTCATTTCCCAAAACCAAGGCTAAAGGAAACTTTGGCTTAAAGCTAAAAATATTTTCAGCCTTTTGAGTTTTTTCTAAGGCAATAATATTATAGCCGGCTGATTTTAAATCGTCTAATGCCCGCCAAGTTTGCCAAACACGCTGAAAGGGCACGCTTTTTTCCGCTCCCAGCGCCGTTTTTATAAGTTTGGGATGCGGCGGATAAGCGCTCCAGCCGCCTAAAATTATTTTATTAACCCCCGCTCCGTCGGCTGTCCGGAAAATCGAGCCGACATTGAACGCGCTGCGGATATTATGGCAAACAACAATTACCTCTTTTTTATTTTTGCGATTCATCTATTTCCACTTTTATCTTTTCTTCTTCTTTTTTTATCGCGCCAACCCGAGAATTAATAGAATCCAAAAGTTTCTTTATCTCTTCTACTCTTTCAGCCAAGGTTAAAGCTTCTTCCAGCCTTATTTCTGTTATCTTTCTCCGGCCGCGAAAGGCATTGATCAAAACTTCATCCCCTATAGCAATCGCCACTAAAAGCCCCGTCGATAGCAAAATAACTACCCCAAAAATTATTGATAACCAAGGATTTAAATTGATTTCATCCGCCAAATGCCAAACTCCGCGCCAAATCAAAACAATGCCCAAAATGCCGATCAACGCATAAAGTATCGGCCAGTGGCTTAAACGATGCCTGATCTTATCCTCTAAAATATCAAAAAGCTTTAATAATTTCATGGTTATTTTTTATATTAAAATAATTATTATTTTTGGCGAATAGAATCCCCTTGCCATTATCTATGGCTTGAGGCGTTGGCAGGCGGGGCAAAAATGCGCTGAGCGCCCGCCAGCTTTTATTCTTACTATACTACTTTTACATTTTACACATTTTTCTCCTTCCCTGCCATAGACTCTCAATTCTTGCGCAAACTTCCCTTTTTTCCCAAAAGCGTCTAAATAATCGCTCGAAGAAGTTCCCCTTAGCTTTACTGCCAAAGACAATATCTTTTTTATATTATCGTATATTTTTTTAATCTCCTCTTGTTTTAGAGAAAAAACCCGCTGCAACGGATGCACGCGGCTGGCAAACAAAATCTCATCGGAATAGATATTGCCTATACCGGCGATATTTTTAGGGTCCATCAAAAATTGCTTTATTTTGGCTTTGGGTTTCTTTAACAATACTTCTTTAAATCTGGCTAAAGTAAAACTTGCCGGCAGGGGTTCTGGCCCCAGGCCTTCTTTTATAAAAAAAGCATCTAATTCTTCCGTTCTCGCTAATTTTAAATAACCGAATTGCCGCAAATCGTTAAACAGCATTTGGCTCCCATCCGCAAAATTAAAAATCACGTGGGTGTGCTTATGGCGGCTGCAAACTTCTTCGCTAAATATCAGCTGGCCGGTCATTTTAAGGTGCACCAATAAGCTCCAGCCATTATCCATTTCAAAAATTAATATTTTGGCGCGCCGGCTGATCTTTTTTATTATTGCGCCCTGAAGCGCCCGCCCAAAAGCAACCAATGGCGCTTTAACGATTTTAGGCAAAGAAACTTCTATTTTTTTTATTTTTTTCCCGCTAACAACTCTTTCTAATTGCCGGCTAATAGTTTCAACCTCTGGAAGTTCTGGCATAATTAATTAGTTTGTCTAATAATTTGTTAATTTATTGTAATTTAAATCTATTAAAAAAACAAACCCTGGGTAAAACCGCAGGGTTTGTGATACTAAGCCTTTATTGGCTCTTGAGCTGACGGAATAATAATTTCCGGCAAAGCTTTTTTCGATAAATGGAAAAGAATAATGTAAGCCGCTCTCTCTGCTAAATCAGTGACGTTTTTATTATTTAACCGGCTTTCCTCGATTACCCAAATTAATTTTGGCCTTTCTTGTCCAGGCGCCTTAACAAAAATAGAGATCATCATTTCTTGATTATTTTCTTCCAGAACGAAAGCTACCGAGTCCTTTATGATTTCAAAACTTTTTTCGTCCGGAGAAACATCGTACAAAATATTGCTCACCTCGGCCCGAAAAACATTATACATAGACTCTTTAGACAGGCTATTTTTAGCTAGGAATCCCGTAAAAAACAACAGGGCAAGAAAAATAACCACCACTGATAACAACAGCTTAACTTTTCCCATATTCCCTCCCGTTTTCCTTATTTTTTATTTAGAAAAGAACTTTTCCGCCAATTAAAACCTTCTCCACGTCTCCCCCTTGGGCTGCATAGACCAAATGAGAAATTGGGTTAAAACAAGGCTTTAAATGCGGCCTTTTGTCAAAGTCTATTATCACTATATCAGCCTCTTTGCCGATGTCAATGGAACCGATTTTGTCATCAATTTTCAAGGCCTTGGCGCCGTTTATTGTGGCTAAGTCCAAAATAGTTTGCGCGCTGGCGGCAGATGGATCTTTTTCATTCCATTTATGGATTAACGCAGCTATTTTCATGTCTTCCAATAGATCCAAGTTATTATTCGAAGACGGCCCATCCGCGCCTAAGCAAACATTCACTCCAGCCTTTAACAATTTGCTAAGCGGCATTACCCCTGAAGCCAGCTTTAAATTAGAAGTAGGACAATGAGCCACGCTAACTTTATTTTTTGCCAAAATATTTATCTCGTTATCCGTTAGCCAGCAGCAATGCGCCGCGACAACATTACCGCCCAAAAAGCCAAGTTTTTCCAGATATTCAACCGGCCGGCAGCCATGCGCCTTTTGGCAATCATCAACTTCCCCTTCTGTCTCGGCTAAATGAATATGCAATAATAAATCATTTTCATCGGCAAATTTTTTACACCAAACTAAAGTCTCGCGGCTCACCGCATAAATTGAATGGGGCGTTAATGTTAATTTTATTTTATCGTTAACTTTTGGCTTCAGCTGCCTATAAAGGTTAGCTATCCTGTCCGCCCCGATATCCATGCCGTTAGTGTCCAAAGCAGTTAAGCCCACAAAATCACGCAAACCAGCCTTAGCCGCGGCCGCAATTTCCTTTTCCGGCTGCCAATACATATTATTAAAAGTCGTCGTGCCGCTTTGCAGCATTTCTTCACAAGCCAATTCGGTGCCGCGGTAAATATCTGCCGGCTTAAGCTTGGCTTCCGCCGGCCAGATCTTTTCCGTTAGCCATTTCTTCAAAGGCAAATCGTCTGCGTAGCCGCGCAAAAGAGCCATAGCCGCGTGGGTATGGGCGTTAATTAATCCGGGCAAAGCTATTTTTCCTTTTCCATCAATAATTTTCTTTTTGGCTTTAGCGTATTTTTTCTCTATTTTTTTGCTTTGTCCAACTTCCGCGATTTTACTGCCCTCAATTAAAATCGCGCCATCCTTAATTACTTGGCGCTGAGCATTTTGCGTTATAATAGTTATATTTTTAATTAGAATCATTTCTTTACCTTTTAATTTAAATTAAGCGAATGGATATCCAGGATATACCCCCGGTAATCTCCCCCGCCCGCATATTTATAAGTCGGCAAACCGATAAGCTGGCCGGCGGCATTAACCGCCGCGCCGCCCGAGTTTCCCCGGTCAATTTGCGCATCTGTGCCAAAATATACATCGCTGGAGCTTAAATTACTAACAATGCCCCGGGTCGCGGAAAAGTTAAAATTAGCCGATTCGGGAAAACCAAAAACATAAACTGTATCGCCTACCTGAGACGCCCCGCTAGCCGGCCTAAAAAATTGGAACGAGTTTAAAATTGGCGCATTTTGAACTTGCCCGTTGCTGTCTTTATAAACAACATCCTGGATTTTTAATAACGCCGCATCGCGTTCGGTAAAATATCCGACCACCGTTGCCCGATATTCCCTTTTATAGCCTTGCGAGGCGTTATCATAATCTTTGCTGAAAAGCACCAAACAATAAGACGGCGTCAAGCCGCTAGACAATTGAACTACATGCTGATTGGTCAGCATTTTTCCGTCTTCGCTTATCAAAACCCCCGAGCCTAGCTGCCAAGAGCCTAAATAATTATCCTGGCAAGCGACCTGCGCTACTTTTTCGCTGGCTTGCCAAGATTGGATCAAATTAGCATCGCCATTGGACGAAACCGCTTGGCTCGTTTTAGATTGAAGCTCTTTTAGTTGCTCCTGCAAGGAACTGATATTTTGCTTAGCCGACTCCAGTTCATTTTGAGCGCTAAGATCAGGCGCGGGCGAAGCCAAAGTCAAGTCGGTTTTAGAAACCGTTTGTGCTGGCCGATTTTTTAATTCTTCTATCTCTTTTTTCAGCGCCGCAATTTCTTCTTCTGTCGTTGTGCCGTTTTTTAGGGAACCGGCGCCTGCAGAAGAATCAGATTTTAAATCGCTGGCGCCGCCAAAAACTGAGGACAGGTCATTGGCCACTTGAGACTGATATTTAAAAAGCAGCCAACCGGTTAGGCCCATAGCTGCCAAAACAATAATTATTAGAGTTATAAAAAGTTTTTTACTCATGCGCTAAGCAAATAATATATCAAACAGATATCGCCCGCTGACAAAAGGATTAAAGTCAGCCAGCCAGCAATAACATTCCAGCGCGAACAGCAAAAACTTCCCATAACTTTTCGACTAGAAGCCAGGCGCAAAATAAAATAAAGGATTATCGGCGTAACTATGCCGGCCAATACCTGCGAGAAAAACATCGCCTTGATCGGGTTTAATTCAAAAAGCAAAGCCGCCAGACAAAATACAAAACCAAAAGTAATAAGCGCGTAGAAACCTTTAGCGCGGCGGGGCTTCAAGCGTAAACCTTCTGGCCAAGAAAAAAACTCCGAGACCGCATAAGCGGAAGAAACAGCCAGGATAGGAATTGCCAAGATACCCGAACCAATCAGCCCCAAGCCAAAAAGCTTGGTTGCCCAAGGTCCGGCGACCGGCGTTAAGGCTTGCGCGATATCTTTAACAGTCAATAAATTAACGTCTCCTCCTTTTATTATCAAAGCGCTAGCCACGATGATAAAAAACGCCACTAAATTGCTGTAAACAAATCCCAGCGCCACCGCCCGATCGGTCTTTTTTGCGTTATTGATATTATGGCGCTCTTCGATCTCTTCTTCGGTCTGCCAGATAAAAGTGAACGGCGAAAAAGTCGCGCCTAAGAGCCCCAGCGCCACCAAAATATAAGTAAAATTAAACTCAATCGGCGGCCAAAAGACTGATCTAAAAACCAAGCCCCAATCAGGTTGCGCCAGAAAGCCAGCCAATATGTAAGCAATTAAAACTCCCGCCACCCAGAAAAAATAACGGATAATATGGTCGTAAGTATCAAAAACTACCAAATACCAAACAAAGATTATCAGCGGAATAATAAAATATAAATAATTTTCACCGGTTAAGAGCTGAAAGCCCGCCGCCATGCCAATGATATCGGCGATTAAAGTTAATAAATTAACCACCAATAAAATTGTCACACAGACAAAAGCCACCCGCCGGCCAAAATGTTCTTTAATAAGAGTTATCAAGCCTTTTTTAGTCACGTCTCCTATGCGCGCGATCATCCGGTGGATAGCGATAAGCAGCGGAGTGGAAACCAAAAGAAGCCACAACTGCGAAAAACCGGTCGTGGCGCCGGCTATAGAATAAGTAGAGATGGTTGACGGGTCATCATCCGCGCTGGCGGTGACAATGCCGGCTAAATAAGCTTTTTGGAACTTCTTAAACGGCTTAAAAAAATGCTGCAACATATGTTCTAAGTATAGCTAAATTGCCAGCAAAAATAAAGATTCGGACGGCGGCTAGGCTCTAGCGCTAAAAATCCGCCTAAGGCGGATTTTTAGCGCTAATCATCTTAATTTCTTAATCACTTCTACTTCACCGGCGTTATGGCTGGCCGGCCTTCTAAAACCTCTATTATATTCTTGGCTGCCAACTCGCTCATGGCTCCGCGGGTTTCTTCGGTAGCGGAAGCGGTATGCGGAGTCAAAACCGTGTTTGGCAGTTGCGCTAGCCCCGGCATCATTTCCGGCTCCTTTTCGTAAACATCTAAAGCCGCGCCCTTTATCTCTCCGCTCTTTAATGCCTCCACCAAAGCAATTTCATCGACTACCGGACCGCGCGCGGTATTGATCAAGTAAGCGGTCTTTTTCATCATTTTTAATTTATCGGCGTTGATTAAGTGCTTTGTTTCCGGAGTCATAGGCACATGCACGGAAACAAAATCCGATTCCTTCAGCAGGCTATCCAAATCCCGATATTCCAAATGATACTGTTTTTCCAATTCTTCATTGCGCTTGGCATCAAAATAAACAACTTTCATTTCAAAACCATCATGCATGCGCTTAGCCACCGCCGCGCCAATTCGGCCAAGGCCCACCAGCCCCAAGGTTTTGCCAACTAAATCGTTGCCCAAAAACAGCATCGGCGCCCAGCCATGGTATTTGCCATCGCGCATGTATTGGTCCGATTCCACCACTTTTCTGGCAATCGCAAACATTAAAGCAATAGCGTGCTCCGCCACTGACTCGGTTAAAACTCCCGGGGTATTAGTAATAATAACGTTATGCGCCGCTGCGTCCGGCAAGGTAATGTTATCAATGCCCACCGCGTAGTTAGCGATAATTTTCAATTGCGGTCCGGCCGCTTCCATCACTTCGGCATTCATTTTATCCGTTAATAAAGACAAAATCGCATCCACGCCTTTAACTCTGGCTAACAGCTGCTCGCGCGGCATAACTCCATCCACGTCGCTCACCTCAACCTCAAAACCTTTTTCCCGAAGCATTTTTATACCGGCGTCCGGAATCTGCCGGGTCACGAATACTTTTGGCATTTGTTTTTTTATTTTTAATTATTTATATTAATTTTATTTTCACTTCCAAATAATTTTATTTTTTCCATTACCACTTTTTTCACTTCATCAATCGAAGGCTGCAGCATTTTATAAGGCGTGGTTTCGGAAGGGCTGGCAGCAAACTCTTTTTCCAACCCCGCTTTATAAGCCAGGCGCAATTCCGTGTTGATGTTAACCTTCACAATTCCTAGCTCAATTGCTTTTTTAACGTCTTCGGCCGGAATGCCAGACCCGCCGTGCAGCACCAGAAAAACTTTATCGCCGACTTCTTTTTTTATAGCGGCTAGTCTATCCAAATGCAATTTCTCTTCTCCCGCCGCAAAAACTCCGTGGGCGTTACCTATCACAATTGCCAGCGAATCGACTCCGGTTTGCTCTATAAAATCCAAAGCTTGCTCAGGGCTGGTTAAATCGCTTTCTTTAATTTCCAATTTTTCTTGGTGCAAAGAAGAAGCGCCGCGCAAATAACCGATCTCTCCCTCAATAATGACATCTCGGTCAAAAGTTTTAGAATATTCGCGGATATATTTTACCGCCTTGCTCGTTTGTTCGATGTTTTCTTTATAAGACAAGCCTGAACCGTCAAAATGAACAGCATCATAGCCGGCCGCTACGGCTTTTTTTATTATGTCCAGGTTCTTGCCATGGTCCAGATTTAAAATTATCGGCAATTTTGCCGCCTCCCGCCAAACGCCAACCAGCGCCGCCGCTTCCCTAAAACCAATAAAACCACCTTCGCCTTCCGACGTCGCCACAATGATCGGCGAGCTCAATTCTTTAGCCGCCAATACCGTTGCCTTTAATATTTCTGCCGTGGAAAAATTAAATGCGCCCAACGCATAATGTTCTTTTTGTGCTTTTTTCAGTATTTCTTTCATAACAAATAAAATCTATTTTAATTCTATTACTCCTTTTTCCATATTCTCCACTATCATCTCTTCCAGCTTTTCTTCACCCATAAACTCCATAAATATTTTATTCCATAATGCTTCTTGCTGATGATATAAATATTTACCGATGCCGCCGTGGGTTAAAGAGATCAAATTGTCCAATAGATCAAAGCTGACTAATTCGTCTCCTTTTTTCCCTGCCGGAAAAAGTTCGCCGGCAAAATCATCCACGCTTCGCCAATAAGCTAGCTTGGTCTGCGGTTGCGCCTGGCCGATAGTATCTATCTCTTTTTCTGCCTTGAACCAATGCACGGTTTCCGGATTCACATGCGGTTCAAAAAGCCGCGGGTCTTGCGGGTCATTCTTGCCCAAATACCGCTGGATAATGCGCCAATTCACTCCCTCTTCCGATAGAGACAAAGCCGATACTTCCCCGGAAACTAATCTAACTAAATTATTGCCAAAATCGGGCTGCGCCGCGTATTTGCGGAAAAGCCGGCAATAAAAATCTATCTCATGCAAATAGTGCAGCACCAAACTAAAGGTTTCCAGCGCCATGCCTGGCGTTTTAGCTTTTTTGGTTGGTATTAAAAACACCAATCCCAATTCCTTCAAATGGCTGATATTATGCAATTTTTTACCCACGAACTTTTGCCCGATCGGCTCCCATTTTTCGTTCAAAAACTTTATCTGTGTCTCCCGTTCTTCAAAATTATCCGGCGTTATATCGTGATACGGCCGGAAAAAAACTTCGTTCAGCCACCGCTCGTTTTCCACAAAACGCAAGGCCGCAAATATTTCATAAATATCTTCTTTGGCCATCATCTCATTAACCGTCTGATACCCTAAAACTTCCATAATATTTTTGGGCGGATTCAAAAACAAAAAATTGCGCAATTTTTCTTCCTTAACGAAAAACCCCTTGCCCACCTTAGCCGTTTTCTTCAAGGTTTCTATCATTGCGTTGCAAGAATCTTGGCGGCTAAAATCAGGCTTCCCTAAAAAATCAAAAAAAGCTTCATCGGCTTCGGCGACTTTTTTTAAAATCCCGGCTTCCACCTCAGGCGCATCGGCTTTTTCCCTCTCTATCCCCAGCTCCTGCAATTTTTGGGCCACAACAGTTTCGTTTTCTTGGTAAATCTTTTCCGCCACGCCGGTTTTTCCCGTTAGCTTTTCCATTTTGGCAAATAACTCAGCCACCGAACTTTCAGGCGTGCGCAACAAATGCGCGATCTTTTGAATTGGGGTCATATATTAAAATTATTTCTTTATAAATTAGTTATTGAAACCTGAACTTTTTCCCACGACCCAAAATCTCCTTTTTTCAACAAGCCGTTCTTGGCGCCGATCTGCTGGATAGTTGCAGTGGCATTGGCTGTGCCAAGCTGGATAGCCTCCGGGATAGAGCCGCCTTGAATTATTGTAGCCACAAAGCCCGAACCAAAGGCATCGCCAGAACCCGTGCGGTCAACATACCCGGATTCCGGGATTCCGGCTCGGTAGATTTTTTTACCGTCCGATACCGCCACCCCTTCCTTGCCTTTGCTCATCACGGCAATACCAGGAACTAATTCATCAAATTTTTTAAATAATTCTTGCTCATTCTTAAAATCAACGCCGGTTATGGCGCTCGCCTCTTCCTGGTTAACCAGCAAAATATCTATTTTCCCCAAAAGTTTTTTTAGAACATCCAAGTCTTTGGTTAGCTGGTCGTGGCCCGGATTAACTGCCACTTTAATTTTATTGGCCGCCGCAAAATCTATTATCGGCTCAAAAACTTTAGCAGACTCGCCCGACAAGCCAGAAAGATAAAACCATCTAGCATGTTTTATTTTTTCAAAAGGAATATCGGCTAGAGATAATTGGTGTGAAGCGCCTTCATAGACCAGAATACTTCTTTCCTTTCCCGGAGCAGATAAAATTATGGAATAAGGGGTTTTGGCTTTGGTAGTTGTTTTAATAAAATTACAGTCCACGCCCAGCTTATTCAATTCTCTAAATATTTCCAATCCTCCCGAATCATCGCCTATTAAACCGAGAAAAGCGGCTTTTAGCCCCTGCAACGCGAAAGTAGCGGCGCAATTTGAACCGCCCCCGCCCGTGGCAAAAATTAATTCATCAACATAAAGCTTACCGCCGGCTTCCACTGCCAAAGCCTTGCCGGTTATAAACTCTCCGCTATCAATAATTTTTAGCTCTTTGCTCCGCACAAAAATGTCGCGCGTGGCTGAGCCGAAAGTGACAATATCAAACATCGTTTGATATTGTCATCCTGAGTGAAGCGAAGGATCTGAAGATTCTTCGAACTACGTTCTCAGAATGACAAAACTTTTTTACTATAAGGCTTTTAATATTTGTTCTTTAATCGCTTGTGAGTCCAAATGCGCCAATTCATAAACTTCTTTGGGCGGACCAGCTTTGTAGAACTCCTCCGCTTCTATAGTCCGCTTTTCATAATCGGCCGGCAAAATAAACGGGTCCAAAAACCCGGACCAGCCATTATGCATCGTGACAACATTCTGGCGCTCTTCATCAGATAAAACTTCTTGGGCTTTCTGCGGGTTTTCTTTTCGCAATTGGACAAAAAGTTCCGGCGAAGTTACTGCCACAATTTTTATATCGGCTTTTTCTTCTATCTCCGGCAAAACAGCTAAAACATTAGCCATCACTTGGCCGCCGCAAATTGCTAAAACTTTTTTCGGCTTGCCATTATTAGCAAAAGGCTTAAAAACATAAGCGCCGTTATTGGCTTCGATTGCCGGCGCCGTGCCGTTGCCCCTGGCAAAAACCGGCGTGCCTGGCCGCGCCTCCGAGAAGGCTATTGGTTCGCCCTTTTCCAGCGCATAAAATAGCATCTCTATCGCTTCATTAGCATCATTGGGTTTATAAACTTTAATTCCGGGATAAGCATCAAAAAGAGACATCCAGAAAAGCCCTTGGTGGGTCGGCCCATCTTCGCCGGTTTCCAAGCCGTCATGCGCCGCCAGCATCACAAAGAATCCTTTCATTTTAGGATTAACTGCGTTATTAATAAGTGCCATGCGCACGGGATTAGCCATTAAAGAAGTAAAAACGCCGTAGGTCGAAAAAACGCTCATGGCTTGAAATCCGCCCGGTAAAATATCCTGCGTTAAAGCGCAACTCATCATCGCCATATTTTGCTCAGCAATGCCAAACCTAAATCCCCGGCCGAGCATATTTTTCTGGTTAACAATCCCGTAAACATTTTCCGCCGCTACCGTTAATATCGATTTAGCTAAATCTCCCGAACCAATATAGAAAAACGCGCTCTGCCCCATGAGCCACTTAAAGAATGCTTCACCGGCTTTTCTCACCGGCACCGCATCCCCTTCTTTAAAAACCAGCTCAGGCGGCAAAACAGCCGGCCGCTTAATTTTTTTATAATCCACCATGGGTCTACCCGCCAAAGCTTTAGCCATTTTTTCCTGCAAATCTTTTTCCGGCTGAATTAATTTTTTATCAACTTCCAGGCGCTCCAAAAGATAAGCCATTTCTTCGCGAGTAATCTTTGCCACTACCGCTTTAATATCATCGCCAATCTGGCCTTCCACGCCCGGAATATCAAATCCGAGCTTTTTCATTATCTCAACATAATCGGGATGCGGAGCCGGCGCGCCATGGGAATCAGCCGTGTTTTCCATTTTTCCGTAATCCTTGCCTTTGATAGTGTGGCAAATAACCACGGTTGAACGGTTATTGCCAAAACCAGAACGGGCTTTTTTATAAGCATGCGCTAACTCCAAAGCGTTATGGCCGTTGACCTCGATCACATTCCAACCGGCCGCGATCCAATAATTTATATAAGGAGCGCTAATGACATCGGTGATCGGGCCATCAATGCCAAAACCGTTAAAATCCAAACTTACAATAATGTTATCAGCACCCATAGAGATCACGCTGTTCCTAGCCTCAAAGCTCATACCCTCTTCGGTTTCCGCGTCTCCGGAAAGAACAAAAACCTTAGCTGGCAAGCCGTTGGTTTTTTGCAATAAAGCCAGCCCCAGAGCCGTTGATAAACCATGGCCCGAAGCGCCGGTAGAAGCATCGGATAATGCATATTTTGACTCTACATGCCCCGATGGCCCGTCGCAATGACGGAATCTGGTCAAGCAATCAGGCAGCACCGCGCCCAAAGCTTCTTTATCGATAACCTCGCCTTTTTCCTGCAAAGAATGGTAGATCAAGGCTAAGGTAGCATGAAGCAGCGGCGTGCAGTGTCCGGCAGACCAAACCAATCTGTCGCGCCCAGGATTTTTTGCTGCCATTGGGTCAAAAGCAAAAACACCAGAACATAACAGTGTTAAGAGTTGCTCCACTTTAGAAGAAGAGCCGCCCGGGTGGCCGGATTTTATTCCTTCGATCGCCGCAAAAGCCAACCCACGAATAATTTTAGCTAAACGATTTATTTTATCTGTATCTAATCCCTCGATTGGGCTGAGCTCCAAACCCCGCAGATCCAAATAGGCACCGCCGGCCACTTCATATTCAAAGCGTTTCTGCTCTTTCGCTTTTAAATTATCCAAATCCTGCTGTTCTAAAATATTGTACATTTTACTTTTTTATTAAATTATTTATATTTTTTATTGATTCTGGAATATTTTCTTTTTGAAAAATAGTCGAGCCCATTACCAAAAAATCCGCTCCGGCCTCAATGATTTCTTTTGTATTTTTCTCATTTACTCCTCCGTCTATCCCTATTTTAACACCTGGATATTTTTGCCGCAACGCAATAATTTTCGGAATTACTTTTTTTTCAAACTTCTGGCCGCCCTGCCCCGGCTTAACGCTCATCAGCAACACCGAATCTATATAACTCATAAAATTATCCAGCACCGTCACCGGTGTTTCTAAATTAAGAGCCACGCCAAGCTCTTTATTACGCCGATGCGCCTCTTCGGCTAGATTTCTAACAGGAAAACCAGCAGTAACTTGAGTTTTATAAGGCAGAAGCTCATGGTTATGGATTTTTTCCAAAGCCTCCCAATGCAAAACCACGCGCTTCACGCTGCTGTTCAACCATTCATTTAAAACGCGGTGCGGCGCCTCCACCATTAAATGAGCCTCAAAATCCAAAGTTGTTTCTATTTTATCCAGATCGCGAGGCGATGGCTTGTTGTCCGCATCCCCGCTTTGCGCGGCAGAGTACGGCCAAGTAGTGTTGGGCACAAAAATACCGTCCATAATATCTAATTGAACGGTTTTAACAAAAGGCTCGACAAGGCTGACCTTAGCCTCCATCTCTTTAAAATCTTTAGCAATAATAGCAGGAACTATTTCAGGCATATTGATTAATTTACTCTTCTTCTGCTTCTTCTATTTTTCTTAGGCGCCTAACATGGCGCTCGTCTTCGGAAAAATCAGTATCCAGCCAGATCTTCACCGATTTTTTGGCAGTCTCCGCATCAGTCACTCGGCCTCCAAGACAAATCACATTAGCGTTCAAATGATCTGCTGCGTCTTTAGCGGTAAAATCATTATATACAACCGCCGCGCGGATGCCCGCCACTTTATTAGCCGCCATGCACATTCCTTGTCCCGTGCCGCAAACTAAAATCCCGCCGGCATCCTCATCTTGAGACACTTGTTCGGCCAATTTAAAAGCAAAGTCCGGATAATCATCGGCCAAATCTAATTCTTCCGCGCCCAAATCAACTACTTCGTAGCCCTCTTCGATCAAAAATCTTTTTAATTCTTCTTTTAGCGGATATCCGCCGTGGTCCGCGGCAATGTAGAGCATAATTTTATAATTAAAAATTATGGTTATTCGCTTTGGCTATTTTTATTGCGCCATTCTTCGATTTCCTGATGGTTTCCGCCCAGCAATATTTCCGGCACTGCCCATTTTTTAAACTTCTCGGGTCTGGTATATTGCGGGTATTCGCGATACCCGTCGCGGCAAAAACTTTCATCTTTCAAGCTCGCTTCTTTGCCCAAAACTCCGGGCACCAGCCGCGAGACTGCGTCTACCACTATCATAGCAGGAATCTCGCCGCCCGTCAGCACAAAGTTGCCCACAGATAATTCTTCGTCCGCAATATGTTCTGCCACCCGCTCATCCACCCCTTCATAACGGCCGCAAATTAAAATCAGCTGGCCATATTTGGCTAAACGCTTGGCATCATCTTGCGTAAAAGTTTTTCCTTTAGCGCTAAACAAGATAACGCGCTGTTTCTTTCCTTTAAAAAGCTTCTTTACCGCCATAACAGCCCTATCTATCACATCAACCTTCAGCACCATCCCCGGCCCGCCGCCATAAGGCGAGTCGTCAACTTTTTTATGCTTATCGGTTGCCCACCGGCGCAAATCATGCGCTTTTATCTTTATTAATTTCTTTTTCTGCGCCCGCGCCAAAATGCTCTCGGAAAAATATGAGTCAAAGATCTTTGGAAAAATCGTTATGATATCAAACTTCATAAAATATTTATTTTAAAACAAAAACCGCACTACTATTGTAGCACGGCTTTTGCTTAAATACGATACAATTTTTGAAGTTAGAACTTCAAATCGTCAACCATCTGGTCAACATTTTTAACCGGGGCTGCCGGCGCTTCTGAGCGCTCTCGGACAACTCGGCCACCTTCTGGCTCTTCGATCTTGAAGTTGATGCGGGCGTTATTTTTGGCGCCGATAACTCGCAAGAGAGTCCGAATGGCTCGGGCGGTGCCGCCTTGGCGGCCAATCACTTGCCCCATGTCCTGCGGATTGACTTTGAGAGTCAACAATACTCCCATTTCGTCAATTTTCCGATCGGTTGAAACCTCATCCGGGTGATCAACCAAACTTTTAATGACATACTCCACAAACTCCTGGTCCTGATATTTAGCCATATCTTTCTGTCGATATTAATTTTTTTAAAGTAGTAGCCGACCTAGTCGTTCCGCTAAGCGGAAATAGACATTGCCTACTATTATCCACAATATAGCATTCGGGAAAATTAGTGTCAATAAAATAAAACGCCCATAAATAATTTATGGGCGTCAAAACTTTTTTGTTTTTTTTCTTCAACTATTCCTTATTCGCCGGACTAAGCATAAATGACAAAATCCCTCTCCCTCCATTCAAAGAAATCGGTCTAGCTTCAAGCCGAGGCTCGGCTGCCAGGCGATTGAAAAGAATCCTTATCACCTCCTTCTCTTTGTCGCTATCGCATCCAGGCTCAGAAGAAAGGGTCACCCCTATGCTCTCGCCATCTTTACTAAAAATAATATTTGCCTCCACAATTTTTTCCTCCTTTTTGGCTTATTTTTTTAAGACGCTTTGCATCTAGCTATGACTAAAAAAATATAGCACTAAAGCAAAAATATGTCAATAAACAAAAAACCCCGCATAAGCAGGGTTTTAAATATTTAAATGCTATTCGGCTTTCACTTCCTCGGTTGCTTTAGGCTCTTCAGCTGGCGCTTCTTCTTTAACCGCCGGAGCTTCCGCCGCTTTGGCTGCTTCCGCTTCTTTAGCCTTTCTAGCCTCAACGGTCTTTTTCTTCGGGTGCCAAGCTTTGACTTTTTTATCAGAAATAATTTTTTCCGAAACCAGCAAATTATGCACGGTTGGGGAAGCTTGCGCGCCTTTGGATAGCCAATATTTAATGCGGTCGGCCTTCAACTCTTTAGTTTTTTGCTGAGCGTTATACGAACCCAAGATTTCCTGGAACTTTCCCCTAACAGGATTAGTCTTCTCGGTCAAAACAACCCGATAAGAGGGTTGGTTCTTTTTGCCAATTCTGGTTAATCTGATTACTAACATGTTTTATATAAATTATTATAACTATTAAAAGATATCCCAAAAAGCGTTAAAAGTCAAATTGCTTATTTGCCATTATTCCACTCTTTTGCCCTCAAGGCTCCTTCAGCCGCTTTTTGCTGCGCTTCTTGCTTTGACACTCCTTCGCCCTCCGCCACCAGCTCATCGTCCAAATAGACCCCCACTTTAAAGTGCTTGGCATGGTCCGGGCCCCACTCTTTTAAAACCTCGTAGCTTGGGGTCACGCCTACCCTTTCCTGCGCTTCTTCCTGGAACATGCTTTTGGCGTCTCGATACGCACCCTCTTTCAATATTTCCGGCAAGTGGCCCAAAATATTCTTTTCGATAAACTCGCCCGCCACTTCTATTCCTTGGTCCAGATAGATCGCGCCAATCAACGCCTCCATGGTATTGGCTAAAATATATTGGCGCGCCCGGCCGGTATCTTTGGCTTCGCCGCGGCTCAACATCAAAAAATCGTTCAAGCCTATATCTTCGCCTATCTCCGCCAATTTTTTCGCGTTCACCAACGCCGCGCGCCAATTGGTCAGCTCGCCTTCGGGATTTGGATATTTGGTATAAAGATGCCTGGTGGTCACCAGCTCCAGCACCGCGTCGCCCAAAAACTCCAGTCGCTCATTATGGTCCAGGCTAAAATCCGGATTTTCGTTCAAAAAAGAACGGTGCACAAATGCTTGCTGGAGCAAGTTCTGGTTGTGGAACTTAAAGCCCAGCTTTTCTTCTAACTTTGAGATCTCCTTCATAAAAAACTAAACCAAGAATCAGGAATCAAGGGAACCCATAATTCATGATTCATAACTCATGGTTTGCGATATTATTTTTTTACCTGTGCAAAATATACTATTCGTCTTTTTGCGGCTCGCCGATTTCCCGATACACCGTGCCCAACACCCCATTCACGAACTTCCCGGAACTTTCGCCGCTAAAACTTTTAGCCAGCTCTATCGCTTCGTTGATCGCCACTTTTGGCGGCACTTCGTTGCGGTCCCCCAACAATAATTCATAAAGGCCCAAGCGCAAAATATTGCGGTCGGTTAGAGTGATCTGCTCCAAGGGCCACTCCGGCGCCGACTTTTCAATGATCTTATCGAGCTTAGGATAATTTTCTGCCACGCCATTCACTAACCGCCAAATAAAATCTGCGCCTTCCAGCCCCGGGCCAAACTCCGCCATATTCTTTTCCACCACGGCTTTTATGCGGCTGGTATCCTTGCCCCAAAAGTCCCATTCATAGAGGGATTGCATTGCAATGGACCTGGCCAAATGACGGTTAGCCATAAAAATAAATCCTTCAGTTTATTTTTTACTTATGATCGTGCCCTTTATGCTCTTCTTCGTGTGCTTTTTCTTCTTGGGCCGCTAATTCTTTTTGCCGCTTTTTCTGTTCGCGCTTAGTGAGCTTTTTCATCACGTCTAAAACTTCCCGGCCCTTATAGGTGCCGCAATTCTTGCAAGCTTGATGCGGCAAAATCGGCTGGCCGCATTTGGCGCATTTAGTTAAGCCCTGCGTTTTGAACGCCTGATGGGAGCGCTGCCTGTTTCTCTTTGATTTTGTGTGTCTTTGTCGTGGTACTGGCATAAATTATAATTTTTATTTTAATTTTTAAATGGTATCAACCCCATATTGTCTAAGTAAGCCCTAGCCGATTCGTTGCCCGGCTCAATTTCTAAAACTTTTTGCCAAGAGCGGCGAGCTTCTGAAAAGTTTCCCTGCTCATAATAGATCGCCCCCAAAGGCAAATAGGCTTCAGCGTATCCTCCGTCTATCTTGATAGCTTTTTCCAAGCAAACTTTTCCTTGCTCCAGGTCTTTTTTAGCAACATGCGATAAAGCTTTAGCCAACAAAACCTGTTTAGCATCTTTATTCAATTCCAGCGCCCGGTCAAATGAACGGATAGCCAGGTCGTTAAAAGATATCGCTTGGAAAAAAGAGCCTAACTGCGTAGCTTCGAAAAAATTACTAACAGCTAGAAGCTTTTCTATAGATTGGCCCAAATTGCTTTCGTTCAACGAATATTTGGCTACCAGCTCCTTGTTGGCGGCGTTATCTCGCGCCCAGATCACAACCATTGGGTCAACATAAACCATTGCCCAGCCAGGCCGTTGCGCCATTTGTTTTATGAATGACTGCGCCCAAGGCGTGGCATCGGTGTGGGCAAAAAAGACAAAGTTAATTTTATAAACTTCGTCAGCATATTTTTGCCATACCGCTCCGTCCTCTTGCATCGGAACATAAACCGATCGGAAAAAATCTGCGGGATACGATTCCGGCCGCCCGTCAATAAAAACTTTATAGTCCGGATATAGGCGCCAAATCAGGTAGCTGCCGATATCAAAATTATTGAACATCGGCCCTTGGAAACTATTCTGTTTTAAAAAATCAACCGCCGCCTCCGCCCCTTTTGGAACCAATAAGCCGAACTGCTCTGGCTTCATTGATTTTAAGTAGAAGCGGCCCGTTGCGACGGCATAAATGCTCGCGCTCAGAATAGCAAAAATAAGGATAATGGTCAATAGACGCAAAACGCCCATACCGCGCCAAGAAGCCCATTTTGCAAAGAACTGGCCGGTTCGTTCGCACCAGGCTGCAAAATTATCCGTTAAAATAGGCAAAATAACCAGCCCCAACAACGGAAAATTGCGAATCGCCGACCAAGACATAATAACGCAAAATAAGGATATCAGGATATAAAAAAGCCTGTTCCGGCGCCAATTTAAAAGGAACAGACAGATTAAAGCGATTATCGCCACCCTAAAAAAAGTAATTATCGGATCAGATGTCAAACCCTCCAGAAAAAACGGCGATTGGTTCTCGACTATAGAATAGCCGAAGTTAGAAAAGATAGACAAAGGATAAAGGGCGCCGCGCCAAGTGTTAGGATTGACCAGGGTTGCTAAGCCCGCTAAAAACCCCAACAAAATAATTTTTGCCATATATCGCTCGGCCTTTTTTTGTTTGAGCAAAAGATAAACCGCTTTGCGCCTGCGCCATAACCGATCCAAGAAAAAGAAAAATATCAAGACCAAGCCATAAACAAAAGAAATATGCAAATTAACCCAAAGCGCGCTCAAGGGAACCAGAAGCCAAAAATGCCAAGATATTTTTTCTTTATTTTTATCTAAAATGACTAAAAATATCGCCAATAATAAGAACCCGAACGTTTCCGGCCTAATATCCGTGCGCTCTAGAATCAAACCCGCGCTTAAAATTGCCGCCAAAGTGGAAAAAATAAAATAATTTTTCTTCCAAGACAACCGCCAAACCAGCGCGAAGGCTGCTAAAATTATAATGGCATTAAAAACTATGAGCCCTTTTGTGCCAATCACCAAAGACAGCAAATAATAAATAACCTCGCTTAGCCAATGATGGTTAATAAAAGGAAAATCGGGATTGGTATAAGAAAAAAGATTGGTATGCGGCACCTGGCCCGTCTGCCAAATTATTTCGCCCAGCTTAAAATGCCGCCCTAAGTCCTGGTTGATAGCCGAGGCGCTATGAATTAAAAAAACTGCCAGCGCTGCCAAAACAAAAATAACCAAAGCCGGACGCAAAATAAACGCCCATTTGTCAGGCGGCGGCAAAATATTAGTTTCTTTTTTAATTTTAGGTTTTTCGGCCAACGGCCAAAGCCGGCGCTCGTTGGGAATAAGTTGGAACATACTCACACTTATTATAGTCTAAACTATTTTTTCTTGCACGGAGCAAAACTTTGGCGATGGATAGCGCAAACGCCGCAACCTTTTAAGGCTTTAAGGTGCTCTCGCGTTCCGTATCCTTTATGCTTATCAAAACCATATTGCGGGTATTGCTGGTGGTATTTTTGCATCAACCTATCGCGCGTGACCTTGGCAATGATGGAAGCGGCGGCGCAAGACCAGATCTTGGCGTCTCCCCTAATCACGGCTTTTTGGCTCAAAGACACGTCCTCCAATAAAAAATTGCCGTCTAGCAACAAATATTCCGCTGCTCCCCCTTTTTTCTCCAGCTCTTCCAAAGCCCGCTTCATGGCCAATTTAGTCGCTTCCAAAATATTTATCTGGTCAATTATTTTTTCAGAGACTAAACCAACCCCCCATTTAATATCCGCGTGCGTCGTTAATATTTGATACCACTCTTCCCGCTGTTTGGCAGAAAACTTTTTAGAATCTTTTATATTCTGGTTTTGTTTTATCTTTTGCACTTCAATTTTACGGTTCAGAGCGACTGCCGCCGCACAAACCGGCCCGGCCAGCGGCCCCCGGCCAACTTCGTCTAGGCCCACCACAAAATTATAGCCTTGCTGCCAAAGCTTAGTTTCATAATTTAGGTTTGGAATTAATGTTTTTTGTTTTTCCGCCATCTCTTTGACTTTATTCTAACACAATTTACACCTCCTTGTGCCGCAACAAAAAGTCTCCTATAATAAAGCATATGGCAGAAAACAAACTAGATTTAAATTGGTCGGCCGTGGAAAAAGCCTTGGCCGAAGGAACTTTTTCTGGCTACAAAATCGGAATCCTCGAAACCGAAAAACTTTTTAACGAACTCTTGAAAAGCAAGCAGATCCCCGGCGGTTCGAATGAACGCAAAATAAAATACATCCAGCGCTTTTTAAGCTTGCCCGATAAGCTCGACTACAGCCGCCATATCTACCAGCGAATCATAAACGAGCCCCATTTTGAGATCTCACGTGAAGAAACTAAACAAATAATTTCCGGCTATTGGCAGGCGATGCTGGATATCGAAGAAACCGTCACCTCTTTGAGCGCTTGGGAAAAGTTTTCTTTGCGGGCCAAATATCTGGCGGCGATCTTTTTGAAAAATATGCGCAATCTGGTGCTGATAGTCCTAGCGATCTCCGCCACTATCTGGCTGCTGGCCGAAACGTATATCGGCAAAAAGATCGCCGCCGGAATTACTGTTGCCAACCATTTTTTTATTTTTGAGTTTTTATTCTGGACGATAATCGTTCTGGCCGCCCTTTTAGTTCTGGGCGGCTTTCTATATTTTTTAACCAAGAAAAAAAGGCGATTTTAAAAAATGAAGTTCACCCACCTCCACGTGCACTCCCATTATTCGCTGCTGGACGGCCTGCCAAAAATTGACGGGCTAATTGACCGCACGCTGGAATTAGGCATGGATTCGCTGGCCCTAACCGACCATGGCTCGCTCTACGGCGCAGTCGAGTTCTATAAAAAAGCCAAAGCCAAGGGAGTCAAACCTATCATCGGAACAGAGCTTTATATGGCGCCTGGCCGGAAAGAAGATAAGCAGCCGCGAATCGACGACAAAAACTACCACTTAATACTGCTTGTCAAAAATAAAACCGGGTATCAAAATCTGGTTTTTTTGATGACTGAAGCCTGGCTCAAAGGCTTTTACTATAAGCCCCGTATCGACAAAGACATCCTAAAAGAACACGCCGACGGCCTTATCGGCTCTTCCGCTTGCCTGGCCGGAGAAATACCCCAAGCCATAATTAAGGGCGACTTGAAAAAAGCCGAAGCGTTGGCGCTGGAATACCAAGCCATTTTCGGTCCAGGAAACTTTTATTTGGAACTTCAACACCACGCTAATTTGCCGGAGCAAGCCAAAGTTAACGCCGAGCTGATAAAAATTGCCAAGAAACTTAATATGCCGCTGGTCGCCACCAACGACGTGCACTATTTAACGCCCAACCAAGCCCAAGCCCAGGATATCTTAATGCTCGTGAACACCGGCGCCGATATTGATGACCCCGAGCGCCTTTCTATGAAAGATAATGATTTTTCTCTGCGCCCGCCCCAGCAGATCATCGATTATTTCCAGGATGTGCCCGAAGCGATTGCCAACACCCAAAAAATTGTTGAACAATGCAATTTTGAATTCGAGCTTGGCAAATACCAGCTGCCTCATTTTAAAGTTCCCAGCGGCCAAACTCCGGAAGAGTTCCTAAAACAACTTGCTTACCAAGGAATTAGCCACCGCTATCCCGGGCAAACCAACCAAGCAGTTCTGGACCGCATAGAATATGAGTTATCAGTTATCAATAAAACCGGCTTTGCTTCCTATTTTTTGATCGTGCAGGATTTTGTTAATTGGGCCAAGAATCAAGGCATTGGCGTGGGCCCGGGCCGCGGCTCGGCCGCCGGCTCCATCATCGCCTACTTGTTGAACATCACGGAAATTGAACCGCTAAAATACGACTTGCTGTTTGAAAGATTTTTAAATCCGGAAAGAATATCCATGCCGGATATCGACTTGGATTTTGCCGACAACCGGCGCGACGAAGTCATCAACTATGTCCGGCAAAAATATGGCGATGACCATGTGGCGCAAATCGTTACTTTTGGCACCATGGCGGCCCGCATGGCGATTCGCGATACCGGCCGCGCCATGGGCTATGCCTACACGCTTTGCGACCAAGTAGCCAAAGCCATTCCTTTTGGCTTAACCCTGGAAAAAGCTCTAGAAGAATCGCAAGAGTTCAAACAATTATATGATTCCGATGAACAAGTAAAAAAATTAATTGACACGGCTATAGTTTTGGAGGGCGTGGCGCGGCACGCTTCCACTCACGCCGCCGGGGTGGTCATCACCAAAGACCCGCTGAATAAAATCGTGCCCTTGCAAAAGCCCACCCAAGAAGACAAGGCCATTATCTCGCAATACGAAATGCACGCTATTGAAGACTTAGGGCTTTTGAAAATGGACTTTTTAGGCCTTAAAACTTTAACCCAAATTGAGAACACTATTAATATCGTTAAAAACACCAAAGGAGAAACTATTGAAATAAATCTTCTGCCCCTGGACGACAAAATAACCTTCAAGCTTATGCAAGAAGCCAGGACGACCGGCGTCTTCCAATTTGAATCGGGCGGAATGAAAAGGAACTTAAAAGAATTAAAACCGACAGTTTTTGAAGATATTATCGCTATGGTGGCTTTATATAGGCCGGGCCCAATGGACTTTATCCCAGATTTTATTGCCCGGAAACACGGCTTAAAAACCATTGAATATATCCACCCGGACTTGGAGCCCATTATCGGCAACACCTATGGCATTGTCGTCTACCAGGAACAAGTTATGGCCGTAGCCGTGAGGCTAGCCGGCTTTACTATGCCCGAAGCCGACACTCTGCGTAAAGCCATGGGAAAGAAGATCAAGAAATTAATGGATGAACAAAAAGAAAAGTTTATCCAAGGCATGATGCGCAATAATATCCCCGGCTCCACTGCCGAAAAGATATGGGAGTTCATCGAGCCTTTTGCCCGATACGGTTTTAATAAATCCCACGCCACTTGCTACGGCCTGCTGGGCTATCAAACAGGCTACCTGAAAGCCCATTATCCCACCGAGTTTATGGCAGCCTTAATGAACTCCGAATCCAACGATATTGAACGCGTGGCTCTCTTGGTTGATGAATGCCGGCAAATGAATATCGATGTTCTGCCTCCCGACATTAATGAAAGCTTAGGAACTTTTACGGTCATAAAAGACGGGGTTATACGCTTTGGATTAAAAGCGGTAAAAAATGTTGGCTCAAACGTGGTGGATGCTATCGTTAAAGAAAGAAAGCTAAATGGCAATTTTAAAAGCATTACTGATATTATCGACCGAGTCCACGACCGAGACTTAAATAAAAAATCAATGGAAAGCCTGGTTAAGTGCGGCGCCTTTGATGCTATCGGAGAACGCGGCCAACTCTTGGCTAATATGGAAGCCTTGTTGGTTTATGCCAGAGAAACCCAGCATCCAAAAAATAACGGCCAAGTCAGCCTCTTCTCCGTTGCGGGCGACAGCACAAAAAATCTTTTGCCGCCGCTAAAACTGCAAGAAGCGCCGCCGGCCGGAAAAAAAGAAAAGTTGGAATGGGAAAAAGAACTTCTCGGGCTTTATGTTTCCGAGCACCCGGCCAAAGAATACGAAAAAGTTATTTCTCAGCGCGCGTTGTTGCCTTCCAAGCTCACACCGGAAATGGTTGGCAAACAAGTGAAAGTTGGCGGCGTTTTGAGCCATATCCACAAGATTATCACTAAGGCTGGCAAACCAATGCTTTTTGTAGGGCTGGAAGATGCCAAAGCGAAACTAGAGATCTTGGTTTTTCCCAGGATGCTGGAACGCACGCCGACTTTCTGGCAAGAAGGCAAAGTGGTTATTGTTTCCGGAAGACTAGATGACAAAGAAGGACATTTCAAATTGCTTTGCGAAGAAACTCAGGAGCTGAACCAAAACCACCTGAATAGTTATAGGTAATATTTTTATTGACACCCTTAAATAAAAAACTTAGAATATTGGTACAACTTATTATAGACAAAGAAGCGGATTAACCAACCGCCGAGTCTACGCAAGCAGCCAGCGTGTCCTTTTGGACAACACAGGCGCAAAGAGTGCCCAGAAATTATGGGAAGATGAGTGGAACCATCCCGAAGCTTACCCTGAGTTTATCGAAGGGTCGAGGGATCTCATCGTCAAATAATTTTTGGGTATTTTTATTTTAACTTTAATTAAACTTATGAAAAAAGAACAGAACGATCTTGATGTTTTGCGCCACTCAACCGCCCATGTTTTAGCCGCGGCGGTTTTAGAAATGTTCCCCGAAACCAAGTTTGCCATCGGGCCGAATATTGAAGACGGGTTTTATTATGATTTTGAATTGCCCCGAACCTTAATTCCAGAGGATTTGCCACTGCTGGAAGAAAAAATGCGCGCTATTATTAAAGCCAACCATCCGTTCGAAAAAAGTTCCGTTAGCACTAAAAAAGCTATTGAGCTTTTTGATAAAGCTAAACAACCCTATAAAGTTGACCTAATAAAAGACCTGGAAAAAGACGAGGCAGCTAAAGAGGTTTCTATTTATAAATCCGGTCCGTTCGTTGATTTATGCCGCGGACCACATCTTGATTCTGCCGGCGAAATCAAAGCCGATGCTTTTAAACTGACAAAAATTGCCGGCGCTTATTGGCGGGGCGACGCTAAAAATAAAATGCTCCAGCGGATCTACGGCGTGGCGTTTGAAAATAAAAAAGATTTAGCCGCTTATTTAACTAAGATCGAGGAAGCCGCTAAGCGTGACCACCGCAAGATCGGCAAAGAAATGGAGCTTTTTATTATCGACCAAACTGTCGGCGCGGGGTTGGTTATGTGGCAACCAAAAGGCGCTTTGCTCTGGCGCATAATGGAAGACTTCTGGCATGCGGAGCATTTAAAGAATGGCTATGAACTTGTGCGCACGCCGCATATCGGTTCGCGCCAGCTTTGGGAAACTTCCGGTCATTGGGGATTTTACGCTGATAGTATGTATCCGGTGCTGGAGGTTGGCCAAAGCTTAAACGATGCCAAGGCCGGCAAAAAAGCTGAATCGAAAGAAGAATACCTCCTTAAGCCGATGAACTGCCCTTTCCATGTTTTAATTTATAATTCCCGTGTTAGAAGTTATCGCGAACTTCCTGTGCGCTGGGCAGAAAGCGCGACGGTTTATCGTTATGAAAAATCGGGAGAGCTATCGGGCTTAACGCGCGTGCGCGGTTTTGCTCAAGACGATGCGCATATCGTTTGCCCCAAGAGCCAAGTCAAAGAAGAATTAAGCCGAGTAGTTGATTTTATTAAACATATGCTCGGAACTTTCGGCTTCAAAGATTACGCTGTTTATTTATCGCTAAGAGACCCGGCTAATAAAGAAAAATATGCCGGCCACGAAGAAGGCTGGAAGTTCACTGAAGAGATCCTGGAAGAAGTGGCTAAAGAAAAAAAGCTTGATTATAAAAAAGAGATCGGCGAAGCGGCTTTCTATGGCCCAAAGCTGGATTTTAAAATAAAAGATTGCCTGGGCCGCGAATGGCAATGTTCAACCTTGCAATTTGATTTTAATTTGCCTGAACGCTTTGATATGACTTTTGCCAATGAAAAGGGTGAGAAGGAACGCCCCTATATGCTGCATCGCGCGCTTTTTGGTTCCTTTGAGCGCTTCATTGGTGTTTTGATCGAACACTATGCCGGCGCTTTTCCTGTGTGGCTGGCCCCAGAACAAGTTTGGCTCCTACCGATCAGCGATAAGCATATTGACTATGCCAACAAAGTTGCCGACCAACTTCGCGCTGCTAATATTCGCGTTGTTGTTCGAAATGAAAGCGAGACTATCGGCAAAAAAATCCGCACAGGCGAGACACAAAAGGTTCCCTATCTTTTAGTTATGGGCGACAAAGAAATTGCCGCTGATTCCGTGGCTGTGCGCCAACGCGGCCAAGGAGACCTGGGCGCAATAAAGATTGATGAGTTTATTAAGAAAATTACAACAGAGATTAAAAATAAATCATAGAGCCCCTACCGCGCATACGAAAAGTTTTGTCATAAAATTGAGGTAAGCGAGGCGTTTAAAATCGCGTGATGTGGTGGGGCCCCGACCGTCAGGTCGGGGCGTTGTGGATAGCGATTTTAGGCGAGCGAACCCAATTTTATCAAAACTTTATCGTCGCGCGAGAACTCTTTTGCTCCTTTTCTGGTTACAGAAAAGGAGTGAGAAATATATTATGTTCAAAAAATCCTGGCCATTTATTCTTTTAGCCCTTCTGTCTTTTGCTCTTCACTTCTCTTTTTTAAGTTATCCGGCCCAGGTAGTTTTTGATGAAGTGCATTTTGGCAAGTTTGTGGCGGCATACTCAACCGGCCAATACTATTTTGATATCCATCCGCCGCTAGGCAAATTAATGATCGCGGGATTTACGAAGCTCACCGGCGTAAGTCCCGTTTTTGATTTTTCCCAGATCGGCCAAGCTATGCCCGCTAAAACTTTATTTGCTCTGCGCTTTATGCCGGCATTTTTTGGCAGCCTTTTTGTTTTGCTGTTTTCATGGCTCGCCTATCTCATCAGCCGCAATAAAACCACAGCGCTGATCGCCGGATTTTTAATTTTGTTAGACAACGCTTTTTTGGGCCAATCAAAGTTTATTTTGGTGGATATTTTTATGTTCTCTTTTCAGGTTTTAACCCTCGCCTTTTTCTTCTTATGGCAAAAACAAAAAAGCTTTAGCGCCAAATGGTTCGCTTTTTTAGGGCTTACCGGCCTGTTTGCCGGGCTGACAGCCTCAGTTAAATGGACGGGGCTAGCAGTGATTGGAATTATCGGCATTGTTTTACTAGCAAAGGTATTCAGCAAAAAACTATCCAGCTACCTAGGGCAGAACGACAATACGGTTAGCATCACAATAAAGATAAAAGAACTTTTTGTCGGTTCTTTCTTTTTACTGATTATCGCCTTTGGTGTTTACCTCGCCCCTTTTTATCTTCACTTTAAACTCCTTCCCAACTCCGGCAGCGGCGATGCTTTTATGAGCCAACCATTCCAGCTGGAACTAAAATACGGGCGAGACAACGTGTATCAGCCGTTATCCTTCTGGCAAAAATTCGTTGAACTAAATAAAACCATGTATTCTGCCAATGCGAGCCTCTCTGCCGAGCATCCTTTTGGCAGCCGCTGGTATTCTTGGCCATTGAACGTTAAACCGGTTTATTATTGGAACCAAGAAGAAATTATCGGACAGGCTGGATGGAAAGCCAAGATATATCTTTCCGGCAACCCTTTGCTTTGGTGGTTAGCGGGTCTTAGCACGATTTTTACTCTCCTGACCTTTTGCCTGCCAAAAGTCCGGCGCCGCCTCAGCCCGATATTTTTTATTTTGCTTTTAGGATTTTTTGCCAACCTCCTGCCGTTCATTTTGATCACCAGAGTTTCTTTTCTTTACCATTATCTGCCTTCTTTGATATATGCCATCTTGATCTTAGCCCTTTGGCTGGCAAGGCTCTGGCCTAAAGACAAAGCTATTCTATCGATTATTATGGCCTTAGTCCTGCTAAGCTTCGTATTGCTTTCTCCCCTTTCTTACGGCTGGCCAATGCCGCCGCGAGTTAATTTATTGGAACTAAAAATCATAAACCTTTTCAATTAGGTTTTTTCGGCTAGAGCGTGTTAAAATTATTTTATGAAAGAAAATAAAAAGTGGTTTTGTAATTTCAACCGCGAACGGCTTTTATTGACCGCCCTGGTGGCTGTCTCTTTTTTTGGTTTTTTACTTTGGTCCATTGAACAAGTCAGCCAGGAAGAAACGATGCTTCTTTCAGCTATTATAGAAACCAATAATCCCACCGAAAATAAAACCATAAAAATTATTTCTCCCAGAGTTAATGAAATTATCAAAAGCCCGGTTAAGGTTTCTGGGCAAGCCATGGTCTTTGGAGCAATAATAGAAACAAGGATTAAGGATACTTCTGGCCTGGTCCTAGCCCAAAAACAAGTCCAGACACGGGGCAGCCAAAATCCTTCTTCTTTTAGCGCCGATATAATTTTCAAGAAGCCAACCAGAACTAGGGGCACAGTGGAAATATTTATTCACTCGCCCAAAGATGGCGCGGAAAGCGACAAACTGATAATTCCGGTCGTTTTTAAGAATTAAACGCCGCCAAGATATTTGCCCATAACAAAGCAGCAGACCTTGAAAAAGGCTCGCTGCTTTGTTAGTATCCAAGCGATATCTGATTTTTATGAAATACTTCATTATCACCTACGGCTGCCAGATGAACCATTCCGACTCTGAAAAAATCGCCACCCAGTTGGAGTTGGCCGGCCACAAATCCGTTAAAACTGCCAGCGCAGCCGATTTAATCGTGATCAATTTTTGTTCCGTTAGGCAAGGCGCGGTGCATCGAGCGCTGGATCAGACTCAAAAGCTTGGCAATAAAAAGATCATTGCCGCCGGCTGCATACTGCCAAGCGACCAGAAAAAATTAACTGCCAAAAATATTTCCATCTGGCACCCGGACGATTATTTTTATCAAGCTCCCCTGCGCCAAAACAAGTTCAGCGCTTTTGTGCCCATCATGACCGGCTGCAATAATTTTTGTTCTTATTGCGCCGTGCCCTTCACTCGCGGGCGCGAAAAATCCCGGCCGGCCGCGGAAATCGTCAACGAGATAAAAAAGCTGCTGAAAAACGGCACTAAAGAAATAATCCTATTGGGGCAAAATGTGAACTCATATCAAGACCAAAAAATTGACTTCCCTTTGCTTCTGCAGACTATTAATAAACTGCCAGACAATTTTTGGCTTTCATTTCTTAGCTCCCACCCCAAAGATATGTCTGACCGGCTGATAAAAACTTTGGCCCAAAGCAAAAAAATTATTCCCTATGTCCACCTCCCCGCCCAAAGCGGCGACAACAAGATATTGCAAGCAATGAAAAGAAATTATACCGTGGGGCATTATAAAACTTTAGTAAAAAAATTGCGCTTAGCCTTTAAAAAATATCGCCCGGCCTGGCCGCCGTTGGCCATTACTACCGATTTTATCGTTGGCTTTCCCAAAGAAACTGATCAACAATTTCAAAACACGCTCAAGCTCATCCAAGCGACAAAGTTTGATATGATATATTTTGCGCGTTATTCTCCCCGCCCCGGCACCGCTGCCGCTAAAATAAAAGATTCTATTCCTGCCAATGAAAAAAGGTGCCGCGCGCAAGCTATAAACTCTCTTTTAAAACAGCAGTCTTTAGCTATCAATAAAAAATACACCAATAAAAATATTGATGTTTTAATAGAAAGAATCTCCGGACAATTTGCTTTCGGCAAAACTTCCACCAATAAAGCCATCCAGCTGCCCAAAGGAAAATTGAGATCCGGACAGGTCATTAAAGCAAAAATAACAAGCGCCAGCCCCTGGTGCTTGAAGGGATTAGAAAAGCCGCGCTAACATATAGTCAGCCGGCCATCTAATAAAAGGTATCCATTGATACCAGAATCAAAACGTTTTGTATTTTCCGCTAAAGAACTATTTCCAACAAAAAAGTGCCAATATTGGCGCCTTTATGCATCTATTTTAACTTTTTATGAAAAATCTGTCAAAGCCATTTTATCCACAAAAACCAATAATTGTTATTGTCGGGCCAACGGCCTCGGGCAAATCCGATCTAGCTGTCTTTTTATCCAAAAAATATAATGGCGAGGTAATTTCGGCCGACTCCAGACAGATCTACAAAGGCATGGATATCGGCACCGGCAAAATCACTAGAAAAGAAATGGCGGGCATTCCTCATTATCTTTTGGATGTGGCCTCCCCCAGCCGCCGCTTCACTGCTGCCCAATATAAAAAATTAGCCCAGCAAGCAATAAAAAATATCCAGCGCAAAAATAAGCTCCCGATAATTTGTGGCGGCACCGGTTTTTATATCCGCGCCTTGATCGATGACCTGCAAATACCCAAAATCAAGCCGGATTTAAAACTTCGCGCTCAGCTTGAAAAAAAGACGACTACCGAGCTTTTTGCCCAACTTAAAAAATTAGATCCGCGCCGCGCCAAAGAAATTGATAGGCACAATCCTCGGCGCTTAGTGCGGGCTTTGGAAATTATTTATAAAACCGGCCAGCCCGTCCCAGAATTAAAATTAGAGCCTCAACCCAACGTCCTTTTTTTAGGCATCAAAAAATCGCGGCCAGAATTGGCGCGGCGCATAAAAAGGCGCCTGCAAAAGCGCTTCAAACAAGGTATGCTGACTGAAGTTAAAAAATTACGCAAACAAGGTCTTTCTTGGCAGCGATTAGATAGTTTTGGCCTTGAATACCGGTGGTTAGCCAGATTTTTACAAAACAAAATCTCCTACACGGAGATGGTTGAGCGCCTGCAAAAAGATATTGAGCATTTTGCTAAGCGCCAAATGGCCTGGTTTGGCAAAGACTCCCGCATCCATTGGATAAAAAATCCTGCGCAAGCCCGAAAAATCACCTCGGATTTTCTAACCAAATCACTTCTCTAGCTCTTTCTTTAAAAGGCTTATCACCATTTGCGGATTAGCTTTGCCCTTAGTTGCCGCCATAATTTTACCGACCAAAAACATCAGCGAGTTTTGTTTGCCTTTTTTATAATCCGCCACGGGTCCGGGATTGGCGCTAATTGCCTCCCGCACCGCCGCATTTAATTCTTCTTCGTCGCTCACCTGCCCCAAGTCTTTTTCTTTTACGATATGGGATGGGTCCGCGCCGGTTTTGAACATTTCCGCCAATACCGCCTGCGCGCCGCTGGAAGAAACTACGCCTTGGGCCGCCAATTTAATGAACTCAGCGAAGTTTTCCGGTGTAATTTTAATGCCACTAAGTTCTATTTCCGATTGATACATTAATTTTTGCAGTTCGGTGATCAAATAATTGCCGGCTAATTTTACGGCTTTGGTCGTATCTATTTTAGGCTGAGCATCTTCGGCCCAATTTTTTATTTCACTAACCACCTTCTCAAAATAATTTCCTAGCTCAAAATTAACGGCAAAAGTTTCCGCATCCGCGGCTGATAAATTATACTCTTCTATGAATCTGGCCCGCCTTTGCGCCGGCAATTCCGGGATTTCTTTTTTTAATTCCTCGCTCAACGCCACCAAGCCTTGAAGCGGCGGCAAGTCGGGCTCGGGAAAATAACGATAGTCGTGCGCTTCTTCTTTTATGCGCTGGCTGAAAGTTGTGCCGCTGGCGTCATCCCAGCCGCGAGTTTCCTGGACTATCTTTTCGCCCGACTCTAGCGCTTCGGCTTGCCGCTTTATTTCATAATCGATCGCTTTTTCCACCACCTTAAAAGAATTGAGGTTTTTTATTTCCACTTTCGTGCCCAATTTCTTAGCGCCTGGCTCGCTAATGGAAATATTCACTTCGCACCGCATCTGGCCTTTTTCCATGTCGGCATCCGAGATCTTCAAATACCTGAATATTAACTGCAATTCCTGGCAAAACTTGCGCGCCTGCGCGCCTGATTTTATATCCGGCTCTGTGACTAATTCCATCAAAGGCAAACCGGCGCGGTTTAAATCCACTAAGGAATATAGTGCGCCTTTAGGATGCACCAATTTACCCGTATCCTCTTCCAAGTGAATGCGGGTTAACCTAACCCGATTTTTTTCGCTGCCCTCGCCAGAGTCCAAATATCCGCCTTCCACCAGAGGCTTATCATATTGGCTAATTTGATAGCCCTTAGGCAAGTCCGGATAAAAATAATTCTTGCGGTCAAACTTAGAATCATCGCCAATCTTCCCGCCTAGCGCCAACCCCGCTTTTAAAACCATATGCACCGCCTCCTCGTTAATAACCGGCAAAGTGCCGGGCTGGCCAGTGCAAACCGGGCAAATATTAACATTAGGCTCTTTTTCTAGGCCCAAGGCATTGGAACAAGAACAAAACATTTTGCTTTTCGTTTTTAGCTCCGCATGGATCTCCAAGCCGATTGTCGGTTCGTATTTCATATTTTAATTTTACTCTTTTTTGGCAGCTAAATAAACATTCTTTAAAAGCAAAGCCACAGTTAAAGGGCCAACTCCGCCGGGCACCGGCGTTAAAAAAGCCGCTTTAGCTTCTACGCTAGCCTTGTCTATATCGCCCGCCACCTTGCCATCGTGATATCGGGTAATGCCGGCGTCCACTAAAACTGCGCCATCTTTTATCATTTCCCCTTTTATCATATTAGGGCAGCCGCAAACCGAAATTATCGCATCAGCCGATTTTATTTCTTTTTCTACGCCAAGCACCATGCAAGTGTTTCTCACCCGATAATTAACTTGCGCTTTAGCAGGCGCCAAAATTGATTTTAAGGTTTGACCAAAAACCTCAGAATTGACTAACGCAAAAATGTTTTTTCCGGCAAAGCCTTTTTTCCAAGCCGCCTGTAAAATAGCCAAAATTACTTGCGGCAAAACAGGCTTTAGAATCGCCTTATTTTTTTCCAACATTTTTTTTGTTTCCGGATGGAATCCATCAACATCTTTTTTAGGATCGATCGCTTTGATAATTCTGTCTGTGTTTAAAGTTGCCGGCAAAGGCAATTGAATAATAATGCCACTAATCTGCGCATCGTTATTAGATTTTATTATATAATCAACGATCTCTTCTTCTTTTGCCTGGGCAGAAAATTGTTGCTCTATTATCTTTATGCCAATTTTAGCCGCTGCTTTTTTCTTCAGGTCCACATATAGCCGAGAAGCTTCATTATCCCCCACCAAAACCACGGATAAAACCGGCGACAATTTTTCTTTTTTAATTGCCGCCGCCAAATCCTTTAATATTTTATCTGCTGCTTTTTTACCGTCGAATATTTTCATGGTTTAATTTAGGCCCGTGCTGCCAAAACGCTTCTCGCCCCGCACGGTGGCAGGCATATTTTCCACTATTTCTATTTCCGGGTTTTCAATTTTCTGTATTAAAAGCTGGGCGATTTTTTGCCCTTTTTTGATGACATAATTTTCTTTTCCCAAGTTCACTAAACCAATAATATATTCTCCCGTATAGTTGCTGTCATAAACTCCGCCAATATTAGTTAAGCAGGATTTATGCGCTAAGCCGCTTTTATCCCAAACCAAGCCCACATACCCTTCGGGTATTTTTATCGCTATGCCGGTTGGGCAGCTGATCTTTTCTCCTGGCGCCAGAGTTGCATCAATTACCGAATATAGGTCCATTCCCGCATCCCCGGGCAAAGCATAAGCTGGCAATTTGGCTTCCGGCTGTAATTTTTTAATTAAGATCTTCATAGATCGGATATTTTTCTGCTAACGCTTTTATTTGTTCTTTAACTTTTTTACTAATTTCCGGATCTTCTGTCTTTTTTATTACTTCAGACACTAAGCTGGCCACTAAAGTTGCTTCCGCTTCCCTTAAACCGCGTGTGGTTATAGCCGGCGAGCCAAGCCTTAAGCCAGAAGGGTTAAAAGGCGGTTTGGCGTCATTAGGAATAGCGTTGCGATTAGTATATATTCCTGCCTCATCTAATTTGTCCTGTATCAATTTAGTGTCATAATCCGACAAGTCCAAAACCATTAAATGGTTATCTGTGCCGCCGCTAATAAGCCTAAAACCTTGGCGCAGGAACTCTTCCGCCATTGCGCGCGCGTTTAAAGCTATTTGATGCTGATAATCTTTAAAAGCCGGCTGCTGCGCCTCTAAAAAGCAAATTGCTTTGGCTGCGATTATATTATCCAGCGGCCCGCCTTGCGTTCCCGGAAAAACCGCTTTATCAACAATCTCCGCTAATTCTTTTTTACATAAAATTAAGCCGCCGCGCGGTCCGCGAAGAGTTTTATGTGTGGTCGTGGTTACAACATCACACCAAGGAAAGGGATGCGGATGCTCGCCAGCAATCACCAATCCCGCAATATGCGCGATATCCGCCATCAGATACGCCCCGACTTTTTTTGCGATTTTGCTAAACCCCTCAAAGTCCAGCTGACGGGAATAAGAAGTCGTGCTGGCAATAATTAATTTCGGCTTAACTTCCAGCGCAATTTTTTCCACTTCCGCCATATCGATTCTCTCGGTTTTGGCGTCAACGCCATAATATGAAAAATTATAAGTTAGGCCGGAAAAGTTAACCGGGCTGCCATGGGTTAAGTGCCCCCCAGCCTTCAAATCAAAGCCTAAAACCTTGTCGCCGGGTTTTAGCAAGGCCAAATAGGCTGCGGCGTTGGCCTGGGAGCCTGAATGCGGCTGCACATTAGCATGCTCAGCGCTAAATAATTGCTCAGCTCGCTCTATAGCTAATTTCTCGATCTTATCAATAAACTCATTGCCGCCATAATATCGTTTGCCCGGATACCCCTCCGAATACTTATTGGACAGCGGAGTGCCCATCGCCAAAAGCGTTTCTTTGGAAGCGTAATTTTCCGACGGAATCAATGATAGCCCATTTTGCTGGCACTTGATTTCTTGTTCAATTAATTTTTGGATCTGTTCGTCCTTCATTTTTTTAAAACTTCTATTATTTTATCCAGCTGCAAAAAAAGATTCTCTCGCGAAGTGTTATTTGTTATTGTCCAATCAGCCATCGCAATCGGTCCGGCCTGCGCTACTAAGCTAGCTATCTGGGAATAATCGCGGCTTTGAGCTTCTTCAGGCGTTAATGGCCTAACCGGGCGCTTAGCCAAACGCGCATAGCGATCGCAGGGAGAGGAATAGATTGCTATTGTTAAAAAATCTTCACCGAATATTTTTTTAAACTCCAAATATTCTCCCCAACTATATAGGCTTTCCACCAATATGTTAGCTGTTTTATCCAGTTCTTTTATTTTTTCAATCCCCCACAAAGCATAGCAGGCTGGCCCATTTTTTTCTCTCAGCTCCTCACGAACCAAACGTTCGTTTTTTTCGTTAATTGGCAAAGCGCGCCTTTGCATTTCTTCAAAGGTTGCATCACCTAAATATATTTTAGGCCAACCAAGTTTTTCTATTAGGTAATTTATCGCTTCGGTCTTGCCGCAGCCCGGCAAACCGACAATTGCCACTATCTTTCTTTTATTCATAAAAGGCCAAATAAAAAAGGCTTCTCGATGTAAGTTTACACCAAGAAGCCCGTAAAAATCAAACTTCTTTTTTGTCTTCTTTATTAAACCCTCCGCTCGGGAAAATAATTCCCTGATTCCCTCACACTGATATCGCGGCCGCAATATCGAGGCCCCTCGGCGCACTTGCCGGTCTGATAACAATGCGGTTGTAAAACTTGAAGGATTGGCGAATCCTTTCCTTTTTCCTTTTCTACGGCTAAACGCATAAAACAGCCTAAATGATAAATCTCCTCCTGAGCGCAAAAGCATTCTCGTTTATTCTGCTCGTGAAAAATTGCGTTAAAACTGCCATTTTTCACGTAGCGGACCATCGCGCCGTAAGGGGCAATAGCCGCAATCAAAGTCGCCGGGCAAGATTCGTGAGTAAATGATGACCAAAAATCCAGGATTCCTCTTGCCCGAGTAAACAATTCTGGTATAAGCATTAAGGCCGGCGGCAAATAAAAATTGCCCGTAAAAACCGGCTGGCTTCGCCGAATTGTTCGATGCCGCTGGTCCTGGCCCATGCAAGCCAAAGATATTTCCACTTCACTCTTTATACCTCCAACATTATTGTCCATCGTTTCCGGTAAAAAATGAAGCAAGTCAATCGGATACATATCTTCGGCTTCGGGAATAACCACGCCATCGACATCATCAATTTGTCTCAAAACAAACCCTGGCTTTTTTTTGACATTAAAGTTCCAAGTAAATATCGGTGACCAAGCTTTGTTTCGACGAGAAAACATATACGACAATTCTGGATATACCGCCAGAACTTGCTTGGCCATCTGCTCTGTCAAATAGATAAGTCCGGGAGACCAGGCCGCTTTATAAAGCGAGGCAAGCGTAATATGGTCAAGGGTAAAATCAAAACCGGTTGGAAAAATCGTTGAGATAAACATCCGCAACTGTTCCTGGGCGATCTTGGGTGCATTTTGTTCAACATACTTGACCGAAGCTAATGGCCGCTCTTCAACGAGAAGATTACCGACGATTTGGGTAGCCACTTCAATATTTTTTTGATAAATGTCAACACCGTTTTTCACAAAGCCCATGACATCCGCCAACAACGGCCCGCTAATCTCCGGCCATAGAGATTTGATATAATTCTGGATCATATCAAAATCAGGATTAACAAACATTTCGGCACAAAAGCGGCCCGAGCGCTGGTCGCTGTTATAGAAAGGATTGTCTAAATGAGCCCCCAGCGTAATATCTGAAACAGCAATTCCCTCAATATCAAAAGTGAAAGAATAATGTTCCAGAGTTGTGTGATGACTAGTTTCGAATAAACGCTTTCTGACATCAATCTGCTCGCCAATAATGGGAGATTTAGCCTGATAACATTTTAACGCCGCGTGGCTGGCCAGCGCTAAAAACTCACTTTCCACCTGCCCGCCGACTAATTTAGTGGCGGCAACCAATTTTACACTAATCATCTTTCACACCTCCTAATATTTTTTTATTTTAAAGAAGCTATCACTTGTTGATGGATCTTTTCTATACCCTGTTCTCCGTCCAGCATAACAAATATTTCTTTAAAACTTTTAGCAATTTTATCATAGTTCTTGGCTACTTTACGCAATTTTTCCAATTTCTCAAAAAATTGCACTCCTTTGCCCCGCGCCGCAATGCGCCGCACGCATTCTTCGGGACGAACCCTGAGATAAAAAACTTTATTTGGACAAACAAAGCTTTTATTCAGCGCCACTAATTGATGCATCGGCACCTCTATTCCGCCAAAAGCCATGGTTGAAAAAGCGTAACGATCGGAAATGACCGTTGTCTCCGCACGCAATGCCGGAATAATTTCCTTCTTCAGATGTTCCCCTCTGTCTTCGCAAAATAATTCTTGCAATTTTAAAGGTTCTATCCGCTTTTTTTCATCCAGCGCCTCTTTTATTTTCCGGCCGGCAACCGTCCAATTAGTCGGCTCTTTGGTCAAAATAACCGCTTTGCCTTGCGCCTTGAAATAATCCCTCAAAAGCGCTGCTTGCGTGCTTTGCCCTGAGCCGTCTAGGCCTTCGAAAACAAAAAAAAGGCCCTTAAAAAGATTTTGTTTCATAAGTCCTCCTTCTTATAAATATTCCTCTATTCAGATGAAAAATCCACTTTAAAATTAACTCTAAAATGAGAAAAAATCAAGGTTTATTGTTTGTCGTATTTTTCCAAAGAATCATCTAATATGAACAGCTTAACACCTGCATTTTTAAAAAGCTTCCGGCTGGCTTCGTCGCTATGATATTTTTTTTGCGCCACAACCCTTTTCACGCCTACCCGAACAATGCGCCGAGCACAATTAATGCAAGGCGTCATCCTGCAATAAAGCGTTGACCCGCGCAGCGCTATGCCATCCATGGCGGCCTGCAAAATCGCGTTCTCTTCCGCGTGAAGCGTGCGCACGCAATGCTGGGACTGATGGCCATTTTCATCTATAACTGTGTTCATCAAATGCCCGGCTTCATCGCAATGCTTATCGCCCGGAGCCGAACCGACATAGCCGGTGGTTAAAATCGTGTTGTGCTCGCTAACAATAACTGCGCTAGCCCGCCCTCGATCGCAAGTTGCCCGCCGGCTTAAAGGTTCCAGCATTCCTAAAAAATACTCATCCCAATTAGGCCGAATATGTTTTGATTGTATTTTTTTTATTTTCATAGCTTTTATAGTTAATCAATTTTAAGCTGTCCAAAAATAAAAAGCAAGGCCTTAAAAACCCTTGCTTTTTATCTGTAAAATTAAAAGTGAGTTGGTTAATTTCAAAACACTCAAGCCGACCTGCCCGCCGATAACCAAAGCTGATTACTGAGAATTGTATTATTTTACACTTTTTATACCTTACAGTATCTTTCCGGCTAATCATTATCGGCTTTGGTAGGCGCGGCAAGCGGGCACGGTGCCCCGCGGTTGCGGGGCGAGCGAGGAGGCTTGGTGAATCAAATTTTTCACGCTGGGGGAAATTTGATGATTTTGAAATTAATTAACGAACGGCGTTTATTCCACTTTAATACCCATGCTGCGCGCGGTGCCTTCGATAATTTTCATCGCCTGCTCAACATCGTTCGCATTCAAATCCGGCATTTTCTTTTCGGCAATTTGCCTGATCTGCTCTTTGGTCACAGTGCCAACCTTATCTTTCAATGGGTTAGCCGCGCCCTTAGCAATGCCGGCTGCTTTGCGCAGCAAATCCGCCGCTGGCGGGGTTTTAAACTTTAATTCGTATGTCCGGTCTTCAAAAATGGTTATTTCTACCGGCACAACATCACCAATGTTTTTCTTGGTGCCTTCATTAAACCGGCTGCAAAACTCCATTAAGTTCATTCCGTGAGGACCCAAAGCTTGGCCAACTTTTTGGCCCGGAGTCGCCTGTCCCGCTGGCAACTGCATTTTTAACATCGTTTTTATTTTTTTTGCCATTGTTTTTTAAAGCCCTGAGGCTGAAGCTATCCTCAAAACCTTCTCTTATTATATTTTTTTAATCTGCAAAAAGTCCAATTCCACCGGCGTTTCCCGCCCGAACATAGAGATCAACACCTTCACCCGGCCGCGCTCTTCATCCACTTCCGCCACTTTGCCATCGGTATCCTTGAACGGCCCATCGACTATTTTAACCGAATCGCCAAAAGCAATATCCATTTTATACTTCGGCTCTTCAACGCCCATCCGCTTTTGCAATTCTTTTATCTCTTCCGGCGAAACCGGCGTCGGAGTCGTGCCTGAACCCACAAAGCCTGTGACCCGGGGGGTATTTCGCACCACATACCAGGAATCGTCCGTCACGATCATTTCCACCAGCACATAGCCTGGGTATATTTTTTCTTCCACTACCCGGCGCTTGCCGGCTTTAATTTTGATCTTCTTTTCGATCGGAACAAGCACATTAAAGATCTTGTCTTCCATGCCCATAGATTCTATGCGCTGTCGCAAATTACGCGCTACTGCCTCTTCGTATCCTGAATAAGTATGCAGAACATACCAATTCCGACCTCTAGAAACTTGCTTTGCCATAAGCTAATAATTACAAATTAAAAGATATCTTTCCTATATTTAAATCAAAAACTTGTTCATGATCAGCTGGAAAAGCCAATCAGCTGCACCTAAAAACAAGGCCACGCCCAAAGAAATGCCAACCACCGCCCAGGTATAGCGGATAGTTTCCTGCTTAGTGGGCCAAGTAACTTTTTTCAGCTCTAGTTTAACTTCGCTCAAAAAAGTGCTGATTTTAGTAAAAATATTCATAATTTTTGTTTTTTAAAACCCCCTCGCGGGGGTCAAATTGATTCTGACCCCAGCATAATCCTTGAAGCGCTAGATGTCAAGGTTGACCACATTCTTAGCGTGTGTCTGAATAAAGCGTTTTCTTGGCGCGACTTCATCGCCCATCAAAACATCAAATATCTTGTCCGCCTCTTTAGCGTCGGCAATATTAACCTGTTTCAAAACGCGCCTGGCCGGATCCATAGTTGTCTCCCAAAGCTGCCCCGGGTTCATTTCGCCAAGACCTTTATAGCGCTGAACGCTAACTCCGCTAACTTTTTCTTCGTCTTCCATTATCTCTCCCTCTTCGTCTTTCGGCGCATCTTTGGCTGTTTTACCCATCTTAGCCGCGGCTTTATCCGCTTTCATTTTTTTAAACTCGGCAATCAATTTATCTCTCTCGGCCTCGTCATACGCATAACGGATATCTTTGCCTTTGGCCACCCTAAACAGCGGTGGCTGGGCAATATAAATATGGCCTGCTTCGATTAGCGGCTGGAAATAACGGAAAAATAAAGTTAAAAGAAGAGTCCGAATATGCGCGCCGTCCACATCAGCATCCGTCATTATAACGATCCGATGATAGCGGAGCTTAGTGATATCAAAGGAATCGGCAATGGCCGTGCCCAAGGCAATGATCAGCGCTTTAACTTCTTTCGATGATAAGGCTTTATCCAGACGAGCTTTTTCCACATTCAAGATCTTGCCGCGCAACGGCAAAATCGCCTGGAATCTCCTGTCGCGGCCCTGCTTAGCCGAACCGCCGGCCGAATCGCCCTCAACAATAAAGATTTCTGATTCTTCTGGTTTGCGGGAAGAACAATCGGCTAATTTTCCCGGCAAGCTTAAACCGTCCAAGATGCCTTTGCGCAAAACCGTGTCTTTAGCTGCTTTAGCCGCCTGCCTGGCCTTGGCCGCCAAAATGCACGAGCCTAATATTTCTTTAGCGTCGTTGGGATTTTTTTCCAAATACTCTTCCAAAACATAAGCCACCGCCGTATCCACGGCCGTGCGAGCTTCGGGATTGCCAAGCTTAGCTTTTGTTTGACCTTCAAATTGTGGTTCGCGTAATTTTACAGAGATGACAGCAGTTAACCCTTCTCGAACATCGTCCCCTGTCAGATTTTCGTCAGAACTTTTTAAAAAATTATTTTTACGGGCATAATCATTTAATCCGCGCGTCAACGCCGTGCGGAAACCGGTTAAATGCATTCCTCCTTCAACCGTATGAATGTTGTTGGCAAAACTCATTTCATAGCCCTGCAAATCTTCGGTATATTGGAATGCCACTTCTACCTGAATGCCTTCTTCTTCCCGATTAGCATAAAAAATATTGCTGTGGCGGGCTTTTTCATCGCTATTTAAAAACTTCACATAAGAAACAATGCCGCCTTCTATAAAAAAGCCATAGGAACGCTCGCCGCTATCCGCTCCTCTGGAATCTTTAGCCACTTTCTTTTTCCCTGCCACCTGGCAAATGCCAAAAAACTCTTCCGGCTTTTTATCAACCTGCCGCAAATCGCGAATAATTATCTTTGTCCCCTTGACCAAATAGGCTTGTTGGCGCAAATGGCTGATTATCGTATCCCAGTTAAAATGAATGTCCTTAAATATTTCCGAATCCGGCTCAAAGTAGATGGTCGTCCCCTGCGCATCGCACTTGCCGATTTTTTTCACATTATATTTCGGCTTGCCTTTGCTGTATTCTTGGACATAAAGATACCCGTCGCGGCAAACTTCCGCGCGCAACCAGATAGACAGCGCATTAACCACCGAAACGCCCACGCCGTGAAGCCCGCCGGATATTTTATATGATTCGCCGCCGAATTTACCGCCGGCGTGCAAAGTGCAAAGCACGGTTTCCAAAGCTGATTTTTTGGTCTGCTTATGGATGTCCACCGGAATACCGCGGCCATTATCTTTAACACGAACTCTATTTTGCGGCAAAAACGATACTTCTATTTCCGTGGCAAAACCGCCCATTGCTTCGTCCAGCGAGTTATCTACGACTTCCCAAACCAAATGGTGCACGCCGTCAATGCCGGTGGAACCGATATACATGCCCGGCCTCTTTCGCACCGGATCCAAACCTTCTAGAACATAAATATCTTTCGCATCATAAGAAGCGCTCGCATTATTTCCATTACCATTTTTGCTGTTATCTTTAGCCATGTTAATTTAGATTATTATTTATTCTTTTTCTTGGTATAAAAACGCTATTTCAATGGCCGCTGTTATGATCAAAAAGATCAAGGCCGTCCACCAATAAAAAACTTGGCAAACTTTCATAATTAAAAAACCCACCAGCAATAGACTAAGCAATGTTCCTTCACGAAACGAAGTTGTCAATAAACTGTCGATTAAAGCGTTGTTCATTCGGCGACGGATAAAAAATCCCAATAGGCCGAAAAAACCGCACAAAGCCAAAAACAAGCTCAAAAAAAGCAAAATTAAAATGCCGGCATTGCCGCCTTCCGGCGAAACAAAAAGTAGGATTGCCGCAAAAGAAACAAAGGCCAGGAAGCTTGCCAACCCCATGCCCCAAAGATAGACTTTATGAGTCATTTTAAGATTGTTTTATACTCTAATTTTACTATATTTTTAACCGGAAAACAAGCCCAAAATTAACCGAAAGTGTGGATAAAAAAACCGCTTAAATAAGCGGTTTTTTTGCTGCGGGTCGTAGGGGATTCCTCTCGCTCCGACTCGAGCCCGGGCGCTGCGCGCACTCGCGCCCTTCTCATCCCCTACGCAAGCAAAACAATTTGCTTACGTACGCCCTTGCTCATTTTATTCGTGCGGGTCGTAGGGGATTCGAACCCCTGATCTTCTCCGTGACAGGGAGACGCGTTAAGCCAGGCTACGCTAACGACCCATATTTAGTTTTGTAGCGGCGACAGGGATCGAACCTGTGACCTTGGGCTTATGAGTCCCACGCTCTACCAACTGAGCTACGCCGCCCTACCTTTTAATTAAAACAATAACGCCTAAATTAAATCCTGTCACTATTTAATGTGTGGCGCTATTAATTTAGTGTTGCGGGGCCCGGAATTGCACCGGGGTCTGGGGCTTATGAGACCCCCGAGATACTTCTTCTCTACCCCGCTTGAAGTTGACCTTGACAGTATAACTAAAAATAATCTCTCTGGCAAGAGAGATTATTTTTAGTTTCTAAAGTTTTATTTCTAAGATAAGTATTCCAACTCCTTCAGCGCATCCTCTATATTCTTTACTGCTTCTTCGGCTTCTTCCTGGGACAAGCACCAATCCGCATTATGAATTATCAGGTCGCGCGTTTTATGAGTCAAACGGATCTTATCCACGCTTTTAACTTCTTGGCTTTCGATTTGCTGTAATCGGTCTTCCATTTCTTGTCCCGGCAACCCCATTCTTTTTAAGATCTCATCCATTAAGCTATCCGCTTCAATGACCGCCAATTTTAAATTAGCCTCGTCTCCCTTTTGCAAGCGAGCTTTTATTTCTTCCCAGCGCTGGTTGGCTCCCTTGCCATAAGCAAACTCACCGGCAAACGCCCTTTCCCTAACCCACCAAGCCGCATCTGACCTTTTCAATAAAATAACCACCAGCCACAGAAAAAACGCCGAAAGCAGCCAGCCGGTAATCTTTAATATCAAAAGGACCGCCCCAAAATCAACCGAGGTCAAATAATTATATATCTGGTCGTAAATATCGAGAAAAAGAGTTATCATTCTAGGCTATTGATATTTAAATATTACAATAATTTCTCGATCATGTCAGCGGCTTGGAATATTAATTCCTCGGAAAAATGCGGGCCAATAATTTGCAAGCCGACCGGCAAATCGTTAACCTCACCGCAAGGCATAACTAAGGCCGGCACGCCAGCCATATTTATCGGCACAGTATAGATATCGGAAAGATACATAGTCACCGGATCTTCTATCTTCTCGCCTATTTTAAACGCTGTTGTCGGCGATACCGGCGTCATGATCAAATCAACTTTAGCAAAGGCTTTTTTGAAATCTTCTGTAATTTTTGTGCGCACTTTCTGCGCCCGCAAATAATAAGCGTCGTAGTAGCCGGAAGACAAAGAATAGGTGCCCAGCATTATGCGCCGCCGCACTTCATCGCCAAATCCATTTTGTCTTGATTTTAAATAAATAGATAATAAATCCCCTTCTTCCTTGGCCGCTGATACGCCATATTTTATGCCATCATATCGGGCTAGATTCGCCGAAACTTCCGAGGCCATCAAAATATAATAACAAGCTAAAGCATACTCGGAGTGAGGCAAGCTAATTTCTTCGATTTTAGCGCCTTGTGCTTCGATTTTGGCAATTGCGCTCCGCACCAATTTTTCTACAGCCGGATCGATGCCTTGGGAAAAATATTCTTTAGGCAACCCGACTCGCAATTCTTTTTTTCCTTTTTTGCCAATATTGATTAATGGAAAATCAGCGCTGGTAGCATCGCGCAGATCTTTTCCTTTGATAACATTAAAAACCGCCTGGCAATCGGCCACGTTTTTAGTTAACGGCCCGATTTGGTCAAGGGAAGAAGCCATCGCCATAACACCGTAGCGGGAAACCGCGCCATAGGTGGGTTTTAACCCCACCACGCCGCAAAACGAAGCCGGCTGGCGAATTGAGCCGCCGGTATCCGAACCTAAGGCATAAACGCATTCATCCGCCGCGACTGCCGCCGCCGAGCCCCCGGAAGAGCCGCCCGGCACGCGCTCCAGGTCCCTAGGATTTTTCGTCACCCCGAAAGCCGAGTTCTCAGTGGAAGAGCCCATGGCAAACTCATCCATATTAGCTTTGCCTAAAAAAATTGCGCCCGCCGATCTTAATTTTCTGATGACTGTGGCATCGTATGGCGCAACATAATTGGCCAATATCTTTGAACCAGCCGTGCATTTCTCTCCTTCAATTAAAATATTATCCTTGATGGCGCAAGGCGCGCCGGCCAATCCTTCCAGCGGCAAGCCATCAGCAATTTTTTCATCAATATCCGCCGCTTGTTTTAAGGCTTCCCTTTCCATCACCGATAAATACGCGTGAATATTTTTATCTTCTTTTTTTATCCGGGCCAAATAAGATTCCGTTATTTCTTTAGCGGAAAAGTTTTTGGCTTTTAAGCCTTCATTAACTCCTTTAATTGTCGTTTTCGTCAGGTCCATTAAAATAAGTTTATTCTAAAATTGTTTTAACTTTTATATGCCCGTCTTTAACCTCCGGCGCGTTAGCCAAAATCTTTGACCTATTCTCTTCGTGGCGCTTTATATTATCGTCCGGGCGCCAAATGCTATGCAACCCCGTTGATTGCGCTGTGGGCCCTACTCCCTCAACATCAACTTCTTTTAATTTATCGATAAAACCCAAAATCGCGCCTAATTCCTTGGCGAACTTTGCTTTTTCTTCTTCGGCTAGGCCGAGCCTAGCTAACTTAGCAATATGGGAAACATCAAACATAAATAATTTTGATTGCTTTATTCTATTTTACCTCTAAAACAACTTTTCCGCACTCTTTACTGCCAAAAAGCTCATAAGCCTTATCAATATCAGATAAAGCAAACTGATGGGTTATGATCTTTTTAATATCGTTCCTTATTTTTTTGCTCTCTAATAATTTCATAAACTCCAGCACTTCTTCGTGGGGATAGCCAAAACAGCCAAAGACAGCTAATTCCCGATACATCAAGCGCAAAGTGTCCAGCGGATATTTTTTCGGATTAATGCTCAGTATAGCCAGCTTCCCTCCCCTCCTCAAAGAATGAAAAGCAGACTCCATTAATTCCAACGACCCGCTAGTCTCAAAAGCGCTATCACAAGTCCGCCTAATGCTTAAAAAATTGCTCGCTTCTATTATTTTAGCGCCAAAGATCTCTTGGGCCAGGCGTTGCCGATAAGCTCCTTTTTCCATAATAAAGATTTCTTTAACTCCGAAGTTTTTTAAAAGATAACCAAGCGTTAAACCGATAGGGCCAGCACCTAAAATTAAAACCCGGTTCATCTTCCCGCCAATCCTTTTTATTGCATGATAAGCAATGCTTATCGTATCACCCAATAACGCCCCCTCTTTAAAGCCTATATCGGGCGGCAAAGTAAAAAGAACGGTTTGCGGCGCCACTAGATATTCCGCATGCGAACCAGGCCGGCTTAAGCCAAAAATCCCTTGTTTATTACACCAATTGCTATGCCCGCCGCGGCAAAACTCACATTGGCCGCAAGCAATATGGGGCGAACCAAAAACCCGGTCTCCCTTTTTAAAGTTTACTACTTTTTTCCCGACCGCTTCGATAATTCCGGTCCACTCATGGCCCAAAACGATTTGGCGTTTGTCGTAAACTTTATCCGCTAGATCACCAGCCATAATGTGCAAATCTGTGCCGCAAAGCGCTGATGCTTTGATTTTCACCAAAACCTCCCCTGCCGCCAATTCCGGCAAGCCCAGATCTCCTAAAGAAAACTTTTTCTTTTTAAAATTAAAAATTGTCGATATCATTCTTCTATTTTAGATAATAATTTTTTGCCGGACTGTCTTCAGGCTGGCTAAAACCCGCGGGTTGCTCAAGGCTAGCTCCGTCAGAAAATTGCGCCTGGCCGTACGAAAGGATGTCTTCTACAAAATTGAAAGAAAAAGAAAAGACTACAAACAGCCAAAAAATAATTCGGCCAAAAATTATAGCCTTCTCTTTTAGTGATTTATTTTTTATTTCCATATTAAATGCCAAAGCGGTTGCTCAGTAAATAAAATGACCAAAGCGGCAAAAACACCGCAAAGTACTATCGCCTGCCACTCTTTAAAGCTCTTTTTATTGATTAACCAAAAGCCCACCAGGGGCATTAATAAGAATATCGGAATTGAAAAACCAGGAATATCAGGGTAAAAAAACGGCACCGCCAAGAAGGCAGCAGCCAGACAAAAACCGCAAGCTAATTTTCCGCCAACTTCGCCAAAAATAACCGGCAGAGTCCAAACTTCTTCTTTTTTGTCTCCTTCCCTGTCTTTAATATGGATAAAGTTCATCCCTAGGGTGAAAAAGACTAGCAAGAACAGAATCGTCCTAGCCGGAAAATCAAAAATAGTTTTATCAGAAAAAAGCAAAAAGCCGCCCAACACCCCCAAGGTTACGCCGCTAGCAATACAAAAAGTCGAAATGAACGGATATTTTTTTAAGCGGAAAGGATAATTAGAATAAATATATGAGATAGCCGAACGGATCAAAATAGTTATAAAAAACGCATAGCCAGCCATCAACGCACAAATATATGAGGCGACCCGAAAGATCAGATTAAGGCTTTTCACCTCGCTGTGGCTAAGCTGGCCAGAGGGCAATGGCCGATAGGCTTTGGATATTCTGTCTCCCCCTTCGTCCGCTAAGTCATTTGAACCGACAGCAAAAAGCCAAGAAAAAAATATTGCCAAACTTGCTATAATGATCAACAAAATATCAAAAAAATTAAATCCGTTAGGCCCGGCTAAATATATCCCGTAATAAAAAGCTCCTAAATACAAAGCCAAGCGCTCCGGCCGAACATTTTTAGCCAGCGCTAAAAGCTTATTTTTGTCATAACGCCAAAACCAAATAGCCGCGAAAATAACTATGAACAAAAAGTATAACGAAAAAAGGATGAAGTTCCAAGAAAAGTCAGGGTTTATTTTAGAAACATTGTGAAATGAAGACGATTCGTTCGGCAATCCCAGCCAAGCCGTTATCAGATAAGGAAAAAACTCTGCGACAAACATAATGGCTCGCGCTATTAATAAAAACAATATAGACCTCCAAATATTTTTTGTTTTTAAAAAGACATAGAACATCGCTCCCAATATAACCAAGCCGACCTCTATTCTCACCCCAAAACTATGGGAAAACAGCGAATTAAAAGCTTCTGCGTTTCCCCAGCCCCAAAATTGGTTAGCAAAACGCAATAAACCATTCGGGGCAAAAAAAATAAAATTATAACAGCCAATCAAAATATCACTTAAACCAGAAAAAGGCAGCTCAGAATATCTCACGGCAATATCTTTGCCTCGGGAAAAAACGAGGTCAAAAACCGGAGCAGCCAAAATCCAAGGCGCCAGCCACAACGAAGCCTTGCTTACTTTTTCAATTCGCTGCCCCGTTAAAAAATGAGAAATCAAAATAAAAGCCCCAAAAATAAACAGATACGAAGCAACCGAGTGCAAAAAGAAAAAAGACCAGCTTTGGGGGCTTAAAAAATTAAAACCGGAAGAAAACGCCTCCAAAAAGTTTCTAATAAAAACAATAAAGATAAAGGTTATGAACCAAGCGCCAAAACCTATTGATTCGTTCTCTGCTTTTTCGATAAAAGAAAGCAACAGAGACCAGGACTTTTTCAATAGCGATAACATCATTATAAAAAATTAATTTATTATCAAAATTATTGTCTTGTTTAGTATAACTATACCGAAAAATAGGTTATTTTTCCATAATAAACCTCTCAGCTGCGCTGGCCAAAGCCGAGCACCTTCCCTTAGGAGATTTAAACCTTGCGTTAAATCGGCTAAATATTTCTTCCAAGCTTGATTCCCTTATATTTCCAACCGGATAAGACCAAAAAGCGCAAGGACAGAGATTGCCAATGGCATCCAAATAAAAATTGCCCAAACCGCCCATACAGCCCACTAATTTATCTTCTAATTCAAAAAAGCTTGAGCACTTTATCTTCCTGCGGCTATGATTAACCTGCTTAGCCAATTCATAAAATCTTTGTTTTTCAGCTGCCGATAAGCCAACAGCATATTCGGCTGAAAAATAAGCGCCGGAAGGCTTAGGCTCTAAAAACTGCAACTCATGGACGCCAAGGCCTTCAAGCAGATCAACAAACTTAAAAAATATTTCTGGCGAGTTTATCATTTTCCGGCTTAAAACAGTTTCAACGATAACGCAAAAGCCAACCTCTAAAGAGTTTTTTATGGCCTCAACGGCATCATTAAAAGCTCCTCGGCGATTTTTACCCCTATCATTTGTTTCTTCGTCGCCAAAATCAAGGCCTATTTTCATCAGCATTAACTTGCTTGCCTCCCTTAACTCTTTTGCTTTTTGCAGAGAAAGACCATACCCGGAAGTGCAAAGGGCAATAAAAAGATCTTTTTTATTTATTTCTGAAATGATTTCTGGCAAATCCGAACGCAAAAGCGGTTCCCCTCCGGTTAAACCAACCTTGGAGATCCCTTTGCTTTTAAAAAACTCCACTGTTTTTATTATCTCTTCGAGGCTAGTCTCCTTGCCCTTAGGCGCGCTTTTATTGGAACAAAACTCGCAATTATTTGGACAATCATTAGTCACACATATTCCTAAATATTCAGGGGTATATTTTTTATTAAAAAAGTTTTCAATCCATTTCAGATAGAAATTAAAGGGCCGGGATAATAAAGGAGGAATAAAGGTTGAAAAAAAATATTGGTCGCCAACCAAGATCGTTTTCTCCTTTAAAGCCAGCTTGAATAGCTTCCATTTAATAACCGGCGACAATCTTAAGACTTCCCAGCGGCAAAGAGTCTTAATTAATATAATAATCTTTTTTAACCAGATTCTAAGGCTTTTCATCTATTTTTTAATTTCTTTATAAATATCCGGCAATTCCGAAAAATCTAATTTGCTTAAAATCTTGCCGGCTTCGTCTTTTAAAATTGGCAGTTGGCCCGCATAAGCTCGGCTGACTTCTTTAGCGCAAAAGATCGAAGTGCAAACTTTCATGGGCTGCTTAAACACCTTCTTGAATCTGGCGTAAATATCTTCCAGTCTTTCCTCTTTTACGTTGCCCAAGAATAACGGCGCCAAAGGGCATGGGGTCATCTCTCCGCCCGTTCCAAGATAAAACTGCGTCAACCCGGCATTACAGCCAAAAAGCTTGGCGCTTTCAAAATAATTCAAAGAGAAAAAACGCAAACCGGAAAAACGCCTATCTTTATTTATTTTTATATGCAACCGGCAAAGTTCCTCCCGATCTTTATCGCTAAAAAGAATATCTTCTCCCGCGTTATAAAGATTGCCTGAGGGTTTGGGCTCATAGACCATAACCTCATTTGCGCCAAGAGACTTAATAAAATCTAAATATTTAACCATTTCCGGCCAACTATAAAGCATCTTTTTCGTCATGACCATCACCGAACAAACATACAGGCCAGCCTCCTTGCCTATTTTTATCGCCTGAACCGCTGTTTTAAAGGCCCCTGAAAATCCTACTGTGCCATCAACCACCTTCTCGTCGTAGTGGTCCAAGCTCACCTGCAAAGACTCTAGACCCGCCTCTTTCAATTTCTCAGCCCGCTCCAGCGTTAGACCATAACCATTGGTATCTAAATGAACAGCGCAATGCTTAGCTCCTTCCCTAACAATCTCTTCCAGGTCCGGGCGCAATAATGGTTCGCCGCCAACAATAAAAATGCCGAATATTCCCTTCGCCTGAAAAAAACTTATTACTTCTTTGATCTTTTCTAGCGATAGATTCTCTTCGGCTTTATTTTTTTTGTTATAACAATAAAAACAATTTCCGGGGCATTGGTTAGTAGCCGAAATTATTAAAGCTTGCGGGTCATAAATACCTTGCTCCATTTTTTTAAAAAGCCTCAGCATCCGATCACTAGCCTCAGAAGGGCAAGCCGGCAAATATGAATTGCTATAAATCTTTCCCCGAAACTTTAAAACTCGCTCATGGCGAGTAATTTTAGCGATCTGCCAGATAGTTTTTGGCGACAGGCGCCAAAAATCCGGGCTCCGCCAAAAATGCAACAGATACAATTGGCTTTTTATAAACTCCAGCATTAAAAGTATAAAATATTTTAGGCTTTTCTTATTTTTTTCTCTCAAGCATAAAGCCTGCCAAATCGCAGAAAAACTTTTTTGCTTCGCTCTCAAAAGCTGGCTGGGCAGCATCCAAATATTTTATGGCTCTCTTAAGCCGCGTTTGTGCATCTTGCCGGCAATAATCAAGGCTGCCAAGCTTCTTAAAAAGGTTAATAACTGCTCCAATTTCTTTAGCCGAAGCTTTTTCTTTGCCCAGAACAGATAAGATCTGCTGGCGCTGGCTGGAGTTAGCTTTTTTCAAAGCATGTATGACCAATAATGTCTTTTTGCCTTTGCGGATATCAGAACCAATACCTCGCCCTTTGCCGCCGTCAGAATCAATATCCAAAATATCGTCCTGCATTTGAAAAACAATTGCCGCTTCTTCAATATAAGCGTCTAGCGCCCGTTTTTGGGATTCGGTCGCATCTCCCAAAATTGCCCCCCAGGCCATAGCTGATTTGAAAAGCTGGCCGGTCTTGCACAAAACCATATTATAATAATCCTGCTCACTGACAATTTCATCCTGCTCAAAATGCAGGTCCATCGCCTGTCCGGTATTGTCAAAAATGGAAACTAATTGATGAAGATTCATGCCAGCCACTTTTTTAGCCTCGGATATATTCGACTCTAAAATCGGGAAGCTGCTGATGGTGTGCAAATATTTACCGTTAATGATTCCAGCAACCGCCCCAAAGCGCGAAGCAAAGTTTTTATACAGCTTATTTTCGGCAATTTTATTGAACTTGTCCTTTTTAAACTGCTGCTCAAATAAAATATGGACCGAGGCTTTTCCGCGCCGCTTATCATCTTCATCATAAATATCGTCGTGAATCAAAGTGTAGTTGTGATAAAGCTCAAAAGCTAAAGCCGGTTCAACAACCTTCTTCTCATCTTTCCCCCCAACCGCCCGATAAGCCATCAGCGTTAAGATCGGTCTTAACCGCTTGCCATCGCCCAGGCAATATTCCCGAAAGATCCGATATTGGTCCAGAATAAAAGAGTTTTTAAAGTTAGGCAGACCTTTTATAGTTTTGCGCAAATAACGGTCCATCTCTTTGTTGATGATCTTCTGGTATTTTTTTATAGTTTTTTCAAAATCCATTGAAGTTTCTTTTCTGCGATAACTTTATTTTATTAATTCCTTGAACTCCTCTTCGCTGATTATTTTTACGCCCAGCTTTTTAGCCTTGTCGTATTTTGACCCCGGCGCTTCGCCGGCAACAACCAAACTTGTCTTAGCAGAAACCGAAGAAGAAACATCTCCTCCATGCTCACGAATAATTTCTTTAGCTTGATCGCGGCTAAAGCTAGCCAATTCTCCCGTCAAAACAAAGGTCATCTCCTTAAAAATCTGTTTTTTCTTAGCTATATTAGGTTTCTCAATCTTAACAGCTTTTAAAAGCCTGGCAAGCAATTTTTTATTTTTAGTTTCGGCAAACCAGCTAACGAGGCTTTGCGCCACAACTGAGCCGATATTGTCGATATTGGCTAAATCCTCCTGTTTCGCTTGGGATAATTTTTCTATGCTGCCAAAATGATTTGCCAAGTCCCGCGCAGTTTCTTCTCCCACATGCAAAACGCCCAGCGCATTAATAAAACGCGCTAAAGGCACCTGCCGGCTTTGGCTTATTGATTCAATAACATTTTTAGCTGACTTATCCGCAAACCTAGCCAGCGGCGTTAGATCCCCTTCTGTTAAATCGTATATATCAGCCGCATCGCGGATCAGCCCTTCCTGCAATAGCTGCTCTATTATTTTTGGGCCCAAACCATCAATATTCATCGCGGGCTTGGAAACAAAATGCGATAAGGCTCGGCGATTAACCGCAAAACAATTTTTATTTGCACAAAAATAACCCGCGCTTTTGGCTTCCTGGCCAGAACCGATCAGCCTTTTTTCAACCGCTCCTCCGCACATCGGGCAGAGCCTGGGCATAAGAAAATCCTTTTCTTGCCCCGTGCGCATTTTGGAAAAAACCCGCAAAATATCCGGGATAACATCCCCGGCCCGCTGCACAACGACTGTATCGCCAATTTTTAACCCCAACCGCTTTATTTCGTCTTCGTTATGAAGCGTGGCGCGCGAAACAATCACCCCGCCCACGCTCACCGGCCTAAGCACCGCTACCGGTGTTAAGATTCCCGTCCTGCCAATTTGCAAAATTATATCTTCAACCACCGTTGTTGCCTCTTCGCCGGAAAACTTATAGGCCTGCATCCAGCGCGGCGCTTTGCCCACGACTCCAAGCTTTGAATGCAGCGCTTTATCATCGATTGCCACCACCACCCCATCGCAGCCAAAAGGCAATTTATCGCGATGTCCCGCCCAATAACTATGGAACTTTATTACCTCCTGGATATCACTGCAAAAATGCGCGTATTTTTTATTGTCATCGGTAAAAGTTGGAAAACCCATTGCCCGCATAACCAAGTGTTCTTGTTCGTGCCTATTAAGCCCCAAATCCGCCATTAAAGCATAAGCATAGAAGCTCAAACGGCGCTGGGCGGTTATTTTAGGGTCCAGCTGCCTTAAAGAGCCAGCCGCGCCGTTGCGGGAATTAGCTAATAAGGCTCGGCCGGCTTTTTTATATTTTTTATTCAGCTCATTAAATACTTTCTGCGTCATTATCGCCTCTCCGCGCACCTCGATCTGGCCGCCGCTAACCGCGGCAATAATATTTTTTACCTGCTGGCTACTTAAACCTATTCCGGCTAATTCCTTTTCTTCCGGACAGCGCAAAAGCAGCGGAATCGATTGGATCGTCCTTAAGTTCTGGGTAATATCTTCCCCGACTTTTCCGTCGCCTCGCGTGGCGCCGCGAAATAATGTGCCGCTTTTGTAGACCAACGACACTGCCAAACCGTCTAATTTTAGTTCGCAAAAATAGTCAAACTTAGCATGCGGCGCGATTTTTTGCACGCGCTCTTCCCAGGCCTTAATTTCTTCTTCGCCAAAAGCGTCGTTCAACGAAAGCATGGGCTCTTCGTGCTGGACTTTCTTAAACTTATCCAGCGGTTCCCCGCCGACCCGCTGAGTCGGCGAATCCGCCGTTACAAGATCTGGCCACTGAAGCTCCAGCTCCTCTAACTCATTCTTTAAGGAATCAAAAGCCGCATCAGAAATATCAAGTTTATCTAAAACATGGTATTGGTAGCGATGGTAATTGATCTCTTTCTTTAAAATATCTATTCGTTTTTTTGCTTCTTCCTTATTCATAGGCTTACCAAGTCAGTTCCATTTGTCTTTTAGTGTTGCCGTAGATCCCCCAAGAAATAATTTTACCGCTGGCTGCGCGAGTCGCTGAAAACTGCGCGCCATTAGTTAAGGCCCCGGTAATTACGCCCCCAACAGTGGCGCATTCGCCGCTCTCCAACCGAGACTGATATAAACACTTTTCCGCGCCGGCATCAGCCGCGTAAAAAGCGGGTATGGAATTGACCAAGTCGTCTACCATTTTCACTTCATACATTATGATGGTGGCTGTTGTAAGAGCGATCAACAAGATAACGTTCATTACGAACATAGCCAATAAAATGGTTGTTGCCCCCCTTTGTTTTGTTTGTCTTGTTAGCTTTATCATCGCTGGTTTTTTATTGGGAATACTCTCTGGAGGAAACGGTGGTTTGCAAATGGATAACAGCCTGCTCTCCTGCTAAAGCCTCTTTATTGGTTATGGTCATAATAATTGTTACCCGAGGCGGCATAAAAAGAGTTCCGCTGCCCTCTTGCACATAAAAAGACCCTGTCATATCCACTTTGCTGGGCGTTAAGCACCCGGTAGAGTCACACTCTTGGTTAAATGAATACCTAACACTTTCCCCTTTGCTGTTGATAATATTGATAGCGGTGAATGGCCCGCCGGCAGGAGTCTCTATTTGGCTCATTCTTAATTCTTTGGATATCGATTCCAAAACAAAGCGGCCAGAATCTAAAATGCCCTGCTGATTAAACACTTTTCTAGTGGCGCTTAAACTTATTAAAAAAATATCAACCACGCTTACCGCCACCACAGAAAAAATAGTCATCGCCACCAAAAGTTCGATTAGAGTGAAACCCGCGCTTTGGCTCTTTCTATTTTTAGGATCCATAGATTTATAATTTAAGCTATCGCCAATTCCATAAACGATCCTCGGCCAGCAAACTGAAGTTTTTGTTTTTCTCTGTCCAAGAGACGGTGCAAACAACCCGGACTTCCACATCAGAGATCTTCGTCAAGGTTATTTTTCTTTTGTAAGCAGCCTTGGTGGCCACTCCCAAGTCATAGCTATAGAGCCCGGTGGCCTCATCGAATTTTAAAGGCTGGTCAGCAAAAGGCCGTAAAGATAAATCGTTATATTGCACTATAAAATCATTAGTGCCGGAAATATTCCCATACCAGGAATCCCAACTAGCCGTGTTGTATGTTAAATCCCTGACGCTTTTTACTAATTCAATTCCCTCTTGGGCTAAATTAGCCGCCACTAAGCGCGAAACGCCAAAAGAGCCGGAAGCCAAAGACTGATTTATCAGCATCATAACCCCAATCAAGCTAACCACAATTAAAAAGACGCCTATCATAACTTCCAATAGCGAAAAACCGCTTTCTTTTTTGTTAATAATGGTTTGCTGGTATTTGGACAGCATAAAAAAATAATCTGCTAAAAATCCACCAAGCCCGAAGAATAAATTGTAATTTGCCGGGAAAAATTGCCGTTTTGCAACACAAAAGCCTGAGAACCGGAATTAGCTCCATTAATATAGGTTATCGGCTCTGGCGGAGTAAAAAAAATACTTGCGCTTGAGGGCGTCAACGTGGTGTCGGCAGGCAAAGTTACTGTCTCTATTTTAACGCTTACCCCTTCTTGATACACTTTGCTTGAGTCTGCGTTATAAAAAAGACAATATTGACTGGAAGATAAAGAATAGAATCCATAGCCGGTAGGGACTGACGCGCTATAAGTCCGGCCCGATAAGGCCATATTTTGCGCTTGCCTAAGAGAAGATATCAATTGCTGGGTGCTGCGCGAAACATCATAGCGTTTCTGCCCCGTCCAATAGCCAGCCATTACCACGCTCGACAAGACAACAATGATGGCCATAACCACCAAAAGCTCAATTATAGTAAACCCGCGATGTTTTTGGCCGAATATTTTCATTAAATATATTATACCATTTTAACTAAATAAAAAAAGCGCCATAAAAACAAAGCTCGGCTTAGAAAACCTCTAAGCCGAGCTTTTAAAACTTCCTGGTCAAAACATTTCCTACTGCGGCGCAGTCTCTTTCCAATCAGGCAAAGGCAAGCGAATAGAAAGAGCCTCTGTTCTTTGTGCCGGATAACCATCACTGTCAGTAATATTTAAAGTTATCTGGGCTAGCCCGCTAGCGGAGAAGGTTACTTGAGGCGCGGCTTGGCCATCGGCTGAAGCCGGAGTGCCACCCGCGAAAGTCCAATGATAATTAGCTAAAGGACAATCTATTTCTGTTCCGTTGTTTCTATAACACTTAACAATGGCACCAAAAACTGCTTCTTCGCCAACTGAAGGATTAGCCGGCGCCCAATAAAGATCGGTGATGGAAGGATATTGGTGCAAAGGAGTGGTAAAAGAGGAGGTAGAAGGAGTTATCCAATCGGAACTAGCGCCGTGATTATCCCATACTTTCAGCCGCCAATAATATTTCTGGTTATAAACTAATTTTCCGGAACCTGTGGCATAAGCCTGAGAAGCCGAAGAGATTTGTCCTGTATCAACAACTGTGCCTGGACCGGAGAACCCAGCATTAGTAGCTATCTGGATTTGATAAGCAGATTGAGTGTCGCCTGCATCCGGGTCAGTGAATGTCCAGGAGAATGTGGCAGCTGGACCGGAAGAGCGATAGTCTGGCTGGGTAGCTAATAAATTAATCGCGCTAGGCGGAATATTGCACGGCTCAATGTTGCAAGCTTGAGTTTGGGTTGCAGAACCAGAACAGCTGGCCCCACCGCAAGGCGCGGGATTGGTGCAAGTTCGAGTGCTTGTTTGTGTGCCGCCACCACAAGAGACAGAGCAACTAGACCAACTAGACCAACTAGACCAGCCGCCAGCAACCGCACAATCGGCCGCGCAAGAAGAACAGGTCTCTGTGCCGTTACAAACCCCATCACCGCAACAAACCGCCGCACCGGTTTTGTATGGCCCGGCGATAGCGTTGCCTAAAGTGCTATACGGAAAAATAACATTTGGACTATTGTCTATATTAAAAAACTTATTAGCGCCAGTCACGACCCCCCCGCCAACAGGCAAGCCCCATTCTCCTGTTATAACATAAGGATAAGTATAATCGCCTAAAGATTTCATTACATAAGCCACATACATATTATCCGGCGCTGTTGCATCAGTAAATGAACAAACCTTGCCCGAGCATAGCTCGCTATATGGCAAAGTTCTTAAAGCCCCAACATCTGAAGCAGTATTATAAGCATTCTCACCGCACGAAGAAACGTTTGAAGCATTACAACTATCAGAGTCCGTCCTGAGCCAGCCATTTCCTACCTGAGTTTTTATATAATAAAACCAACTGTCCAGAGCGCTCTGGCTGCTGCTGCTAGGCAGAGTTAAGCGATAAATAGCTACTTGGCGACTATTGTCAGATGAATAATCTGGCGCCTGCTGAAAACTGCTAGAAACAACAGCGGTCGCATAGCACTTTGAACCAACCCTAATAGATTGGCTAAGAACCCAATAATCGGATACGGCCGAGGCACAATTTGTATCCACATAACGATGAGCACTGTTATCTAAGGCGTCTACAGTATGCACTACACCATTACATTGGCCCCACTCATCATGTTGCGTGCAATCGTTATAAGTATAATACCGATAATAATAATCAGGGCGGGGGTTATAGAAAGTTACTGGTATTTGAAAACTGCAATCAGTGCCAGACATTGACGTCGGGACGATGGTCACACCACCACCAGAAGAAGAGATATCGCAAATCACGCCTGTATAACAAAGAACTGCCGCACCCGGATCAAGCGGAGAAAGAAGAATAGAGACGATATTAACTCCTATTGCCTGCGATACCGCATTAATAACATTTGATAGGCCGCCGGTTAAAATACTAACAACACTGCCCGCTTGCGCAGTTTTGGCCGACAGCAAAGAGAAGGAAATCGCCACTAATAAAATAACTATAAAAACTTTGTTTTTAAATAAGCTCATGGTCAGATTTATTAAAAAATAAATTCAAAACCTCTAACTACATCATACCATAATTGCCTATCTCTTCCTGAATGTTATCCACAGCAAAAGAAAAAGCGCATAACCGTTTCGGTTATGCGCTTATATTCCTTAGTTTATCCAGCTTTTTACCAGCTGAATAGCAACTTGAGAGTTAAGCACTTCGGTGTGCTCTCCCTCAACAACTTTCTGCTCCGTGATCTTCTTGCCGCGAAGGTCTAGGGCAGACTTAAGGTCAACGACTCCGTCATTTCTTTCTTCCCCCATGTAAAACTTCGGGGTCAGATTGTTATAGGCTGCAATAACATACAACGGAGTCTGGCTTGCCTGGTCTCCGGCGTCAAAAAAGAATCTGACGAACGCGGGACCAAATCCGCCATGAGGAGAAGCGATAGTAATAATCTTCTCCACCACGCCGGGGTTGTCTGCATCCATTCTTCGGGCAATTAAACCACCCCAAGAATGAGCAACAATAATGAATCTGCCATCTATCCCTGCCTCCCTGATGCGCTTTAAAAGATCTCTTGCTGCTTCTTCTAAAGACCACATTTTTTCAGGAACAATGGCGATCGCCCCGGGAATATTGTCCTTCAACCCGCCAAGCTGCTCTACATTGCTGCCCACGCCCCCCACGACAACAACCGGAGTATTAGCGAGGGCAACCGATGCTACCAACAAAAAACCTACTACCAACAATGCTGTCTTTTTCATCTTAATGCCCTCCTTTTTGGCTTATTTATTCTATTTTTAAAGGCCTGTGAAACGTCCTTTTTACACCATTTCTTTCTATCTCTATTATACACTAATTAAAATATTTGTCAAGCCTAGAGGCTATTTGCTATAATCAAGCTATGTTGCTACCTTTTCTCTCTTCCCTCCTAGGCATTATAGCTTTCCTGCCGCTAAATTGCTATCCGGCCAGCCTTGTTTTCCTAATTCCGCTTTTTATTTTCTTTTTAAAAGAAAATAAGCTTTGGCGGCTGGTCGCTGGCGCCTTTATTTTTAAAATTGTCTTTGCGCTGGGCGCGGCGTATTTCACTCTGGAACCGATTGCCTGGGCTTCGGAACTTTTAATTATTTTCTTTTTGCCGCTTAATATCTGGCTGGCTAAAAAATTGCTTCACCACCTCTGCCAATCGCAGCCAATCAATTTTTTCAATAAAGAGCTCGCTCTGCTTTTTCTTTTGCCCTTTTTATTCACCCTTTCCGACATCCTGCAGGCCCGATTCTCTTTATTGCCCAGCTACATTATGGCGGCCGGCAATAGTTTGGGCTCCTCCCCTTTCTTGGGGCTGGCGGGCTTAGGCGGAATAACTTTTTTAACTTTTTTTGCCGCGTTAATTAATGCCTTGCTGGCTGCCCTATTTTTAAAATTGCGCTCGCTTTACAAAAATAAAAACAATTCGCCAGCGCCAGAGAAAAAAACGTGCTTTGTTCTTGCTGCCTTGTTGGTTCTAGCGCTGCTAGCCGGCTGGCTAATTTCTTTTTGGCAACTAAACAAAAATACCGACGAATATAACAGCAAAACTAGTATTATTAAAATCGCTGTCTTATCAGCCAAGGAATCTTTATATCCGGCTCAATTCGAAGAGACAAAAAAAGAGCTAACCAAACAACAGATAGACCTCCTGGTCCTGCCGGAAAATATTTTTTACGACCCCGCCAACCCCGCCTACTTTTCCAACAATTACACCGGCTTCATGCAAAACCTGGCCCAAGAAATTGGCGCCAATGTTATCGCTGTTTTTGATACCTTCCAAGAACAAAAAAAATATAATTCGGCGGTTCTATTCAACAAACTAGGCGAGACTATCGGCATCCATAGCAAGTTCCGCATTACTTTTGCCGGCGAATATTGGCCTTTTGGCTCGTGGCAACCGCCGCTATCGGATCTTTTAAAAAAATCCTCGCCAGAGATAAAGAACTTTGCCGTGTTTGACCCTAAGAACGCTTACAGCCGCGGCCAACAAAATAATCTTAATATTGTTTCTCAAAATAAAAGCGTTGTTTTTGCCGCGCCGGTTTGCTTGGAAATCCAATACCCCGACGACTTAAAATATTATCGGCAAACCGGCGCCCAATTTATCGTTAATCCGTCCAGCAACCGCTGGGTAGGGACCGGTTTAAAACACTTTCTCTATTTAACCGGCAACCTAAAAAAAATCGAGGCCGTCTGGCTGGGCTTGCCGGTCATTTCCAGCGGCGTTAAAGACTATGCTGGCCTAACGCTGCCTAACGGCCAAACTTTTTTAAAAGACTCCTTAGAGTCAAACTTAAATTACACGTTGTTTTTTGGGGAAATAAAATATTAATTTAAGCCAAACAAAAAACCTTCCGTTTTGCCGGAAGGTTTTTATATTGCGCTTTTACGCTTTTATTATCCGATAAGGCACAGCGCCCGAGGCCATCAGCCAAGGGTAAAGCCAAAGGGTTTTTGCTAGATAACAAACAAGGGCAAAAACAATAATGATAATTCCCTCTTTGCGCCGATTTTTTTCCGTTAGCAGGGAAATGCCCAAAATTAAGCCGGCCGCCAGGCTAAAAAGAGACGTCGCCAGCGCCACCCAAAACCATTTTTTGCCTAAGGCAAATAACTCATTGGAGAATAATTGTTCTGACATATTTTTAAAATTATCACTAATTAAAACTATCCATTTTAGTATAGCACGCAATTAGCCAGATAACTTGTGGATAATCCTCATTAAAAAATCTTTATTTAAAAGCCAAGCAAAAAATAAAGCCAATCAAAAAAACGCTCTCCGGCAAAATAGACCCCCATCGTTCCAAAAACCAGAAAAGGCCCAAAAGGAATCTGCGATTTCATTGTTTTTTTGCCCAAGAGCATCAGCAAGACTCCGGCCGCTGCGCCAATAAAAAAAGCCAAAAACAAAGCCATAAAAATACCCGGCCAGCCCAATAATAAGCCCATCAAAAAAGCTAACTTTATGTCGCCTATTCCCATTCCCCGGCCGCGGGTAATCAAAACTAAAGACAAGAAAAAGGCTGCTGCGCCAAAAGCGGAAAAAAGATACGGATAGAAACCCGCCAATCCCCCGGTTAATAGCCAACTCTTGCTTATAGCTAACAAAAAGGCTGCGCCGATAGCCGGCCAAAGGACTTTGTCCGGAATGACATAATGGCGTAGGTCATAAACAAAAACGACAACTAAGCTGGCGGCAATATACCAATTGAGCGCTAATTGAAAAATAAAAAGTGAGTTAGGCTCCACAAACTTATAAGCCAAAACAAAAAGAGCGCCGGTAATTATTTCTACCAACGGATATTGGAGAGAGATAGCCTTTTGGCAATAACGGCAGCGGCGGCGCAAAAGAATGAAGCTTAAAAGCGGTATCAGATCAAGCCAACTTAAAACATGGCCGCAATGAGGGCAATGAGAACGGCTTTTTACTATTTCCTCTCCTGTGGCTAAACGGCAAATAACTACGTTTAAAAAACTGCCGATAGTCAAACCAAAAATAAAAATTAAAACTTCCGCCATATATTTTGTTAGCGCTATTTGCTTTATTTTATCATTTTTCTAAAACAAAAACCATTAGCTTTGAGCTGATGGTTTTTGTTTTTTCCAAATTTAGAAAAGTCAAATTAAGGAGTCACGTCATAAACCGGGTCTGTGCCAGCAAAGCCACTAGTAGCGCAATCGGCCGCAGCCGCATCCGCATCACTGTTTAAAGCAGTGTTAGGCAAAGCTTCTAGTCCCGCTACCTTAGTTCCTAAATGATATCCTTTAGTGGCAGACACGCAATATTGGTATGAGTTTGTTCCGTCCGGATCCAATGGCACCGCGCTAAGATAGGTTGGAGTCAAGGTGCTTAAAGCAGCCGGATAAGAGCCAGAGGCGTCATAATACATCTGCAAAGCCAGCTGCACTTGGCGAATATCAGAAATACGCCGCGCGTCGCGAGCTTTAGCCCGAGCGGTATTCAGCGAAACCATCACAATAGTCGCTAAAATACCGATGATAGAAATAACTACCAAAAGTTCGATCAAAGTAAAACCCTTCGTTAAGTAAGATTTTTTTTGTTCTTTCATTTTTTTCACCTCCCTTCCATGCCGCGCTAAAGCGCGTATTTATATACTATTAGCTACGCCATAAATTGGCATCAAAATTGCCGATACCAGAATAGCTACGCCGCCGCCGATCATTAAAATAAGTATCGGCTCTATCAATTGCGACATAGTTGCCGCGGTATTATCTACTTCTTTATTATAAAACTGTCCGAGTTTTTTTAAAATAGTGTCCAAAGACCCCGTTTGCTCGCCCGTAGCGATCATTTGTGTTACCAAAGCCGGAATCTCTTTGTGTTTGGCAAAAGAGCTGGAAAGAGTATTGCCAACCCTGACCTCTTCTTTAGCTTCTGATACTATTTTTTGATAAACAACATTCCCCACCACTTCGCTGGTTACTTGCAGGGCTTGCAAAATGGAAAGTCCGCCCTGGATCAAAGTGCTCAGATTATCAGCAATGCGCGTGATGTAAATCTTTTGAAAAACTTTTTTGCCAAAAACGGGCAGATGGATCTTTAAAGTATCCCATCTTTCCCGCGCGACAGGCGAAGTCCTGATAGCATGGACAATATAATAAGCGCCCGCTGCTAGCGCCATTCCCAATAACCACCACCAATCTATTAAAAAATTAGAGAGAGCAATAAGCGCTTTGGTAGTAAACGGCAATTCCTGCCCGGATTCTTTCAAAAAGCTGGTTAATTTAGGAACCACCATGATCATCATCAAAACCACGATCAAAACGAAAGCGCCTAAAATAAAGATTGGATAAGTTAAGGCCCCGCGAATCTTGGAGTTTAGATCGTATTGTTTTTCCAAATAATCAGCTAAGTAATTTAATGATGCTTCTAGCCCCCCTGAGGCCTCGCCGGCTTTTATCATATTAACAAAAAAATCAGAAAAAACTTTCGGATGCTTGGCTAAAGCCTTTGAAAATACTGTGCCACCCTCAACATCACCGGCTACTTCAAAAATGATCTCCCTGAAATATTCGTTTTCCGTTTGGTTGGAAAGCGATTGCAAAGAAGAAAGAAGCGGCACCTGCGCTGAAACCAAAGTCGCCAGCTGCCTGGAGAAGTTGGTGAGGTCTTTCATTTTTACCCGCTGGAATATCTTTAATTTAGCCGAAAAAATAGACCCGCTTCGTCCGCTTTTTAGGTCCAGCAACACCAAGCCCCGCCCTTGCAACGTTTCAATGGCGCTATTGCGGCTAGATGCTTCCACGGCTCCGGTTTGCATCTCCCCTTGTTTTGTTCGAGCAATATAATTAAACTCCATAATTCATTTTTTACCTCTGCAAAATCATTTTTAATTCGTGGGCGTTGTTAGAATATGTTTGGGCATTTTCAAGGCTAATCATACCGCGATTTACCAAATCTACCAAGGACCGATTTAATGAGATCATGCCTTCTTCGGCGCTCGTTTCTATCACCATATCAATTTGGTGCGTTTTGCCTTCACGGATCAGATTGCGAACTGCGGAATTAGCGATCAAAAGCTCTACCGCGTTGATCATTCCGCCTTTTACCGACGGAATTAAGCGGCGGGAAAGAATGCCCAGCAGCGTAGCAGAAAGCTGCATACGGATCTGCGTTTGCTGATGTGGCGGAAAGCTGTCAATAATGCGGTCAACGGTTTGGGCGGCGGTATTGGTATGCAAAGTAGAAAAGATCAAGTGCCCTGTCTCGGCCGCGGTCATAGCGGTGGAAATAGTTTCAGAATCCCGCATCTCCCCGATCATCGCCACATCCGCATCTTGGCGGAACATTGCCCGAAGCCCCTGCTGAAAATCGGCCACATCCACGCTCACTTCGCGCTGGTCAATAATGCATTTATCCTGCGGGAAAATATATTCTATTGGGTCCTCAATAGTTATCATGTGGTCTTGGCGGGTATGGTTTATTTCGTCCACCATCGCGGCTAACGCCGTTGATTTGCCGTGCCCCGACGGCCCCACCACCAAGAAAAATCCTTGAGTAGCCTGGGTAAATTGGTGCAAAATATGCGGTAAGCTTAATTCTTCGATCGTGCGTATCTTAGCGGGTATAAACCGCATCGCCGCCGCGATATTATTGCTTTCCTGATAAATGTTAACCCGGAATCTGGCCTTATCTTTATACGCCATCGAAAGATCGACATCTTTGTTAAGCAAAAACTTTTCTTCTTGCTCTTTATTAAGCAAGCTCATAATCAGGCTCCTGGCGCGCTCGGGCGAAAGCGTTTCCCGGTCAGCCAGCATTGTTAGGCTTCCATCAACTCTAAGGATAGGCGGCCGGCCAACCGAAAGGTGCAAATCGGTAGCATCACGTTTTATAACCTCTTCTAAAAGATCTTCTATGTCTTTTTTATAATCATCTGGCATAAATATTTTTTATAATTTTATAATAAAGGATTTAGCTATGGCGTTATTACGTTATTGCAATCCTGGGTATAACCGTGCAAGAAATCCGTTTCTAAACAAAAAGTTATTGTATAAGTTGAATCGTCCGCCGAAGATTTATAAGTATAAACATACTCTCCGGTATTCGTGGGATCCGTAACCGGCCCAGATAAAAGTTTTTCGTTTATTAAGGCTTGGGATAGGGTGTCTGTTCCTGTTATGACTGCCCCATCGGGCTCAGAAGGATAGGCAATATTTTGGACTTGATACAAAGCCAAGGCATCTCTAAAGGCTTTCATATCTGTCACTCGCCTGTCGTCCCGGCTTCGCGCCCTAACATTATTCATGGAAACCATGGTTATCGAAGCTAAAACTCCGATAATGGAAATGACCACTAAAAGCTCTATTAAAGTAAATCCGGTCTGTTTTCTTTGAAACATAATAAAATTATTAATCTCCTAATTTAATCAAAACTTAGATCGCTTCTTCTATATCAACTGCCCCCATTAATTCTTCGAAAGAAATAAAGCCTCGCAAAGTTTTAATTATCCCGTCCTGCTTCATAGTTATCATCCCTTGGCGCTCAGCTTCTTCCACTATTTTCCCCTCTGTCGCCCCTTCAACCACGATCCTTTCCAATTGCGGCGTCATGGCTAAAGCTTCAAAAATAGCAATGCGCCCCTTGGTGCCTTTTTGCGCGCAGAACTTACAACCGGGTGCTTGCCAGATCTTTATATTATCCATATCGATATCCTTGATCCTTTCTTTAACTTTTGCCGGAAAATTATTAACTTCGCGGAGAAGCAATTCTTTTATTTTTGGCGCCGGTTCTATGGCTTTTTTGCAATCAGAGCACAAACGCCGCACCAATCTTTGGGACATTGCCAGGACCAAAGAAGACGGAATCAAAAAGCTTTGCACGCCCATATCAATAAGCCTGGGAATCACGCCAATAGCGTTATTAGTGTGGATGGTTGAAAGCACGATATGGCCTGTTAACGCCGCGTGGGTGGCAAGCTCAGCGGTTTCCGAGTCCCGGATTTCGCCTACCATGATAATATCCGGGTCTTGGCGCAAAATAGACCGCAGACCAGAAGCAAACGTATAACCAATTTCCGGCTTGATCTGGGATTGGCTCACGCCATCAATAAAATATTCTATCGGGTCTTCCAAGGAAACAACGTTAACTTCTTCTTGGTTCAAAGTTTTTAAAATCGCATAAAGAGTGGTTGTTTTGCCGGAACCCGTGGGGCCGGAAAGCAGGATCATGCCAAAGGGCTTAGCCATCGCCTCTTCAACCACCTGCCGATTGCCGCCTTCCAATCCCAATGACTCAAAGCTTTTTACTCCTTGGCTGGAGTCAAGCAACCGCAAAACCACCTTCTCGCCAAAAGAAGTGGGGAAAGTAGAAACACGAAAATCAATTTTCTGATTATCGATGACCGAATGGAACCGGCCGTCTTGCGGCACGCGAGTTTCGTCGATCTTCAAAGAAGAAAGTATTTTTATTCTAGAAGCTACTGCCGGCTGGATCGCCCGAGGCAACAACAAGCTTGTGTATAAGACTCCGTCCACCCGAAAGCGGATCTTCAACCGGTCCTCGCCCGGTTCAATATGAATATCGCTAGCTCGGCCTTCATTAGCATGGCGCAAAATTACCGCCACTATCTTAGTGATCGGCGCCTCGGCCATTACCCGCTCTAACGCCGCCTCAGCTTTGGATTTTTTATCTTTGTTTTCCGGCTCGTCCTTAACAGAAAGTTCTTTTTCCAATTCCGACAAAGCCGTATCAACTTCTTCTTTTAGAGTGCGATATTGCTTAAGGACGTTCTTAAAATCAGTATCCGTAATTAAAAAAATGCTGGGGGTGAAATGCCTATTTTGAGCAATAAAACTGACTGCTTCTTGGGACTTTAAATCATCGGGATTGAGCATCCCGATTTCCAAAACCTTCCCCTTCCTTTCCATTGGCACTAATTGATAAAAAGCGGCCGCTTCTTCGGTCACTTCTCTTAAAACTTGCGGCGAAATCAATTTTCCCGCCAGATCCGCCAACGGAACGCCCAATTTTTTAGCGCGCTCTTGGGCTAATTTTATTTCATCGGAAACGTTAGGCACAAAAAAAGAATTATGAATTACGAATTATGAATTACAGCCTTAATCCATAGTTCATAATTCATTCTTCACGATTCATTCTTTATAGTTTTTTGGTCCCCTAGAAGGCCTCGAAGGGATTAACCCGGCCCTTTTCCCCTATCGCTATCGGCAATTTATCGCTAGCAACCAAAGATTGGAACTTTTTATCAGAGAAGATCACGCTGCCCAAAGAAATAGTTTTTAGCGATTCCAGCATTTTGTTGGTTGAATCGATCTGCTGCTGCTCTGCCAAAGAAAGAGTATTTTCATTTGTTGAGGAAACGCCTGTTGTCAGCTGCCCTCCGCTGCCAAAGCCAAAATAAAGCACCGCGGCAGCAGCTAAAGCCACAAAACCCAAAAGATAAAGCATCTTCCGGCTTTTTTGCCTTTCCGGCGTATCAATAATAATATTTTTTCCTGCGTCCCCGGGAATAATTGCCATAATTTTTATTATCTATAATAAGCGTTCAAAGAGATCTTAAAGTTTTGCGCAATATAACCTCCTACTTCTTGTTCCCCGAAATTAATCGCAGTTACGTCCATAATCCTTAAGTTCTCTTCAATTGATTTTAAAAATGAGATTAAAGATCCTTGACTACCGCTCAAGCTTATATCGACGATCAAAGTTTTGGCTCCTGTCGCAACTGCTTGTTTATTTTTTTTGTCATCAGGAGAACTAAAGGCCACATCGCCAAAAACCAAACCGCTCCGGGAAGATAGGTCTTCCAATTGAACTAAGAGCCCCGGCAAGTCTTCCCCCTGGGTGATAGCTTGAGCCACTTTTTCCGCCTCGCTCGATAAGTTCTCGTATTTTATTTCCAATTCCGATAATTTCTTGCTTAACTTTTGAGTGCTGGCTAATTTTTCCCGCCAATCAGCCGCATCCTGCCGCAACAAAGAGACCTCGTTAAAGGCTGGCAAAAAATATTGCCAAACAACAAATACAATTATGGCTACAAAAACGATTAAAAGGATGGCTTGCCTGTTCATAATATATAAGTTTTATTTTTGCAAAATCCTCGGATCAAAATTAAAAGCCACCAAAAAAGTGACTCCGCCGGTTTTATCCAAAGAAATACTGCTTACTCTCACATTAGAAAAGCCGTCATTTTCTAATGCCAGCAACTGCCTAGCCAGCGTGGCATAGTCAGAAGAGAACCCCCGCAGAGAAATCTCGCTATTTTTTACGGATAGGTCAAAAGTTTCCCACTGAACGCGAGGCAAAGTTGTGGCCGCCAACCGGTCAAAAACTACCGAAGAATAAATATGGTTTTTTAAAAGCGCTTGCATCAAGATCGCGCCTTTATCAAAATCAACTATTTTCTGCGCCAAAACTTTGTCTTCGGCGCTAAAAACTTCTGACTGCTGTTTCTTTAGGTCGCTAATTTGATTATTAAGAGACTTCGCATAAAAATACAGCCCGCCCCACAACAAAAGGACCAGCACCAAAGCGACTCCGCTTATTACCACTCCCAATCTTAAAAGAGTTTCTTTGGCCCGGGAAAAAACGACCGAACCGCCACCGCTAAAAGAAAACTTATTTTTTAAGTTCTTAAAAAAATCCATTACGCTAACCGGCCTTTTCCCCGGCTCGGAAGATAGAATGTTGTTCTTTTTATAATCTTTAGGAAATAGATCCACAAGAGAAGAATTATAAATTGTTATTTACGAGTTGCCCGGCAGCTCATAAATCCCAATCCATTATTCATGCTTATTATTTGCCTTTTATTTTTTATTAATCTTCGGTTCTCATGGCCAAGCCCGTAGCAATAGAAAATTGCGGCCCCAGCTCTTTCAAAAAAACAGCCACTTTCTGGTCATATCCTACTCTAGCAAAAGGATCGCCTACTTTTACCGGCATTTTCAATTTAGAGCTTAAAAAATCTACCAGTTCTTTTTCGTTGGCTCGCCCGCCAGCCAATAAACACTGCCCTATTTTTTTATTATAACGCATCTGGAAAATGTTAACAATCCTATCTATTTCCATTAAGATAATTTCTTTGTTTGTAGACTCTAAATTATGGCTCAATTTGATAAATCCTTGGTCCAGAACAATAATATCGGTTCCTTTGCGGCCAAGATCTATCACCATAAAAGTATTTTTATCATTGCCGATCAACGAACGCGCTAAACTGAATGATTCTTGTTCCAGCGCGTCCACCTTTAATCCCGCCTGGCTCACTAGGTTAGTGACCCTGTTTATCACTTCTTTGGGCACAGCCAAAAGCAATATTTGAACAGAGGGGCCGCTGGCTGGAGAACCTGCCTCGGCTGAAACACCGCCTTGAATAGAATCGGCTGCGCTCTTACTAGCGCCGCCATCGCTTCCGGAAATTACCGTCCAATCAAGCACTACCTCTTCTAAAGGAAGGGGCACATATTTTTGCGCTTCAAAAGAAACCGCTGCCGCCAATTCATTAGCCGGCATTACCGGCAAAGAGATAACTGTAGAAAAGGTTTTCTCTACCGGCAAAGAAACTACTGCGTGCCGGCCGTCCAGCTTAGCCTCCACGATCAAGGCCCTCAAAAGCTTTATAATTTCATCATCCTTTAAATCGATCACGCTAAAAACCGCCCCGGTTTTTACTTGTGCCAAAGCATAGTTAACCAAATAAGCCCGCTCGCCTTTCCGTCCCAGCTCGACTATTTTTATAGACGCGCTGCCCAAATCAATTCCCAGCTGCGTGCTTGATTTTGCTCCAAAAAGCCAATCTAGCATATGAATTAAAGTTCTATCTATATTCAAATAATAACACAAAAACAACTATTTTATTATCCACAGACAAAGTAGCCGGTTTAAATATACCCTTATTATTTTTCTCTTATCGGCTTTAGTTCTTGGTCGCCGTAATGTTTAAGGTAATTCTTCCAAATACCCTCGCATTGCAAGGACAGGCGGCACTTCAAGCAACGCTCAGGTTTGGCCCGTCCAACCTGAGGCCGAGAGCTTTCTACGTCCAAATTGATAAAATCCGGAGCCAAGTGCTCGGTTCTAAATTTTTTTACCTCCTGCAACTCGCTTATCTGGTCCAGATAATCAACAAAATAGCAAAGCGGCACATAACGGATATGCCAATGAGGAGCTTTTCCCTTTTGGCCAATAGCCAAGCACTGGCGGATAAACGGCGCAGCTACCGAGATTTTTGGAACAAACTCATCAAAATTATCGTAAGCAGCGCCTTCGTTGCAATCAATAAAAATAAACTCTGAATTGCGAATGCCAAGTCCCCAGATCAATTTCCCTATTTTTGGCAGGCTTTTATAATTATATTTAACAATGGTGGTATTGGAGCCAATAGCTTCCAACCCCAAAAGATTTTTCATATTGGCCAGCCCCGCCATTAACTGATCAAAGCTTCCCTCAGACTGTGTTAAAAAATCATGGACTTTAGCGTTATGGCCATGGACAGAAAAGACAATATTGGTCAAACCAGCCGCCACAACTTTTTTAGCGTAATCAAGGTAAGAGAGCATCCGCCCATTAGTCGCTATCATTATAGTTTTAAATCCTAACTTTTTTGCCTCTTTTAACAGATCGATAAAATCTGGCCGAATGGTCATCTCTCCGCCGATAAACTCCAAATAAGTCGTCCCCCGCTTTTTGGCACCAGCCATCTCATCTAAGATCTGCTTGGTTGTCTTGTTCAATAATTCGCGCTTATTGGAATCGATGCAAAACTGGCAATTATTATTGCAAGCATAGCCAACAATTATAACGGTTTTTTTAATTTTTATTGGCTGATCATTTTTCATTTTATTGGCTGAGCTTTATAAGTAAATTGAATATCGGCTGGCCAAGGAAACAGGTGCTTATCGCCCCAGCAAATATCCAAACAGCAAAAGGGCAAACGCGGCAAACTCCTAACTCTTTTAAATTAACCTGGGCTGCCTTTTCTTTTATTTCATCAACCTGCTCCTGGCTTAAACCGCTGATGCTAAAATTATTTTCTCTCTCAAGCTTAAGCTGGCCTAAAGAAGAAACATCCACCAACATCCCAGGCAATAATTCGGATATTTTGATATTCCGAACTTGGGTTCTTTTAATATAAACCTCTATCAACCACTGGAAAGACAGCAAGATAACCATAAAAACAACTGTTATTTTAAGAGACGAATAGAATATCGGCAAAAAAGCTGCTCCTTGGGAATAAATGCCATAAATAAAAACTAAAATAAAAATAGCCAAAAGAGCGCGGAAAATCGGCTTCCGGCTAAAAAACTTGCTCCAACTTTTATAAAAAATGATCAAACCGGCAAACAAAAAAGCTTGCAGCAACATCGCATCAATATTTAAATATTTGCTGGCCGGCGGCTGCAAAAAAACAAAAAATAAAATTATCGCTAAAGGAACCATCAGCATTTTGAGGCCTTCTAGCCAAAACTTTTTATCTTTTATTTTTAACCACAAGCCGCCAAAAACTTTTTGGCTTTTTTGGCGCGCCAAAAAAATTATCCCCTGCCCAGAAGCGATCTGCTGCCAAAGACTTTTAGCAAAAAAATAAATTGCGTTAAAAAATAAAAATAATAGAAAAACCGAAAAAATATTCACCAATAGGACTAAAGACGGAAAAACCGGAAAATAGGCCGCTTCGTAGAATGTCAAAGGCAACAAAAACGCGTTAACAATAAAAAGCTTGGCATCACCCGCCGCCCAAGCGCTAAACTTCCACATCAAAAAAGCGACCACCGCCGAAACTAAAAGGTTCAACATAGTTTCGGCGATAAAAGACAGGTTAAGAGTATAAACAACAACTGGAACGCTATCGGGCAAATGAAGAATATTATAATGAAAAAACAAGGAAGCCGGCCGGGCAATGAACCGCCAAATAAAAAAAAGGCTGAAAATGATCAAGCCCCAAACAACACCTAAGACTATCCATTTGTTCCTGATCTTACCAGACCTTATGTCTTCAAAACTGGCTATGCCATCGATCAGGAACAAGATCGGCAAAAAAATAATACTAAGAATTATGTTGGACATTAAAATAGTCTAAAATTGCGCGCGCCCAAGACACTAGTCGCAAAGCGGAGAGATTTGGAAGTTGCTATTGCCCCAACCCCACCAACCAGCTGCTTGGCCAAGCGCATCCCAGACCGTCACGCCGGCATAATATTTTTCTCCAGCCACCAGACTCTCGCTCTTTATTTCATAGCGAGTTTCAGCAGATTCTATTTTGTCCGTAGAAAAAACTACATCGGAAAAAGAGTTATTGAAATAAGCCGCCCGGCTGACTTCGATCTTAAAAGATTTTTGTTCCTCTGCGCAGTTTTCCCAAGAAAAACTCAATTTAGCTTCTTTTGAAGCCTGGCAATCCGGCTGCTGGACTTTCAAAACGCACCCTTGCTGGCCATCCTGGCCTAAGGATTGTTCAGGGCCCATAGACTGGTCAGACTTAAAGAAAAAATAATAGACCAAAAAAGCCGTGATAGAAATGACCACTAGCATAATAACAAATAATTTTAGATAAAAATTGTTCATAAAAATATTAAAAAAATTAATTTATTTATAGTTTTAATTACTTAATAATTTTTAAAATAGGTTGGTAACTGTTGCCGGAAAGAACTATCTTTTTTTTATCGATCTTTTTAATGGCAGCAAAGCCTTTTTTCCCTACATGCTTTGAATACCCTTTGTGGATGCCTACGCAATGTTCTTTCAGCTGGCACCCATGGCAAGACGGGAGGAACTCAACCTCTTTATCCGGCAAAGTTTTCCATACAAAAGGCCAGAAAGCTTGATCAATAATGCAAAGCGGAAAATGATAAAACCTTATTTCTTTAAAGCCTTCCAATAAACTGGCCGTCTGGCTGATAAAAGGCGCAACTTCTTGATAATTAATTTTTATCTGGTCAATATTTTTAATCGCTTGCGCTTCTAACTCGTGAAAAATGACAATGACCCGGTCCGCCTCCGCAAATTTTTTCTGGATCAAACTTAAAGTTTTATAAATGCCCTGATAAGTCAGTCTATTCAAAACCGTCCTGACGCCAACAATCTGCCCAACTCTTTTATATTTTAACAGATTCTCAAAACCGTTCAAGGTCTGCTCAAAACTGCCCCGGGCTTGCGTGACAGCATCATGCGTCTGATTGTTCGCCCCACAGAAAGAAACATCTGTTTCCAAATTGTCGCTAATCGCCAAAAACTTCTTGGCAAAATCGTTATAAGCAAATCGCCGGCCATTGGTTAAAAGCTTGATCCTCTGCTCGGGAAAATTATCTTTTAAATATTGCACTATATCTAAAAATCGCGGATGGAGAGTCGGTTCGCCGCCAGTCAAATATAAAGAATTAGCCTGAAGGATTTTTTTCCTGTCTTTTTCTATCCGCTTAATAAGCGAGTCGTAATCGTAGGCAAAGCTTCCATCCCAAGCTGGCCAAGGCCGATCGGGATTTGTGCACATCAAGCAGGAGTTATTGCAAAGGTCCCAAACACAAATATCAAAGCTCATAATAAGAGAGTTAAAGTTTAAACTCTTTGGCGCCGTAAAGATTCAGATAATAAGGATGAATGCCAACGCATTGGCGAGTATGCGGGCATCGCCGGCAAAGAGCTATCCTAACTTTTTGCGGGCTTTCTTCCAAGCACGGAAAAGATAAATGGCGATATTTTTTTGGAAAGACGCATGGCGGATATTCAACAAATAAGAATCTGGCTGATTGACCATATTTTTTTGCTATGGCCACCAAAAACGGCGCCACCGCGCTCATTTTAGCCACAATTTTTTTTGAACTTTTTATTTCCTCATTAAAAGGCAAGATGTGCCCAATATTGATCTCCTTGGCCCCCAACTTAATATAAAAATCAGCCATCGCCAATAATTGCTTGTAATTTTTTGCGGTGACCATCAAATTTATCACCACACTCACCGCTTTGTTTGGCAAAGCAAGAACATTTTTGATTCCTCGCACTGTTTGGTTAAAGCTTCCTTGGCTTTGCGTGTGCCAATCATGGAGCTTAGCGTTGTGCCCCGCGACCGTAATAACGAACTGATTTAATCCGTTCTCTACTAATTTAACCGCTAGATTGCCGTAAGCTAGCATCCGGCCGTTAGTCGTTATCCCAATTTGCTTAAAGCCGTTCTCTTTCGCCCAAGAAACCAACTCCGGCAGATCTTTTCTTAGGGTTGGTTCCTGCCCCATAATATTAATAAAATCATATTTCTCCCTGATAATTTTTATTTCTTTTTTTAAGCTGGCTGTTTCTTTATTAAAAAACTTCTGGTCTTTTTCAAAACAAAAAATGCAATTGTTATTGCATAGACACCCGGCATAAACAAAAGGGCTTGTTCCCACTTCTCCTTGATAATAATCTCTTTTAACGCTTATTTTAGGCATGAACTTCTGGCTTAAAAAGATTTAGATCAATGTATGGTTTAGTAATTCCCTGACACCTATTAAATAATGAGCACTTTTTGCAAGTCGGCATTTTTTTTAATATCCGATAAGAAGCAACTGTTCCTTTTCCGCATTTACTTATATCAATTTTATCTTTACTAAAATGTTTGTAGCCGCCACTAGCACCACTGTCAAAAAATGACAGATTTTTAGCGCCAACAGCCAAACACAACGGCAAATCGTAAAAAAATAACCGATCATTAAAATCACCGATCATCTCTGCTTCGCGCTTAAAAAAAGACCTTATTTTTTCAATATTCGGAACATTTTTTAAAGTCTTCTGGCTATAGATTCCTTTGCAGCTTGGCAAACAAACAAGCGAAGCGTCAATCGGAAGGTCAAGTGTCAATAAAAACCTAAATAACTCTGATAAAAAATCCTCGTTTTGTTTTAAAAATAGCGTATGTATTTTTATTCTTTTAAATCCAAGCTTCTTTAAATTATCCAAGGCCTTAATTATTTTTTTAAAACTTCCTTTTTCCCCGGTAATCGTATCGTGGATTTGCGCTTTATATCCGTAAAGTGGCACCTGAATAGATTCCACATTCCCCGCTAGCAAAACTTTTTTTGTAAAAACAATATCACTAAAAGCCAAGCAATTGCTCTGAATAAAAACCTTCGCTTGGGTTATTTTTTTTATTTCTTTTAAAAAATCTGCTAAATTAGAATACTCACCCGGGTCATTGCCAGAGAGAATAATTAAATCTGGTTCGCCGTTTTTATGGCAAAAAGAATCTAAATCAGAGAGTTGTTCTCTCGCTATTAAATCGGCTTCATTTTTATCAATAAACTTATGGACCTGACAAAAAACGCATCTCTGGCTACAACCGATGTTATGCAAATTTAAAACAATGGTTTTTAATCCCTTTTTTCTTACTATTTTATTTTTCATGCCTGCTTCTCTTTAACTGGCTTCAGCTCCTCCAGCCCAAAAGCTTCCGCATAGCTCCGCCAGACACCATAACAAACTTTATCGTATTTGCATTTTCGGCAAACCGGCGACTTAATTTTTTTCCCTTTTCTAGATTCATCCAGCGATGTTTCAAACTCCGGCCCCACCAAAACAGTATCCAGCTGCCCCAAGTCATTAATATATCTTTCCTGCCCGGGCACCAAGCAAGAAACCATATTATAAACAAAACAACCAACTTTTCCCTGGCTCATTTCATTGCTAATATCAATTGCCCGGCAGATATGCGGCGCCACTTCGCTCATCTTAGCCATAATATCCGTATTATTGGCCACATTTCCTTCGATCATGGTCATCGTAAAACGAAACTCTTCAACGTCAAAATTATTTAAAAAGAATTTGACCGTCTCTTCCAGGTGCCCATAATTTAATTTCATTAAGACGATGTTGATCTTAACTTTTTGCCCAAGCTCATTCAGGTTTTTTATCCCCTGGAAAGCTTGCTTATAGGTCCCGGGCACGCCCATTATCTTATCCGCCACATCTTCAAGATAAGAATGGAAAGATACCACAAAATTATTTACACCGCTATCGATCAATTTTTTACAATAATCTTTGTAGGCATATATCCGGCCATTAGACTGAACTTCAATATGCTCGAGGCCCATCTTTTTAGCGTAAGCCACTAATTCCGGCAAGTCGCGGCGTAAATTAGGCTCGCCGCCAGAAAAAGCAAAGCCCCGGGCATTCATCTTTTTAGCCTTTTCTATATCTTTAATGATTTCTTCGTGGGGCCTGACCGCGTGATAATCAGTGCTGCCCATGCTCCGCTGGATCTGCAAACCAACTGAACACATGATGCACTTGCAGTTGCATTTAAAAATAACTAGGCTTTCTATTTTGCCTGTCTGTTTTTGGCTTGATTTATCTTCTTGGTTTTTTTTCTTTAGCGCTACCATAATATCTTATTTTTGTTTTTCCAAACACTTGTGTTTTTTAGCTAAAACCTTGATTTCCGCCGGGCCAAACTTATCTAAATATTCTTTCCAAGTTCCGCCGCATTCCTTATAATACCGGCACTGTGCGCAAATAGCAACTTCTGTTCGATAGGCATCAACGTAAACGCCTTTATCGCTTTTAGCAATTCTTTTTGGGTTATAGCCTACCTGCTGGCTGGTTTCAGAACGCATCTTGGCATTGACCAGGCAAACATTTTTTAGCCCTGTTAGTTCAGGACTAAAAAGGCATAGTGGAAAATCAAAAAAGCCAAACTCTTTAAACCCTTTAGCAATAGACAACAGCGAGTTTAGTTCTATCTCCAGCTCAGGCAAACGCACCACCAAACTGCCATAAAACTGTTTAGCGTTGCTGTCGGGAATCAGGTCCAAGAGGTACCAATTTAAAACTCCAAGCGATTGCACGAATTGGCCGAATTTTTTCAGATTTTTATAATTAAAACGGCAAATCACCGAACTGATATTAATATGGACGCCGGGAAACTGCTTGGCGTTCTTGATCCCCGCCACGATATTATTGAAAGAGCCGCTCGTCCGAGTCATAGCATCGTGCGTTTTGGCATCCGGCCCTAGCAGAGAAAAAGTCACTTTATTCAATCCAGCCGCAAAAATATCTTGGCAAAACTTTGAATAGCTAAAAAGCCGGCCATTAGTGCTGAAAGCGATATTGCGATAGCCGATTTTTTTGGCTGCAGCAACCAAACTCACGATATCTTTGCGAATTGTCGGCTCCCCGCCCGTAAACTCCACATCATTAAAACCTTCTTTTTTCTTCTGTTCGAGCTCCGCAACGATATCCGAGAATGAACGGTCCGGATAAAATTGTTCCCGCGATTTAACCGAACAGACCACGCAATTATTATTGCAGGAAAAACCGACCAACAATAAAAGGTTTTTATTATGGCCGACAGATTCTTTTTTGATTTTTTTTACCCGGCTGGCCATAAATGAATCACTTAGCAATTCCCTCTTTTAATTCCATCCGGTAAGCCTTAAGGCCTCCCGGACTTTCATAAATAACCTCTTTTTTGGCCAAAATATCATTTATAAAACCGCACCCCTGGCCATTGCCCGCCTCTTCCGGCCGGCAACGATAATCGGCGATATAAGCAATACAAGAACTATTTTTAAACTCCTCCAAAAACAATCCTTTTGTTTCGTCATTTATCAAGTCAACCGCTAATGTCCGCCGCTGGTTATCTTTAAAATAGTCATTGATCACCGTCATATAAAAACCGCCTATTACCAAGCATCCGTTTGGAATATTATCAATAACTTTCCAATAAGACTGGAAAGGCGGAATCAAAGAAAAATCACCCGACTGTTTGGTGGCTCGAGCATCTTTAAAGAGGCTGCCAGGAAAATAGATTTTAGAAATCTCTCGCCAAGAAACTAGCCGGCCAGGAAAATCAGCAAAAATCGACTTCTGATTAGAAAAATTAAAAGTAAATATTACGTTTAAAAATATGGATAATAAAAATATTACCAAAAGATTTAAAGCAAGGAACCGGCGATGTTTTAAAGGATTTAATAAATAAAACCCGTAGCCAGCTATAATGGCAATCGGCAAATGGAACATCAAGGTCCGCCGAACATAGTCAGTTGTCAGCGTTGCATTCCCATAAATATTTCCATCGAACATCAAGCTGTAAACCAGAAAGTAGGCCCCAAAAAATCCCCAAGGCAACCAATATTCTTTCTTTCTTTTCCAAAATAGGATTGCCAAGCCCGTTAGCCAAAAAACAGCGGAAGTCAAAAGATTGTAATGCCAAATATTATTGATGGCCGGAGAAATATTTAAGAACTGCAGTAAAAGCGCCTGGCCAGCAATAAGCATCGTTTTATAGGTTAAAGCAAAAAATCCTATCTCTCCCCCCTGATAAGAGCTATAGGGATTATCGAATAAAAGCCACTGTAAAACCGGCAACTGCATGATCACAAACAGCCAAACAATGAACAATCCCCAAAAAATCGTTTTGAAATCTATCTGTTTGTTTTTTATTCCCTGCCACCAATTTTTAATTTCCGGCCATTTTAAAACAATAAAAAATAAAGCAAAAAACGGCGCCAAGATATAACTTTCCTGCCGGACATAAATAGCATAGGAAAGGCTGGCGACACAGGCTAGCCAAGAAACCACTTTATTATTTTTAAGCGCCAGAACAAAGAACAAAAAAGCCAGCCCGGCAAAAAAAAGTCCGGTTGGCCGCGATTCTCCGGTCTGGGAATTAATAATATTCAACGGAACCAGTGAAAAAGCCAGGGCTGCATATAAAGAAGCCTCTTCTTTTTTGAAAATTAAGTAAGTCAACAGAAAAGCTAAAAGTATGGTTAAGCTACTCAAAAGCGCCGAAATAACCGAGGCATTCAAGCTATGAATGCCAAAAATTATATTGGCCAAAGCAATAATAAAAGGAGAGCCGGGCGGCGCCAACACTTGTTCAAAAAGCTGGCAATCCGCATGGTTCCCTAAAGCACAAGATTTAACGAACTCACCGTGCAAAACCCAAAGATGGGCCGCCTCCTGCGCTACATAAGCATCAGTGTGGGTCCCGAGCCAATATTCCGCGTTGCGCACAAAAAATCCATATAAAAAAACTATCAGCAGCAAAAACCATATTTTTTTATCAATTTTCTTTATCTCTTCCCAAATGTTCTTTAAATTAAAAAAACTCAAAAAAACCACTAAGGCAAAGTGCCCTAGCATAAAATAAAAAAGCCAACTAGAAAATATTTTATAAGACAACATCCTTTAGGTATTAGCGCTCCTCGCCTTAAATAAAGTTAAAGAGATAACTTTTTATATCTTCACTGTTCTCCCAGCTAAATAATTTCTTTTTATCCTTAAAAACGGTAAAGCCCTTGGCCGAAAAAACCAGCCTGTTCCCCTCTTTGATCTTTTCCTGGATAGACGCGACCTGGCTGCTATCTTTGGCCCCCTGAAACTCAGGATAATTCGTTTTAAAAAAGATAACCGCGGAATAACAGAGCTCCTGGCCAATTATTTTGCCATCAAAAATAAAGCCCTGCCTTTTATCCCAAGAAGCATAAAGGCCAGGCTGCGTCAGGTCGAAAAAGACCAAAAATGGATTTTTTAAGTGCTCGGTTAGCTTTAAGGAAAAATCTGGAGAGGCCTTTTTCACGGCCTTAAAGATCTTTTCTAAATAACTCTGGCTTTTTTTACAGCCAAAGGAACAAGGCATATGGAAGGACAAATAAAAATTAGACAGGCCATTCAGTTGATTATTAAATAAAAAACTTATCTTAGACGGCAAGCTTTTAAAAACCTCTGCCTCTCCAAGCTTAATGTTATCCAAAGTATTCTGAATATATTTCTCCAGGCAACACTTAGGATAGCTTAAAAGATTGCCAAAATCGCGAACACTATCCACCACCTCGTTAAAAGATTTTTTCTGGTCAATGATCTTAAAGGATGGGTCGGCTAATTTAGCTTTTTGAGCCAGGGCTTTATCTTGAGAAATATAAAGGCTAAAAGTTTCGAACAATTTCTTGTTGCTGCTAATAAACTCCAATTTGTTCTCTTTTAGGATCTTTTTATATTTTTCTAGGTCCTCGTTATCGTGGTATTCCACGCGAGCCACCTTTTTTATCCCCTCCCGAACCGCTATTAAGTCGGCTGAAGCTGAAAGAAAATCACCGCCCCAAAAGTTTTCTATTTTTCCAACTTCAAATAATTTTTTATTTTCTGGCATATTTTTTAGGGTTATTTTTTACCGGTTTAAACTCCGACCAGCCATAAAGCTCAACGTATTCTTTCCATGGCCCCTCGCATTCGTTGCCAAATTGGCATTGCTCGCATTCTTTTCTTCTTATTTTACCCTTGTTTAACCTGTATTGACCATAGTCCTCCACCACAAACCCGGCATCATATATCCTGGTGGTAGGAATTATTTTTTCTGCAATATATTCTTCGTAGCCCCGCATCAAGCAATAAGGAATCGCTTCGGTCGTTACTTTTTTGCCGGCCTTAATGCCAACATCAAGACCCTTTTTAACATATGGCATAATTTTGCTGTTTCTTGGCACCAGCCAATCTTTATTTTTTTCCGCCGTGCCTAGAATATGGACAAAAGCAAATTGGAATTGATCAACACCCAAAGAGATTAAAAGCTTGGCTATCTCCGGCAAGAACTTGTAATTTTTCGAAGTTATCACCGTATTCGTTAAAACGTACTGATTTAACTTTTTCAAGTTCTTTATCCCGGCCACTGTTTGTTCAAAGCTCCCCGGCGCGTCGGTTAAAAGATCATGTATCTTGGCCTGATGGCCGTGCAGCGCCGGCGAGAACTGTGTGGCGCCAGCCTTAATAGTTTTGAGGCAAAAATCCAAATAAGCAAATCGCCGGCCATTGGATTGGATCTGTATTTGTTTAAAATCCAGGTCCTTGGCGATCTCCACTAAGCGCAAAAACTCTGGATGCAAAGTCGGTTCTCCGCCGGTAAAGACCACCTCTTCTTTGCCTTTATCTTTAGCTTCGATCAGGGCCGCCTTTATTTCCGCCACGCTTTTAGCCGGCAAAAAATCGCGCTTGCGACCCTGAACGCAAAAAGCACACTGGTTATTGCAGTAAAATCCGACCTTGATATCTACCCGCTCCATAATTATTTTATTTCATCGAACAAACGGTTTATTTCCTGCTTTATGCCCGGTATTTCTTCGTAGGGCATACCGTTAACAAATAAAAAAGTTTCCAGCTCTTTGCCAGCAACTTTTTTCTCGTTAAAAAGAGTTATGGTGGCCAAAAATAACTCGTCCTTTTTTAGCTTTTTTATTTTTGACCAAAAATCTTCTTGTATATTTTTTTTCTTCATATATTAAAATTATTTATTTAGTCCAATTATTTTTTCATCAAAGGGTCTCTCGCCCACCAATTACCATAGGTTATCTTAGCCCAATAGCGGCTACCACCGCAACACTTATTAACAAATCGGCATTGCTGGCATTGCGCCGGCAAGGCCTTATTCAGCCTTATTTTCTTCATAAAAGAGCTCTGCCAAGCTTTTTTAATATTTAATGGATCGCCAATATTTTTATCAATAAAATAATGAGGCTTTAAAAACCCCCGCGGGTCAACTACTAGCCGCCTGTGCCCCTCATCAAATAAAGCGCCGGCGCCAATCGCGTTAATTATGCTGCCTTCGCCCAAAACACAAAAAGGAATTGCGTTTGCCAAAGAAACCCAAACCCGGCTTTTTTTTCTAACAGCAACTATTTTCTTGGTCAAATATGCAATATTAGCTGGGCTTAGATCTTCCTTCCTTCCAGGTGAAGGAACCGGCCGATAAAACTCCCATTCTTTAATCGGCAATTTAGAGATTAGTTTTTCCAGCTTATTGAAGTTCAAAATATTGTCTTTAGTAGCCACCGTGCCGACCCGTAAAACCGGGATGCCTGCCTTAGCCAATAATTTTAAAGCAGTTTTTTTTCTGGCCAAACTTCCGCTGGCTCCAGTTATTTTATCCTCCCTCCAGTTTTCCCAGCTTTCGATTGGAATTAAAATATTGTCTACTATTCCCGCCATCTTGCTTGCTGCTATCTGGTTAACCATCTGGCCATTTGTGTTCAACCTGACTTCCATTTTCTTACTTTTAGCAAAGGTCATCAATTCAAAAATATCGCTTCTTAATAAAGGCTCCCCGCCTGTAAACCGCACTATTTTAATTCCCAGCCGAGAAATATGCCTTATAATATTTTTCACATACTCAGTTGTTAATCTGTTTTTAATTTGTCGGCCATGGCTGGCAAAAGAAACTTTATTAAAACAAAAACGACAGTTTAAGTTGCACCTCGACTCAATCTCTATCATTATTTCATCAGGCAAATCTGAAACCGGCTGCGCGTCAGCCGCGCCAAAAGACCTAAAATATCCGGCCGGAAAACCGCCGCAAACCAAAAAATACCGACAATTCTTGCATCTAGCAGCTTTTTCGCCTGAATATTTTTCATTAAACAAAATATGGTCCCGAGAATTACTATTAACAGCGCAATAAGGAAAGTTTTTTAGCCAAATCTCGCGCTGACTATTCTCCAAATCCAACATTTTATAAGTTTCCGGCTCTATTTCAGAAAACCGGAATAATCCGACGGGCACTATATATGCCCGGCCTTCTTTTAAGCGTTTAAGCGCCTCAAAAGATTTTTTATAAGTTTTTTTTGAAAGGCCTAATTCCATCACTCTTAATTTTTATAAAAATAAATTATCTAAAATAATGTTTTTCATTTATCTGATTTGTGTTTATTAATTAGCTCAAAACAAATTTTTTCATATTTATCTGTTTCTTTTTCTATTGAAAAATTGTTTTTGGCAAATTCCCTAATCTTTTTTCTGTCTAATCTTTCAGCCTGATTAACTGCTTTAGCCATAGCGGTCGTATCCCCGTCTCTGACAATATAGCCGCTTACCTTGTCTTTTATCACCTCCCTAACTGCTGCCCGATCAAAAGCGATAACCGGGGTGCCGCACATCATTGATTCTATCATTACATTTCCGCATGGCTCGTTCCATTGGATTGGAAAGAGTAAGGCCATAGCCCCCCTGTATAATTCAACTCGAGTTTTAAAACCAGCCTCACCAACATATACTATTTTTTTATTATCTATATACGGCTTGACGAGCTCCGCAAAATAGAGCTGATTTGATTCGCTTACCCCGCCAGCAATAATGAGTTTTTTTTCTGTTTTAAGCGCGACTTTAATTGCTAAGTGTGTTCCCTTCTCCGGACAAATCCTACCGATAAAAAATAAATAATCTTTTGCTTTGGCAGAAAAAGGGAAATCTTTTTCGTCTACGGCCGGATAAAGAGGCTCTAGGTACGGCAACCCCGGCATAGAGTTTTTTATAAATCTTGAACCCGGCAAAAAATAAACATTATTAAGCTTTTGCAGCCCGCTTTTAATATACGGGTATATGGCATCATGGGGATAACAAATTTGAGAAATTATAGGGATATTTGATTGTTTAGAAAAAGGCAAAATCTCATAAAAAATATAATTAGTGCAATGGATCAAATCAAATTTTTTATCTTCCCCAGACGAAAAAAAATCAGCATAAGAAAATAGGTCATAAAAACTAGTAATGCGCTCCTGCAGATTAGCGTATTTCTGCTTAGTAAAAGTCGGAAAAGGCGAAATCTCCCTAACTTTTACTCCCTTGATTTTTGATCCGGGCGCAGCATAAAGGGTTATATCGTGGCCCCTCTTAATTAGCTCCTGAATTAAATAATTGGTGGCCCACTCTATCCCGCCAGTTCTTGGCGGCGGGACAACGCTTCTTGACGAACAAAAAAAAGCTATTTTCATAATGTTTTTAGCATTGAATTATTATCATAAATCGTATATTTTTCAAGAATATAACATGATTTTTCTTTGCACACCTCCGGCTTGCTGTATAAAGAAAAGTTATTTTTTAAGATATTGCCCAAATAACCATTTTTGCTTCTAGATCCCGGATTACAACGGTACGCCTCACCATAAGGCGATAAAAGAAAAAACTTATACCCGCAATCGCACATTTTCCCCTCAGTATTAAGCAGTTTTTTAAAGTTTATTGTTTTTTTAATCCCTCTATTCACCCGCCTTATTGCTTCCTGCTGGCTTTTTGAGTAATTATAATACTGATCATCCTTTGTCCTTAATGGCGCCATTTTAAATAGAATATTAGCCTCCCTGAACATCCGGTAGACTTCTTCCAGATAATTTATTTTCTCAGGCAAAGCAACCGCACTAACAAAAAAATTGTTGAAGTTTGGATATATTTTTTTAAGACTTAATATTTTCTTAAGAAAAATTTCCGGATAGTCATATTCTAAATGCAAGGAAGCATGAAATAACACTAATTTCCCTTCGGTAATTTTAAAAAATTTTTCTATTTCTCTTGCTGGCGCCGAAAAATTAGTAACAACAGAGATTGTATATCCTGATTTAATTAGGCTTTTCACTATATCAAAAAAATCCGGATGCAAAAAGGGCTCACCCCCGACAAGGTTAAAGTTCCATCCCCGAGGAATATGCCTTTGGAAGCCTTTTATAAAAAATTTATATTTTTCTACTTTATGGCCAGCATTCTTACTTTCATTGCTAACATAACAATAACCGCATCTATAATTACAGCTATCATTAATAACCCAATCTACCTTTCCTGGGATATTTTTTTTATTTACACCCATATATTTTTATAATCGCGGCAAAAAATAATAAAAAATTATTGCTATAAATATAATTCTTGGAATTGATCAATCGTATATTTTCCAAAACAATAACATGATTTTTCTTTGCACACCTCCGGCTTGCTGTATAAAGAAAAGTTATTTTTTAAGATATTGCCCAAATAACCATTTTTGCTTCTGACCGATGGGATACAACGAAAAGCTTTGCCGTCTGGATGCAAAAATACATACTTATACCCGCAATCGCACATTTTCCCCTTAGTATTTATTATCTTTTTAAGATTACTGGCCGACCTTATTGTTCTGCCTGATTTATAATTTATCTGCCTAATTATTTTCTGTTCATCTTGAGAATATTTATAAAATTGGTTTTTTTTATCTCTTAATAATAACAGCTTAAAAAACGGGATACCATTTTGCTGAAATTTTTCACTAATTTGCTTTAAATAATTCAGTTTCATAGGCAAGGCAACCGAATAAATATTATAATTCTGAAAATCAGGGAAACTTTTTTTAAGTTCCAATATTTTCTTAATAAATGGATCTGGATCGGAATGCTCCAGATGGAGGCTAATATTAAAAAAAACTAATCTCTTATTTGTTATTTTTAAAAATTTTTTTAAATCGCTTATCGGCGCAGAAAAATTAGTAAAAACAGAAATTGTATACCCCGCCTTAACCAGCTTACTTGTTATATTTAAAAAATCGGGGTGGGAAAATGGTTCCCCGCCCACAATATTAAAATTCCAGCCCCTTGGTATGTGTTTTAAAAAATTTTTTAAATATAAATCAAAAAATTTCATATTATAACCAGCCGATTTAATTGAATCATCAATACTGCAATAGCTACAGCGATAATTGCAGCCATCAGTAATTGACCACTCTACCATTCCTGGAGTATTTTTCTTATTTATTCTCATAATTAGCTAATTGCACGTAATTAGTTTAGGCTTAGACTCGCTACCTTCAACGCAAACTGCAATTTTATATCCCGGATAAAGATCATACACCCAAAAGCGCCAACTTTGTTTTTTAAATCTTGAATATAATTTAATTTTATTATTCCTAAGCTCAAAATAAAAATTTTTTAACGAATAAGATAATCCCCTGCCTTTGGCCTTAATAAGGGATTCTTTGAGTGTCCAGATTTGATAAAAACTTTCTAGCTCTTTGCCTTTCTGCGAATGCACAAATTTCGTTTCTTTTTTATGGAAATAATCGCCAGCAATTTTAAGGTCGATCGGTCTCATTTCTTCAATATCAATCCCAACTCTGCTGTCAGCGATAGCCAGCACAACCCTTTTACCAGAATGCGATAAATTAAAATCGAAATTTTTATTTTTTGGATAGACTAACAATGGCCGCCCGTATTTATTTGTTTTAAAAACTATATCTTCGGCTTTAATTTTAAGTTGCGTCGCAATTATTTTTCTAGTTAAATATTTGCCGGCAATATATAAATTACGGCTATTTTTATCCTTAAAAAAACCCGCCTTTTTTATTTCTTCCGCCGATAAAGCTTGCAATTTATTCTTATTTTTTTTGTCATTAATTTTATGAACAAATATTTTTAGCATAAAATATCGGCTATTTAATTCAAACAACTTTTTATAATTTTACAAACCTTCTCAACTCTTGTTTTGCTTAAACCGCAATAAAGCGGCAAACAGATCATTCTTTTGGCTATATCCTCCGCAACAGGAGCAGCTTGTTCGCCAAAAAAAGTAAAAGCATTTAATGAGGGGTAAAAAAACCTCTCTGGAAAAATATTATTTTTATGTAGCTGCTTTAGCGCCTTTAATAATATGGCTTCGGATGAAAAAATAACGGGATAATATGAAAAATTATAACTTGTATTTTTCTTTATTTTAGGTTTTTCAAGGTTCGTATTATTTAATAATTTATCGTAAAGATGCGTCCACTTTTTTCTGTCGTTAATAATTTTATGTGTTTTAGGCAAAATTGTTAAACCCAGGGCAGCGTTTAATTCTGAACTTTTAGCGTTGATACCTATTGAAACAAACTCTCTTTTGTCCGATAAGCCAAAATGCCTCATTTGCTTGATCTTTTCTGCGATCTTATCATTACCGGTTATAATTGCCCCGCCTTCAGCCATATGAAATAGCTTAGTTTCATTAAAACTAACAGTTGAGATGTCTCCAAAATCAAAAACTGATCTGCCTTTATATTTAACCCCAAAAGCATGCGACCCGTCATATATCACTTTTAATCTATATTTTTTTGCTATTTGATGTATTTTTTCCATTTCACAGGGATAACCAAAAAGATGCACAGGAAGAATCGCTTTGGTTCTAGGGGTAATTTTATCTTCTATTTTTTTAGGATCAATCGTTAAGTTCATTTCATTTATATCTACAAATACCGGCACACATCCTTGCCACTCAATTGCTGATGGAGTCGCAATAAAAGAAAGCGGCGCGGTAATAATTTCTCCTTGCAAATCCAAAGCTTTAATGGCCAATTGAATAGCCATAGTCCCGCTGCTTACTAAAAACAAATGCTTTACGCCTAGATACTTTTTTAATTTAACTTCCAATTCTCTGACCATAGGACCATCATTTGCCACTTGTTTATTGCGCCAAATTCTACGAAGATATATGTTATATTTCTTGAAATTGGGTAGGAAAACTTTGACTTTATTGTCCATAATAGATTCCGGTTATAAATTAGAAATCTTAACTGTTGGATGCGATATGACTCTTTCTAATAACTTACCGTATTGGCTAAGCCATTTTTTTATAGTTTTTTGTTTAAATAAATTTTTATTATAAAAAAAACTAATAATCATTCTGTCTTCCTGCTCGACAATAGCGCATTTAAGATCGAATTTATTATGCTCAGGATAAACAGGAAGGTGATCAATATCAATTCCGTTAAGCTTAAAGTTTATTCTATTTTTGCTAGCTAGTTGAAAGAATATTTCGGATGAACGTTTTTTGTCATCAATAGGCTTCTTTAATTTTTCTATTAATCTACTGTAAGAATAATTAGAATTAGCCAAACCATCAATAACCGTTTTATTGCTTTCTGCCAACGCCTCAATAAAGCTCAACTTTCCTCTCAAGTTGCTTCTAAGGGCTATTATTGTTATAAATAGCCCTATCAAAGATTGTAATTCTTCGCTGTTACGATTAGTGCACGGGGTTTTAATTATAAGGTCTCTTTGCTTTGTAGTCTTATAAAGAAAAACGCTGAATACAGAAAACATAAAAGCAAAAAGAGTAACATTCCGCTCGCCACAAAACTGCGCAATCTTTTTTATCGCTATTTTATTTATTTCTATTGATTCTTTATTAACTAAATTCTTTTTATTTGCCCCCATTGCTTTATCAACCGGTAACTCGACAATCGGGAAACCATCTTTAAATTGATCCAGCCAGTATTTTTCCTGTGATTCCAAAATAATTTTGCTTTCCGCTGAATTTTCGTAATTAGCATAATCTTTGTATTGTATTAATAAAGGCTTCAGAGGGCTTAATCTTTTTTCAGTAAAAGCGTTGTATAAAACCGATAGTTCTCTGAAAAAAATATCCAAAGACCAAAGATCGATAATCAAATGATGGAAAACAAAAATTAAAAATGATTCCTTATTTTTAAGCTTGATCAATACCAATCTAAATAAATTGCCTGATTCTAATTTGAATTTATGCTCAATAATTCCTTTTATTATCAAGTTTAAATTATTTTTTTTATTGTGCTTTTTGTTCGTTAGATCAATAATCTTAAAAAAATCTTCCTTAGCCGACCTTCTAATTATTTGCATCGGTTCGTTATCAATTTCTTTAAAATTAGTCCGCAGAGATTCATGCCGATTAATAACTTCTTTTAGCGCCTTACTAAATAATTCTGCGTTTAAATTACCAGTTAGCTTTAATAATAAAGATTCATTAAGCAGTGGGTTTTTTTCAGCCTTATTAAAACGCCAAAATTCAACTTGAGACCTAGATAGATTATAATATTTTTTTTGTTTTAGCAGCTTGGTATTATTTTGATTAAATACACGATCTTTTTCTTCGTTAATTTTTTTTGCCAATTCCTTTATTGTTGGATCCCTAAAAATATCCCTAATTGCAATATCTTTATTTATAATATGTTTAATTTTTGATTTCACCTGAATAACATTCAGCGAGTTTCCCCCGATTTCAAAAAAATTATCATTAATACCAATATCCTTGATACCTAGTACTTCCTCCCAGACTATAGCTAGTTGTTTTTGGATTTCGGTCTCGGCCGGTGCATATGGGGTTAACATTTCGGGGCGAGGCCGAAAAACAGAAGAAATTGATGTTCTTTGATTATTTTTTGTTTTAAATAATAAATTACTTGTTTGGGTTTTATTTACTGCCAATATCACTTTCTGGCCCGATCCTCTGTTTAGGCCTAAAAGATTAATGTGGTCGTATCCATTGGCAATTAATAACTCTTGCCATTTAGCGGCTGTTAAATTAGGAGAATATTTTATCCTATTTTCTTCATCTTCATAAAGCCACCAGCCTTTTGTCAGGCCAAAAGTCATCGTAGCGTATTCATTAAAATCAGTATTCTCGTTAATAATCAATAAGCCACCCGGCTTAAGGAGCCCGTTTATTTGATTAAGAGACTTACCGATATTTTTAGTCGCATGAATAATATTAGAAGCTAAAACAATATCAAAAGCAGGACAATTAAAGCCCTGGCCTACCAAGTCTTTTTCTATATCCAAAATCCGGTAATCAACAAACCGATATTTTTGACTAAACCTTTTTTTTGCTTGCCCAATAAGCTCCTTACTAATATCAGTTAAACAAAAGTTTATTTTATTTTTTTTACTTTTAATACCTTCAAGGATTGTGCTAGAAGTAGCTCCTGTGCCCGAACCTATTTCCAAAATCTCTATTTTTTTCTCCGGAAATTGCCTGATTATTTCAACAAGATAATGCTTTAAAACTTTGCCGATAAATCTAAACTGCTCCTTGGCTGTTTTTCCTTCCTTATAAAAATTATCCAGCAATTTCGTTCTGCCTTGATTAAAAATAATTTCCGTAGCTATTTTTTTCCCGGTTAAAACTTCCGGGTAGCCCTCAAGGCAACTCAAAAAGAATCTCAAAGCAGCCGGATTATTTTTAACCAACCGTATTTCTTCTTCTTTTATTTTTCCCTTAGCCGCTTCTTGAACGCAAACTTTATCTGTAGTAAAAAATATATCAGATTTTTCTTTTAGATATCCTCCTTTAACAAAAATATAAAGCAAAGCATCCAACAATCGGTAATACTCTGGAATAATGCCGATTTTTTTTATAATGCTGGCTTTATTGTATTTTTCTCTTGCTACTTTAAACAAGCCTAAACGCTGAAAGACTCTAAGCAAAGACTGGCTGGCAAATAAAGAAAAATTCCTGGACATTTTTTGTTGCCGCTCAATCAATTTTTGGCTCCCTAATCCCGAACATCTTTGCAAAAGCGACAAACGAAACAAGGCTAATTGCAAAATATTAAAAAGGATCGTTTGTTTTTGTTTTTCTAAATCGATTTCGGCAACCATTACTTGGTTTATTTTGGCAGACAAAACCCTACCTAACGCACCAATTCCATCCTGGCAACAAATCGAGTACCCACCTAAAAAAGCATCTTTATTGTGGCCCCAATAGCCCCAATTGATTATTTTTACCGGCAAACCCTTGGCGTATTTTAAATACAAAGCGAAGTTATCTTCAAATGACGAAGCAGCAACATAATTGCTCCGGCCGACAGACCCAATAAGAGAAACGACTGAAGAATAAAACAACAAAAAATCCAAAGGCTCTTTTTGTTTTTCGATGATTGCTTTATATAGGGAAAAACATCCGCTAACTTTAGATTGAAAAACTTTATCAGACTGGCTTTCCTTTGTGTTTTCAAATGAACCTTCATTCATTTCTCCTGCTGCATGAATAATGCCATTTATTTCGCCGTATTTTTCTTTAGTAAAGCTCAATGCTCCGCGCATAGCGCTTGTCCTAGCGACGTCAGCTTGGAAATAACTGCCGTGTCCGCCTAATTTTTCTATTTCGGCCAATTTTCCATCTATTTCTTTATTTTGGTTTTTTCTACCCACCAAGACTATATTAGCTTTGGCTTCTACGGCAAAATGTTTCGCTGTTTCAAAACCGAGATTGCCCGTTCCGCCGATTATTAAATAGGTGCCGCCGCGCTTCAACGCCACAGCTTTTTGATTATTATCTTTAAGCAAATCAACGGATTCAATCCGTTTTACATATGTTTGGCTACCCCTTATAGACAATTCTGAGCCAGATAATTCAAAAGCCGGGTCCACCAAAAGGTCAAACCTAAAAGCATTGCGGCTTTTTCTGCTTTCTAATTCTTCCCTTTTTATATCTATACAGCTGACAATAATCGAAGGATTTTCCCGGGCTATTGCTTTAGCCAAACCGACAATGGATGAAGAATAAGGATACAAATTTGCAATACTGTCAGAATTTGATAAATAATTTAAATTATTGGTAAGAATCTTCAATTCTAAAAAGTCCGCTCCGGAACACCCCTTCTTTAAACCCGACGGGCCAACAGCTTTCATCAACTTTAATAATGACCCTGCTCCATAATCTTGAACTTTTTTCAATTCCGACTCTGACTCAACTTCTGGTTTGTCGTTTAATTGCAGCCCCCCTAAATGATAGATGGCTGAAACAGGCGATAATCGCCGCCAAGCTTTTTCATAATCTTTCTGATCCTTAAAATCTATTTCAAAAATATCCGACGACAATTTTTTGAATCGATTTCCTAAGATTATCTGCTTCACTCCGATCTTTTTCCCGACATAATACTTAGCTATCCTTTTTGCCAAACAAAAATCATTCTGATGACTAACGATCAAAACGCTGCCCTGCTCCATCATGATGCCCTTATATACTTTTTCTGTTTCCCGCCAGACTGGTTGATAAAATATTTTTTCAGATATCTGCTCCGCTCTTTCAGTTTCAACTGATTTGAGCAAAAACTGGCTATCGATTATTTTATTTTCCTCTGGCCAATATCTCTGCCGTTCAAAAGGATAGGTTGGCAGAGGGATTCTAAGTCTTCGTTCGTTCTGGTAAAGAGACAACCAATCAACCCTGGCTCCCTGAAGCCAGAAAGAAGAAAGCCTGGTTAGGTCCTGGGTGGTCTGGGCCTGCTTAGTCGCTTGGTTAACTTTCTCTAGGTCCTTCACGCTGTCGCTGGCCTGGCCCAAGGAGAAGCTGTTCTTTAATCCTTTGATTGCTTCCTTCAGGTTATTCTTCACTGCTACTGCCAAGCGGTGGTTGAACTCCGCTCTCCCTACTTGCAGGGTGTAAGCCACGTCAGCCAGGTTGAGGTTAGGGTTAGCTTCTAGGTGCTTAATGAGATTAAGTCTCATCTGTTCCAGGGCGGTTTCTGTTTTGGCAGAGAGGATTAGAAGCTGTTGGTCTTGGCCTTTATCTGAGGGGATGGGAGTGGGAGCTTCTTCTAAGATGACGTGGGCGTTGGTGCCGCCGATGCCAAAAGAGCTGACTCCGGCTCTAAGAGGAGTCTCTGGGTTAAGCCGCTTCCAGGGGGTAGGTTTGGTTACTACGTAGAAGGGGCTATTCTTAAAGTCTATCTTGGGATTGGGTTTGGTATAGTTGATGCTGGCTGGGATAAGCTTATGCTGCAAAGCTAGGACGGTCTTGATGAAACCGGCTACGCCGGCAGCGGTATCGGTATGGCCAATGTTGGATTTAACTGAACCGAGGCCGCAGTATTGTTTCTTGTCTGTGGCAAAGGCTCTAGTGAGAGCTTCTACTTCTATTGGGTCGCCAAGCTTGGTAGCGGTGCCATGGGCTTCTACGTAGGTGATGGTTTCGGGAATCACCTGAGCAAGATTTAAAGCATCTTCAATTACTCTTTTTTGCCCTTCAATGCTGGGAGCAGTATATCCTATTTTATTATGACCATCATTATTAATAGCCGAACCTTTAATAACTGCCAAGATATTATCTCCGTCAGCCACGGCGTCTGCCAAGCGCTTTAAAACCACAACTCCGAGGCCGTCGCTAAAAATCGTGCCGCTAGATTCGGAATCAAAAGCCCGGCAATGCCCGTCAGAAGACAAAACAGCCCCGTCCTCAAAAACATAACCGCGTTTTTGAGGATAAGCTATGCTTACCCCACCGGCCAAGGCAATATCCGTCTCCCCAGCCAACAACCCCTGGCAAGCATAATAAATTGTCACTAAAGAAGTTGAGCAGGCGGTATTAATAGAAACAGCCGGACCGGACAGATTAAGGTCATAAGCAATTTTTGTTGATAAAAAATCCTTATTAATGGCTTGGTTTATTTCCAGCTTGTTGAGCCGATTGCCGCCAGCCTGATTATAGCTGATTATCTTGTTTTCCCAATTAGTATTATTTTTTGCTCCGGCATAAACACCGATTAGCCCATGATATGCTTTTGGATCGCAACCGGCATTTTCCAGCGCCTCCCAACAGGATTCATAAAACAGCCTGATCTGCGGATCAGTGGCAATGGCTTCATTAATATTTTTGCCGAAAAAATCAGCCGCAAAATATTCAACGCCGCCAATCAAACCCCTAGACCGAACATAATTAGTTTTTTTTATCTCTTCTTCCTTTTCTCCGGCCAAAATCAATTCTTCAGGACTAAAAACAGTTAAGGTTTCCCTGCTTGATTTTAGATTTTGCCAAAACTCCTGGCCGCTGGCAGCGCCCGGAAACCTTAATGAAAATCCGATGACCGCTATTTGCAAATCCAACGAATTCTCTGTTTTATTTTTTCCCCTGTCTGATCCTTTTGATTTCATTTAGCCTGTTTTTGAAAATTGTCCGCTGTTTTATTTTTTCCACACCAATATCGACCCGTCCCGATAAAAACTCCTGAAACGATTTTATGGTGCCATATTCAAACATCTTAATTACCGGCGCCGCCACGCCCAGGCGCTTCTCTATCTTTGAAAAAACTTTAATTAGCTTTAATGAATTGCCGCCCAGGTCAAAAAAATTATCATTAACCCCGATCTTTTTTACGCCCAAAACTTCCTGCCAGATAGCAGCTAATTGTTTTTCCAGCTCTGTTTTTGGAGGTTGATATTTATTCTTGCTGACAAGCTGGTCTTTATCTGGCTCAGGTAAAGCTAATAAATCTAGTTTACCATTAACATTCAAGGGAAACTTTTCTAGCTCAATAAAAAAAGCCGGCACCATATAATCCGGTAAAATAGCTTTCAGGCGTTTTTTTATTTCATCTCGGCTTATTTTTTTATTTTTTCTGACAACATAATAGGCGATGAGATAATTTTCTTCCGTTTCCTTGCCCTGATTGTCTTTTTCTTTTTTTGCCACGACCAACGAACTTTTTATTTCTGGGCATTTATTTAGTTGGGTGTTTATTTCTCCGGGTTCTATGCGATTGCCCCTGATTTTAACCTGATGGTCAGCCCGAGAAAGATAAACGATATTCCCGTCTACCAATCTTTTCACCAAATCACCGGTCCGGTATATCCTTTCCCCTTTTATAAAAGGGTGAGGCAAAAAAACTTCTTTAGTTTTTTCCGGCAAGTTAAGATAGCCCTTAGCTAAACCTCTGCCTGAAATGTAGAGTTCGCCAGGAACGCCCGGAGGCAAAAGCTTTAAGTTCTTATCTAGAACAAAAACTTTATTGTTTAAAGTTGGTTTTCCTTCAACGATTACCTGAATATTCTTATTAAAGGGTACCGGGCTAAATAAAGTCATGCCTGAACACTCAGTTTGGCCATAAGCATTGAACAGCTTGATCTTAGGATAACGGCAATAGAACCGGCTGGCTGTGACAGTTCCTAACTTTGAGGCAGCAATAAATACTTCTTTTAAAGATTTTAACGGGTATTTTTTCTTTGGATTTTCATCAATAATTTCTAGATAGGCTTCCAGCAGCGGAACACTTATTTCCAGAACATTAACTCTGGTGTCATCTATTTTTTTAAACAAAAGCTCTGGATTGTTAATCGTCCCCTCATCAAAAAGAACCAGCTTGCCGCCAAAAGCCAAGGCTGAATATATTTGCAACGGAGTCGTAATAAACCCGATCGTGCCATTATGGCACAAAACACTCCCAGAGTTAATTCTTAGCATTTTTTGGCGATGAAAAAGCTGATTAACAATTCCCTGATGATACAGCATTACTCCCTTGGGCCGGCCGGTGGAGCCAGAAGTATAAAGAATATAAGCCAAATCATCCGGCTTTATTTTTCTATTTAAATCCGACTTATCAATTTGCTTTTCATTAGGCTCTTTTTTATCCAGCTCAAGGACCAAGTGCCCCTTCTTTTTTCCAAGTTTCTGTTCTACTTGTTCCCGCAACTGAGCAGAAGTAATGATAATGCCAGCCTTGGTGTCAGCCAGCATAAAGTCAATTCTTTCTTGAGGATAGTCTATGTTTATCGGCTGACTAATGCCGCCGGCTTTAAGTACTGCTAGGTCCGCCACAATAAAAAACATCGAGCGATTAAGCATGACCCCAACATAATCCCCCTTTTTTAATCCTTGGCTAACCAGCTTTTTGGCCAAGCAATTGGCCAGACCATTTAATTCCCGATAAGTTATTTTCTGGCCCTTAAAATCCAAAGCAATATTATTTGGATTTTTTTTAGCTTGCTCTTCAAATAGCTGATGGATCGTCTTGCGGAGGAAAAGCATAAAAATTAGCTGATGATTTTTTAGATAAAATATTTATCTGATTGATTTTGGCTTTATTTATGCGGTGTTTTTGCCTTAAATGTTTATTAAATATAATGCATTTTATCGGCAAAGTAAAGAAAAAAAATACCCCGATTAATTAAAATCCCCGGGAGCGTTGCGCTTCCAGGGATTTGGTTGATTTTTTTATCTAATAAGATAGAGCTTTTTAAAAACTTCGGTGGTTTTGGGATTTTTGGCCAAGGCGATTATCGCCGTCACCACAATGAAAAACACAATTATCGGCCATCTGAAGTTTGCCATATTGGTCCACATGTTGGCCATAGTAGTATTGTTGATGCACGGCCAGGAAAAAATAATTACCACTGAAATTATCGGCCCGGCATATAAACTTTTAATGCCAAACCTTCTGGCAACATAACCCACGCCAGAAACCGCTGAATCTATGGTGCTGGTAGCCAAGGCGACCATAATAACAAGAAAAGCTATTCCGAGCACCAAGTTCTTGCTAAAATACAAGCCGGCCAAAAAGACAAACAGCATATAGACGGCAAAGAATAACCCGCCCCAAAGAGTGATCTGAAAAATGCTTTTGGCTTTGGCATCATATTTTTGCCATTGATGGCCCGCCGCCAACGCACCGGTGATAATGCCGATAAAAGCGTAGGGCGCCCAAGCCATTCCTCCCGGCACTGCCCAATTTAGCTGGCTATTCACCTGGCCGCTAGCCATAACAAACGAAGCTCCAGCAATAAAGATCGCTGAGACCATCTGCACGGTAAAATAACCTAGATCAGTCAGCATCAATATTTTGAGCCCGCCCTTATTCACATACCAAACGATAAATAGCCCATAAACTACGACCGCCCAAATTGCAGCCTCTCTTGGCAAGAAGCTATAAGTGATAACATCTGTTCCTCCGCCAAGACCGGTTAAAACAGCCTGCATGTTAAGGGTGATGGCAAAATATTCTATCACCGCAAAAACCAGCAGCATCAGAGTGAACTTTGGCCAATGGCGACTATCGGGTAGAAACCTCCTGACGAAACCGACCAACGGAATCGCCAAAATATTGCCCAGCATCCAAATGAGGAAAGGGGCAATCCCCTTTTTTGCCATAATGGACATACCCACCGCCATTGAAACCCCCCAACTCCAATCAGCCGCTACGCTAACTCCAACCCGCCAATCAGGAAACTTTGACAGATCGTCAACTTCTCCCTTTCTTTTGATTAAAAAGCCTATTATTTTTTCAAAGAACGCCTTCATTTCTTCCTCCTTTTATGTCTATATTTTTAAAAAAATTGAAGATATTAAACTATACCGCCTACCTAAACACTTGGCAAGCCTAAACTAGCTTATCTATACTTTCCAGAAATCAGCCTCTTTCTTTCTTTTTCATTAAGCAGGTCAAAGTCCTTTATTTTTGTTTCCGGGCCATTTGCAATTTGATCTAAAATATTAGCGTAATATCCGAGCCACCTTTTGATCGTTTCCTGATAAAAAATATCGGTATTAAACTCACAGCCTAGGATCAAAGCGCTGTCATCGTCCATAATGCGAAGCTTGATGTCGAACTTAGAAGTATTAGTGGCATAAATCCTTTTCTCGACTTTTATTTTTGGCAAGTTTAACATTTTCATGTCAACCTTGTCGTTCTGCATTACCACGTTGAATATTGAATTGCGCCTAGCGCCCACAGCCGCGCCCAATTTTTCTGTTAATCGATCCAAAGGATAATCTTTATTGGCCAGGTCGTCTGAAATATTTTGCTTAACCCGGCCCAGCAAAGTTAAAAATCTTTCCTCTTCATCGAGCTTGTTCCTCGAGGCTATATTATTAAATAAGATGCCGACTGTTTTTTCCAGCTCCGGATAGTCCCGGTTAGTTGCCAAAGTGCCAAGTATAATATCGGTTTGGCCGGTTAATTTATAAATAAACACATTAAAAGCGGAAAAAAGCAAAGCAAACAAAGTAGAGCCGGTTTGGTTAGCCAATTGCCTTAGCTTGTTAACAGTCGCCCCCCTCAAAACAGACCGCTCTAATCGGCCATTATAAGTTTGGCTAGCTGGCCTAGTCTTATCCAGGGGCAAATCCAAAATTGGCAAACTGCCAGACAGCTTTTTTAACCAATATTTTTCTTGCTGCTGCATGCTTTTTTCATTATCTTCAGAACTTTCCCAGCAAGAATAATCTTTATATTGAATTGTGTTTTGAGGTAATTTTGCCTTTTTGTTCGCCAAAAAAGAGCTGTATAATTCCGATATTTCCGCCAAAATTATATCAGCTGATTTTCCGTCGGATATAATATGGTGCATAACCATCATTAGCGTGTGTTTTTTGGCCCCAGCCTTTATCAGCCTAAACCTGATCAGCCGGTCCGATTCCAATTTAAAAGGCTGGTTTATTTCTTGTTGAATGATTTTTTCTTCCTTTTTATTAGTCTCCTTTTGTTTTTTACCGCTCAAATCAAGATAGATTAGATCCGGTTCCTGTTTTTCATTGACCACTTGCTTTGGCTCTCCATTTATCGCTTTAAAATTAGTGCGGAGGATTTCGTGCCTGCTGATAATATTTTTTATCGCCTCGCTTAATAAAGCGCTCTCCAACTTTCCCAACAACCGGCAAACAACAGAAATATTATAAAAAGGAGAGTTTGGCTCCATTTGGTATAAAACCCAAATGCGTTTTTGGGCATGAGACAACGGATAAAACTCGGCTTTAAAAGCCGGAGCGATAAAAACTCTTTTGTTCGATCTATTTTTTTCTATTATTTTTGCTAAAAGGTTTATTGTTGGGTGTTCAAATAGTTTGGCCACAGGCATATTAATATTTAAAGCCTGCTTGATCTGGTTAGCTACTTGCACCAGATGCAACGAATTTCCTCCTATCTCAAAAAAGTTGTCATTGATGCCTATATCTTTTATGCCCAAGACCTCTCGCCAGATCTTAGACAGCATTAATTCTAGCTCCGTGCCGGGAGACTTAAACTGAATGGCTAGGTCGGGCCTAGAATGCAAAACAGGAACCGAAACAATAGGGCTAGCTTCTTTTGTTGGCTGCTCTTCCTTTTTGGCCAACCCGATTCCAGTCGCTCCTGGCCAATATCTCTGTCTCTCAAAAGGATAGGTTGGGAGAGGGAGTCTCCTTCGTCTTTCGTTCTGGTAGAGTTTAATCCAATCGATCTTGGCTCCTTTGAGCCAGAGGGAGGAGAGAAGGTTTGGGTCTTGGGTGGTCTGGGCTTGGCTGGTTGCTTGGTGGTGAGAATTGAGACTAGTAATATCTTCTTTGACCTGGCTGGTTTTGGCTTTGTTCTTTAATCCTTTGATTGCTTCCTTCAGGTTATTCTTCACGGCTACTGCCAAGCGGTGGTTGAACTCCGCTCTCCCTACTTGCAGGGTGTAAGCCACGTCAGCCAGGTTGAGGTTAGGGTTAGCTTCTAGATGCTTAATGAGATTTAGTCTCATCTGTTCCAGGGCGGTTTCTGTTTTGGCAGAGAGGATTAGAAGCTGTTGGTCTTGGCCTTTATCTGAGGGGATGGGAGTGGGAGCTTCTTCTAAGATGACGTGGGCGTTGGTGCCGCCGATGCCAAAAGAGCTGACTCCGGCTCTAAGAGGAGTCTCTGGGTTAAGCCGTTTCCAGGGGGTAGGTTTGGTTACTACGTAGAAGGGGCTATTCTTAAAGTCTATCTTGGGATTGGGTTTGGTATAGTTGATGCTGGCTGGGATAAGCTTATGCTGCAGGGCTAGGACAGTCTTGATGAAACCGGCTACGCCGGCGGCGGCATTAATATGGCCGATATTTGGCTTCAGCGAACCCAGGCCGCAATATTGTTTATTGTCTGTGCCAAAAGCTTGTTTTAAGGCTTCAACTTCGATAGGATCACCGATTGGCGTGCCAGTGCCATGGGCTTCTATATAACTGATAGTTTCAGAGCTAATACCAGCAACTTCCTGTGCCATCCTGACAACTTTAGCCTGGCCATTAATACTGGGGGCAAAATAATTTATTTTATTTCCTCCATCATTGTTCACCGCCGAGCCTTTAATAACTGCCAGGATATTGTCTCCGTCAGCCACGGCTTCTGCCAAGCGCTTTAAAACCACAACTCCGAGGCCGTCGCTCCAGACAGTACCGGTAGAGTCTTTGTCAAAAGCCCGAGTATGGCCATCGGGAGAAAGCATGACTCCTTCCTCGTAAACATAACCCGTATTTGATAAATTATTAATTCTAACTCCGCCCGCCAAAATTATATCGCATTTATTATCCAACAGGGCCGCGCGAGCCAAATCCACAGCTACCAAAGACGACGAACTGCTGGTATCCACATTTAAAACCGGACCCCTTAAGTCAAACTTATGGGCAATTCTGGTAGCAAGATAGTCTTTATTGATAAACTCTAAAGCTTCAAAAATAGCGGTTGTTTCTGGGCTACCGATAAAAGGAGAAACCGCATTAAGCCAGCCTAAATTAAAAGTTGCGCCAGCGTAGAGGCCAATAATTTTTTTATCCGTTTTAGGATTATACCCGCTGTTTTCCAGCGCCTGCCAGGCTAATTCATGAAATAATCTTATCTGCGGATCCATTATTTGCGCTTCTCTGCCAGTATAGCCGAAAAAATGGGCATCAAAATATTCTATCTTGCTAATAATCCCTTTCGCCTTTACATAATTTTTATCCCTTAACCTGCCCTCCGGAACTCCGGCCCTGGCCAAATCCTCATCCGAAAAAAATGTTATGCCTTCTTTGCCGTTTTTTAACAATTGCCAAAAAGAATCAATATTCTCCGCGCCCGGAAACTTTCCGGCAAGCCCGATTACTGCGATGTCGCTGGAAATTATTTCTTTTTCAGTCAAAATCTTTTCTTTCCTTATGCTTTCCGGCTGCCCTTCATTTAAGTACTTGGCCAAAGAGCCGATGGTTAAATACTGAAAAAAGGAAGCAATAGGAATATCTCTTTTCAGCTTTTCTTTTATTTTCTTCGCTACTTGAATAATATTCAATGAATTACCGCCAACATCAAAGAAATTGTCGTTGGCGCCAATTTCTTCAAGGCCTAAGACGTCCCGCCAAACAGCGGCTATTTGTCTTTCTGTTTCCGCACCGACAAAGCTATCTTCTTGCGCCTCAGCCTTAAATTGAAAGTTTTTTTCTTCTTTAACGCTGGCTGATTTTTTTTCTGGAAATCCACCGGGAGAAACCGCCACCCGAGCAAAACCGTTCCCTATTATTTTTCCAAAAAGATTCACTGCTTCTGTGCTTGGCAATCCATCCTCAGAAAAAATACCCTCATTAACTTTCCTAATAATAAACTCCTCAACAGAGACCAACTCGTTGCCCGAAATATCGGTTAAAATAATATTAAAAATCAAATTATCGCCGCTTGTTCCGTTGCTACCCGCCGGCTCAACAAAACTATACATTTCATTAGTCAAAGGCCTCTTTATAACCAATGACCGGTATGATAATGGCAAGTATTTTTCCGGCCGTTGGCTCACTATCCTAGCAGTAGATGAAACAGCCAAATCAAGCAAGGCGGGATGCAATTTATAATCCCGGATATCGTGAAGAAACTTTTTAGGCAATTTTAAATAGCCAAAACCCCTGTTCCCTGCTGCGAAAACTTGCTTAAGCGACTGCCACCTGGGGCCTACTTCGACAAAATTATTAGCTGCCGGCTCTTTATCTAATGGCAGTTGCTGAGAATATTTTTCTTTCATTTTTTTCACATCATGCTTTGTCCCGGTCTGCCCATCAATAAAACAAATCTTACCCGCGGCGCGTTCCTGATAAAAACCAAGGCCCCCCTGCGAGAAAACAGAAAAAGAAAAAGCCCTGCCATTTTCTTTCTTGACTACCGCGGCTAATCGCCTGGTCTGCTCCGGAGCGATTTCGAGCGGTTCAATAAAATAAGCATCTTTAATGCAAATCCCCTCCCCGGCCAAACCGTATTTAGCCACCGCCGCTCTAGCCATTTCCAGATACACGCTTCCCGGCACAATAAATCTCCCGCCAATCTTATGCTCGCTCAAAAACCAATTCTTTTTGGGACTAAAATGAGAAAAATATATTTCCTGGCTATTTTTTGTATCGCTAATATAGCGGTCGAATAAAAAATGTTTTATCCGTTTAGAAGCAGAAAAATTAAAATTGATTTTAGTCTGCGTATCGCTCGCCTGGTTTCTTCTTTCCCTGGCAAGCGCCCCCATTCCCGAACCAGCCCAAACCGGCCAATTAACTGAAACAACCTTAGCTTCAGAAGAGTTTTTGGCCTGAGCAAAATAATCAAGAAAATTATTAGCAGCTACATAACCGACTTCGCCGGCCGGCGCGCTAATTGCAGCCAAAGAGGAACAAAGCAGAAAGAAATCAGGCTTTTCAATTAACTCGAAAAGATTGATCGTTCCTTCAATTTTAGCCGAAATATTGCGTTGCGTTCCTTTTTTGCTTCTTTTCTGAATCAAGCCCAAGCCATCAACTACACCGGCTGCCTGAATAACGCCGTCTATCCGGCCAAAACTTTTTCTAGCTTTTGCTAAAGCGCTTTCCAGCTTCGGCCGATTAGCAATATCCGCCGACACAAACAAAACTCGCGAGCCATATTGCTTAAGTTTTTCAATTTTTTTTATTTTGTCCGCCGAATTAGTCCGGGAAACTAAAATAAGATTTGCCTGAAACTCTTTTGCCAAATATTCGGCGAAACTGAATCCTATCGCTCCAAGCCCTCCGGCAATAAGATAGTTTCCCTGAAACTTAAAATTAAACCTTTTTTCTTCTTTCAACTCTAGAGGCTTAAAAAACTCCTCATACCTTTGGCCGCTGCGAAAGGCTGCTGAAGTTTTAGTTTCAGCAATTATATCCTCTGCTGAATAAAAATCGTCCAGATCCAAAACCTGGCATTTAATGCCCGGGTATTCCTTGGAGATTAATTTTATCGGCCCCAGCATCAACGCCTGCTCAGGGCATAAAACTTTATCACGAGATAAAACCGGCTGAAGATTTTTTGTTAGAACCGTAATAACCAAAGAATTGTTTAAAACAACTCTGCCTAAAGCCTGCGCCAGAAAAATCAAGCTATAGAATCCTTTTTCTTGGCTGGAAGAGCCAAACCCCCAGGCATGGATAATGCGTCCGGGCAAACAATTATTTTCCTCAAGCCGGCCGATTAACTTAATATAATCTTTAGGCTTTGAAGGATCAATAACATACTCCTTCCGGCTGATTTCTTTAAATTGGCGAGCCGGCCTGACCAAAATCATATCCTTTAGTCTCTCAGATAATCGGTCAACGATAAGCTGGTCCGAGCAAAAAACCAAATAACCTTTCGTTTCAATTTCCAATTTTTTTTCAACCTCCCTCTTTTCCCAAAGCGGAGCGTAAAACCAGCCCGGAGCGCCTGTTTCTTTTTCTTCCGGCCAATATCTCTGTCGCTCAAAAGGATAGGTTGGCAAAGGCACTTTTATCCGCCTTCTATTTAAATGAAACTCGGGCCAATTAATTTTTGTTCCATAGAGCCAAAGGAGACCAAGGCGGGACAGCCAACACTGGAAATCCAAATCTTTTTCATTTTCTTTTTTTATCAAGCTAACTGCTGTCTGGGTTTTTTTCTTTTCCGGCTGCTGTCTAAAAAAAGTAGATAAATCATTGCCGGGACCAACTTCGATAAAAATAAGACCCTCTTCTTTCTTTAACAATTCTTTTATCCCCTGGTCAAAAAGCACCGCCTGCCTGAATTGCTTAGCCCAATAAGCAGGACTAATGGCTTCATCGTCGCTGATAAAATCGCCTGTTAGGCTGGAAATAAAAGGCTTGGTCGGCTTTTTTAATTTTATTTTTTTGGCTTCCGATTCTGTCTTTTTCAACACCGGATCCAATTGCTGGGAATGCATTGCCTGGTCGGACCTGAGCCTCTTAAATTGAAACCCCGCCCCGGCCAATTTTTCTTCAAACTCAGCGACGGCTTGAATAGTCGAAGAAATAACGCATAAACTCGGACTATTTATGGCTGCAATTTCTATCTGGCTTTCTTTGTCTTTCTGATGATTAAAATCAGCTATCAAAAGTTTTAATTTCTCACTGCTGATGGAAATAGCCAGCATTGCCCCGCCAGAAGGTATATTTTTTAAAAACTCTGCCCGCTTAATGATAAACTTTAAAGCATCTTCCTGGCTGAAAACTCCGGCAAAACAAGCAGCCGTATATTCACCTAAGCTATGCCCGATAAAATAATCCGGCGCCACTCCCAGGCTAAGCAAAAACCGGCCAAGGGCATATTCAAATATAAACAATAAGGGCTGGCTATATTCTACTTTATCTATTTTTAATTTAGCCTGTTCTGTTTCCTGGTTGCTCTTGGGGTAAATTATTTTTTTAAAATCAACTCCGCTAATGCGTTTTACCAGAGAAAAACCATAATCCATTTCTTGTTTAAAGAGGCCACCGTTGTCATACAGCTCCCTGCCCATATTAATATATTGGCTGCCCTGCCCCGGGAACATAAAAACAACCGGTCTGTCAGATTCTGTCGATTCAGATGTTGGTATTTGTTCTTTTTCTTTTAACGCGTTGATTGCTTCCTTCAGGTTATTCTTCACGGCTACTGCCAAGCGGTGGTTGAACTCCGCTCTCCCTACTTGCAGGGTGTAAGCCACGTCAGCCAGGTTGAGGTTAGGGTTA
>JAKLIA010000003.1 GCA_022709865.1 Patescibacteria group bacterium
GTATTAGCACTCGTTCAGCCAACGCGCCGTGCCCGATTTCTCGCCGCCCCGGGCCGCCGAGTCGCCCGGTTTCACCAACCGAGAATGGCGGAAAATTATAATGATGGATAAATCTTTTTTCATACTCTTCTTCCAAGCCGTCGATAGTTTGTTTTTCGCCGGGCGAGCCAAGCGTTACCGTGGAAAGAGCTTGGGTGTTGCCGCGGTTAAAAAGAGCTGAGCCGTGAGTTCTGGCTAAGACTCCTGTCCGGCAGGACAACTCTCTGACTTCATCAAGTTTCCGGCCGTCGGGCCGGCGGTTCTTGCTTAAAACATTCTCGTGAACCATTTCGTCTATTTTTTCTTCATAGAGCAAGCCGGCTAACAATATTTTATCTTCCACGTCTTCGGTCTCATTCGCTTTAATAAAATCAAACAAATCATTTTGCAGTTTGCCTAAGCGGTTTTGGCGGGTATGCTTTTCTTTTACGAATATTGCCTCTTCCAATTTATCTTCCAAAAACTTATTTAATTTATTTTCCAAGTTCGCCGGCATTTCTTTTATATCCAGCTGCTTTTTCTGGGGCTTTAGTTCATCGATGATCTCTTGCTGGAAAGCGATAAGTTCGCCATAGGCTTTCTGCCCCTGGGCAATGGCCGCCAGCATATCTTCATCCGATAATTCTTTAGCACCCGCTTCCATCATGTTGATCTTTTGCGCGGTGCCGGCCACCACGATTTCCAGGTCGCTTTCGGCCCGTTCTTCAAAAGTCGGATTGATAATTATTTGCCCATTGTTTCGGCCAACGCGCACGCCTGCTACCGGTCCGTCCCAAGGAATGTCTGAAACTGCCAGCGCTAACGAGGCGGCAACTATCCCTAAAACATCGGTGTCGTTTTTTCTGTCATAAGAAAGAACTGTCACCACTACTTGAATGTCGTTGCGGATCTTTTGGTTAAAGCGGGGGCGCAGCGTGCGGTCGATCATTCGGCCCTTTAAAACCGCGCCTTCACCGGCTTTGCCTTCGCGCTTCATGAACCGGCTGCCTTTTATTTTGCCAGCGGCATAAAGCTTTTCTTCATATTCCACGCTCAGCGGCAGATAGTCGCAGTGTTCTTTAGTGTGCGGATCAAGCACTGCCGTGGCCAAAACTGTAGAGTCGCCAAAGTGCAACAAAACAGAGCCGTTGGCCTGTTGGGCTAGCTCCCCTATCTCCACGCTTAGCGTGCGGCCCGCGAAGTCGCGGGTAAAAACTTTCTTATCCATTTATTGTTTGAGAAGCAAATCGCTCTGACAGGAAATCAGGCGAAAGAGTAAAAGAAACAATAAGGCAATTTATTTATTACCTGATTATTTCTTCTTCCCTTCTCACTGGTCGTCTATCAAAAACTTTCTGCTCCTCTGAGGTTAATTTATGAAGTACTTTTTATTGTTGCCCAAATCAATAAAATCATCAGCAATTTCTTTCAGCTGGCCCGAAGCGCTGCGGCCAAAAGCGATAACTTCCACTTGGCAGCCAAAATTAACTTTTAAAAACTCAATTAAAGGCACAAAGTCGCCGTCGCCGGTGGCTAGCACTATTGCATCAAGTTTTGCTCCAAGCTTAATAGCATCTACCGCCAAGCCAACATCCCAATCCCCTTTTTTCATTCCGCCCGGAAAGATTTGCAGGTCCTTTAATTTTACTTCGATGCCAGATTTAGTTAAGGCATCAATAAAAGCCTGTTCTTCTCCGCCTTCGGTGCGAATTGAATAAGCCAGGGCGCGAATTAAATGCCGGCCGTCTAGAGCGGTTTTCAGGACTTCTTTAAAATTAACTTTAGCGTGGTAAAGGTTTTTGGCCGAGTGATAGAGGTTCGGCACATCAATGAACACTCCAACACGCTGATCTTTGTGTTTAATAACCGGCATTTTAGTAAAGACCCTCCTGGAACAAGGAGGGTGAACCCCTTTTTAGGGGGGTGAAATTATTTCTTTAGTTCTAGCTTTTTTAACAGCTTCTTATGTCTTTCCGGGTCTTCTTTAGAAAGATAATCTATAAGCTTCTTTCTTTTGGCTACCATTTTTAGCAAACCAAATCTGGAATGATTATCCTTATTATGCTTTTTGAGATGCAGGGTAAGCTTTTTGATTTGCTCGGTTAAAATAGCCGCCTGAACTTCCGGCGACCCCGTGTCGCTATCGTGCGACTTAAACTCTTCGATAATTTTGCTCTTTTTAGCTTTTTTTAACATTTAGAATTGGTATTTTTTGGGGCGAAGTGCCAAAAAATATCGTTAATATTTCTTGGCTAAAACATAACATAAAACTAAAAAAATTGCAACTGCCTCTGGCTTCCCTGCTTAAAAAGGCTGTTTTTCGTTATTCCATTTGCCAGGCATATTTTTATGTCGTAAAATATTTATATGGATATAAACTCGTTGATAAAAGACTACCTGTCTCATCTGGAAGTGGAAAGGGGCCGGTCAATAAAGACCGTGGAAAATTACGGCCATTATTTAAGGCGGTTTTTAAATTGGTCTAAGATAGATAAGCCTAGCCAAATCGACGCGGATTTGATCAGGGATTTTCGATTGTATCTAAATCGGCTGGAAGAAAAAGGTAAATCATTAAAAAAGGTCACGCAAAATTATCATATTATTGCTTTGCGCAATTTTTTAAAGTATCTGGCCAAGCGCGATATCAAATCTATGGCGGCGGATAAGATAGAGCTGGCTAAGCAAACTCCGCGGGAGGTGGATTTTTTGGAGGGCGACGAATTAAGCCGTTTGTTAAAAGCGCCGGACGGCGACTCTTTGAGATCGTTGCGCGATAGAAGCTTATTGGAGCTGCTTTTTTCTACGGGGCTCCGGGTTTCCGAACTTTGCAAATTAAACAGGGATAGCTTTAATTTGGAAAAGGGAGAGTTTTCTGTGCGGGGAAAAGGTGAAAAAATCCGGGTGGTATTTATCTCTGAAACTGCCAAAGTGGCGCTAAAAAGCTATTTGGCGAAGCGCCGCGATATTGAGCCAGCCCTATTTGTGCGCATTACCAAAGGCAAAAAAACCGGCGGCAAGCTGGATGCTATTCAACCGCAAAATAATAAGGCCAAACAGGTTCGCTTATCCGAGTTTCGCTTGACACCTCGCTCAGTGCAAAGGATAATCAAACAGTATGCCATAAAAGCCGGCATCACTCGGCATGTTAGCCCCCACACTTTGCGCCATTCTTTCGCCACCGACCTTTTAATGAGTGGGGCTGATATTCGTTCGGTGCAAACGATGCTGGGACACTCCTCTATCACGACTACCCAGATATATACTCATATCACCGATAAGCAGTTGCGCGAGATACATAAAAACTTTCACGGTAAAAAAAGAAATTAGCCAGCCCGCCCTTGCCCTTGTAGCTCAATGGATAGAGCAGGACTCTTCTAAGGTCTTGATGGGGGTTCGATTCCCTCCAAGGGCACTAGACTTGATTGTAAAGACAGCAAGCCAACTGCTTGGCTTGCGCTGAGAATCGAACGCCGGAATAATTTTATCAGCAGATAAAATTGTGAGGCGGTGGCCAGACCGAGGAGCCCCGCAGCGGCGGCGCGACGAGAGTCGCGGCCGATTCCCTCCAAGGGCACCCTTCGCTATGCTCAGGGTAAACTAGACTTGAAAATTAGTAAGTTTGTTAGTATATTTTAAAAGCTATTATTTGCCTCGTTAGCTTCCGCCTTCGCTCTCATTGCATTCGAGCTTCGGACGGACAAGCAACATGTTTGACATAATGCTTGCCCATCGAAGCTCCGATGAACATCGGAGCGCAGTTGGGCGCCTCGTTAGCTCAGTTGGTAGAGCTGCTCCCTCTTAAGGAGAAGGTCGGGGGTTCGAATCCCTCACGAGGCACTCTTCAATTATTTCAGGGTAAACAAAAAAGTTATAACCCGACAGGGTTATTTTTTTGTGCCTTGTGAGCAAGCCAACTACTTGGCTTGCGCCGGGATTCGAACGCCGGACCCCGCATTTTGCGGGGGAGGCGGTGGCTAGGCCGAGGCGAGCGACGGCCAGCCTCGACTAGGCGTCGAGTCTAGGCGGGCGAGCCAAGAGCCGAAGCCGACTCTCACCAGGCACCCTTCGCTATACTCAGGGTAAACTAAAGTTTGACATAATTGTCTATTAGTGCTATATTTATTATATTAGTAGACAATAGATTCGCTTTTCGTGTGTCATTGATGTAAGTGGCCTGCAAAAACGGGTCGCTTATTTTTTTACATGTTAGAACAAAATAAACAAACTGAAATAGATTTTAAATCTTTAGGCGTTAACGCGTCGATTTTAAGGGTGCTTGATAACCTGAAATTAATGGTGCCAACGCCAATTCAATCTAAATCGATTCCGGTCATTTTAAGCGGCCAGGATTTGATCGGCGTGGCGCAAACCGGTACCGGCAAAACCTTTGCTTTTGGCATTCCGATGCTAGAGCGGTTGATGATAAGCAAGGGGCGGGGCTTAATTTTATTGCCGACCCGGGAGCTGGCTTTGCAGGTTGATGAAAACTTAAGAAAGCTGGGAGAAGACCTGGGGCTGCGAACAGCGGCTTTGATCGGCGGCGAAGCGATGAGCCGGCAGATGCAAAGCTTAAAAAAGAATCCGCATATTGTTATTGCTACGCCGGGCCGGTTAATTGATTGTTTAAAAAGAGGCTCGTTAAGATTAGACGATATTAGGGTTTTGGTTTTGGATGAGGCCGACCGGATGTTTGATATGGGATTTGCTCCGCAGCTGAGAGAAATAATGAAGCGCATCCCGGCAGAGCGCCAGACTATTTTATTTTCGGCTACTATGCCGGATACAATTTTAAAATTAGCTTCTGCGCATATGATCACGCCTATTCATATTGAAGTCTCTCCTTCGGGATCAACTGTCGAGCTAGTTGACCAAGAAGTTTTTGTGGTAAGAAAAGAAGAAAAATATATTCAGTTAGAAAAAGTTCTTAGCCAATATAACGGTTCGGTGCTGGTTTTTACCCGCACTAAGCACGGTGCCCGATCTTTGGCCAGGAATCTTGAGCAAACCGGGCACAAGGTAGCTGAGATCCATTCGAATCTTTCGTTCGGCCAGCGTTGCAGCGCGATGGCGGGATTTAAAAGTAAAAAATACCGGATTTTGGTAGCCACTGATATTGCGGCGCGCGGCATCGATGTGAACGATATAGAATTAGTGGTAAATTATGATTTGCCCGATAATACCGAAGATTATGTCCACCGCATTGGCCGGACTGCCCGGGCAGGAAGCATGGGCAAAGCGATCTCCTTTGCTTTGCCTAGCCAAGGCAAGGATATCCGGAGCATTGAAAGACTGATAAATAAAAAGTTAAGCTTGACGGAAATTGCGAGGCTGGAACAAGTTGGCATGCGTCCGGTATGCATCAGGCGCGGCCGGACCATGAGTTTTGGCTGGTCAAACAGGCGGCGTGGCCGAAGATAGGATAAATTAAAAACCCTCGTTTAGAACGAGGGTTTTTTGTGAAATAAGCCTTAGCGGAAAATATCTGGATACGATTTCCCTATCCCCTGCTGGATATGGGCGTCGCGCCCTTGGAGTTTTTCTAGAGTTTGTTGGTAGAGATCTTTTTTGATTTGCAATTGGTCATTTAATTCGGTTGCCGACGGAGTTTTAATTGCGTAGGAGCCAAAAATTATTAGTGAGTAGATAGAGAGCAAAAAAATTAAAGCCAGCAAAAACCAGGTCGGATGCTCTTTGAAAGTTGCAACCAGATAATCTCCGGTTTTTTTAATTTTTAGCAAATATTGGTTCATTGGTAGACGGAAACGGTCAAAATGGTATTGATGTCTCCGGTATTAATATTCTTTTCTGTTCCTTCTTTTTCTGATAATCGCTGGGCGCCAAGGGCTTTAACGTCATTATAATAAGGCGCATTTTCTAGATAGACCAAAAATTTAACTAAATTAGGGAAGTTGCCGCGCAAGCTGATCTGAAAATCGGTCGTTTTTTTAGCGGAAGAAAGGTCTTTTTTGTTGATAACCGAAACTGTTTGGGTGTTATCAGTGGCTTGGGCGAACTTTTCTATTAAAACGATGAATTTCAAGGCCTCGCTGGTTGGCAAGAAAGCCGGCAAAGCGTTGATCTCTCCTTGCAAAGCCTGATAGTCTTTTTGGGCGCTTTCCAGCGCTTGCCATTCTTTATAGAAAGATTCCATATCCTGCTTGTCTTGGGCGAGCTCCGAGCCATCGCTTTTAATTTGGGAAACTAAAGGAACGGCTATTAAAACAACCAATAAAACTAAGGCCGCCAGCCAGGCAAAGACGGTGAGATAGATCTTTTGTTTTGGGTTTAAGCTGAAATTATTATTCATTGACTAATTTTTCTGTTAACAGTTTGAACTTAAAGTTGAAATTAATATTGGTTTGTTTGGTCAGATTTTCCAAGGGTTTTTCTACGTCGGCAAAAAACTTAGATTTTTCCAATGAGTCTTGCAATATTAGAACCTGGCTTCTTTGGGGGGCAAAACCTGAAATCACAGCTTGATTTTTTTCGTCGATTGACAAACTATCAAGCCGCACGCCGGCGGGAATGATATTAGCCAACTCCGCCAGAACAGAAGAATAATAAGGGTGGTTCTTTTGGGTTCGGTCGAGTTTTTCCAGATATTGATTAAAATCAGCGATTAGTTGTTTTTGGTTGCCGATGCTTTGGCCCTGAAAACTAGCTTCAATGCTTTGCAAACTTTGGGAGTAGCTTTTTAGCTGTATCAGAATAAAAAACCAAATAAAGCCTAAGACCGCAATAAAGCCCAGGAACGTCAATAAAATTATTGTGCCATAGCGCATAACCTGGCACCTGATCTTTTCCAGGTGAAGCAACTCTCTCTCGGCTGGTGGCAATAGATTTAATTCGACCATATTTATTTGAAATTATTCTTGCCAGCCCCTGATGGCCAGCCCGATGGCGGTGGTGAAACTGGAGGCCTCGCTCAATGGCAGGCCGGGAATGTTTCTGGGAACTTCTTTAAAAACATTTATCCATGGGTTGCCCAAAGAAGCGGTTAAGTTCAGTTTAGCGGATAAAAACTCCAGCAAACCTTCAAAATTAGCTCCGCCGCCGCAAAGGATAATTTGGTTGATAGCGCTGCTTTGAACCTCTGAAGAAGGCGGGCAATGTTCTTGGTAGTAATCCATATAAGCTTTAATTTTTTCGGCCATTTCATTTAAAGCCGGGCCCAAGGCTTGCATAACCGGTCCGGTAGGGTTTTTATAGTCTAGCCCCTGCTCTATCTTAATTTTTTTTGCTTCAGCCAAGCTGATGTTTAATTTTTCGCTTAAGATAGAAATAATAGAGGTGTTGGAGATTGGCAAGCTAGCCGTGAAATAAACTGTTTTGCCGGAAAAAATTACCAAGCTGGTTTTTTTGGCGCCAAAGTCAACGATCAATATGGGCTGGTCGCAGCAGCCGCTGGGAATTAGGGCTCGGGCAATAGCGAGCGATTCGATCTCGAAGATAAAAGGCTTGAGCCCGGCTTTTTTTAGCACGCTCAAATATGGGTCAACGGTTTTTTTGGGCAGAACGCCAATTAAAATATCCATATGGTCTTTTTTGCCTTCCGCCGAATCGATGATGTGCCAATCATAATAAATCTCCGGCAGAGCCATAGGAATGTTGGCTTCTATCTCCCATTTTATAGCTTCGGCAACCTCTTCTTTAACCATCATCGGCAAGTGGACCAGACGCACAAAGGATTCGGTTTCCGGCAGAGACACAACGCAGTAGTCGGTTTTAATCGGCTCCCCTTTTGCTTCGCTGACTGCTTTTTTTAGGACTTTGATCAACTCTTCTTCTTTTTTTATTTCTCCTTCTTCGATCAGCCCGGCCGGGATTTCTTGTCGGCCAAAACTTGCCAGACTGAAACCGCCGCCGTTTTTTTTCAAATTAACGATCTTAACAGATAGGTCGCTTAAATCTATGCCAAAGCCTTGGATTTTTTGATTAAGAAAATTGAACATATTTATTTTATTTTACCACAATCGGCAATTGGAAACTAATTAGTTTTAAAATAGCTTAAGGGACTTCTTCCCAATGAGTTATAGCCCAAGAACCTCCGGCGCCGGCAGAGAAAAGAACCGAGGCTAAACCGTCTTCATAGATAACTTTGGCGCCGTTATTTAAATGGATCTGTTTTGCGGTTAGCTCTTTTAAAACGGCATTATTGTTTACGGTGATGGTGCCGTTGGGCGCGCAAAAAAGAGCAGTATCGGAGTTATTGTTGAGATTGATAGCTTGGCCGGATAGGTTGGAAACAATTAGCAGATAACTATTGTCGCCAACGCCATAGAAAACGCAGCCGTTAGAAACATTTACCATCCCATCCGTTACAATGGCTCCGCTATAATCGCCATAATTTGAATCGAGGCGAACAACGGCGTTGTTGTAAAGGTTTATATTTCCGGTAACATAGATAGTTCCTTTAACAGTTAGATCGCCACCGTTGGAAACAGTTAAATTGCCGATAATTTTTTTGGGGCCGAGCGAACCTATTTCTCCTCCGTCCAAAACATAATCGCCGCTAACAGTGCCGCCGGCTTCTGCTTCAACTTTCCAGCCGTCGATCATCTCCTGGGAAACCGGGGTATTTTCTTCTGTCGGATCAGCGCTGTTTGGATATTTAGTACCGATAACAGTGGAGTTATAAAGTGTTTGATAGTAAGCGTCGCCCGAAATTGTGGAGTTGTTGATGGTGTTGGCGTGAGCATTAGCGTAGACTTGGACTTGATTCAAAAAAGTATTAGCTTGCCCGAACCAAGACTTGAACGCTAGGTCTCCATCAGCGCTGAACCAAACCGGTGTCTTGGCGTTCCAATTAAGGCTATGTTTTCCTGTTCCACCGCTATAGCTATCAGAAGAATCTTTGCCCCAGAGAAGATAATCCCCGGAGTTGAGCGAGGAGTCGATCGAGATCCAATATTTTGTGCCGGCTTGCAAGGTGGTTGCCGAGTTTAAAGAAACCTCGATCCAGGAATAATAAGAATCGTTGACCTGGCTGGTGTTTAATGTGCCATAAGCGCCGCTAGCCGCTAAAGTTTTTGACGGTGAACCGCTGTTATCATTTAAAATACGGACAGTTTTGCTGGCTGGCGCCCCCACTTTTTTTAATAGCAAAGAAACTTTTATTAAGCTGCCGGAAGAGGCCGGAATAAAGCTTTGCGCCGCGTCGATAGCGGGGTTGGCTTGGCCAACAGCAAAATCAGTGTCATTAGTTAAACTTTGCTGGTCGGAAATTAAGCCTTTGTTTGCCACCCAAGCGTCGCCGGTTATGACAGCATTTATATTTCCCTGGATGGGCCCGTTAGAAAAAACATCACCTTGGACTTCGCTGCTATTGTCCATGACCAGCCCTCCCTCCCCCACTTGGGCGCCATAATAAAAAGAAGTGCTTTGGCCGCCGGTATTAACTTTGACCTGCAAGCTTCTGGCGCGACTATTTTTTTCACCGGCCACTAAAATATTTTTTTGGGAAACTCCGTTTGAAATAGTAATAGTGGCGTTGCCCGTTCCCACTTCTAAAGAATTATTGGCAGAGTAATTCTTGTTTTTTATCAAGCGGTAGAGGCTGTCTTCAATCCCGGATTCGGCGGCGTAATAGGCTTGGGCCGAGTGGACGGTATTGGCTGAGATCTTTTGTTCGATGATGGTGACTAAGCTAAGACTGGAAACGACGATCAAAACAATAGATAGCACGATCATGGTAGAAAGCAGGGCGGCAAATCCGTTTTGCTGGAAAAAATATTTTTTTAGGAAGTTTGAAGTCATAAATTAATAAGACCGCAAATTAGCGGCCGTGGTTAGGTCGATAGAGGTAACGTCTTCCGGCCTGGTCGAGGAAGCACTGCTTATTTGCAGGGTTATTTTGATGGACGGAGAGCTGGCTGAGTTCAGTCTTTGGTTAAAGATTAAGCTGGTGACGCGAACCGAATTATTAGTCAGGGCCACGGGATTGGCTTTTTCTCTTTTAAGGCACAGGGCTTGATCGCAGAGAAAAAAATCAATAAAACCGGATGGCTCGGTTGAGCCGTCGGGATTAGTTTGTTCCAAGCTTAATTGGCCAGGATTGGCGTCAAAAATCGAAGAAGGGGCATAGACGCTTTGGGACTTTCTGATCTCGTAAACCATGGTTTCCATAGCGCGCCTAGCGTTGCCCAAAACTTCGGAATTAGCTTTGGTTTTGGCGCCAACCTGAATGGCCCAAAGGCCAAAGAGGACAATAGCAGAAACAACTATAGATACCAGCGCAACATAAATTAGCATTTCCAAAAGCGTGAAGCCGGCTGATATTTTTTTGTTAGTAAAAAGTTCCATAATAATTAAGGCTGCCAATCCATTAGGTAGTCAACGAGCGTGATTTGTTTGTTTTGGCCGTTGTCGCTCCAGGAAACGGTGGCGGTTATTTTTTTTGTGCTGGCATCAAGCGTTCCACCGCCGGAAGCAATATTGAACGAGCCATCGCGATAGACATTGCTGATTATTATTTGCCTGGTGAAGCCGTTAAGAGTCTCTTCTCCGCCTTCCATTATCCATTGGTCCGATGAAGGGCTTTTGGCCGGATGCATTGGCGTCTCTGTCGCTAAAGATGCCAGGGCGGACCATTGGCCGTCTTTAATGGCCCGAGCAGCTTCTATTTCTTCAGAGGCTAAGAACGAAGCAATGGTATTTTGTTTTAGTTGCCGCTGAACTTTTAAAGCAAAATTGCCCAAGCCCGCCAAAGAAGCTAAAGATACGCCGATGATCGCCACCACGACTAAAATCTCAATTATGCCCATGCCTTGTTGATTGATGTATTTTTGTTTCATTGGCTTTGCGGCTCCCCCGCCCAAAGGGAGGTGCCCTTAGTGGTTATGCCGGTCGAAGAATAATTGATCAAGTTTTGGCCGTCTAAAGAAATAACCAAGGCTTGAGAATTATAGCGCTGGTCCCGATGAATGCAGAAGCTGGCGTTGGCGCTAGACAAGCTGTGGGTGTGGATCATTATTTGCTGCTCGCTTCCTCCTGCCAAAACCGAGCCCTCCCAAGAAAATTGGGTTTTGCTTGCGTTGAGATAATCTGGCCAATCAATATTTTCAGTTATGCCGGATGAAGGAAAATAAAGGCTTAAAGTAGTGGCATTTTGGGCGTCTTGGCTATAAGAAAACTCCACGTGGCGCGAGTCTTTTTTGCGGTCCAGGTCATCCGGCGAAGCGGAAGCCAGAGAAATCGTTCCGGAAGGATCAATGAAAATAATTTTATTCTTGCTGGCATCGTCAACTTGGGCGATCTTTAGCGAGCCGTAGTTGGCAGTGTTGCCGGTCAGCCGGTCAAAGACGATAAAATTATTTCCGCCCAGGCTTACCTCAGAGAAAGTTAAAGCGGGATTAAGCAGATGCTGATTATTATCCGGCGAGCCGGAAGAAAAAGAGGTGCCTTTAAAAACAGTGAATCTGTCTGTTTCAAAATAAACGCCAAAAGAGCTCGATCCTTCAGAAGCCAAGGTTTGGTTTTGCGCCAAGCGCAGAGCGCTGATAATCTCTTGGGCTGTTGAATCCAGAGAACTTTGTTTTTGCCAAAAATTAAAACCCGGCAAGACTAGGCCGGTGGCTAAAACTAATATTGCCGTAGCAATTAGCAATTCTATTATGGTAAAGCCGGAACTTTGGCGCATAGAATATCCAAGATATTTAGAGGGTGATTTTATAAATTACATTCCTTGCATGACGGAGTACATTGGTTGGATCATGGAGATGGCAAAAAAACCAACGGCCGCGCCAATAACTACCATTAAGATCGGCTCAATAATGGAAGCCATTCCTTTGGTAACGGCATTTACTTCTTCTTCGTAAAAATCGGCTAGCTTGCCCAAAACCGCACCCATAGTTCCTGTTTCTTCTCCCACGGCGATCATTTGCCCGACCATAGCCGGATAGAGTTGGGGGTAGCTATCGATGAACTTGCTTAATTGACCGCCTTTTTGGACCGACAAAGAAGCCTCAGTCAGAGATTGGCGGAAAAAAGAATTGCCTAAAGTGCCCGCAATGATCTGCAAACTTTGGACGATTGGCACGCTGCTTTCGATCAGCGCTCCCAGGGTTCTGGCAAGCCTGGCTGAATTGACCTTTTTGATAATTTCTCCAAAGATCGGCAGGCGAAGAAGGACCCAATCAAAAGAAGTTTTTCCGGAAGTTGTTTTTAAAAGCAGGCGGACGACCACAATAAGTCCCAGCAATCCCATAAGTCCGATTGCCCAATGCTGGATTAAAAAATCGCTAAAAGAAATGATCATCTGGGTGCTGAGCGGCAGGTCGGAGTTCATTTCTTTAAAAACCTGCGTTAGTTGTGGCATAACCACCACCATCATTAATATGCCGATGCCAAACATAGCGATAACAACAACTGTCGGATAGATCAAAGCTCCTTTGATCTTGGATTTTAATTCATGCTCCCGCTCCATTTGAAAAGCCAGCATTTTTAGGGTTTCTTCTAGACCGCCGCTAGACTCCCCTACCCGCACCATATTAATGAAAAGCTCGGAAAAGATTTTGGGATATTTTGCCAGCGAATCGGCAAAAGATTGGCCTTGGCTGACATTTTCTTTCAAACTTTTTATGATCTTAGAGAAACCTTTATTTTTGGTTTGCAAGCTTAATATCTCCAGGGCCCGCGTCATTGAAAGCCCGGCGCCGATCATAACAGCTAAGTGCCTGGCAAAAACCATTTTTTCCGACAGCGGAATAAAATTAAAGGATGGTAAAAAATCAGCCAGCCGTTTTTGGCTGCTGGCGACCGTCTGACCGGCCACAATATTAATAGATGTTAAAATAAAGCCCTGTTCCCTTAAGGCGTGGGCTAGTTCTCCTTCGGAAGCGGCTTCCTGGGAGCCAACTTTGATATCCCCGGTAAGAGATTTGGCGGTGAAAGCAAAAGTAGGCAAAATTAAATTATTAAATTATTATTCTTGGGTAACACGCATCACTTCTTCGATCGAGGTGAGTCCTCGGGCCGCTTTGATCAAGCCATCCTCCATCATGGTAAGCATGCCTTCCGCTCTGGCTTGCTTATTGATCGCGTCGTCGTTGGCTCGGTTGATGATCAATTCTTTTATGGCCTCTGATATTTCCATAACTTCATGGATGCCCAACCGGTCTTTAAATCCTTCGGGGTTTTCCGGCGTGGCTTTAGGCCGATAAAAATCAACATCTTCTAAGCCTTGCTCGCTTGAAATTATTTTTTCTTCCCGCAATAACTCTAAAACTTTTTTAGTGTCTATCTCGTCGGTGATAGTTTTTAGCTCCGCTGCTTCCAGGCGGTATTTTTCCCGGCTTTCCGGGACTAGTCGGCGCACAAGCCGTTGGGCTTCGATGCAGTTAACCGTGGAGGCGATCAAAAATGGCTCCACTCCCATATCCAAGAGTCTGGGGAGAGAACCGGCTGCCGAGTTGGTGTGCAGTGTTGAAAGCACTAAGTGCCCGGTGAGCGAAGCGTTAATAGCGAGGCTCGCTGTTTCGTCGTCTCTTATTTCCCCCACCATGACAATATCTGGGTCTTGGCGCAAGAGCGAGCGCAGGCCGTTGGCAAAAGTTAAGCCGATCTTAGGATTTATCTGTGTCTGGTTGATGCGCGGCATGCGGTATTCTATCGGGTCTTCCACGGTTGAGATGTTAACTTCCGGCGTGTTTATAATATCCATAACTGTATAGAGCGTAGTGGTTTTGCCGCAGCCGGTCGGCCCGGTTACCAAAATCAGGCCGGTGGGCTTTTTTATGTGCCGGTGCAATATTTCTAAGTTTCGCCCCCAAAAACCTAGCCCTTCCAACGTAAAACCTTGGGAGTTCTCCGGCAGCAACCTCATCACAACTTTCTCGCCGTCATAAACCGGCAAGATAGAAACACGGAAAGATATTTTATAATTTTCATCTTCAACTTTGAAGCGGCCGTCTTGGGGCAGCCGATGTTCGTCTAACTTTAAATTGGCCAGCACCTTGATCCTAGCGACGACTCCGGTAGCGATTTGTTTCGGCAGAGTCATAGCTTCGTGCAAAAGGCCGTCCAAGCGATAGCGGACGATCAATTCTTTTTCCATGGGCTCGATATGGATATCAGAAGCTTTCTGGAGAATAGCATGCTTAATAAGCGTATCGACGATCTTGATGATCGGCAGGTCCTGGGCAGCTTTTTCCAATTCTTCTTTAGCCGGTTCATTATTTTCGATCGGCCCGGCGCTAATAGTGGTCAGCTCTTTCGTTTTATCCCCGATGATCTCGCCAAACTCCGCTTGCAAACTTTTTTGGTATTGGCGGATAGCATTTTTAATGCTGGCTTCGCTTGTCAGGCGCGGCAAGATCCTGAGGTTAGCTTTCTTTTTTATGAACTCGATAGTTTGCAGGTCATCCGGATCAAGCATGGCCACTTCCAGGTTTCGGTCGGTTTTTTTAAAAGCCACGATATTTTGTTTTTTGGCAATTGGTTCGGGAATGATATGCAAAACTTCCGGCGGGATCTTTTCTTCTTCTAGGTCCACAAAAGGAATGCCTAAAATATAAGCTTTCAATTTTGTGATCTCTTCCGGTTTTACCGTTCCAGCGCTAATCAGAGCTTCTTCCAAGCTCTGGGTCGGGGAGGCTTTTATCGCTTTCTCTGCCTGCTCCAGCTGCTTTTTATTTACCAAACCGCTGTCCAGCAAAAAAGCTTTAAGTTGTTCGGCTTCAACGCGCATGCTGATTATTTGATATTATCTTTTATTTTATCGATGATATCTTTTAAGTCGTAATTGGCCTTGACCAAATAGTTGGTCGCGCCCAGCGCCAAAGCTTTTTCAATATCCGGCGTGCTTTCCAGGTTCGTTAAAACAATGACCGGGATATCTTTGGTCGCTTCGTCTTTTTTTATTTCATCCAAGACTTCAAAGCCGTCCATTTTGGGCAGTATCAAGTCTAATAAAATAATATTTGGCTTGGCTTCTTTGGCTAGGCGCAGGCCGGCTTCGCCGTCCAAAGCGCTTTTTACCTCGTAGCCCTCTTGCGTTAGGGCCAGGCTCAAGGTCTTTTGAAGAGTCGGTTCATCTTCAACGAGCAAAATTATTTTCGACATATTAAATGTAATGCTGATTAAAGCGAATATTTTGCGAACGCGGCAGATAAAATTATTTGCCGCGTTTGGAATAATCCGCCAATTGGCATTTTAATTATTTATAAACTGGCAAAGTAAAAAAGAACGTTGTTCCTCTCCCCTCTTCAGACACAAACCAGATCTTTCCGCCGCTTTGCTCAACTATCGCTTTGGCGATAAAAAGTCCTAGGCCCGTGCCAACAGTTTGGTTCTTCATGGCATTATCGGAACGGAAAAACTTTTGGAATATATGCCTTTGCTGGGCTTTAGGTATGCCTACTCCCGAATCTTTGATCGCTATTTGCACAAAGCCATCGCTGGCTTGCAGGGTTGTTATTATCTCTCCTTGGCCCCGGGTGTATTTAATGGCGTTCTCGATCAGGTTTTGCATGACCAGGGAGATCTTATCCGGATCGGTGCGGACATTAGGCAAGGTTTCCGGAGCGTCGATTTTTAATGAAATGCTATTTGATTGGGCAAAAAGCGAAGAGCCATTGATTACTTTTTGGGCCAAAACATAAATATTGGTTTGTTGTGGAATAAAAGTATTCTTGCCCATTTCTATCCGGGAAACATTCAACAGGTCGTTGACCAGCTTGATCATGCGGTCGGTGTTCTCTTTTAACAGGTCGATAAAGGTGGCCGAATCGGCTGGGCTGCATTTTCCTTCTTTCAATAAGTTCAATGACCAGCGCATACCGGCTAAAGGCGTCCTTAGTTGGTGCGAGGCGATGCTCACGAACTCAGTTTTCATTTTGTTAGCTTGCGCCAGCTTATCAAATCCGTCGGTGACAGATTGGGAGATGATAAAAATAAAGATAGATACGCCGATCACTACCAAGGCGGCAAGCTCCGGCTGGTCGGTATAGTTGCTGGCAATAAAATACGTGCCGATCATCACGATGATATTCACTATGCCTAAAATAAAAAAGACAAAGCTCGGGCACTGCCAGATGCTTAAGTTATATTCTCTGCACTCCTGGAACAGATTTAATTTTGCTAAGATAGATTTTACCTCCATTAGGGAAATTATAGCATACAAATAAATAGAGCAACAATTCACAGGCTTGAAGAAACGGAAGTTTTTAGTTAAGATGATAATGCTTTTGTTCTATTAAAAAACTTTCGGGATGTAGTATAGCGGTAGTACGCCTGCTTTGGGAGCAGGTGGCCCGGGTTCGATTCCCGGCATCCCGACTCTTCGTCGCTACGCTCCTCAGAGCAAGCCCTACAAATTAGCGGGCTTGCCCGCCGTAGTCGCGCGAAGCGAGACGCAGGCGGGTATCGTATAGTGGTAATACCTCAGCTTTCCAAGCTGAAGCGGGGAGTTCGATTCTCCCTACCCGCTCATAAATAAAATAGCCCCGAATGGGGTTATTTTATTTATGTTTTGATAGTGGGGGGAGAATCGAAGGGTATTTTAAAAAAGCAAACTGCTTTGCTTTTTTAAAATACCCGGACTCTGAAGGAGGAGCGAAGCCTGCGCCAGAGGCGCGTGCGAAGCGACGGATGAAGAGGATTCTCCCTACCTCCTCTATATTATAGAAAATGACCCATAATGGGTTGTTTTTTTGTTTTTATGGGCCTTGACAGATTTCCCGGTTCAGGTCTTGACAACGGCATCCCCTTGTGCTATGCTTTTATATTCCCCAATGAGGGGATTTTTTGTTGGCTTAAATAGCTTTAAGCTATTAGCCAATAAACGATAAAAGCCTTAATTTAAGCCTATTTTGTCGGGAGGCATAGATAGGTAGAAGATTATGACTAAGTTTATCAATTCAGTAAAAAATACCCTTTATTTGAAGCTGGTCAACCCCCGCCAATTCGTGGCGATAGTCGGTATTGTTGGCAGCATTTTACCTTCAACTATTACTTCTGCTATCCCGGTGGCTTTGGCAGACGAAGGAGTTTTTGACAGCTCTAAAGCTTTCTTGGCTGTGCAACCGATAACTTTGGAAGAAAAGGATGTAAACGAAATAGTCTTGCAAGACAATCTTTTTGTGGCGACCGTATCTAACAAAAACTCGGTTAGCGTAAAAGAACCGGTTGCCAAAGAAGCGACAGTCGCGCCAAGCAAAGCGGTAATTGTGACTGCCTACTCTTCAACCGCTGACCAAACCGACTCAACGCCTTTTATCACGGCTAACGGTACTCGCGTGCAAGATGGAATTATTGCTTGTAACTTTTTGCCCTTCGGCACTAAAGTCAAGTTCCCGGAATATTCCGGCGATAAAGTTTTCACCGTCACCGACCGGATGGCTAAAAAGAATAGCCATAAAATAGATATCTGGATGCCCTCTCGCGCTTTAGCCATGGAGTTTGGCGTTCAGAAATTAGCTTACGAAATTGTGCAGTAAAAATAATAAATAAAAACACCCCGAATAAAATCGGGGTGTTTTTATTTTGGTGCCGCGGGCCGGAATCGAACCGGCACGACTTATTCAGCCGAGGGATTTTAAGTCCCTTGCGTCTACCTATTCCGCCACCGCGGCCAACTTAATTTAAAATCCGTTTTGAGGCCGGAGTGGGAATTGAACCCACGAATAAGGGTTTTGCAGACCCTCGCCTTACCACTTGGCTATCCGGCCGGTTTAATTTTGAGGAGGTTTTAATATTTCAATTTAAGCATAAAAAAATCAATCGTTCAATTCTGGCGTAGCCAAAAGAAGCTGTTCTATCTTAGCTACTATTATTTCTGCCGGATCGCTGGAGCGGAATCCGGCGGCTAGCCGGTGGCCGCCGCCGCCAAAGCTTTGGGCTAATTGCGCCACATTAATCCCCTTGTCTTGTTGTGAGCGCAACGAAACGTCAAAGTGCCCGGGAACCTTTTCAGTGATGGTGGCAGCTATTTTGGCTTCGGGTGTAGCGCTTAAAAGGCTGGCCACATCAACCTCTTTTAATCCGGCCGATGAAGTAAGGAATAGTTGGTGTTCGATAACGATAAAAATAAGGTTAACCCGGGAAACGGTTTGGATTTTTTTAAAGATCCCGGTCAGACCTAGAAGCTTTTCATCTATATTTTCCAGATTATTAACTGCTTGGGAGATCTTTTGCAGCGAGGCTCCTTTTAACATTAATTCCCCGGCTATTTTTAAGGTTTGGGCCGAAGTGTTAATGTGCCGAAAACCGCCGGTGTCGCTCATAATTCCAGCTAACAAACAATAGGCGGCGCTGGGGCTAATAGCCTGGCCGATAGAGTTTAAAAAATTATAGATCAATTCTGAAGTGGAAGAAATGTTGCCGTCGACGATTTTTAATCCCAGATGCCGGCCGACAGCGTGGTGGTCAAAAGTTAGGACAGATGATTGAAGTTCCGGATAAGCCTTTAATATTTCCAGTCTTTCCGGGCTTCCATAATCAAGGCCGATAAGCAAATCAACTTTTTTTGGATCTACATCATAGACGATCTTTTTATGGGGCAAAAACTTTAGGTTCTCGGCCAAAGCTCCGGCGCTAAAGGCCAGGGTTTCTTTTCCCATATCGCGCAAGGCAAAGTCTAGCGCTAACAAAGACCCCAGGCCATCAAGGTCGGGGTTTTCATGGGTTGATAGGGCTATGTAGCTCGCGTTGTCTATTAACTCTTTGGCTTTTAAGAAAAGCTTATCCATAACTTACTCTTCTTTTATTTTTTGGATCAATTCTTCTATCTTTTGGCTTTCGGCTTCATCGGTATTGATGACAAAACGCATTTTGGGAACCGGATGGATCTGCAAACGCTTATTGATTCCCTGCTGCAAATGCCAGATGTGGGCATTTAATTTTTTTAATACCTCGTTCCCTTTATCATCCGGCCAAACGCTAAAAGTTATTGTCGCTTCTTTCTGGTCTTCGGTGGTATCCACATCCAAAATAGTCGCCAAAACCCCCTCGCCAAACTCCTCTTCCCGGAGCAGGATCTGGTTGAGCTCTTGTTTTATAAGTTCGTTAATTTTTTCCAGCTTGTGCGCCATAAGAATGATTATAATTCCCGTTTTTTCTTTTCTTCTTTAAAGGCTTCCAATATATCCCCTTCTTCAACCATATCTTTGCTTTCCAAGGAGATGCCGCATTCCCGGTCCTTGCCAACTTCGCTGGCATCTTTTTTATTTTGCTGGAGCTGGGTTATTCGGCCGTTGCCGATAAACTCTTTATTGCGGAAAATATCCACTTGGGCTCCGCGCTCTATTTTGCCGGTTAAAACTTTGCCGCCGATAATTTGTTGCTGCCCGTTAACCTTAAACACGGCCAAAATCTTTAATTGGCCCAATTTTTGCTTAATGACTTCCGGTGCGAGGAACTTGGAAGCATCATGGCGGATAGTTTGGATAAGTTCATAAATTATAGCTGAAGTGCCAAGTTTCACGCCGCGCCTATCGGCTAGCTCCTGGATATTATTGGGGCATTTAACGCGAAAGCCGTATATTTTGGCGTGGGCGCCTTCGGCTAACTTGAGGTCGTTTTCTCCTATATCCCCCACTTCGGCTTTAACGATGCGCAATAAAACTTCTTCTTGCGGAACAGCTTTAATAACTTCGCGGATCGCTTCCAGCGACCCGAAAAAATCAGCTTTTAAAATAAAATTAAAAACTTTCTGCCCTTCTTGGATATTAATTAATTCCGCCGGTTCCCTTTTTTGTTTTTCTTGAGGGCCTTTGATAGCTACTTTATCTCGGGCTTCTTCTATGGAGGATGCGGCTTGCCAGGTTTCGCCTACCGGTGGCACAGTATTAAATCCAGAAACTAAGACTGGCATGGATGGGCCAGCTTCGGTAACGATTTGGCCTAAAAAGTTTTCCATAGTTTTGATTTGCCCGAAAGCCGATTCGGCCGCCACGATATCTTTAGTGGTTAAAGTGCCGTTTTTTACCAGAAGCGTGGCGGTGGCGCCGCGGCGGGAATCAAGTTTGGATTCAATGACAACACCGTTAGCTAATTGGTTTTTGTTGCCCTGGAAGTTTTCCATTTCGGCGATCAGCAAAATCATTTCTAGCAATTCATTTATGCCAATTCCGGTTTTAGTTGAAGTAAAAACAGAAGGAATCTCGCCGCCTAACGATTCTACTAGAACGTTATTATTGGCTAACTCCTTTTTTACTTTATCGGGTAAGGCATTGGGCTTGTCCATTTTGTTGATCGCCACTATCAAAGGCATCTTTTGGCGCAGGATTATTTCAATTGCTTCTTTGGTTTGGGGTTTCACACCTTCCTCGGCCGCCACAACTAAAACAGCAATATCCGCCACTTTAGCGCCGCGCGAACGCATGGCCGAAAAAGCTTCATGGCCCGGCGTGTCAATAAAAGAAATAAGCTTGCCGTCGTGCTCAACTTGATAGGCGCCAATATGCTGGGTAATTCCGCCGCTTTCTTTCTCGGCTACTTTGCTTTTGCGGATATAATCCAATATGCTGGTTTTCCCATGGTCAACATGGCCCAAAATAACCACAATTGGCGGGCGGGTTTGGCTGTCGTTATTTTGTTTTTCTGGTTTATTAACCATGTTAATTATAATCTGTAGGTTATTTTTGCTTTTTAATTTTTCCGGTTGATTTTGCGCTGGTAGCCTCTCCGATGGCCCTTTTCTCTTCTTCTGTTAGTTGGTATTTTGATTCGCCAGCGGTAATCGGCTTGGTATAGATCCTGGTGCCTTCACGGGTAAATAGGCTGGTTAGCGTGAAACCATTGTCTTTAGCATCGAGGCAAGCAATACAAAAGCTTTGGTCGCCGCCGGTATCAGAAAAAGGATTGAACCGGATAACGCCGATTTTCTGCAGGCTGCTTTGGGCCATTTTGTCCATTTGCCGGCAAAACTTTTCCAGCTCCGCCAGGTTTTTCTCGGTCTGCCGCAAGCGCTTAATTTGTTCAAATATCACGCCTTCCAGGTCTGCCACTTTTGTTCCCTTGAACATTAATTTTATTTTTTTGCCGGTTTGGTAAACTTGCCAATGCAGCGTTAAGTTCCAGGCCAGGAAAATTAAGGCTACCAGGATTATCAAGGCTAGTAAAGGGTTTAAAGTGAGAGTGGTGGAAATAGCGGCCAGCATAAAAGTGTTTAATATTTTTCGTTAGGAGAGGAAACGAAAAAGATAAATATTTTTATTTAATAACAAATTAAAGTTTACGCTAAAAATCGATAAAAGTCCAATTTACGCCGTTAAAAAACAGAAAAACACCTAAAAAATCCTTCATTGACAGATAGCTTAAAAGGTGTATACTAGAAAAGTAAGTTTTCTCTCAAGTTTTTCCTTATATGCGTTAGTGATAACGGCAGTAAGGGTAAGACAGAAAGAGCAGGTCGTCTTACAAAATAATAAAACTATATAAGGAAAACAAAAATGGCAAAGAAATTGTATGTTGGCGGCTTGTCGTACAGCACTTCTGAAGACTCACTGAAGGAATACTTCGGTCAGGCTGGAAGTGTTGATACGGCTACCATCATCATTGACAAAATGTCTGGCCGCTCAAAAGGCTTTGGATTCGTGGAAATGTCCTCGGACGAAGAAGCTCAAAAGGCGATCGAACAATTCAATGGTGTTGAATTTGAAGGCCGCAAGTTGACTGTGAACGAAGCTCGCCCGATGGAACCACGCGCTCCGCGACAAGGCGGATTTGGTGGCGGAAACCGCGGCGGATTTGGTGGCGGTCAGCGCAGAAACAACTGGTAATCTCTACTAGTTAAAATACTGACAAAAACTCCCCTTACGGGGAGTTTTTGTTTTGCCCCTCACTTGAAAAGGAAAATGAGCGAAGCTCATAATTTTCAAGTAAAAAAGGGTTTGCTAGCGCAGATAGTTAGTTTAAGTATTATTCATCACGATATCTAAGATTCCTTTTCAAGTGAGGGGTTGCCGATTGCCGATAGAATTGCCGATAGAAATATCTGTTGCCGATAGAATTGCCGATAAGATTTTTATTGCTTTTTCTTTGCCGATTTAACGATATTTTGGATATAATCGGCAATACGATGTTTAGCTTGCCAGCCAATAGCTTGTGATTTGGTAGCGTCAAGCCGGGCGTCCATGCGGTTTCCTTGGCGTTCCGGAGTCATTTTAATAGGCGCATTAAACATTTGGGCAATCTCAAGGACAGAATAAGATTCATTAGCGCCTAAGCCAAACTCATCACCTTCTCCTTTTTCGCCAATCAATAATAGGCCGTCTACTATATCGTCAACATGAGTAAAAATGCGCTTTTGGGTTCCCGGAGAGGTCACAGTTAAGGGCTGCCCAGCTAAGTATTTTTGGCGGAATATCTCTATTAGGGAGCCGTATTTGCCGCTACGTTCACGTGGCCCATAAACATTATAAAAATACGCAATAGCATAAGGAAGATTATACCAATCTCCGTAGTTTCTAATTAATTCAGTATGGGTTGCCTTACTGAAGGCATAAGGACTTTGATCTCTTCCTAACCCGCCGTCGGAAAACTTGGTAGAAGAACCAGCATAAATAAGGCGAATATTTCTTTGCCGGCAATATTCAGCTACAGCAAATGTTCCGGCAATGTTCAAATCCCAGACCAGATCAGGTTCGCCAACGCTTTGTTCCACGCGTGAATATTCGCCAAGATGATAAACTAGATCCGGCTTTTCTGGAATACGTGAAACAATATCTTTGGTGTGGCCTTGGCGATATTCAACGCCGGGAATATGATTCTCTTTCAGACCCGTAAAATAGTTATCTAAGGAAATAACTTTATGGCCTTGCTTGGCTAGTCTGGCGCACAAATTAGAGCCGATAAAACCGGCTCCGCCGGTAACTAAAATAAGTTTAGTTTTCTTTGGCATAACAAAATAGATTATTCCGATAGAAAGCGGAGGGTAGAGGATTTGAACCTCTGAAAGGATTGCTCCTTTACCGCATTTCGAGTGCGGCGCCTTCGGCCACTCAGCCAACCCTCCGCTTTCTTAAGAATCAAAATTAAGGTATATAATGTTTCATGTGAAAAATATTTTTTAAGTTTCACACGAAACAATTATTAAAATAATCTTAACAAAAAAATTAGTTTTGTTCAAATTAAAAATCTATTTCGCAACAACGAAATAGATTTTTAATTGGGCTTGCCCTGAGAGAGCAAAGCGAATCGAAGGGTGGACCCGGCGGGAATTGGCCGCGGCTCTCGGCTCGCCGCCGCTCGCCTCGGCCTGGCCACCGCCTCATGATTTTCTCTGATGATAAAATCACTCCGGCGTTCGATTCCTAGCGCAAGCCAAAAAATTGGCTTGCTTGTCATTTTTTAAAGGGTGGACCCGGCGGGAATCGAACCCGCTACTCTTCCATGCCATGGAAGCATGTTACCGGTATACCACGGGCCCCCTATTTCATAATTTCTCAAGAAATTATGAGCGGACCGTTCAAAAATAGCAAAACAATTTTTGAATAGGCCTTATTCACCGATTCATTCTATAAAAAAATATTCATTCAGTCAATTGCAAAAATGTTTTATTTTTAAAAAAGTTTCGCGTGGAACTATAAAAAAATAAAAAACCCGCTGCAGCGGAATCTTTTATGGGTTTACCCTGAGGAGCGTAGCGACGATGGGTGCCCCCGGAGAGAATTGGCCGCGGCTCTCGGCTCGCCGCCGCTCGCCTCGGCCTGGCCACCGCCTCATGATTTTCTCTGATGATAAAATCACTCCGGCGTTCGATTCTTGGCGCGAGCCAAGCAGTTGGCTCGCCATTATAATAGTGCCCCCGGAGAGAATTGAACTCCCATTTCCTCCTTAGGACGGAGTAGCTCTATCCGTTGAGCTACGGGGGCTGGTGTTTTTTATGATAACATTTTTTATTGATGAAAAATAGTAATTTTAAATAAAAAGAAGTTTCGGCTTGGCCGAAACTTCTGGTGTGCTTACTCTGCGATGATCTCTTTGAGAGAAAGAATCTCTTGGTGGCAGCTTTTAATAATTCGCTCGATAACACCGCGGTTTTTGACAGAAATATCGGACATAAGAAGCGCTAGCGATACGAACATTCGTATATGCTCAGTAGTCTTAAACATCCTGTCTTTGTCTGTATAATTTCCTTCCACGGAATCGATCAAGATGGGTTTTAGTTTTTTTGCACAGTTTAATACTAATCCGTAAGACTCTTCTAGCGATTTTTCCGAACAAAGCCCCTCAAGGTCTTCTATGGCACTTTTTAAAAGCGGAAGCCCTAGTTTCTTCTCGTTTTTTGTCATTATACCCTCCTTCAGAGTAATGTATTTTTAGAGAACAATGAACAATTATATTATTGCATTTTTTCTATCGTTTGTCAATATTGGGGTGGTCGATGGGATTCGAACCCACAACCGCTCGGACCACAACCGAGAGCTCTGCCGTTGAGCTACGACCACCATAACCTAAACATTTTAACATTTTTTAACAGAAAATCAAGCAGGTTTTTAAAGAGTATCGGTAATTTTTAATTGAAGCAGGTCTGTAGCTGTGTCGTAAACTGCGAAAGAGGAGCGGAAGATCTCGCCACTTAAATTGCCCGGGTTTATTAATCGGCAATCGTTGATTTTCTCTTCCCAGGGTTTATGGGTGTGGCCGTAGAATACCAAATTAAAATGGTTAGTTTGCGCCAGCTCCTTTGCTTTTTCGGGAAAATGAGTAAAGGCAATTTTTTTGCCGCCAATTTCAACTTGGCCGGTTTGGTCATAGAAAATAAGGTTGGCCAATTCTTTATTTTTGGCTAAATTGCCGATAGAATCTCCGTCCGTATCCATGTTGCCGATAACCAAATGAAGCTTGATTTGGGGTAGGGCTAAACTCATTTCTTTGGCAAAATCAGCCCATCCGATATCGCCGCAATGGATTATTTTCTGGATATTATTTTGTTTGGCCCAGGCGGCAAACTTGGCGAAAGCCGCGCTGTTGCCGTGGGTGTCGGAGATGATAGCAATGAGCATGATTTTTTAAACTATATAATTATTTTACCATTAGAATCTTTTATAAGCGATAACTTTATTCTCTAAGCCATTTTCAAAGCCAGAAAAATAGGATAATATATAGGAGATTCATCTCTTATATTTTGACGTTATTCGGATGATATGCTTGCTCGCCTTGCTTTGTGAGTCGAAGCTAGCTGGCGCACCGTCCTCATTAGTCAAAATTAAGGCAAAAATAAATAACTAACCTGCGCCCGTAGCTCAATGGATAGAGTACTTGGCTTCGAACCAAGGGGCTGGGGGTTCGAATCCCTCCGGGCGCACACTGTTTATATATGGAAGGCTTTATAAAAAAGGTTGAGCAAGTTGCCAAACAAAGATTCCAGGGAAACTCTTCTTGCCATGACTGGGATCATGTTATCAGGGTCAGGTCTTTAGCCTTAGCCATTGGCAAAAAAGAAAAGGCTAACCTTAAAACTGTTGAAACAGCTGCCTTGCTCCATGATATTATGCGGGCCGAAGAAGCTAGAAAAAAGGGAAAGATTTGCCATGCGTTAGCCGGTGCTCAGGAGGCGGAAAAAATACTTCTCAAGCTAGGAGAAGAGGAAAGTTTTATAAAAGCGGTTAAACATTGCATTGAGGCGCATCGGTACCGGAATAGCCATCAACCCCGATCCATTGAAGCAAAAGTATTGTCCGATGCCGATAAATTAGACGCTTTGGGCGCTATCGGCGTGGGTCGGGGTTTTATGTGGTGCGGCCATCATGGATTGAACCTGCATAATACCGACCCGAAAATCATTAGCCAAAATAATCCGTATGATAAAAAGCATTGCCTTTATGCGGAATACCATATCAAGCTGAAGTTTCTTAAGGATAGAATGTTCACTAGGACGGGCAAAAAAATAGCGAAAGAACGCAGCGCTTTTATGGCGGAGTTCTTGAAGCGTTTAGACAGTGAGGTTAAAGGAAAATTATGATAATTCCCAGCGAAGTAAAAAATATTTTAACTGAATTGCAGAAAGCGGGATTTGAAGCGTTCGCAGTTGGCGGCTGCGTGCGCGATTTGATGCTAGGCAGAAAGCCCAAGGATTGGGATGTGGCTACCAACGCAACACCCGAGCAGGTGCAAAAAATATTTCCGGCCAGTTTTTATGAAAATAAGTTTGGCACGGTGAGCGTAAAAACCGATTCAGCTAAAGATAATTTAAAGATCATAGAGATAACAACTTATCGGGTGGATGCCCCCTATTCGGATAAGCGCCACCCCGACGAAGTCAGTTTCACGCCGAACTTAAAAGAAGATTTGGCGCGGCGCGATTTCACTATTAATGCCTTAGCTTTGGGCCTGGATAAAAAAATTATAGACCCGTTTGGCGGGCAAGAAGATTTGGCAAAAGGATTGATTCGCGCTGTTGGTGAGGCGGAAAAGAGATTCAATGAAGATGCCTTGCGCATGCTGCGGGCTGTCCGTTTTTTTGTGGAACTTGTTTCACCGAGCTCCGTGAAACAAAGTTTCTCGATCGAAAAGAAAACCCAAGAGGCGATAAAGAAAAACGCTTTGTGGCTCCAGGCAATCGCCAAAGAAAGGATTCGCGATGAGTTTGAAAAAATAATAATGAGCGAATCTCCTAGCGAAGGAGTTTTATTGCTGCACGAACTTGGGCTGCTTCAATATATTATTCCGGAATTAGAAAAAGGCTGGGGCGTGGCGCAAAATAAACACCATATATATTCTATTTTTGAACACGGAATATTTTCTTTAAAGTTTGCCGCGCAAAAAAAATATAATTTGGTGGTGCGCCTAGCGGCGCTGTTGCATGACGTTGCTAAACCCCAGGCCAAGAGGGGAGAGGGGCCGGAAGCAACTTTTTATAACCACGACATTATGGGCGCTCGGGCAGCGGCGCGGATTTTGGAGAGACTACATTTTAGCAATGAAATTATTGAACGCGTAGCAAATATAATCCGCCATCATATGTTCGTTTATGATGTTGGTGCGGTGACAGCCGCGGCAGTGCGGCGGCTCTTGGTGCGGGTGGGGCCGGAAAATATTGACGATTTGATCGCTTTGCGCGTGGCGGACAGATTAGGTTCGGGCGTGCCCAAGGCCCAGCCGTATCGCTTGCGGCACTTTCAATATATGGTAGAGCGGGTGCAGAGCGACCCGATATCCGTGAAGATGTTAAAGATCAATGGCCATGATTTAATGTCTACTTTGCAAATTAAGCCCGGCCCGAAAATCGGTGCGATATTAGATGTGCTGTTGGCAGAAGTAATAGAAGAGCCAACTAAAAATACTAAAGAAAAATTATCGGCTCGCGCCGGAGAATTAGATAAAGAAGATTTGGCGCAATTGCGCCAAATGGCTAAGGCGCGCATCGAAGAAGAAAAAGAGGAAGAAGACAAAATAATCAAAGGGAGATATTGGGTATAGAAAGTTGTTAACTATAATCTAAAAATAAGCTATAATCTAAATATGGATTTAGGTGATTTAAAGAAACAACTTTTTAAAAAAGAAGGACAGTTTGCCGGGCGGCCAACTTTGCCCGAAGACCTGGAGCCGGGGAATGCCGCGCCGCAAATAGCTACCCAAGACCAATGGAACAGCGAACAAGGCCAGGGAGTTTTTTTGTCTCCAAAAAGAAAAAGGATCATTTGGTTTTCTTTGGCCGGCGCGGGCTTTCTAGCGCTGGTTTTTGGTGGTTGGCTTCTGTGGCGCACTTTAACTTCGTTTGATTCTAGCGGTGTGTCGCTGGATATTTTCGGCCAAGAGCGGGTGGTAAGCGGCGAAGAGATAACCTTTGTGGTCCGATACAAAAATAATTCCCGGGTAGCTATTAGCAATGCCACTTTGCTTTTTTATTTTTCTTCCCAATCTTCGCCAACTGATAAAGACAATGTTGCCCTGCAAGGGGATTCATACGTAGCCACAAAAAACTTGGGCCAATTAACTTCTGGCCAGGAGGGTCAGGCGGAGTTCAAGGTTAGGGTGCTGGGAGATAAAGACAGCCAGCAAAAGTTTAAAGCAAAATTAAATTATCGCCCGTCGAATGTTAACTCTGACTTTAGTAATGAAAAAGAGTTTGTTAGCACGATAATTTCCGTGCCGTTGGTTTTGAGCTTTATTTTGCCGGAAAAGATCGTTTCCGGGCAAACTATGAACTTTTCTTTGCGGTATCTGAATACTTCTGATGCTTCTTTCAGCGATGCCAAATTAAAGATCGAATATCCGGAAGGATTTATTTTTGATAGCGCTTTGCCTTCGCCGGATTCCAGTTCTTCTTTATCGCCGGAATTAAGCAACACTTGGAGCTTGCCGGAAATTGGCAGCCGGGAAGAGGGGAACATTGTTATAAAAGGAATACTTTCTGGCACAGAAGGGGATTCAAAAGTTTTTAAAGCGCAAATTGGTTCGCAAAAAGAGAAGGAAGATTTTATTGTTTATTCCCAAACTTTAAGCGCTCTGCAAGTTTCTTCGTCGCCGTTATTTATTGAGCAATCTTTATCTGGCGCAGAAGGCAATAATGCCAATATTGGCCAGGGGTTGACCTATAAAATAAAATATCGCAACACCACAAGCGTGGCGATCGGTCCGGTCTTTATAACGGTTAAAATTGATAGCCGGGTTGTGGACTTGGCCAGCGTTAAGGCGACTGACGGTTTTTTTAGCAGCTCCGACGGCTTGATAACTTGGAACAGCTCTTCTTTGTCGGCGCTGGAATCTTTGGCTCCCAAGACCGAAGGAGCCCTGGAGTTTTCTTTGCAAGTAAAAGACCGCTTGCCGGTGAGCACTTTTTCTGACAAAAACTTTATCATAACGACAACCGCTAAAATAGATTCTTTTAATGTGCCTTTGGCTTTGAGCGGCACGCAGCTTAGCGGACAAAATCAGCTGCTCGTTAAAATTAACTCGCCATTGGTTATAAACATGAAGGGTTTTTATAACGATAAAATAATTCCTAACTCCGGCCCTTTGCCGCCGCGGGTTGGACAAAAAACGACCTATACTATATATTGGCAAGCGTTGAACGTTTCTAATGATTTATCAAACGTGGCCGTGGAAGCTTATTTGCCTTCTTACGTAAGTTGGGAGGGGAATATTTATCCTAAGGACGAGGATATAAAATATGACGCGGCTAGCGGAAAAATCGTTTGGCAGATCGGCCGGCTTTCAGCTGGAACTGGGATACTTTCGCCGGTGAGGCAAGCAGTTTTCCAAGTTGGCTTTACTCCGTCTATCGGGCAAGTGGGCAATGAGGCAATAATCGTTAAATCAGCCCAGATTTCCGGCCAAGATAATTTTACCAATGTCCAATTATCAGCGAGCGACGAAGAGCTAAAAAGCGGCATGCCGGACGATCCGGTAGTAATAGACTCTAAATCCAGGGTAACCCAATAAAATGTTAGAGCTTATAAAAAAGAATAAAAAAACCAAGCAGCGTTCGGGACAGCTAACAACGCGAAACGGAGTCATCCAGACCCCGTTTTTTATGCCAATTGCCACTAAGGGCGCGGTCAAAAGCCTGGCGCCGGAAGATTTAAAAGCTTTGGGCGCGCAAATTATTTTGGGTAATACGTATCATTTATGGCTCCGGCCCGGAACAGAAATAATTAAAAAGGCGGGAGATTTGCATAAGTTTATGAATTGGCCAGGGCCGATTTTAACCGACTCGGGGGGATACCAAGTTTTTTCATTGGGCGAAAAAATCAAAAAAGGCTTTGTTAAATTATCGGATGAGGGTGTAGAGTTTCGCGATCCGATAGACGGCCAGAAATATTGGCTGACGCCGGAAAAGTCCGTTGAAATCCAATTGGCGTTGGGCAGCGATATTATTATGGTGCTGGATGAATGCCCGCCATATCCGGCTAGCCGCGAGCAAGTGGAGCGCGCAGTAAAAAGGACGACTGAGTGGGCGGCTCGGTGCAAAAAATATTTTGATAAAAAAGTGAGCAAGAAAAAAAATCGTCCGTTGCTTTTTGGCATTGTGCAAGGCGGCGTGCATAAAGATTTGCGCCAGCAGAGCGCACAAGAACTTTTAGCAATTGGGTTCGATGGCTATGCCATTGGCGGCGTGGCGGTGGGGGAGCCGAGGAAATATTTAAAAACGGTGCTAGAAGCAGTGCTGCCTTTATTGCCCCAAGATAAGCCTAGGTATTTAATGGGCCTGGGCAAACCAGAAGAAATTGTGGCAGCGGTTGAAGCGGGAATAGATATGTTCGATTGCGTGATTCCTACTCGCGAAGCGCGGCATGGGAAACTATACATAAAAAACTCTGGCGCTAAAGGCTTTTATAAAACTATAAATATTTTAAACTCTAAGTTTGCCAAAGATTTTACGCCGTTGGATAAATCTTGTGGTTGCTATTCTTGCGCTAATTTTACCCGCGCCTATCTGCATCATTTATTTAAGGTCGGCGAACCCTTATCTTTAAGATTGGCGACAATTCATAATTTAAAGTTTTATTTGGGATTGATGGAAGGGTTGAGAAAATAAAATTATGCCATCGAGCAAGCGACAATTTGGCGATAAAGGAGAAAAAGAAGCTGAAGAGTTTTTACGCTCCAACGGCTATAAAATAATTGAGCGAAATTATCTTTGCCCCAAATGCGGCGAGATTGATATCGTGGCGGCTAAAATAGAAGGGAGGTTTTTTACTAAAACTGCGGTGTTGGTTTTTGTGGAAGTCAAAACCATCAAAGGCGATGGCACGGACCTAACAGCTGCTTTGGCAGCGCAAAATGTGCATTATTCTAAGCAGCAACGCCTAATTCGCACGGCTAAACATTATTTGCTGGATAAAAAAATACCAGCCTCAACGCCTTGGCGGATAGATGTCGTTTTGGTAATCCTTAACGATGCCGAAAAGTTAATAAAAATTGAGCATTTAGAAAGCGCGGTGTGGGGAAGATAAAGAAAAAGGCCCTTCTTAAGGAGAAGGGCCTTTATAAAAGCGCATCAAGAAAATGCATTTTTGCTCCAAAGCCTTAGAGGGCTTTGATTTTTAATAAACGGTTTTTTGTCCGTTGTAATTGAGCAGAGGGCATTTCTGTGCGCTCGTTTTTTTGGCCTTGCGACTTGAGGTGTGGGGGCTGTTGCTGAAAGGAGGCTAGGTCCCTGAATAAAGCTGATAGCTTTGTGGAGTCTATCGGTTTTTCCTCAAGCCGCAAGATAAAAAGAACAAAATTGGAGTTGGCCCAACGCTATTAGCGCAAAACAGTGAGTCTATCACCATGATGCCAGCGTTGCGCCAACTTTTGATTCGCGCCAACAAGGCGGGCTTATGATATCTGGCGGTTATGCCACTAAAGGGCCCTTTTGGATAACCGACTCTCGGAGCCGCCATAACGAACGCGAATCCAATATAATTGTTCGTATCCCATAGAGGCTAAGCAAGCTACTTTTTTTAGATTTTCACTTGCCACCTCTATGGGTAAAGCAGGACAATAGAGCCATTATATCAGCGATATTTGGCTTGTCAATAGAATTAATGAATGATATGCTGAAGGCATAAAATGGCTAAAAAAGAAAACAAAAATATGCCTAATGACTCAATGGAAAAAATAGTCGCTTTGGCTAAGCGGCGGGGTTTTGTTTTTCCGGGTTCCGAGCTCTATGGCGGGCTAGCTTCAACTTATGATTACGGCCCGATGGGTGTGGAATTGAAAAATAACATTAAGCGTTTGTGGTGGAAATATTTTGTCCAAGATAGGGACGATATGACCGGAATTGACGGCGGGATTTTGTTGCATCCCAAGATCTGGGAAGCTTCCGGGCATGTTAAAAACTTTAAGGACCCGCTAGTTGAATGCAAAAAATGCCATCATCGGTTTAGGCCCGATAAATTAAAAGATGCTAGCAAATGCCCGGACTGCGGCGGCGAGTTCACGGAAGTGAAAATGTTCTCGGGAATGTTTAAGACCAATATTGGCGCTATAGAAAAAGAGGGAATTGAAGCTTATTTGCGGCCCGAAACCGCGCAGGCAATTTTTGCCAATTTTAAAAATGTTTTAGACTCCACCAATAAAAAGATTCCCTTTGGCATCGGGCAGATGGGCAAAGCTTTTCGCAACGAAATTACCACGGGGAACTTTATTTTCCGGACACTGGAGTTTGAGCAAATGGAAATAGAATATTTTATTGCGCCAGACAGCGATTGGCAGAAAGCTTTTGAAGCGTGGGTAGAATATATTTATGGTTTTGCCGACTTAATAGGGTTGCCGCGCCAGAACTTTTTCAACCATGAGATACCGGATGAAGAACGGGCTTTCTATTCCAAGCGCACGATCGATATTGAGTATAACTTTCCTTTCGGGCAGGACGAGCTTTGGGCGATAGCTTATCGCACGGACTATGACCTCTCGGCCCATCAAGCGGCTTCGGGCAAAAGCCTGGAATATTTTGACGATGAAACAAAAAAACGATTTGTGCCTCATGTCATCGAGCCGACCTTTGGCGTTGACCGGACGGTCTTGGCAATTTTGGGCCAAGCTTATGCGGAAGAAATGATGCCGGACGGGGAGCAGAGAATTGTTTTAAGATTTCATCCTCGGGTGGCTCCATACAAAGTGGCGGTTTTCCCATTGCTTAAAAATAAGCCTGAACTTATTGCCAAGGCGCGCGAAGTGTATCAAGACCTAAAAAAAGATTTTGTTTGCGTTTGGGACGAGCGGGGGAATATCGGCAAGCGCTATCGTTCGCAAGATGAAATTGGCACGCCGTTTTGCGTGACCGTGGATTTTGATTCTTTGGAGAAAGGCGATGCAACGGTGCGGGAGCGGGATTCAATGAAGCAAGAAAGAATAAAAATCAGTGAGCTGAAAGAATATTTGAAAAATAAAATAGAAAAATAATTTTTATTTATGAACCAAAAACAAATTCTGGAGCTGGCGATAAAAATGGGCATAGAGGGAGACTTGAGAGGGGAGGGAGCGGTAAAAAAATATCTGGCCAGGCAAAAAAAGAAGTTTGAAAACCTACCCGCCAAGAAACAGGCGGATTTTGATCAGGAAAAATTAGTTAACCCTTATATGGATTCTGGCATCTGGCGCGATAATGGCCAGCCGGTAAAAAAAGCTATGGCCGGCATTGATATCACCAGCGGCGACGTGATGCTTGCCAAATCTTTGGGCATCGACACAATTATAAACCATCATCCTTTGGGCAAGGGGCTGGCGATGTTGGACGAAGTAATGCATTTGCAAGCAGAAGTTCTATCTCTGTATGGCGTGCCAATAAATATTGCCGAGTCATTATTGCGGGTGAGAATATCGGAAGTGGGGCGGGGCGTGCACGCTTCTAATTCTTATAAAACTATCGACGCGGCTAAGTTAGCCGGGATTAATTTAATGAATGTGCATACGCCTTGCGACAATTTGGTAGCTAGCTTTTTAAAAAAACTGATCGATAAAAAGCAGCCCGAATACGTCGGTGAAATAATCGAGTTGATCGCCGGCATTGATGAATATAAGGAATCGGCCAGGCGTGGCTCGCCGGTGAGGCTTTTTGCCGGTTCGGAAGACCGCCATGCCGGGAAAATTGCTTTGACGGAAATTACCGGCGGCACCGAGGGTTCAAAAACCATCTATAAAGAAATGGCTAACGCCGGCATTGGCACGATCGTGGCGATGCATTTATCCGAAGAACACCGCAAGAACGCCGAAGAAGCGCACTTGAGCGTGGTGGTAGCTTCGCATATCGCTTCTGATTCTTTGGGCATGAACTTGTTCTTGGATGAATTAGAGAAAAAAGGGATCGAAATTATTCCTTACGGCGGACTGATAAGAGTTAAAAGAAAGCAGCAATAGTTAGATCTTTAAAGTTTTTGGAAAATAAAAACCGCCTAGGATAACCTTGGCGGAAGCAGTTGGCCTGCTCGGTCCTGTTGCTTTATAGCAATTTTCCGTCGTATTCCTCGAAGTCGCGATCCATTATCTTGCCATTAGGGTAAAAGGTGGCGCCTAGTTCATCAGGAAAAACCAGCTTCATGATCAAATGGGGAGTTCCGTCTCCCTTGGGCACCATTTCTTTTTTGGCAAGCACATCGGTCTGATCGCCAAACTCCAGGAACCAAGATTCGGCAGATTGCTTTGTAAAGAACCCTACTGTTTGCGTTTGCATGTCTCCCTCCTTATTTCTTACAGTTATTGTTATGATCGGTTAATTATATAAAATAAGCATATTTTTATAGTTATGTCTAGAATAAATAAGAAAGTTGAATATTTAAAAAATTGACCAAGGAAAATCATATTTATATTTTATGTTCAAAAAAACTATTTTATCGAACGGCTTAAGAGTGATAACTGCACCAATGGCTGGCAGCCAATCAACCACGGTGCTGGTCTTTTTTGCCACGGGCTCAAAATATGAAACAAAAGATAATAATGGCATTTCGCATTTTTTGGAGCATATGTTTTTTAAGGGCACTAAAAAACGGCCAACCACTCTAGACTTGAGTGAATACTTGGATAGAGTGGGCGGAGAATATAACGCTTTCACGGGCCAGGAATTGACCGGTTATTATGCAAAAGTGGCGCCAGAATATATCGATATGGCGCTGGATTGGGTGAGCGATATTTTACTTAATTCCAAGTTTGATAGCGCGGAAATAGAAAAAGAGCGGGGCGTGATTACTGAAGAATATAATATGTATCTTGATAACCCGGCGCGTTTGGTGGGGGATTTGTGGGAAGAGCTGCTTTATGGCGACCAGCCGGCCGGCTGGAAAATTATTGGCACTAAAGCTAATATCGCCAAATTGCCGCGCGAGCAATTTATAAAATATTTTGACGCGCATTATCAAACCAAGAATGCGGTGGTTTGTGTGGCAGGGAAAGTCAGCAAAGATATTATTAAAAAAATCGAGAAGTCCTTTAGCCGTTTGAAGAAAGGTGAAGGGAAAGATAAATTAGCTGTTAAAGAATCGCAAGAAAAACCGGAGGCGCTTATCTATTATAAAGCGACCGACCAAACTCATTTGTGCTTGGGTGCGCGCGCTTATGATATGTCCCATAAAGACCGCTACACCTTGATGGTTTTATCGGCCATCCTGGGCGGCATGATGAGTTCTCGGCTTTTTATTTCTGTGCGCGAACAAAAAGGCTTGGCTTATTATGTTCGTTCCAGCACCGAAAGTTTTACTGACACGGGATTTTTTGTGACCCAAGCCGGCGTGGCCAATGACAAGGCGGAGGAAGCCATAAAAGCGATCTTGATTGAATATAAAAAAGTTTGCGATGCCAAAATTGGCGCGGCGGAAATTAATAAAGCCAAAGACTGGCTGCGGGGGAGCTTAAGGCTGGGGCTGGAAACTTCTGATGAGCTAGCTTCCTGGATCGGCACGCAAGAAATCTTGAAGAAAGAAGTTTTGACACCAGAGCAGATTTTTAGCAAAATAAAAGCAGTTAGCGCGCAAGACTTGCAGCGGGTAGCCCAAGATATTTTCCAGCCGCAAAAGCTTAACTTGGCGCTGATCGGACCGTTCAAAGAAAAAAATAAGTTCGAGCCATTGCTTAAATTATGACCCAAAAAATAGAGATCTCCACTTCCACTATTTTCCGTTTTATCCTAATAGTTTTAGGGTTGATTTTTCTTTTCTTGATCCGCGATGTTATTTTAATAGTTTTTGTCGCTTTGATCATTTCGGCGGCTATTGACGCGCCGGTTGATTGGCTGGCTAGGCACCATATACGCCGGGCTTTAGGCGCTTCAATGATCTATGTGCTTATATTTGTTCTATTGCTCTCTTTTGTTTATTGGGCTTTTCCTATTTTAGCCGGCCAGCTTCAGTCTTTAGCCTCTATGTCTCCGGAGTATTTAAATAGGATCGTGGCGGATATTTCCATTTTTCACCAAAAGCTGGGCGCCGATTATGCCCAAAAACTTTTAGGAAACTTAAGCACACTGCTTAGCGGCGCAACGGAAGATATTTTTGGCACAGCGGCTAATATCTTTGGCGGATTCTTTTCTTCCATTGTTATCGTGGTGATATCTTTTTATCTGGTGGTGCAAGATAAAGGCATTAAGCTTTTTTTATCCAGCGTTACTCCAGCTGAGCATCGGGCCTATGTCATCAATTTGGCTGAGCGCATCCAAACAAAGCTTGGCCGATGGTTGCGCGGGCAGCTGATAGTGATGATGGCTGTTGGCGTTCTAGTTTTTACAGGGCTTTATTTTTTGGGAGTAAAAATGGCTTTAATGGTGGCAGTTTTGGCTGGGCTGTTTGAACTCATCCCTTATATTGGGCCTTTCACGGCCGGCGCTATCGCAGTTTCATTGGCTTTCTTGCAATCGCCGATTCTGGGCATTTTAGTATTAGTGTTGTTTTTGATCATCCACCAAATAGAGGGTTATGTTCTAATTCCTCAAGTCATGAAGCGGGCGGTGGGGCTGAATCCTTTGGTGGTTATTATTTCTATGATAATCGGCGCTAAACTTTATGGCATCTTTGGCATGGCGGTGGCCGTGCCCATCGTGGCGATCGCTTCGGTCTTTTTGGGTGATATTTTTATGAGAGAAGAAACCAGATAATAATAAAAAAGTGAAACAAAAACCCCCGCTTAAGCGGGGGTTTTTAATAATTGCCAGCCTGTTATTTTTGTTTTTTTATTATGCGCCGCGTTTGCCAGAGAACAAGGATTGCTGCGGCCGCAACGGCTGTTTCGGCTATAATGCGCCAAAATAAAAAATCAATTCCATCGGAAAAATGGATTTGATGATGGAAATTAATCAGTGGATCTAAAAAAGTCAGATTCCAATTAAAAAATACTTGAGCTAAAGCATGGACGAAAATAAAGCCGTCAGGGAGGATAGCAAAAAAAGCGCCGATTAGCGCCGGTTTAGCCAGGCGAGAATGTTTAAGAAGCAAGCTTATGACGCTAACGCCGACTAAAATATCAAGCAAGGCTTCAACGGTTATGGCCAGGAACTCATTTCCGGAAACGCCAACTATTTTAATTACGTATTCCCAATGGGGGATAGCATCAAGAACAAAATGGGAAATCAGGGCAATAATAAAAATAGCCCAATAATTTTTTATTTTAGAACCAATAGCGGCACCAACGAGGAGGTGGGGAGTAAGTATCACAAGTTTGAAACTTTAAAGGTTTTCATTTAAACTGAATCTATGGGAACATTATATATTATTGCGACACCTCTTGGCAATTTGAAAGACATAACTTTTCGGGCGATTGAAGCCTTAAAGGAAGTTGATTTGGTGGCGTGCGAAGACACTCGCCAGACAGTAAAGCTTTTGAACCATTACCAAATCGCCAAACCATTAGTAAGCTATTTTCAGCATAGCAAGTTGTCAAAAATCGAATATTTAGCAGAGCAATTAGCGCAAGGAAAAAATCTAGCGCTGGTCACGGATGCCGGCACCCCTGGGATTTCCGATCCCGGCAATAAGTTAATCGAAGAATTAACGCGCTTAACAAGCGGCCAAATAAAGATCGTTCCACTTCCCGGGCCTTGTGCCGCTATTGCTGCTTTGAGCGTGTCTGGTTTTCCGACTGATAAGTTCGTGTTTATGGGTTTTCCGCCGCATAAAAAAGGGCGAAATAAATATTTTGAAGAAATTGCGCAAGCCCAGCACTCGGTGGTTTTTTATGAATCGACCCATAGGATCTTAAAGGCGCTGGAACAGCTGAAAGAGCTGTTGCCCGAGCGCCAAATTATGGTAGCGCGCGAGCTAACCAAAATGTTTGAAACGATATACCGAGGAAGCGCAGAGGAGATTTTAGGCATTTTAAATAGCGATAAAAACAACTTAAAAGGGGAGTTTGTGGTGGTGGTAAAAAAATAGAATCAGAAACTTAATTTTAATAAATATGAAAAATAAATTATTGATTGCGCTAGCAGCTGTAATTTTAGTTGTGGCCGCGGGTCTGGGCTGGAATTATTTTAAAAAAAGTTCAGAGCCCTCTTTGGCTGTCAGCTATACAAATGTAAACGTGGCAATAGACAATATCAATAATCGCTTATATGTTGCTGACAATGGTTCAAATAAAATAGATATATACGATTTAAATACTTTAACGTTGTCTGGCTCAATAATGCTAAATGAGCCTTCAGACGATGCTCTGCGTCTTTATATCGACGAAAACGAAGGAGTCGCTTTGTTGAACAGCAAATCCAATAGTCAATTTAAAGTTTTGGATTTAAGCACTAAAAAGATCAGATGCCAAATAGAAGTTGGCCAAGATAGCGTTGGTTGGATAGACGCAAGAAATAAGCAATTTTTCCAAGCCGCGGCTGCTCAATTTAATTTGTATGATTATAATTGCCAGCAAAAAAAATCAATTGCCAAAGATGGCACGATCCTATCTAAGATATCCGAAGCAGGGGAGATAGGCGTTCTCAGAGAAAAAGATTCACGGTTAAGCATTATGGACCTGGTGAGCGGAAATATTATTGATTCCTTTTATTTATACAGCAATAACTTCACGCTCTTGCCCCAGCATAATATGTTATTGAGCAACGATTGGCTGGTGGTCAATTTTAACCGGGGGACAACAACCGATGTTGATTTTTACGATAGGAGCACAAAAATAACTTCTTGGTTTAATACTTCCGGGTCGACGGCTGCCCCTTCTTTAAAGCCGGTTTATCTGGCAGGCGATCTATACTTTTTGGGCCTGGAAGATAATGGCGAACAGGAGATTATTGTTGTCGATCTACAAAATAAAAATGTTTTGGATAAAATTGCTGTCAGCAGCGATACGGTATCTTACGCGGTAGATTCGCTCGGAGAAAATATTTTTATTTTGAATAAATCTGGAAAAATCGAGAAAAAACAAGTGGCGCCTGTTGATGGGCCGGCGGCAACTACAATAACTAAGCCTCTTAATTTTGGAGTCATGCTTCATCTGGAGGGGCAATTAAGCTTTCCGAACAAAACAGAATATCTCCGTGTTAACTCCAATCTTAAGCAGATTATCGACCTGTTTAAAAAATATAATGCAAAAATAACGATTGAGTCAGAGACACCATATATTGAGGCGGCTAACAAATGGGGAGACAACTTGCTTCTTTATGCTTTAGAAAACGGCCAAGGTGTAGGCACTCACTGCGATTTTGATTCAATGTCCCAAAGCGAAGCGGCTGCGGCTTATAAAAAGAGGAAAGATGCAATTGATGCAGCGGTTGGCGCGGAAAACAATCTCGGGTGCTCCGGGGGCTGGGGAACACATGATTGGGCCCAGGCTGCTTTTAGCGCGGGCTTCTCTTATTTGGACGCTCCGATAATGATTGCCTATCTGGCCGTGCCTGAAGAAAATAGGCCGATTAATCCTGATACAGGTAAGCATTATACTGACGCCGAAATAAGCCCGCAATCCAAATTGTATTACCATGATGTAATTCCTTATGAGCTAAGCGACCGAATCTATCCGAGGCGCCTTAAAGATACAAATGATTTAACGGGGGATAATTCCGGAATTGTTTTGATTCCCGGTTCTTTAGGCGAGATACCAGCTTTATATGAGGGCCGAAGCACTTGTTATCCTAGTTGCGAGTTGACCAATAAAGATATCGATTATATTTTTAATGCTATCGATCAGGTGAACGGTTTTAAGGATGATTCTAAAGTTTCTTCTCTGTATCTTCATTTTCCTATAGATACAATAGTGATGCCTTCTTCAAAGAAAGAAGAAAATCTAAAAATTGTAGAAGATTGGTTGAAGCGGATGCAGGAATACCAAACTCAAGGAAAAATTAAATGGATGACCATGAAAGAAATATACGAAGAATATTCTGGAACAAAAACGAGCATTAAATCTTGGACTCCTAAGCCAAGCCAAACTCCTAGTCTTCGGCCGTCACCTAGCCAATCGCCATCAGTTCAAGGCAAATGCGGCGATGGTGTTTGTGGGCCGATAGAAAAAGCTAATCCGGCTTTATGCCCGCAGGATTGCAAGTAGTTTTAATAAAATCCGTTATTACTGAAAATAAATTATGAGCAAAAAATATATTACCACAACTTTGCCTTATGTTAACGCGGACCCGCATATTGGTTACGCCTGGGAGGTGGTGCGGGCGGATGTTTGGGCTCGCTTCCAGCGCTCGCAGGGGAGCGAGGTCTTTTTTAACATCGGCACCGATGAGCATGGTTTAAAGATCTATCAGCGGGCGCAGGAACTTAACATGGAAATCCAGGCTTATTGCGATGAACAAGCGATCAAATGGCGCCAGCTCAGCCAAACGCTTAATTTAAGCGAACATAATTTTATTCGCACCACAGATGCGCATCACATTAAAGCAGCGCAGGAGTTTTGGAATAAAGCCAAAGCGAACGGTTTTATTTATAAGAAAAAATACAGCGCTAAATATTGCGTGGGCTGCGAATTGGAAAAAACCGATTCAGAATTAGTTGATGGCTGCTGCCCGTTGCATCCGGGAAAAGAACTGCAATTAATAGAAGAGGAAAATTATTTTTTTAAGTTTTCTGAGTTCCAACAAAAACTTCTGGATTTATATGAAAAACAACCGGATTTTGTAATGCCGGCCAAGCGCTTTAACGAAATTAAAAAGTTTGTGGAAATGGGGTTGCAGGATTTTAGTATTTCGCGTCTGAAATCAAAAATGCCCTGGGGTGTGCCGGTGCCGGGAGATAACGACCAAGTTATGTATGTTTGGTTTGATGCGCTGGTGAACTATATTTCGGCTATTGGGTATCCCGATGATATGGCTAGTTTTAATTCTTGGTGGCCGGCAATCCAGGTAGCGGGCAAGGATAATCTGCGCCAGCAAAGCGCGATGTGGCAAGCAATGCTGATGGCGGTGGGGCTCGCGCCGTCCAAACGAATATTTATCAATAGTTTTTTGACCAGCAACGGGCAGAAGATGAGCAAATCTCTGGGCAATGTAATTTCGCCTGTTGAGATGGCGGCGAAGTTTGGCGTGGACGGGACAAGGTATTTGCTGGCTTCTTGGCCAAGCTTTGGCGAAGATGTTGATATTACCTGGGAAAGCATGGCGGATAAATATAACGCTGAGCTGGCTAATGGCCTAGGGAACTTAGTGAGTCGGGTTTTTAATATTATCGAGAAAAACTTTGATGGTCGCCTTCAGGCGCAAAAAACAACCATTGATATTGCTGCGGAAATGGAAGAGTTGAAATTATCGGAAACACTGCAAAAAATAAAAGACAAAATTGATTGGGCCAATAAATATATTGATGAAGTTAAACTTTGGGAATTAGTAAAAACAGATAAAACCAAAGCAGAAAAAGCCTTGGAAGAATTGTTGGGAGTGATTGTAGCGGTGGGGGAGGTTCTGCAGAGTTTTATGCCTCAAACCGCCGAAAAAATATTAACGGCAGCGCGAGCCGAAAAAATAGTTAAGGGTGAGGGATTATTTTTGAGAATAAAATAGGTTATGTTAATAGATACCCACGCCCATATAAACTTTCGCGACTTTAAGGACGATGGCGATGAGGTCGCCAAGCGCACTTTGGCAGAAGGCGTTTGGATGATTAATGTTGGCGCGGAAAGAAAGACCAGCCAGCGGGCAATTGATTATGCCAAAAAATATGATAGCGGAGTTTTTGCGGCCGTGGGTTTACACCCGGGGCATTTAGCTAACGTGGAATACGATGAAGAAGTAAAAGGAGAAAAAATAAAGTTTTCTTCTCAAGCTGAAGCTTATGATGAGAAATATTATTTTAGTTTGGCAAAGCAGCCAGAAGTGGTGGCAATAGGGGAGATAGGCTTGGATTATTACCGCAACGCCGCCAGGCGCGAACTGCAGAAAGAAACATTGCTTGAGCAGCTAGGCTTGGCAGAAAAATTAAATAAGCCCGTTATCCTACATTGCCGCGAAGCGCATGAAGATCTGCTGGGCATTTTAAAAACCTGGACTTTGGTTGGTAATAAGCCTTTGCGCGGTGTTGTCCATTCTTTTTCCGGCCGCTGGTCGCAAGCAGAGCAATATTTGGCGATGGGATTTTATTTAGGCTTTAATGGCTTAATCACTTTTGCCCGCGATTACGACAAGGTGGTTTGCCAGATGCCGTTGGATAAAATGCTCTTGGAAACCGATTGCCCTTATTTGACTCCATTGCCGTTTCGCGGTAAAAGAAATGAACCAAGCTACGTTAAATATGTGGCGCAAAAAGTAGCGGAATTGCGGGGAATAAGCGCTGAGGAAGTGGCGGAAGCAACGACTAAAAACGCCAAAGGATTATTTAGAATATGATTTTAGACATCAAAAAATATCCCGATAAGATTCTGACAAAAAAAACCAAACGAGTTGGTGAAGTTAGCGCTGAAATAGAAAAGCTAATAGATGATATGATAGAAACGCTTTATGCCAAACGCGGCGCTGGGTTGGCGGCTAACCAGGTGGGAATATCAAAGCGCATCGCGGTGGTAGATGATGGCCAGGGTTTGGTGGTCTTGATAGACCCTAAAATAACCAAGAAAAAAGGAGAGACTTCAATGGCGGAAGGTTGTTTAAGTTTTCCGGGCCTGGAAATTGAGGTTAAGCGCCCGGAAAAGATAGAAGTGGAATATTTGGATAAAAGCGGGCAGCAGAAAAAAATAAAAGCCAGCAATTTGCTGGCGCGGATAATTTGCCACGAAACAGACCATTTAGACGGCAAAACAATGTTAGATAAATTGCCGTTAATAAAAAGGTTAAAAATGAAAAGGCAGCTAAAGGGTCTTTTTAAGTAATCATAGCCAGCCGCCCAGGATTACTATCCCTAAGGCCAAAAGCACCACTCCGGCAATCAAATGCAATAGCCGGAGTTTTTGTTTGCGCCAGGCCTCGGCGCGCTCAGGGGAGAGCCCCCAATAGAGGGCTAAAACTATCGCCAGCATCGGCGCGATAAAAATTAAATTGTAGAAAACTAAATAAATTAAAGCTTTGGCCAGAACGGTTTTTGAAGCTAGCATTCCTAAAATAACAATATAGGGCCCAGAAGTGCAGGGGAGAAGGAATAGGCTGACCAGGAGCCCCGTTAGAAAAGCGCCTAGAGGAGTGGTAATTTTTAAAATCAAGCCTTTCATTTTTGGCCGCCAGCTTTGGGGCACTTCCATTAAAAACCCGCCGCCGCCATACCAGAAAAAATCCTTGATATTAAGCAGCCCTAAAATTATCGCCAGGGCGCCAACGATATAATAGAAATAATTAGCGTAGGCCACGGTGTAATTTCGCAAAAACTCCAGCAATCCCACGCCCATCAAAAAATAAGCGATAAAAACTGCGGCAATAAAACTTAAGCCGGTGAGCAAGGCTTTTTTGCGGTTCTCGTCGTTCAAAAGCAACGAAGCCATGAGCAAGATTAAAATGGCAAACTCGCAAGGATTTATGGCATCCAGCGCCGCGCCGCAAGCCACGGCCCAAGGCGTTAAGTCAAAAGAAAAAGAGCTGCCGGCCGGGCAAACTTCCTCGGCTGCCAGCGCCGGCGCGGCGCCAAAAAGAGCCAAGGATAAAGAAAACAAAATAAGTGTTGATAAAAATATTTTTTGCATATTTAAAACTATTATAGCTTTTTTCATAAAATAAAAACAGGGCGCTTAGGCGCGCCCTGCGGCAGATTAAAAAGTTATTTTGTTTTTAATCTTTTTTTCTGTATCCGGTATGGCTGGGTCTTCATAGCGCATATGGATAATAAATAAGAGCTTGAGCTCTTGATAGAACAGCTCCATGGATTGGTCCATGAACTTGGCCATTGCTGCCCGGCTGTAGCCCTTATTATTCATTTTCTCGATCTCATTGAGAAGATTTTCGGAAGAGTATTCCAGCAAGCAGAATAGCCCCGACAAGCTGTTTTCCGTGTCTACGTCATAGACGGGGAACTGAAGCGAATCAAAGGCCTCGCTTATTTTTTCCTGGTAAAGGCGGCTGTCTTCTATAAAGGCCGCTACCTCTTTATCTGCTGCCAGAACCGGAACGGTTAAAAGGGAAAAAGCGATTATTGCCACAACTGAAAATGCCAGCCATTTCTTCATTTTTAAGCCTCCTTTTAGGTATATTTTTGTTAAATGACTATAAACATAATATACCAATTTTGGTCATTTGTCAATATCTATAGTCTGGATTTTTTTGCAGCAAAACTTTAAATAAAAAGCAGTCCGAACGGTTGAAAAAAAAGCAAGGAAGGGGTAGAGTAAATATTATGAAATATGACCACAAAAAGATAGAAAAAAAGTGGCAGAAATATTGGGCTGAAAATCCCAAACTCTTCGCGGCGGATGATAAATCTGATAAGCCCAAACAATATATCTTGGATATGTTCCCGTATCCTTCGGGCGACGGGCTGCACACCGGCCATGTGGAAAGCTATACCGCCACGGATATAATCTCGCGTTATTTGCGGATGAGCGGCTTTAATGTTTTGCACCCGCAGGGTTTTGATGCTTTTGGTTTGCCCGCGGAAAACTATGCCATTAAAACCAAGATTCATCCGGCCGAAACCACTAAGAAAGCCATCACCAATTTTAAGAAGCAGATGAATATGATGGGTTTCTCTTATGATTGGTCGCGGGAAGTTATATCGGCCGATCCGGAATATTATAAATGGACCCAATGGTTTTTCTTGCTGCTCTATAAAAACGGTTTAGCCTTTAAATCAAAAGGAAAAGTTAATTGGTGCGATTCTTGCCAAACGGTGCTCGCCAACGAGCAAGCTGAAGGGGGAGTGTGCGATAGATGCGGCAAGCCGGTGAGGCAAAAGGATTTAGAGCAGTGGTATTTTAAAATTACAGATTTTATAGAGGATACCGGCAAAACTTCTGGTTTATTGTCGGGCTTAGATAAAATTGACTGGCCCGAATCAACCAAGGCTGGGCAGCGCAATTGGATCGGGAAATCCGAAGGCGCACAATTTAAAATGGAAATTGTTACAAAAGATTCTGTCATTCTGAGCCCAAAGGGCGAAGAATCTAAAAGATCCTTCGTTAACACTCAGGACGACAAATTGCATTTGTCGGTTTTCACCACTCGCTTAGACACGGTTTTTGGCATGACTTTTGCGCTGATTGCGCCGGAGCATAAATTAGTTCAAGAATTAAAATCAAAAATTACCAATTGGAGCGAAGTAGAAAAATATATAGTTGAAACCAAAAAGAAATCTGAACTTCAGCGCATGGCGGAGGTGAAAGAAAAAACCGGCGTGGAGCTAGAAGGCATTAAAGTTTTAAATCCTTTCACTAAAAAAACTATTCCGCTTTTTGCCAGCGATTTTGTGCTGGCGCACTATGGCACGGGTGCTGTTATGGCAGTGCCGGCGCATGATGAGCGGGATTTTGCCTTTGCCAAGAAGTTTGGTTTGCCGATAGACGAAGTGGTAAAAAGCGTGGACGGCAAATCATCTGTTGCCAAAGAAGCCTACACGGAAGACGGCGTTTTGATAAACTCTGGCGAGCATAACGGCTTAACTTCCGCTGAAGCTAGAAAAAAATTAACCCAATGGCTCCAAAAAGAAAAAATCGGGCAGGGCACGATAAATTATAAACTCCGTGATTGGCTGGTTTCCCGCCAGCGCTATTGGGGCGCGCCAATTCCCATTATCTATTGTGATAAATGTGGTGAGGTGCCGGTGCCAGAAAAAGATCTGCCGGTTTTATTGCCCAACGATGTTGATTTTATGCCGACGGGCGAATCGCCCTTAGCGATTTCCAAAAAGTTCCATGATATAAAATGCCCAAAGTGCGGCGCTAAAGCTCGCCGGGAATCTGATACCATGGACACCTTTGTTTGTTCTTCTTGGTATTATTTGCGTTATGCCGATAGCCAAAACGACAAAGAGTTTGCTTCCAAGGAAATGCTAAAAAAATGGTTACCGGTTGACTTATACGTTGGGGGAGCGGAACACACGGTTTTACATCTTTTGTATTCGCGATTTTTTACCAAGGTTTTGCATAAGCTTGGTTATATAGATTTTGACGAGCCATTTTCCAAAATGCGGCACCAAGGAATAATTCTAGCGCCGGACGGCCGGAAAATGTCCAAGTCTTGGGGCAATATTATCAATCCCGACGATGTGGTCGCCGAATATGGCGCTGATGCCTTGCGCTTGTATGAAATGTTTATGGGGCCGCTGGAAGAAATGAAACCTTGGAATACCAAGGGGATTGTTGGAGTAAAAAGATTTTTAGACAAAACATGGAATTATCTTTCCGCAGATTATACGGGCATATTCATAGATAATAATGATCGGAATCAATGGATAGAAGGTAAGATAGATGGAGCTACTTCGCGTGAGACAGAAGTTTTATTGCATAAAACAATAAAAAAGGTTTCTGAGGATATTGAAAGTTTGAAGTTTAATACGGCAATTAGTCAGTTGATGGTATTGAGAAACTCTTTTTATGAAATAGAAGCGAAACGACCAATATCAGAAAAATCTTATATTGAACCAATAAAGGGGCAGCGTATAAAGAAATCTGATTTTGAAAAATTTATTATTCTTCTTGCTCCATTTGCTCCTTTTATAGCTGAGGAGATCTGGCAAGGAGTGTTAAAACATAAGGGAAGTATCTTCAATGAGGAATGGCCCAAATATAATAAAGACTTAGTTAACGACGAAACCATACAGATGCCGATTCAAATCAATGGCAAAGTCCGCGCTGTGCTAGCCGCATCAGCAACTATTTCAGAAGAAGATGCCAAAAAACTTGCTTTATCCGATTCTAACGTTATCAAATGGTTAGAAGGCAAAGAGCCTAAAAAAGTTATTTTTGTGAAAGGAAGATTGGTTAATATTGTGGTATAAGTTTTTAATGATAGATAAATTAGAACAGGAAGCTCTAGACTTTATAAAGAAGAAGGAGAACTATAAGAAAATTATAGAGCGTTTTGCTGGAAAAGACTTTATTTCGGAGGGACTACCAATTTCTTTGTTTATGGCTGGTTCTCCTGGAGCGGGAAAAACAGAAATATCAAAAAGGCTTGTAGAGACTTTTGAAGTGGATCGAAAGGCAAGAATAGTTAGAATTGACCCAGACGAGATTAGGGAGCTGTTGCCAGGATACAACGGAAATAATTCGAATTTATTTCAAGGGGCTTGTTCTGTTGGCGTAGAAAAAATACATGATTATGTATTGTCTGCTGATAAAAGCTTTCTTTTAGATGGAACATTTTCTAATTATGAAAGAGCAAAAAATAATATAGAAAGATCTCTAAACAAAAGAAGGTTTGTGACACTAGTATATGTGTATCAAGATCCTCTGATAGCGTGGGAATTAACAAAAAAAAGAGAAGCGCTAGATGGAAGATTTGTGCCTAAAGAGGCATTTATAAGACATTTTTTTGGGGCAAGAGACACTGTTAATAAAATAAAGGCTGAGTTTGGTAATGCAATACAGGCACATCTGATAGAAAGAAATATGCATTCCCCTGATTATAAGATTCAATTAAATATTAAAAATGTTGACGATTTTGTAGAGATAAAATATACTGAAGACACGCTAAAAACAAGCATATGAAAGAGTTTATTTTTAGATGCTTTCCTAGTTTAAATAAAGGGAATAAATATAATAGTCTCTCAGGCTTTTTTCAAAACTCTTCTGATAAAGAAAAAGAGGAGCTTTTTAGTCGTGTCATAGAAAAAGCGAACAAAGACCAGAGAGATATAATAGATAGATATAATCGCAAGTGTCCGATATCAAAATAGTTAATGAAAATAGTTAAATCTCACGACCTTATAAGTTGTGAGATTTTTAATTTTGTTTGATTTTTTCTCGAAAATATGATGAAATAGGGAAGTCGGCGGGCTGTAGTGTAACGGTAGCACGAGTCCTTCGGGAGGATTTAGTCAGGGTTCAAATCCCTGCAGCCCGACAAATATGTGTGTTAAATAATTATGGACAAAGAAAGCCTGATTTATTTATTTCATCATATTCACCACAAAGCTGGCGAGCATGAAGTCCATCATTGTGGCGGAGGGCATCGAGCAATTAATCCGAAACTTGATTATGAGATTTGTCATTGCCAATGCGCCTTGCACCGGATAAATAAAAAAATAGCTATTGGGCATGGCACAAACCAGGAAGAAATAGAGATAAAGTTTATGGAACAATGCCCCGAAGGCGGTTGGCACATTGAAAGCGGGCAAGTGGTAAAATAAAATTATGAAATTGATTTTTGACCAACCAAGCGGCTCTCCTTTGAATATTATGCGGCGGGCGGGTTATAGTTTTCAGCGGAAAGATGATAGAACAGGGGAGATGTCTTTTGTTAAAAGGGCGGGCAGCGGAGACTATCCTAGATTCCATGTTTATGCTAAAACTTCTCCGAAGGGCAGCGTGGAAATAAGCTTGCATTTGGACCAGAAGAAGGCATCATATGAAGGGACGACCGCCCATAGCGGAGAGTATGAAGAGAATAAATGGGTGGAAAGAGAGGCGGAGATAATAAAAAAAGAGTTTAGCCAATAGACATATGCTATTTTTTGCCCGTTCATAATTTCTAAAGAAATTATGAAGTAGGGGGCCCGTAGTATAGTGGTAATACGCGGCATTCGCATTGCTGAGACGGGAGTTCGATTCTCCCCGGGTCCACATTTCATTTTGTCCTATGAGAATACTCAATTTTTTAAGGACAGTAAAAAAGTCTTTCTCAAAATACCGCCCGTCTGTGGAGGTTTTTGTTTTTCGGGACAATCTCATCCATAACTTAAGGGAATATCAGCGCCAATATCCGAAGCTCTCTTTTTCGCCGGTGCTGAAGAGTAATGCTTACGGCCATGGCTTAGCGCTAGTGGCTAAGATTTTAGATAAAGAATCGATTGCTTTTTTGGCTGTGGACTCTTTATTTGAGGCAATGATGTTGCGCAGCGAGGGTATAAAATCAGAGATTTTGGTTATTGGCTACACTAGCGCCGAGAACATAAAAAATAGCAAGTTATCCGGCGTAGCCTTCACTATTACGAGCCTGGAACATTTACGGGCAGTGTCGCAAATTATTGATAAACCCAAAAAACTTCATTTGAAAATAGACACGGGTATGAGCCGGCAGGGGCTTTTGCCAAATCAAGCGGCTGAAGCGATGGGAATCATTAAAAAGAATAAGTTTATTAATTTAGAGGGTTTGCTTTCTCATTTGTCTGATGCCGATGGTTCGGATGGCAATTTTACTAAAATGCAGATTAAGCAGTGGCAGGAGTGCTCGGATATTTTTAGAAAAAATTTGCCGGAAATAAAATATTATCATTTATCGGCTAGTTCCGGGATTGGCTATTCCGAGTCTTTTGCCAGCAATACGGTGCGTTTGGGGCTGGGGCTTTATGGTTTTAATGTTTCATCTTTGGTAAAATTGAATTTGAAGCCGGCATTAAGAATGGAATCGATAATTAGTTGTGTCAAAGGAATACCGGCTGGCGCCGGAGTGGGTTATAACGCAACTTATAAAACTTTAGCGCCGATAAAAATTGCTACAGTGCCGGTTGGCTATTTTGAGGGGGTAGACAGGCGTTTGTCCAATAAAGGATTTTTAAAAATTGGCGGCAAGTTTTGTCCTATTATCGGCCGGGTAAGCATGAATATAACCACAATCGATGTTTCCTCTGTCTCGGAAATCAAGTTGGGCGATAAAGTGATAGTTATCAGCGAAAAATCGGAAGATAAAAACTCGGTTGAGCAGATGGCGCTTTTGACGCAAACAATTCCTTATGATGATTTGGTTCACATTCCGCAACATTTGCGGAGGATTATTATTTAATGATTAAAATTATGCAAGCAGTAATTTTAGCGGCCGGACGAGGCGTGAGAATGGGGGAGTTAACCAATGATAAGCCCAAGCCTTTGCTGGAAATTGCCGGCCGACCAATCCTTGAATACACTCTTGAAAACCTTCCGGAAGAAATCTTGGAGGTAGTTTTAGTTATCGGTTATAAGGGAGAGATGATAAAAAAACATTTTGGCGAAAGTTGGGGCGGCAAGAAAATCAGTTATGTTGAGCAAAAACAAATGGACGGCACTGGTGGCGCTATTACGGCTGCCAGAGACCTTCTAAAGGATAAGTTCTTGGTTTTAATGGCGGACGACCTTTACCATAGAAGCGACTTAGCCAAGCTTTTATCTTATGACCTGGCTTTATTGGTCCGTGAGATTGAACAGAACACCAGATTTGGCGTAGTGGAAAAAGATGAAAAAGAAAACCTAAAAAGCATTATTGAGTTTAAGGATTTGCAAGGCAAACAGATCAACGAGCACTTGGTTAACATGGGAGCATATATGTTAAATAAAGAGTTTTTTGAATATCCCTTGGTTAAAATATCGGAAAAGGAATACGGCTTGCCGCAAACCTTGGCGCAGATGGCGGATAAATATAAAATAAAAGTGATCAAAGCCGAATGCTGGCATCCCAATGGACAGCAAGAGGATTTGATAAAAGGAGAAGAAGTGGTCAAAAAGCATTTTAATATAGATTAAGCATGGATAAAAAGCTGAAGGAAATACCGACGGCGGAGCTTAGGAGCATTTTGCAGAAATATAAGAACAGCCTTGTTGTTTATGAAAAAAAACCGGTCCGTAAATTTTTTCTTTGCCCGGTTGGGTTGGTTGGTGCGGGTAAGACCACGGTTTTAAAGCCGTTAGCTGAACAAATGCAAACGGTCCGGGTCTCAACAGATGAAATTAGGAGGATATTGAAAAACAAGGGTTATAATTACGATTTTGTCGGGGAGATAGCGCTAAAACTAATTGAAGATTTTGCTAAAGAAGGCTATAGCGTGGCTATTGATGCGGATTGCGTTAATAAAAAAGATAATATTGAAAAATTGGCCAAAGAAGCTGGCGCTAAAATTATTTGGCTTCATATCAATCCGCCAGAGGAGTTTATAATTAATAAGCTTCGTAATTTTAAAAACGGCTGGCTAGTTGAAGACAACGAAGAGATGGTCAGAAATTATTTTGAGCGCAAGTCGTTGCACCAAAAATTAGACTTCCCGTTTTTATATGTTTTTGATACTTCCAAGAATAATTTAAAAGAGCAAATTAAAGAGGCGGAAGATTTGATAAAAGGAGAATTAAAAATATAAAAAAATGCCAAAATCATCTAAGAAAAAAATCGTGGTTGCCGTGAGCGGGGGGTTTGACCCGATACATGTTGGGCATGTTGATATGCTAAATGAAGCCAAGGCTTTGGGCGATGAGCTGGTGGTTATTTTAAACAATGATAATTGGCTGATGAAAAAGAAGGGCCATGTTTTTATGCCGCAAGAAGAGCGCAAGGAAATAATAGAAGCTTTAAAGCCGGTGGACCGGGTGGTCTTTACTAAGCACGAAGCAAATGACGAAGAGAGAAGCGTTTGCCGGGAGCTGGCTGAACTGAAGCCGGATATTTTTGCCAATGGCGGCGACCGCAAACCGGACGGAGACCCAATTCCCGAAGTTAAACTTTGCGAAAAAATGGGCATCAAAGTTGTTTACAATGTGGGCTCAAGAGGGAAAATCCAATCCAGCTCTTGGCTGGTGGAAAAATACATTAAAAAAGATAAAAAAGCCAAATAAGCAAAAAAGAGGACTAATATTGACTTTTTGTTTAAAGAGGGTTATAATTATAATATATAGTAAATTAAAAAAACAATAATCCAGGACAAAGGAGGAAGGAATGAGCAGATTGCAGAGGGATCCTTGCCCGGTTTGTGGCAAAGGGGAAATTGACCGAATATTTGACACCTTTTTGGACCATCGTGAGAAATGCCCATTTTGTCAGTCTCTTTTATCGGTGCCCAGTGATAAAGCGAAGCCGATAACAGTAATTGAGAGGGCGGAGGTTCAGGCTAGTGTTAATTAAAAACAGTTCTTATGATAGCCGGCAAGTAATTGTCCGGCTTTTTTTATCCCGTCAGTCGCGACTGACGGGATTTATTATTGACAAAGAAGCGATAGAAATATAGACTAATAATAGGTTGTGGATAGGTATTGATGGGTCCGTGGAAACGGGCCTTATTATTTAACTAAAAACTATGGACAAACAATCATTTGCTTCGGCAATAGATCAGATTTGCGAGGAAAAAGGCATCTCCAAAGCCAAGGTCATGGAGACTATTGAAGTGGCCATCGCGGCGGCCTATAAAAAGGATTACGGCCATAAAGGCCAGAATATCCGGGCGGCTTTTGATTTGGCGACCGGTGAAGTAAAAATCTTCCAGGTTAAGCTAGTGCTTGATGAGAGTTTGATAAAAAGCGAGGAAGAGATAGAAGCGGAAAGGCAAGCAGCTGAAGCCAGGGGAGAATCGGAAGAAAGAGAGCCGAAAGAAGAGGAATTGGCGGGCGAGAAAAAAGTCCGATTCAACGCCGAAAAGCATATTATGGTTGATGAGGCTAAAAAAATAGACAAGAAAATAAAAGTGGGCGAAGAGCTCTTGATAGAACTTGAATCTCGCACTGATTTTGGCCGCATTGCTGCCCAGACCGCTAAGCAAGTGATTATCCAGCGGATTAGGGAAGCTGAGCGGGAGACTATTTTTGATGAGTTTAAAGAACGGGAAGGGGAGGTGGTTTCCGGAATCGTGCAGCGCATTGAGCGGGGCGCGGTTTTTGTGGATATTGGCAAAACCACAGGTGTGCTGTTCCCGGAGGAACAGATACAAGGAGAGCGGTATCGCTTGGGCCAACGGTTGCGTGTTTTGCTGCTGGAAGTGCAAAAAGAGGTGCGCGGGCCGAATATTATTTTATCCCGGGCCCACTCTAAAATGTTGGCTAAACTTTTTGAGTTGGAAGTGCCGGAAATTGCTTCGGGCGCTGTTGAAATTAAAGCGATCGTCCGGGAAGCTGGTTCCCGTTCCAAAATCGCGGTGTTTGCCACGGAAGCGGGCGTGGACCCGATCGGCAGTTGTGTTGGCCAAAAAGGCACCAGGGTGCAGGCGGTAATTAATGAATTGGGCGGAGAAAAAATAGATATTATTGAATGGTCGGATAACCCTGAAAAGTTTATTGCCAATGCTTTGGCGCCGGCTAAAGTTATAAAAGTGGATATAAATAAAGAGCAAAAAATTGCAAAAGTTGAAGTGCCGGAAGACCAACTATCGCTGGCAATCGGTAAACGAGGGCAGAACGTCCGCTTAGCCGCCAAATTAACCGAATGGAAAATTGATATGGTGGGCGGAGTGGTGCCGGAAGAAGGGAAAGAAGGGGAGAGCGAAGAGGGCGATGAAGCAGCGCCAAAGGGTGAAGGAGAAGAAAAAAAGGAGCCGAAAAAAGAAGAAGGAATAATTGAGGCAGAAGAAGCCAAGCCTAAAGATAAAAGAGGCCGGAAGAAGAAAAAAATCGAACCCTAAAAATAAAAATTAACATTAATAATTAAATAATTATTTATAGTATGACAATCCAACTTTTTTCTATTATTGCAAGTTTAATCTCAGTGGCCTTTGCCGCTTATTTGGCGGCTAAGATAATGCGTTATCCGGCGGGCGAGGGCAAGATGCTGGAGATCGCGCAGGCGATTCGCGAGGGCGCTAAAGCTTATTTGAACCGCCAATATCGGGCAGTGGCTATGGTGGCGGTGGTTATCGCTGTGGCGTTGGGCTATTTTTTTGACCTGACAACGGTAGCTGGCTTTTTGTTCGGCGCGCTGGCTTCGGCTTTGGCCGGTTATATCGGCATGAACGTGGCGGTGCGCGCCAATTCCCGGACGGCGCAAGCAGCTAAGTCCGGTTTAACTAAAGCTTTGGCGGTGGCGTTTGAAGGCGGAACAGTAACCGGTCTTTTGGTGGTGGGCCTGGGGCTTTTTTCTGTTACTTTATTCTATTGGCTGACCGGCGACTTAAAGGCATTGGTAGCTTTGGGTTTTGGTGGTAGTTTGATATCAGTTTTTGCCAGACTCGGCGGCGGTATCTTTACTAAAGGCGCGGATGTGGGCGCGGATCTGGTTGGCAAAGTGGAAGCGGGCATTCCGGAAGACGACCCAAGAAACCCGGCGGTTATTGCCGATAACGTGGGCGATAACGTGGGTGATGACGCAGGTATGGCAGCGGACTTGTTTGAAACTTACGTGGTGACAGCGATTGCCGCGATGATATTGGGCAATTTGCTTTTCCCGGGTTTTGCCAACGCGATCTTGTTGCCGTTGGCTTTGGGCGCGATTTCTATTTTTGCCTCAATTGCCGGATTTTTCTTTGTGCGGCTGGGCAAGAAACAAAATATTATGGGCGCATTGTATAAAGGCCTGTTCGCTTCGGCAGCTTTGGCGGCGATTGGTTTTTATCCGATGATCCAGGGATTGACTAAGAACGTGGTGGAAACTTCGTTTAGCTTCTGGCCTCTTTATCTTTCTACGATCGTGGGCTTGGTAGTCACAGCCGGCATGGTGTTGATTACGGAATACTATACTTCCAAGAGTTTCAAGCCCGTAAAATCAATTGCCCAGGCTTCTACCACGGGGCATGGCACGAATATCATTACGGGGTTGGCAGTCTCGATGCAATCAACCGCTTTGCCGGTAGTTTTGATCTCGGCGGGAATCTTTTTCTCTTTCTATTTGGCGGGAATCTATGGCGTGGCTTTGGCCGCGATGAGCATGCTTTCTATGGCGGGGATTGTGGTGGCGGTGGACGCATTTGGCCCGATTACGGACAATGCCGGCGGTATCGCAGAGATGGCTAACTTGTCTGAAGATGTAAGAAAGATTACCGATGCTTTGGATGCGGTGGGAAATACCACTAAAGCCGTGACCAAAGGTTATGCGATTGCTTCGGCGGGGTTAGCGGCTTTAGTTTTGTTTGCCTCTTTCTCGCAAGAAGTTTCGGACATGGCCAGCGCGCCAATAATTTTTGAATTAAGCGATCCGAGAGTCATTATTGGTTTATTCATTGGGGGCCTCTTGCCATATTTGTTTGGTTCACTCGCCATGCAAGCGGTAGGGAAAGCAGGCGCGGCAGTGGTCACGGAAGTTCGCCGGCAGTTCAAGGAGATCAAAGGCATTATGGATGGCACAGGCAAACCGCAATACGGACTTTGCGTGGACATCGTGACCAAAGCGGCAATTCGCGAAATGATTTTGCCGGCATTGATTCCGGTGCTGGCGCCAGTGGTTATGGGTTTGCTCTTAGGGCCAAAGGCAGTTGGCGGTTTGTTGGTGGGCTCAATTGTGACGGGTTTATTTGTGGCAATTTCTATGACTTCGGGAGGAGCAGCTTGGGATAACGCGAAAAAATATATTGAAGAAGGCAATTATGGCGGCAAGGGTTCATTTGCGCACCAAGCGGCTGTGACGGGTGATACTGTTGGAGATCCTTATAAAGATACCGCGGGTCCGGCTATCAATCCTATGATTAAGATAATCAATATCGTGGCATTATTGATAGTTAGCTTTTTGGTCTAAATCTTTTCTTTGCCACTTTTTGGCAACCCGTTTCGACTCGTCTGACGGCGAGTCGAAACAAGAATGATAATAAGAGAATAATAGTTTGCCCTTCGACTGCGCTCAGGGCGTAATTTTTGAAAAAAATTATGAAAATCGATATTAAAAACCTTCCAAAATCAGAAGTAGAGATTTTAGTTGAGCTTGACCTTACCGAGTGGGGCAAGTTTATTGACGAGGCGACAAAAGAGCTTGGCAAGGAAGTAAAAATTGAAGGTTTTAGGCCAGGCATGGCGCCCAAAGAGATGCTCGAACAAAAAATTGGCCAAGGCCATATTTTGGAAGCAGCGGCGGATTTGGCAGTGCGCAAAACTTATAGCAAGGTTTTGGACCAAAAAAATATCGAAGCGATCGGTCGGCCGGAAGTACAGGTCTTAAAGGTGGCCATAGGCAATCCTTTTGAGTTCAAGATTAAGACAGCTGTTTTGCCGCCGATAAAATTGGCGGATTATAAAAAAATTGCTAAGGATGACAAGCCTAAAACCAAGGACCAAATAAAAGTGGAAGAAAAAGAAATAAACGAGTCGCTAGAATGGTTAAGAAAATCCAGAACAAAATACGCCACCGTTCTGCGGCCGGCGCAAAAAGGGGATAGGGTGGAAGTTGATTTTGTGGCCAAGCAAGAAGGCAAAACCATTGAAAATGGCGAAAGCAAAAATCATCCGCTGCTTATCGGCGAAGGCAAGTTCGTGCCTGGTTTTGAAGACCAATTGATCGGTTTGAAAGAAGGCGAAACCAAGAACTTCAGCTTGGTTTTTCCAGAAGATTTTGCCGCTAAGGCCTTGGCTGGGAAACTAATTGATTTTGAAACTAAGATGAACTTAGTGCAGGAGCCCCAAGCGCCCGAGCTTAACGACGAGTTTGCCAAAGACTTGGGCAAGTTTGAAAACCTAGAAGCGTTAAAAAACAACGTCAAAGATGGTTTAGCCATGGAAAAAGAGCAAAAAGAAAAAGAGATTTGGCGGGCTAAGATTTTGCAAGAGATAGTCAAAAAATCGGAAATGGAATTGCCGGAAATCCTGATCCAAGCCGAGGTTGATAAAATGGCTGACGAATTCAGGGCAAACTTAACGCAAATGGGATTGGTCTACGAAGATTATTTAAAGAACGTCAAAAAGACCGAAGAAGATATGAAGAAAGAGTGGCTGCCAAAAGCCAAAGAGCGGGCGCAGGCCGGCCTGATTTTGCGCCAAATCAGCGAATTGGAGAATCTGGAGGTTTCGCCCGAAGAAGCTGAGGCGGAAATGAACCATATTATCAAGCATTATCCTGATTGGGACGCGGTCAAATCCAAAATTGACATGGCCTCACTGCTAGAATATACTAAGGGAAGGTTAAAAAACGAGAAGGTTTTTGAGTTTTTAGAGAAAGCGTAAAAGACATATTTTATGTCTTTTTCTGCACCGCTAGACAATATAATTGTGTAATGATGCAGAAAATAGCATAGAATCATTAAATTATTTAAGCTAACTAAGCTAGGGTAGGCCATTTATGAATTTGATTCCGACTGTTATTGAAAAATCATCGTATGGCGAGCAAGCCTACGATATCTACTCGAGACTGCTTAAAGAGCGGATAATTTTTTTGGGCGGCCCGATTTCCGACGTTTTAGCCAACTCGGTCATCGCGCAACTTTTGTTTCTTGATTCGCAAGACCCCAAAAAAGACATCCAGCTTTATATCAACAGCCCGGGCGGAGTCGTGACGGCGGGGCTAGCCATTTATGACACGATGCAATATGTTAAGGCGGACGTTTCTACAATTTGCATCGGTATGGCTGCTTCCATGGGAGCGGTGCTTTTAACTGCGGGAGCCGCGGGCAAGCGGTTCATTTTGCCAAACTCGGAAGTTTTGCTCCATCAAGTGATGGGGGGAGCGGAAGGGCAGGCGGTGGACATCGATATTGCCGCCAGGCAGATCCTGAAAGTAAAAGACCGCCTGAACCATATTTTGGCCAAGCACACGGGCCAGGATATAAAGCAGCTGGAAAAGGATACAGACCGTGATTTTTTCATGTCGGCCGAAGAGGCCAAACAGTATGGCGTGGTTGATAAGATCTTGAGAAAAGCCAACTAATACGCCAGAACTCTTTCTTAAATGGTTAGAGCTCTAGCTCTAACTGCAATGGAATCTAACTTTGTGCTCATATTAATAGGGGTCGGCGCTTTGATCGCAGGCTCTGTTTTAGGTTATTTGTCGCGCCAAAGCATTGCCCGGAAACAGGCTGGCAGCGTTGAGGCCAGGATGGAAAAACTAACCGAAGAGGCCAAGCGCGAAGCCAAGGAAGTGGAGATCCAAGCCAAGGACAAAGCGATACAGATATTGGAAGAAGCTAAGCGCGAACAAAAAGACCGGGAACAACAAATTATGCGCTTGGAAGACCGCTTGGAAAGAAAAGAGCAAACTTTAGAAGCTAAGTCTCAGGACTTGGAAAAAAAGTTTGTTGAAGTGGCGGAAAAAGCAGAAAAAATAAAAGTCATCAAAGAAGATTTGGCGCAACTTCAGGCCCAGAAACTAAAGGAGCTGGAACGGGTAGCCAAGTTAAGCGCCGAACAAGCCAGGGAGGAACTATTGGTTCAAGTGGAAAAAGAGCAAGGGAATATTTTAATGGAGCGGATACAAAAGCTTGAGCAAGAAGGAAAAGAAGAGCTGGAAAAGAAAGCGCGCAATATTTTAACTTATGCCATGCAGCGCTACGCAGCTTCCCAATCAGCTGAAATTACCACTTCTACCGTGGCTTTGCCATCGGACGAATTGAAGGGCCGGATCATTGGCAAAGAGGGTCGCAACATTAAAACTTTGGAAAAATTAACGGGTGTGGAAATTATTGTGGACGATACTCCCGGCGCAATCGTTATTTCGGCTTTTGACCCGGTGCGGCGTCAAATTGCCAAAGTAGCCTTGGAAAAATTAATGTCCGATGGCCGAATCCAGCCGGCGCGGATCGAGGATGCAGTAGAAAAAGCTAAAGAAGAAATTGGCGAGAAGATTGCCCAAGCCGGCCAGGCCGCAGCTTATGATACCGGTGTGGCGGGGCTAGACCCAAAGCTGGTGAGAGTTTTAGGGCGGCTAAGCATGAGAACCAGCTATGGCCAGAATGTTCTGCTGCACTCTTTGGAGGTGGCTCACTTGGCGGCTTCCATTGCGGCTGAAGTTGGGGCGGATGTGAACTTGGCGAAAAAAGCGGGCCTGCTGCACGATATCGGCAAAGCCGTGACCCATGAAGTCCAGGGTTCGCATGTGGAAATTGGCAAAATGATCTTGCAAAAGTTTGGCATGCCAGAAGACGTTATCAAGGCCATGCAATCGCACCACGAAGAATATCCTTATGAGAGCCTAGAAGCGGTAATTGTGCAGGTGGCCGACCAAATCTCGGGAGCCCGCCCTGGCGCGCGCAAAGACACTTTGGAGGCTTATTTAAAGAGATTAGAAGAGCTAGAGCGAGTAGCTAATTCTTTTGCCGGCGTAGAAAAATCTTATGCGATTCAAGCGGGCCGGGAAATCAGGATATTTGTGCAGCCGGAAAAAATAGACGATATTGAAGCCAGAAGATTGGCTAAGGATGTGGCTGATAAGGTGCAACAGGAGTTGCAATATCCGGGCGAAATAAAAGTGACGGTGATTCGGGAAACGAGAACGATTGAATATGCTAGATAGAATCAATTTATGAAAATATTATTCTTCGGTGATATCACTGGCCGCGGCGGGCGGCAAGCTTTAAAGCAAGTTCTGCCAGAGCTCAAGCAAGAGCTGGGGCCGGATTTGGTTTTGGCTAATGGCGAGAATATGGCGCATGGCCAGGGAATAACCGAAGATTCGTTGAAAGAGTTATCGGATATTGGCATTGAATATTTTACCGGCGGCGACCACGCTTTTGCTTTGGGCGGGAGCGAAGAGATATTGGCGGACTCGTCCCAGCCTGTATTGCGGCCGATGAATTGGCCGGGAAACGTGGCGGGCCATGGCAGCGCGATAATTAACATTGGCACTAAGCGCGTTCTATTGATAAGTTTGATCGGCCGGGTTTTTATGAAGCATGATTTTGATGACCCCTTTACTTGCGTTAAGGATTTTTTAGATGATTATTCTTTGGGGGGCAAAGAGCGGGGGAGTGAGGCAGTGGACGCGATAATTTTAGACTTCCATGCCGAAGCGACTTCGGAAAAAGCGGCTTTAGCTTGGTTTCTAGACGGCCAGGTTTCAGCGGTCCTGGGCACTCATACTCATGTGCCGACGGCCGATGAAAAGATTTTGCCTGGCGGCACGGCTTTTATTTCTGATGTTGGCATGGTGGGTGCGCTGGATTCGGTTTTAGGCGCGGATAAGGATATAATAATAAAAAGATTCTTAACCCAACGCTTATTTAAGATAGAATCTGCCCAAGGCAATCAGGTTGAGGTGAACGGTGTTTTATTAGAGCTGGACGATAAGACCGGTTTGGCTAAAAGCTTAATTAGGGTGCGGCGCCTAGTTGCGTTGGAATAGATCTTCTTCGTTAAAACTACGGAAGACCGAGCAACAATTTTAAAATGGAAGCATCACCTCGCCGCTCCGAAGCTTCAGCGAAGGACGGGTTGCGTTGGAATAGGCATTAAGGTAAAATAGAGAGGTAAATCAGGAGGGGAAAGGTCGAGAAAGAAACATAAATTATATAACGATATAATTTTATGACCAAAGATCAAATTATCGATGCTATTGCCAATAAGACTGGTTTGTCTAAAAAGCAAACCGATGAAGTGATAGAATCATTATTGGAAACTATCACCAAAGCTTTGCAGAAGGGCGATAAAGTTGCTTTTACCGGCTTTGGCGCGTTTGTTATTTCAAACCGCAAGGCTCGCCAAGGAGTAAATCCTAAGACCGGCGCCAAGATCCAGATCCCGGCGATGAAAGCTCCGAAGTTTCGCGCAGGCAAGGCGTTGAAAGAAGCGGTTAAATAAGGCCTAGAGAAATATTTTGCAAACAAAAAAACCCTTTCCTCAGGGTTTTTTTGTTTTACTTTTTGCCTTTGTTCTGGTATATTGATAAATCGGAAAAATAAAAAAGGAGGGCCGAAAATGGAGATATCGGAAGAGGCAGTTTTTTTACAAAAAAATAAGAGAGCTTTGAGCTATTTAGCTTTTGATTCAGCTAAAACTCGAGGGAGGAAAGACAAGGCCCAAGATAACGATTCTTGGCTTTATGGCCTGCTGGACCCTTTTGCCGTGGACCAGCAGAAGATCGAGCGTTCCAAAGCCTGGCGTCGTTTGTCTGGTAAAACCCAAGTTTTTTCTTTGCAGCTTAATCCGTATGTGCGGACTCGCCAAAGCCACACCCAAGAGGTCGTGTCTAACGCGGCTCTGATCGCCCAGGTTTTGGGGTTAAATATCGATCTTTGCGTTTCAATCGCTAAAGCCCATGATGTCGGGCATTTGCCTTTTGGTCACGCCGGCGAGCGTTTTATGGAGGAAGTCGTTGGCCGGCCTTTTAGCCACGCTATTTATGGCGCAATAGTCTTGCAAGAAGTTGAACGGGGCGGAAAGGCTAATTTTTCTTTCGAGGTTTTGGAAGGCATAACTTACCATTCAGGCGGGTCTTGGCCTTCTGCTTTGCCGCAGGAATACCGGGTGGGTTATTGGGCGGATAAGATCGCTTATGTTTCCCACGATATCAATGACGCTGTGCGCAAGGAAATGTTGAGGTTGCCTTCGTCAGAATTAGCTAATTTAGGGTCAACTCATCGCGAACGGACAGAAAAATGCCTCGTGGCGTTATTAGCTGAAAGCGCTTATTCTAAGAAGATCTCTTTTGAATATTCTAACGAGGCAATAGCTTTTCAAAAAGTCAAAGATTGGCTTTTCGAGAACGTCTATTACAAAATAGACGATGGCCCATGCTTCAGCCTGCTGAAAACAGTTTATGAGTTTCTCTATGAAGAAACTAAAAAAGAAGAGTCAATATTTTTTAATATTGATCCGGTAATTTTATTAAGCTTGATGACTGATTGGGAATGCAAGCAACTTTACGAGTCTTTGATCAGCCGCTTGCCTAATCCCGCTGGGGGATTAGGCATAGTGGAAATTGCTCCTTCGATCCGGGGCAAAAAAATCGATTGGGAGAGCCCGGATTTTTCCTGGGCCAAGAACAAATAAAAACCAAAAAGGTTCCTAAAAAGGAACCTTTTTTTATTGGAGCGGGCGAGCAGAATCGGACTGCCGTCTCGACCTTGGCAAGGTCGCATAATAGCCACTATACGACGCCCGCACTTCGGCGGGCAAACCCGCCTTTATATAATCTAATTTTTTTTGCGTGTCCGCCCAGGGCGGGTTTTACGCGGTGCCGGGAGTCAGAATCGAACTGACATGAAAGGTTTTTCAAACCTCCGCCGTGACCAACTTGGCTATCCCGGCGATTCGCAATCGCTAATTTGTGGGCGCTTAAGGATTCGAACCTTAGACCTTCTCGGTGTAAACGAGACGCTCTAACCAGCTGAGCTAAGCGCCCGCGCTCTGAGCTGGTGCGCGGGAGAGGATTTGAACCTCCAAGCCTTGCGGCACCAGCACCTCAAGCTGGCGTGTTTACCGGGTTTCACCACCCGCGCGAAAATTATTCTTCCGAAGCTTCGCCGCTGGTTTTGGCTTCGACCGGCACGAGGACAGTATTTTTGCTTTTCATTCTAGCTCTTTTGCCGGAGCGTTCACGCATATAGTATAACTTGGCTTGGCGAACCTTGGAAGTCTTTAAAACTTCTATTTTATCGATTGCGGGGGAGTGCAGCGGATAAACTCTTTCCACGCCTACGCCCTCGGAAATCTTGCGGACGGTAAAAGTGCCGTCTAAACCCTTACCGTGTTTAGTGGCAATAACCAACCCTTCAAAAGGCTGGATCCTTTCTTTTTCGCCTTCTTTTACTCGTTGATAAACCTTAACAGTTTGGCCAGCTTTGATTTCCGGCACCTTTTTTAATTGGTCTTGAATAATGTTTGTCATAGCCTTACAAATTGAGAATTACCGTTAATTACTAATAGATATTAGCATATTCTTTATATTTTTTCAAGGGGGGCTAAAACAGCTAAAAGTTCTTCCGGCAAAGGTGCCTGGAAGGTCTTTTTCTGGTTATTGGGCAGCGTAATTTCCAGGCTCTTGGCATGCAGGAATTGGCGGGTTAACCCGGGCAAAGTAGGCAGCCGTTTATCGCCGTATTTGGCGTCTCCAGCTACGGGATGTCCCAGATGCGCCAAGTGTACCCGGATTTGGTGCAGGCGGCCTGTTTTAGGGCAGGCTTCAATTAGGCTATAATCTTGGAACTCTTTAATGACTTTATATTGAGTGATGGCTTCTTTGCCCTCCCTGGAAACCTTTTGTTTGGTGGGGTTTTGGCTGGCGCGCGCCAGAAGAGTTTTTATCTCGCCTTGTTTCTCTTTTAATTTGCCATGAACTAGGGCTAAGTATTTTTTAGCAGTTTGCCTTTCTTTAAATTGTTTTTTCAGCCAATCAAAACTTATTTGGTTTTTGGCAATTATCATCACGCCCGAAGTATCTTTGTCTAGCCGATGAACTAGGCCTGGGCGCAAAGAGGGGACATCACCAACAGAAGCGATAGCCGGATAATAGGCTAACAGCCCGCTGACTAGCGTGGAGCCAATTTCTTGCGCCAGAGGCAAGCCGTTTTTATCTTGCCGCGGATGGACAGATAAGCCGGCGGGTTTATTAATAACAAGGACATTGTTATCCTCGTAGATTATATTTAATTTAATTTCCGGATTAGGCAAAATCTGTGAGGCGTCGGGCAGCGCAAATCCCGGCGCGAAGGCGACTTTGTCGCCTTCGCGCAGAAGATAAGACGGTTTAACTTTTTTATTTCCAATCCCTCGACTGCTCTCGGGATAAACCACAAAATTGCCCAGATTAACTTGGTTTTTAATATATACGCGCGATAGATTGGGATATTTATTTGTTAAATATTTGTCTAACCTCATTTTTTAAAAAATCCTCCCTGGCTGCCCAAGGAGGAGGTCTTTGTTTCTTTTGTGTTTATTTGGGTTTTTTTTCTCGCCACCTGTCCCATTGGTCAAGAAGTTCAATGGCGCCTTTTGCGTAGGCGTTGGCCTTAGCAATATCTAAGTCGTCTTGTTTGTCGCGCAGGGCGCCTTCCGCATCCAGGCTGACCTTAGGAAAGCAATAATAAGGCATCCTGATTATCGGAAGCAATTCGGCTTTTAATCCGCCGGCCACTCCAATGCCGATATCATAACCTTCAAGCTCCTTAATGCACTGCTGGTAAAAAGAGAAATTGGCCACAGCTCCTTTCCCGCCGCTGGAATCAAGCAAAATGCCGTCGATCGCTTCGGCCCGGATATACTTTTTTATTTCGTCCGCTATTTTCCATGGGTCGCGCTTAACTTTTTCCATGGCGTTTGACCCGACCTGCAGGACTATTTTTTGTCCCGGGAAAGTTTCTTTAAAAAGCGCTAATTGGTCGATCTTTGGCCAGGCAATATTGAGCTGAATGCCCTGTATATTGAAACCGGCAATATCCATTAGGAATGTTAATTGGTTTATTAAAGGCTTTGGTTCGTCTGTGCTGTAGTGAATTAAATTAATGACTCGAGGGTCTTGAAAAAAAATATCTTTAATTTTTTCTATCTTTGGGTATCTCCCCGGATATTTATTTTGCTGGCCATTCAAAGTTTTTGAGCTGGCTAGCACCCCAACCATTAATTTGCGTTTTGAGCCTTTGGAAAAAGACCGTAAAACATCTTTAACTTCTTGCCTGCCCATAAAGCCGGTAATGCCAATGTAAGAATCCATTTTTTCCCTCCTTGTTTTTTTGTAAGAACTTTTGGTGGGCGTGCCCCGACTCGAACGGGGGACCTTTTCGATGTCAACGAAACGCTCTAACCAGCTGAGCTACACGCCCGAATAAGTCATCTTAAGGAAAGGTTAAGATGACAGACTAACATATTTTACTTCAATAATACCAGGGTTATCATCGCAATCGCTACAAAAACCGCCAGCCACCCGATAGTATAAGCCAATAATTTTACAGCCGCTTCTTTTTGATTTTCCAGATAAAGCATAATTGGCTTGCCCAGAACCAACGCGCCGGTAATAGTTGCCGAGAGAACTAAAAGCAACAGCATTAATATCGGCATCAAAAAATTATCTTCTGCGCCAAATAATTTATTGGCGTTAGAAAAAAACAAAGCGATGGCGACGATATAAATAAAGACACCAAGCGAGTTAAGCAGGGAGCGGACGGACAATTTGTTTTTCATGAATTATATTTTAAAAATTAGTGCGCGCGCTAGGATTCGAACCTAGAACCAGTCGTGTATAAGACGACTGCTCTACCGTTGAGCTACGCGCGCGGAAGCCCTTTTTAGGGGGCTGGAATAAGATTAGCTTTTCATTAACGCTTCAAACTCCTCTTTTTCAATCGTTTCTTTTTCTATCAGGCGGTTGGCAATTTTATCCAATAAAGCTCGTTTTTCTGTGAGTATCTTTTGGGCGGCCTTGGCGGCGTTATCGATAAAATCAAAAACTTCTTTGTCGATATCTTGCGCCACTTTTTCCGAGTAATTCTTTTCGGTGGTTATTTCTTTGCCCAAAAATACCATATCTTCCGTTTCGCCGAAAGTCCGCGGGCCAAGCTTATCCGACATTCCATATCTCATAACTAATCTTCTAGCAAGGTCCGTGGTTTTTTCCAGGTCATTGCCCGCTCCGGTGGTAATCTCGTTGAAGACTACTTTTTCCGCATAGTAGCCGCCAAGCAACACCGAGAGCTCTTCAACGAACTCTGTTTTGCTGTGCAAATGTTTATCAAACTCTGGTAATTTTAAAGTGTAGCCGGCAGCCTGGCCTCGCGCAATAATGGAAACTTTGCGGACCGGGTCGGTGTGGGGGAGAGAGGCGGCCACCAAAGCATGGCCGGCTTCATGATACGCCGCAATTTTCTTTTCATCGGTGGAAAGAATATGGCTCTTTCTTTCCGGGCCCAACAGGACTTTTTCAATAGAAGATATCAGGTCTATCATTTCCACTTCCTTTTTATTTTGCCGAGCCGCGGCAATAGCTGCTTCGTTAACTAGATTGGCTAGGTCCGCGCCCGAAAATCCGGGTGTGCGCTCAGCCAGCTGCCTTAAATTAACGTCAGCTGTGACAGGCTTATTTTTAGCATGGATCTTTAATATCTCTTCGCGGTCGTTGATATCAGGCAGGTCCAACATTACTCGGCGGTCAAAACGGCCCGGCCGCAAAAGAGCGGTATCAAGAATATCGGGCCGATTGGTGGCGGCCAAAACCACCACTCCGCTGTTTGGTTCAAAGCCGTCCATTTCGACTAATATTTGGTTCAGGGTTTGTTCTCTTTCGTCGTGTCCGCCGCCCAGCCCTGCGCCCCGCTGCCGGCCGATGGCATCCAGCTCATCGATAAAAATTATGCAAGGGCTGTTTTTCTTAGCGGTTTGGAATAAGTCGCGGGTTCGCGCGCTGCCCACGCCAACGAAAAGCTCAACGAACTCGGAACCGGAAATATGGAAGAAGGGGACTTTGGCTTCGCCGGAAACCGCGCGCGCCAACAATGTTTTGCCGCAGCCCGGAGGCCCGATAAGCAAAACTCCCTTGGGAATCTTAGCTCCGATAGCAATAAACTTTTCCGGGCTCTTTAAGAAATCAACTACTTCGTCCAACTCTTGTTTAGCTTCCTTTAAGCCGGCCACATCAGCAAAGCTGGATTGTTGTTTTTTATCTTCCGGCATAATGATGCGCGCCAAAGATTTGGTAAAACCAAAGCCCTGCCCGCCAGCGCCTTGCTTGGCTTGGCGCATCATGAACCAAAGGAATAATCCCATGATCAAAAGCGGCAAAAGGAAGGGGACAATAACATTGCCTAGCCAATATTTCCAGCCGCTAGCTTGCTCAACTGTAATTGCTACTTTTTGGAGTTTGGTTGTGTCTACGCCGTAATTTTTCAAGGACTCGGTTAGGCCCGATTCCGCTTCTTTTGTTGCCACTTCGCTGGTCTCGTCTTTTAAGAAGACTTCTAGGCTTTGGTCTTTAACAGTTATTTTATTTACTTTTTCATCGTTGATCTGCTGGGCTAGTTCCGTTAAAGAGATTTCGGCTGGGCTTTTTCCAGAAGAGCTGAACATGGAAAAAATACCCGAGACCAGGATGAATAGAATTAAAATGATAAGGAAGTTTTTTAATAATCCTTTCATAGCCATTTAAACATTTTGACATTTAAACATTTTAACAAAATATTAAAATCCTCCGGGCTTAAATGTTTTTGTGTTTGTATGTTAATATGCTAAATTATTCAGTTTTTTTAGTTTCGTTTTCCGCGGCTTCTTCTTTGGTTTTGCTTTCAGGCCGCACGAGCGACAGGGCCATTTTGTGGGCGCTAGGTTCAATGGAAACTATTTTGAATTGGTATTTTTTGCCAACCTCTAATTCCTTGTTCATGTTTTCCAGCGAGCCAAAATCGGAAATATGCACCAAACCGTGGATATCTTTGTCTATTTGGGCAAAAGCGCCGAACGGATTGATCTTGGTGATCTCTCCTTTAATAACTTGGTCTTTGGTATATTTGCCTTCGATTTCCTGCCAAGGGTCTTTTTTCAAAGCCTTGAGGGAGAGGGACAAGCGGTCTTTTTCAATGCCAATAATTTTAGCAGTGACTTTTTGCTCCGCGTGCAAGATCTGGCGCGGGTCTTCGATCAATTGCCAATCAATTTCAGAGATATGAATTAAGCCTTCGATCATCTCTGGTTTTTCTTGGTTGTCTGAGCCCTTAAGAGGGAAGCGCACGAAAGCGCCAAAGTCGACAACGCCGGAAATGGTGCCTTCAACCAAGTCGCCGATCTGGTATTGCGATAGGGCTTGGCGGACTTTTTCTTCACCGACCGCTTTTTCGGAAACGATCAATTTTTGCTGGCTCGGATCCACATCCAAAACCCGCACGGACATTTCCTTATTAACAAACTTATTCAATTCCTGCAGGATCTTATTTTTATCGCCGTCTTCTACCCGAGGATAATGGTCATGTGATAATTGGGAAACCGGCAAAAATCCGACTACGCCGCCAAGTTCGATCATTAGCCCGCCGCGGTTAGCCGCGGTTATTTTGGCCTTGACTATTTCTTGGGTGGCGGACATATTTTTGAGAACATCCCATGATTGTTCCCGGTGAGCTGCTTGCAAAGAAAGCTCAACGAAACCGTTTTCATTCTCGGTTTCCAGCACCATGGCGGAAATCTCGTCTCCCGGCTTTAAGCTTTTTATTAGGTTGCGGTTTTCTTTTATCTCCCGGCCAAAAAGCACGCCTGTGCCGGCTGCTCCCAAATCAATAAAAACTGTGTCGCGGCCGACTTCCAAAATGTGGCCGTTCACGATTTCTCCTAATTTCGGGGTTTTGGGGGATTGGGCTAAAAGCCCGGTCATCAAGCCTTTTTTAGGCTCGGCTGTTGGTTTAGCTGTCATTTAATGTTTATACAAGTCTTTCAGTCACAAAACTTCAATTTAATTAATCGAATATTTTATAATCAAAAGATGATAACGCCGTTTTTTAATTATTAAATTGCCCTGTTGAACAATTTGCTTTGCAAATTAAAATCAGTATGATTTTGTTTAATAGGGCGGATTTTTCGGCATTTAATACGGTGTTAGTATAATATAGAAAATCAATTTTTGCAAGGCTTGAAGATGCTTCGATTTTGGGGTTTGCAGTTTTAAAAAAATATGATAAAATTAAGGCATAAATAAATAGAAGCGCAGATAAAACCGCGGTTATCCACTAGTTTGCTGATAGCTCGTGGTGTTTGCGCATTTAGCAATTATGGTTATCACTTGGTACGGGCAGTCATGTTTTAAAATCCAAAGCGGCGATACGGTTTTGTTCACCGACCCTTTTGACAAAGAGATCGGTTTAACTCCGCCGCGGAGCCAGGCTGATGTGGTCACCGTTTCCCATAACCATTACGACCACAATAACCGGGAAGCCTTAAGCGGCGAGCCGTTGATAGTTGAAGGCCCGGGAGAGTACGAAATAAAAGGAGTGGAAGTGAGGGGAATCTTTTCTTTTCATGATGACAAAGAGGGGAAAGAGCGGGGCGCCAATACTATCTATGTGATCGAGATGGAAGGGATAAAGATCGGGCACCTAGGGGATTTGGGCCAGTCTAAATTGACTGCCGAGCAGGTAGAGCAGATCGATGGCGTAGATATTCTGATGGTTCCGGTCGGCGGCACCAATACCATTGACGGGGAAACAGCCGTGGATATTATCAATCAAATTGAGCCGCGTTTAGTTATCCCGATGCATTATAAAATCCCGGGTTTAAGCTTGAAGGCTGACGGGGTGGATGTTTTTTTGAAAGAAATGGGCATCGCTAAAAAAGAAACAGTGGATAAATTAACGATCAAGAAGAAAGACCTGCCAGAAGAAGATATGGAAGTTGTGGTCATGCATATTTAACAGACAAACCATGAGCTTAGTCGGTTTTATAGAAAAATTGCAGAAGAAGCCCCGCTATATAAGGATCCAAATAATGTGGGTGGGGGCGATAATCGGAGCAACTATTATTTTTGCTTTTTGGCTGTGGTCTTTAACGTCTTTGCTATCCCAATCAACCGGAGCTAAAAACAACGATAAGGTTAATAATGGTTTGAGCGAGATAAAAAAAGAGATGCCCGGCCTTTGGCAAAGCTTGAGCGCTGGCATCAGCAGCGTTATCCAAACAGCGAAAGAAGATCTGGATGATAGCAGCTTTGAATTAAAAGCAGGGCAAGAAAGCCAGGCAACAGTAGAAAGGTTGCCGATAGAATGATTTTATAATAGAAAATTAATTTTATTTTATGGAAATAGGCAATGTCAAACCGCAAGAAATAGTTAAGGAAATGCAGGATTGCTATTTGGATTATGCAATGTCTGTTATCGTTGGCCGGGCGCTGCCCGATGTGCGCGACGGCTTAAAGCCGGTGCACCGCCGGATACTTTATGCCATGTGGGATATGGGATTGCGCTCTAGCGCCAAGCTTAGAAAATCGGCCTTGGTGGTTGGCGATGTGCTAGGTAAATATCATCCGCACGGCGATAGCGCGGTTTATGAAACAATGGTGCGGTTTGCACAAGATTTCTCTATGCGTTATCCCATGGTTCAAGGCCAGGGTAACTTTGGTTCTTTGGATGGCGATGGCGCAGCGGCTATGCGTTATACGGAATGCCGCTTAACCGCTTTGGCGGAAGAGATGATGCAGGATATTGATAAAGATACGATTCCTTGGGGCGATAACTATGATGGCACTCGGAAAGAGCCAATGGTTTTGCCGGCCAAACTTCCGCAGCTTTTATTGAACGGGTCGCTAGGTATTGCTGTGGGTATGGCAACTTCTATTCCGCCACATAACTTGACGGAATTAGTGGATGGCATTTCCTATTTAATAGAAAATCCTAAATCTACCACTGAGGATTTGATGAAGATAGTTAAGGGGCCGGATTTTCCGACCGGCGGAGCGATCTATGACCGGCAGGCGATAGTGCAGGCTTATTCCACCGGCAAAGGAGCAATCGTGAATCGCGCCACAGCCGAAATCATTGAAGACAAAAAAGGCGCTAAGCAAATAATTGTTTCGGAAATCCCGTATCAAGTTAACAAAGCTTCTTTGCTAGAAGTGATCGCTGATTTGGTAAAAGAAAAGAAGGTTGATGGCATCAAAGATATTCGCGATGAATCGGATAAGGACGGCGTGCGCATAGTTATTGACCTGAAAAGCGAGGCTTATCCGCAAAAGACGCTGAACCGCTTATACAAATTAACCGACCTGCAAAAAACTTTCCACTTGAATATGCTGGCGCTGATGGATGGCTTGCAGCCCCAAGTGTTGCCGCTTAAGGCTTTTTTGGAACAATATGTTGAGCACCGATATAATGTGGTGACACGGCGGACTAAGTTTGATCTGGATAGGGCTAAAGAGCGGGCGCATATTTTGGAAGGCTTGAAAAAAGCGCTGGACCATATTGATGCGATCATTGCTGTTATTAAAAAATCCGCCAATAAAGAAGACGCGCACGACCAGCTATGCAAAAAGTTTAAATTAAGCGATGCGCAATCGGCTGCTATTTTGGAAATGAAGCTGCAAACGCTGGCGGGGCTGGAGCGCAAGAAAATAGAGGATGAATTAAAAGAGAAAAAACGGATAATCACGGAATTGGAAGAGTTGTTAAAATCTCCCAAGAGGATTTTAGGCGTGATAAAAACGGAGCTGGCGCAGCTCAAAGAAAAGTTTGGCGATGAACGCCGGACAAAAGTCTTTGCTTCACCGGTCGGGGAGTTTAAAGAAGAAGACCTAATCCCGGAAGAAGAGTGCGTTATCACTTTGACCGAGGGCGGATATGTGAAGCGCATGAATGCCAAAAACTACAAGGCCCAGCATCGGGGCGGCAAAGGGGTTTCGGGCATCACCACGCGCGAAGAAGATTTGGTTAAATATTTATCCAGCGTGAACACCCACGATAATTTGCTGTTCTTCACCAATACCGGCCGAGTTTTCCAGACTAAGGCTTATGAAATCCCGGAAGCCAGCCGCGTGGCGCGGGGACAGGCGATGGTTAACTTTTTGGAACTAGGGCCGAAAGAAGAAGTTAATGCTTTGGTGGCGCTGAAAGAAAACTTGAAAAATAAGAAAAAGGGCGACGCCAAAACAGCGGGCGCCAATGGAGAGGAAAACTATCTGGTGATGACCACTAAAGATGGTATAATAAAGAAAACCGCAATAGAAGATTTTGCCAACGTGCGCCGCAGCGGCCTGATCGCTATTAAATTGGGCAAGGACGACTTCTTGCGCTGGGTCAAGCCATCTTCGGGCAACGACGAAATAATTTTGATTACCGGCAAAGGCCAAAGCGTGCGCTTCAAAGAAAAAGATGCTCGCCCCATGGGCCGAGCCGCCAGCGGAGTGAGAGGCTTGCGATTGAAAAAAGGAGATATGGTGGTGGGGATGGAAATAATTGGCGAAAAAGCCAAAGCGAAAAATGAGAAATTGGAACTGCTAGTGGTTACGGAAAACGGTTATGGCAAAAAAACGGAATTAAAACAGTTTAAGATCCAGCGGCGCGGGGGATCGGGCATTAAAGCCGCTCAGGTCACGCCAAAAACCGGGCAGATCGTAGCAGCTAAGATCCTAGAATCAGAAGAAGAAGATGTTATTGCTATTTCCAAGCAAGGCCAAACTATCAGGACTTCCTTAGGTTCTATTTCTCTGCTTGGCCGGGCAACTCAGGGAGTCAGGATCATGAAGCTGGACGACGGCGACAAAGTGGCTTCAGTGACTTGTTTGTAAAAAAACTAAATAGCTAGTTTATATAGCAGGCTTTACTATGAACGGAACTGGCGGGTTCATTAGTCCTCAAAAAGTCATAAACCAAATAGGCCTTAAAAAAGATATGAAGGTGGCTGATTTTGGTTGTGGCCATGGCTATTTTACTCTTCCGGTGGCAAAAATAGTCGGCCAAGACGGCAAGGTCTACGCGGTAGATATTTTGGAGGAGGCGTTGGAAGCGGTGCGTTCCAGCTATAAGCTTGGCGGCCTGGCCAATATTGAAACTAAGCGCGGAAACTTGGAAACGGCTGGCGGATCTGGCCTGGCCGACGGCTCGGTAGACTTGGTTTTGCTCCATAATGTTCTATTCCAAACGCAGAAAAAATCAGAAATCATAAAAGAAGCTAAGAGGGTCTTAAAGCTGGGCGGAGTTTTTGTTTTGGTTGACTGGCAAAAAAACAAATCTTCTATCGGGCCGCAGGGCGGCTGGCGTCTGTCTTTTGATGAAGCCAGAAATCTGGTGCAAGAAGAAGGATTGGTTTTTAATCGGGTTTTTGATGCGGGGGAATATCACTATGGTTTAATCTTTATTAAGCCTTAATTTTCGAAAATGGACAAAACAAAAATAATTTTATTTTCAGCTCTTGGCCTGATAGCTGTTATTGTTATCGCGGTTGTCATAATAAATCCTTTCAAAGAAGACACGGCCACACCTATAACCTTGGAGTTTTGGAGCGTTTTTGATGATTCCAGCGTCTATAAGCCCTTAATAGATAAATATAGAGAGCTATATCCGAATGTCACTATAAATTATTATAAAAAGAACATCACTTCTTACGAAGATGACTTGGTGGATGCTTTAGCGGCTGGCCGCGGTCCGGATATTTTTTCCATCCATAATACTTGGCTGCCAAAGCACATAGATAAATTAGCGGCTGCGCCGGCAAGCTTGGTTACAACTAGCCGATATAATGAAGTTTTTGTGGATGTAGCCAGCCAGGATTTTATTGATAGCGGCAAGATTTATGCTTTTCCTTTATCGGTTGACTCTCTAGCGCTTTTTTACAATAAAGACCTGTTTAACTCGGCCGGCATAACCAGCGCGCCAAAAACTTGGACCGAGTTTAACGCGGCGGTGGAAAAATTGACCAAGCGCGACGCGAAAAATAATATTTTGCAAGCCGGCGCGGCTCTGGGCACGGCTGAAAATGTTAACCGCTCAACGGATATTTTATCGGCTTTAATGCTGCAAAGCGGCGCAGTCATGGTGAGCGAGGAGAAGACCGAGGCAGCTTTTAACCAAAATATTTCTTCATCCGGGGAAACTTTTAACCCCGGCAAACAAGCCCTTATTTTTTATACTAATTTTGCCCGGCCCGCGCTTAAGGTTTATACCTGGAATAGATTGCAGCATTATTCCGTGGACGCTTTTGTGGAGGGGCAGGCGGCGATGATGTTAAATTACGCCTATCAAATACCGATAGTCCGTGCCCGAGCGTCGCATTTGAACTTTAGCGTGGCGGCTCTGCCGCAAATCTCCCAAAGCGGCAATAAAGCCACCTTTGCCAATTATTGGGCGCAGGCAGTTAGCCAAAGCTCGCCTAATCAGGCGGCGGCTTGGCAATTCATCACTTGGTTATCTTCTCAGGAAAACAGCCGTGAATATTTAACCGCGACTAAAAAACCGGCCGCAAGGCGCGATTTGATAGATGAGCAAAAATCCGATGCAGACCTGGGAGTTTTTGCCCAGCAGTCTTTATATGCTAAATCTTGGTGGGAAGTTGATAATTTAGCCATTGAGGGTATTTTTGCCGATATGATAGAATCAGTGGTAGGGAATAGCGCCACAGCAGCCGATGCCTTAGAAGTGGCTAACACCCAAGTATCAGCTTTAATGAGGGATTAATTTTATGAATAAAAATATTTTCAAAAAAATATTAGTTCCGTGCTTGGTTATCGGTTTTGCTTTTTTTGTTATCTGGCCGGTTGAAGCGGCTGGCCTTTTGCCTAATTGCCGGGCAGCCTCTTGCACCCCTTGCCATTTCTTGCAATTGATCAGTAATGTGTTGCTTTTTGTGGTTAAAAATATAGTCGCGCCGCTGGCTGGACTGCTTTTTTTGATAGGTGGTATAATGATGGTATCAGCAGGCGGATCGGAAGAGCGGTTTAAAAAAGGTAAAGAGATGTTCAAAAATGTGGCGATCGGCGTTCTAATAATTTTGGCTTCTTGGGCTATAGTGAACACTCTAATCACAACTTTTGGCACCAGCGTTGACGGGTTTGTTCCCGGCAATTGGTGGAGAGTTAATTGTTTATAAAAACAATGCAATTAAAATCTTATAAAACATTTTTTTTCGCGTTTTTGATAATCGGCGGTTTTTTATTCTGGGGCAGCGTTGGCCAAAAGGCGTTGGCTGCTAATTGCACTTGCGCTAATGGCAAAGATTTCACCACCCTTACCCAATCTGCGATAACCGAATACGGCAATTTGGGCGCTGCTTGCGAAATGTATTGCGCAGCCAGCGGCGGTGCCAAGATAAATGATGAGTATATCAACTCTACAGATCCTTGCGGCGGGTGTAATGACCCTGGTTTTTATTGCAACACAAGCACGGGTAGATGTGAATATGATGGTAGTCAATCTTATGATCCGACAGATCCAGAGGCAAGTAATTTGCCCAATTCGGATTATGACCCAACTTCTTCTTCCAATTCTTCTCAAAAAAGCTCTTCTGGCGGCGGTAGCGCTTCCTTGCCAAACTTTGTCGGGGTGAGCAGCATCAGCGAACTAATCTTAAAGATTACAAAGTTTTTGATTGCTCTAGCTATTCCTTTTGCTGTATTGATGCTTATTTGGGCGGGCTTCCAATTTGCAACTGCTCAAGGAAGCGAAGAAAAGCTTAGGACAGCAAAAAGAAATCTTGTTTGGACAATAGCAGGCATCGCGGTCATTATGGCGAGCAACGCGATCATTGGATATATTACCGAGATCTTAGGCGGCGGCACGGGAGAAGGCAATGCGCTAATCACTACGATTAAAAATGTTCTGGACCAAATAATCGGCTTGCTGTTTATTTTGGTGACAGTATTCTTTTTCTGGGGGATTGTGGAGTTCGTGCGGGCAAGTTCTAGCGGCGACACAGGCAAATTGGAAGAAGGCAAGAGGCATATGATCTGGGGAATCATCGGTATGGCAGTTATGGCTGGCGCTTGGGGAATCGTGAGAATAATCCAACAAGCATTCCAATAGAGGCTAGGAAATTATTATAAATAAAAATCCGTATGAAATGCGGCTTGAAAGGAGGTGAGCAGGATGAAAAAATTTAATGATATATTTGAAAAGGTAGCAGTTGTTGCCTTGAGCTTGATTTTTCCGACGATGGTTTTGGCAGCCGATATCAACAGCACCATAACCAGAATAACAGATATATTGAACATGGTTATCGGATTGCTCTTCGTTTTGGTTACCTTGTATTTTGTTTGGGGTATCGTTCAGTATGTTATGGCAGCTGGCGACGAGGGCAAGATTAAGGACGGCAAACAGCATATGATCTGGGGAATCATCGGTATGGCAGTTATGGCTGGCGCTTGGGGAATCGTGAGAATAATCACTTCAACTTTTCTTTCAGGAAACAGCACCGGTATTCCAACGGGAGTAGGCAGCGGATTATAAAACTTGAGTTTTGCAAAGTTCAAAGAAAAAAGCCTCCTAATTCCACGATTGTGGAACGGAGGCTTTTGGTTTGTTTAAAGAACTATTTTTTGCCTAAGGTTTCATCCAATAGGCAAACCGTTTTTGAAGCGACCGGAAGGCTTTGCCCTGGCTCTGCGTAGATATAGAGCTGGTATCCTTCCTGGCGGTGCTTGTTGGTGGCGCAATACTGCTTTTTGTCTGTTGGCCAGGGGTGCGATTTAATTTCGCCGCCCAGATCAACAAAGAACTTTGGCGGCGGGCCATCCAGGCTTTCTCTCTCCATGCAAACTCGATCGTTTAGCATGACGGTGGCTACGAATTTTGCCTCGGAAGGTATTTGAATCTGTTTTGTGACCGGCTCTGGGTTTTTTGATACAACAGGAGCGGCGATGGTTTCTTTTTTATCACCGGCATTGCCGCCAAGTGAAACTAATTTTGCTTGTACTTCAGGAAGAATTATAATCGTGATGACTATAATTAAAATAACTGAGCCCGAGACTCTTAGAAACCCCAAAATCTTTGTTGGGATTTTTGGGATAAGGCTCAGCCCCCAAAAGACAAGGCCAAGAATAAACAATCTTACTGTCCAGCTGCTAAGAAAAAAACTAATCTTTTCCGGCGTTAATCCGAAAATGTCGGTTTTGAACCAACCGGCGATGCCGGCTATTGCCAGAATGAAAAGAATCGCCGCAGCCAACCAAACATAAACCCTGTAAAACCTTATCCAAGCAGTTTCCTTATTAGCCAAGTTTGCGGTGGTAAAAATGCCAACCAGGACAATCGGGAGAATAAATGTTGCGGCCCAAAACTTCCAAATTGGAAATAAAGAAAAGAAGATCACGGTCGTGCTGCCTAAAAAAAAGAAAACATTAAGCGCTCGCGTGAACTCTGTTCCAATCTCTTCTTTTAAAAGTTTGGCTAAGAACAAGGAGTCAACCGCTATCCCGCCTAGATGCCAAATAGTTGCAGCTGTGGCCAAAACCCAGAGGACTCCAATGATTGGTAATGCCGGATGCATAACTTCTTGCGTTAGGCCGGCTATCGCCAACATAACTACAAAAAGCAACAACCAGTCCCAAACCAACACAGAGACTCCAAGTTTTATATTCTTTCTGAACAAGTTAATCATAGCCCACATAATCGTTCCTCCTTATCGGAATAAGATGTCAGCTAAACGGCTGACGAAGTGTTTTTCTTTGTGTTCTTCTGCATAAAGCTCTAAACTCTTGTTCGTGGCGCCGACAGTATAAGCTATTTGCAGCGCCACTTTTTCAAGAGCATTGCCCATGTGCTCTAATTCGTGCTCCAATTGGTGGGTAAGAGAAGAATGAGATAATGCTTCAAATAATTGATCAAGCACCTCAGGGTTCGCTTTAGCTATCTGAGCCATAACGACTCTGGCCTCATTAGTATCCAAAGACCCGTCGTCTTTTAAAGGTAGGGCAGCAGAAATTGTCATAACCATTTCTTTCATTCTGCCTTCTTCTTTGGCTTTTTTGAGTAGATAACGAAAAGATTCTGCATCTTCCGGTTCGAGCATCAGTATGGCCCTCATAAAACTTGCCTGGGGCGGATGCTTAATGAAGCTTTGTATTTTTTCTCCCATAATTCCTGTCCCTTGAGACATAAAGGTTTTTAGAACTCGGGTAACAATTTGGTCTACTGCTCCACCTAAAAATATGTCTTTAATGCGTCCCATATTTTCTCCTTTTTGATTTTTTTATTTTGTCTTTTTATCTCGATCCTTTAATCGCGTCTTTCTCTCCTTTGGCAAAAGCCTTTCTCATTTTTTCAAACAGGCTTTTTTCAGGAGTAACTGTTTTATCTTTTTCTTCGACATTTTTTGTCCCTAAAACATCAATCCTAATTTTCTCGTTCAGCTTTTCTGGCAGAAAGGCAATAACTCTTCTTTTTTCTTCTTTTTTTTCTAGAATGAGAAGAGCAATGCCGTGCTCCTGAGCTTTAATTGTTTGAATAATAGAACCAGTAGTAACTTGGTCAATATAGAAAATTTGACCAGGCGATCCTTTACCGTCCTTATCCAAACGGACCAGAGAGACATAAAGAATATTGTCGCAGTAGCGAGTGGCTAAGATCTCTAGTTTCGCGCCAGCTTCGTCATTTTTCTTTTTATCCGGCCATGGAAGCAGCCGGGTAATTTTTGCTGAACGCGTATTAAAGCCGATTTGCCTGGCTTCAATAGAAAAGCTTTGATTTATAGTAGAAAAAGTTTTTCTATATAAAACTCGGCCGTGATCTTGGTCAGTTATTAGCGGTTCGCTTTCTACTCCGTCGATGAAGATTTTAATTTGTTGTCCTCCTAGCGGCCTATCGCCTCTGACTAAAGTTGCTGAAGCAACGATAGAAAAATTATTTTCTCCTGAGTGGTCTAATTTTTCAATATCAACCACCAAAGAAACTGTTGCTTCTTTTTTCCTTTTGGTCTCTGTCATATTTTTCTCCTTTCTCAATATTATTTTATTTTAAGTTTATTTTTTTATTCATATCTTCAGCCAAAGCCAAGAGGCTTTGGATAATCCATTGCCGATATATATTGAGAAAGGGGAATGCTCCCTTTTCGATTTTTAAAGTTCTAACCAGTTCCGGGTTTAGCCGGAACCCGATTTGGGGCTTAAATAAGCCTTAACCGGAATATTATATTATACACTTTTGATAATATCCTGTCAAGGTATGAGCTATTGATTTTTGAAGCAATAAAAGGTTAAATTGAAAATAGGCCTTGGTGGCGGAATTGGCAGACGCGCCAGCCTTAGGAGCTGGTAGGGCAACCTGTGGGAGTTCGACTCTCCCCCAAGGCACAATAAAAAACTCTACGCTTTGGGCGGAGAGTTTTTCTGTTTTTATGGATTTGGAATTATCGTAGGTTGTGAATCCGCAGGCGTAGGTATCGGCGTTGGAGTTGGAGTTGGGGTAGGTGTGGCAGTCACGGTGGGGTAGAGGCTGGCAGATTTATAACTTGAACGGAAGACTTGTTCCCGATCGAGTTTTCCATCGCGCCATATCTGTTGGGTGAGGATGGTCTTTAGTGAGCCGTCGGGATTTTTTTGCGTGATAGTCGGCCCTTTTATTTTCACCTCTCGGCCGTCATCGGTTCCATAGATCTCAAAAAATAATTTATTGCCTTCGATGCGGCTTTGCAGCAAAATATGGCCCGGCGTGTCATTGATGAACTTCAGGTCGGGGCTAGGAGGATAAACCGTGGCATCAAAACCAGGCGGGTCATAATATTTAACCGGATAAGCATGCGGGTGCCGTTCGGTAATTTTAAGGCCGGAGTTTATTGTTGCGCGGAAAAGAGTGGTGGAAACTTGGCAGAGCCCGCCGCCGTATTCGGGAATAGTCTGGTTGTTTTTAATTACCAGCTCCGGCACCCAACCATTAGCCGCGTCGATTTCGCCGATATTTTGGCCGAAAGAGAACTCCTCGCCTGGCTTTATTAAAAATCCGTTAAGCTTGGTTGAACCGACTTTAATATTAATGCGTCGATTAGCGGTGGAGCCGTAAAAATTAGATTCGCCCTTGCCCAGCAGCGTGAGAAGCCCCAGCTCTTCGGTGTTTTGGTTTGAGATCTGCGGGGCAATAGAATCGGTGATCAGATAAACGTTTTTTTTGCCAGCGATAATATCGGCGGCAATTTTTTGGGCGCTATCGTCAATATTTAATTTTTCGCCATTTTGCGAAAGAGTAGCAAAGCGCAATTGGCCGTTCTCGGAAGTTAATTTTGCGTTGATCGGTTCGCGGTTAATTGAGGCGGCCAGCGGGCTTAAAAAGTCGGCTATTTTTTTCGTATCTAAAATTAACTGCGCTTTTTGCGGATCGTCGCTTGAAGGAGTAGCAGAGATCCAATCGGCTAATTCTGTTTTTTCAACGCGCCAGGTGGCGTTGCTGGTTTGTAAAAAATAAGGCGCATTAGCGACCAAAGTTTTAGCCTCTTCAATAACTTGCTGCAATTCGTCTTGGGTGATCTGTGATCTTTTTTCAACCAGCAGCAAGGCAATGTTTTGGGCGGGCTCGCTAAAAGTGCTTAAAATGTCTTTGGTCAGTTTTTCTTGGTCGATAACTAAGCCATTTTTAGCCGGCAAAATAGTAAAATCATTTTTTTGGGCGTCATATTTTATAGAGGAATCCTGAACCGGAGTTTCGATCGATGATAAAAGGTTTAGCGCGCGGTTCATGGTTGGTTTGTCGATAGAATAATCTAGCGCTATATCTTGGCCGGCGAACAAGGTCTCTGCCTGCTCTTTTAGCGCCTTAAAAAATGTGCCGTGCCCTGCCGCCAAAGCGAGCGAGGCGGTTTTATTGGCGTTGATGGTCAGCCCAAAATCAGCCGGGGAAAGTTCCCAAGATTTTTCGTTATAAATAAAAGTTATTTTTTGGCTGTTGAAGTTGGCGATTTGTTCGGCCATAACTTCCGACAGTTTTTCTTTGGCTATCCCTTGGGCTTTAAAGCCGCCGATAGTCAGCCCGATAATAACTTGATCATGGTTGACGGCAGCCAAAGAGGTGATAGCTAAGGCGCCAAATAAAAAAACCGCTAGAAAAACCAAGCCTGAAGTTTTGAGCCTTTTTTTGGTGAGGGAAAACATAATTTAAAAAGCAATTTTGCCAGACAAAACAGCAAAATTGCTTTTGTAATAAAAACTTTTGTTGCCGCGGTCTAGCTTAGTTTGAAATAACCCTGATCTTTTTGGTTTTGATCTTTTCTATTTTTGGCAAACGGATAGTCAGGATCCCATTTTTCATTGAGGCGTCGGCTTTTTCCGCTTCCACATCCACCGGCAAAATAACTGAGCGGGAAAAAGCTCCCCAATAACATTCTTGGTAATAGTAATCGCCGCCGGAAATTACTTCGTCTTTTTCTCTTTTGCCTTTGATAGTTACCATGTCGTTGGTAATGGTGATGTCCAGGTCTTCCGGACTCACGCCGGCAATAGTGGATTTAATAACGATGTCTGTTGGTGTTTGATAAACATCAATTGTTAGCTGTCCTTCAGAATCAGGCAGCCATTCTTGGGCGGTTTTTTCGGGTTCTGGAGGCAGGGCGATCTTCTTTTCTTTTTTGCTAGCCTCGCTATCTTTAGGGCGGAGAGGGGATTTAACTTCTTCTTCCTCTTCCGGCTCTTTTTCTTCAGCTTTGTTCAACGGGACGTTTTTAGTCTCTTCTTCCTCTTCCATGACTCCGGTTAATCGCTCTAAAAAAGATGGTTTTTTGTTCATGTGTTTGTCATTCCGCATTTTTTCCATTATTCATCACAGAGCAATGAAAAAATCCGCGGCGTGATATTTAAACGCATCCGGATTTCTATGTTAATTTATTATAGCCCGTTTATCTTATTTTGCAAATTGACAGCTGTTTTTTTAAATAGCGGAATTGCCAATTGACGAGCCCTGCCATGGCTATCAGCAAGAAGGCGATTATTAGGGCAAAAAAATCGTTAGTTGTGAACCGCCAAGCCAGGTAGTTGTAAAGACTATGCAAAATAACCGCTAAGGATAATCCGGTTAGGAAAATAAAAGACCGGTGCTTTAAATTAAGCAGGGAGCAGGCGACGAAATATCCTAGGGTTCCGGAAGCTAAAGTATGCAAAAAAGTAGCACTTAAAAATCTAGCCAGGGCCTGGGAGAAAGCCATTTTTATTGTCAGGTCTTGAGAGAGAAAAAGGGTGAGGAGGTTTTCTGTAGCCGCAAACCCTAAGGCGCTAACGATCAAATATATCATGGCATCAAGCGGCTCATCAAAGCTGGGGTCCTTGAGCACTTGCCATCGGACAACTAAATATTTTAGAAGCTCTTCGCTTATCGGAGCGATAGCTAAAACATTTAAAAAAAACAAATAGCTATTTTGGCTTAACGAAGCTAAAATTGTTTGCCAGGAAGCAGAAGGATTAAAGGCGGAAGCGGCGGAAACTTGGAGCAGCAGCGCCACCGGCCCCATTAAGGCGCCGCCCAAAAAAACCAGCAAGATAGTTTTTTTTGGTTCTGGGTGGCTATCTTTATGGAGATAAAAAAGCAGCCAAAGAAGGCTGGGGGCGATGCCAAGGATTGCAAAGAGGAGAATCTTCATGCCGTTATTATAGCAAAAAATTACGGCCTTTAAAATATTCTTTTTTGCTGGGGGCAGTTTAGGAGATTCTTAAATTGGCTTGGGCTTTAGCTGAGGCCCAATCAGCTTTTTGAGAGCGATCTTGCTTGAGTTGCCAATAAGCGGCTAAGGCGATCATGGCGGCATTATCCATGCAAAGGTTAAGCGGCGGGACCATAAAAGCCAATTGTTGCTCTTCTGTTTTTTGGGAAAGGCTTTCGCGGAGCGCCTGGTTGGCAGCGACGCCGCCAGCCAAGATAAGTGTTTGGGCGTTGTGTTTTTTGGCCGCGGACAAAGTTTTAGCTGTCAGAACATCAATGACCGATTGTTGAAACTCAGCGGCAATCATCGGTGTTAATTTTTTTATTTGAGCCGGCGTCATTTTTTGCAGGCTGTATAAAACTGCGGTTTTTAGACCGGAAAAAGAAAAATCAAAATCGCCGGAATTAAGCATGGGGCGGGGGAGAGAGAAGGGGGGAAGGGATTGAGTCGTTGAGCAATTAAGCGTTTGAGCGGTTTGCCTCGATTCGGCGAAGCGGGCAAGTTTTGAAATTATTGGACCGCCCGGATACCCAAGCTTTAACATCTTGGCTACTTTATCAAAAGCTTCACCAGCCGCGTCGTCGCGCGTCTCGCCGATAATTTCATAATCGCCAAGTTTTTTTATTAAGATTAATTGCGTATGTCCGCCCGAGACTATAAGTGCAATAGCCGGAAAGACTTTTTGGCTGGCGCTAATTTCGCCAGAGGCGAAATTAGCGCAAAGATGGCCTTCGATATGGTTAATCGGCAAAAGCGGTATATTCCACCAATAACTTAGTGCTCGGGCAAAATTAACGCCCACCCAGAGAGCTGGTTCCAGTCCCGGGCCGGTAGTGAAAGAGATATAATCGATATCGGGCCTTAAGGATTTTTTTAGAAAAGGCAGGAGTTTTTTAAAAAGTTCCGGTTCGTGGTCTAGGATATTTTTTAGGGTGTCTATGCTGTTTTGTTGTTTTTTAGTGCCTGGTTTTTGCGCCTTAGCCGGAATATTTTTAAGCGCTTTTTTGAATAGGGGAATTATGTTCTTTTGGTGTTCGCGTTTAGCCAGCATCGGCACAACCCCGCCCCATTTGGCGTGGACCTTAATTTGCGAAGAAACAAAATCAGCCAAGATCTTTGGCTGGCTGCTTTTATCATATTCTAAAATGGCAATTCCTGTGTCGTCGCAGGAGGTTTCGATAGCCAATATTTTCATAGGCTTAGCATACCTATTTTATTGCTCTTTTTCAATATTTAAGCTATGATATTGTTGCTCAGGAGGGATTTTATTGTTTTTGGCGCTATCGTCTAACGGTCAGGACATCGGCTTTTCAAGCCGTCAATCGGGGTTCGATTCCCCGTAGCGCTACGAGTTTAAAAAATAAAAGCGAGCCAACTGCTTGGCTCGCGGCGGGGAATCAAACGCCGGAGCAATTTTATCAGCAGATAAAATTGTGAGGCGGTGGCTAGCCCGAGCCCCGCGGCGGCGGGGCGAGAGGTGAAGCCGATTCCCCGTAGCGCTACAATTTTACCGTATTTATTTTTTGAAACGCTACTATGTTGAAAATAAAACCATTGAAACAACAACCGGGTTTTTGCGGGGTGACTAGCTTAAAAATGGTTTTTGATTATTTGGGCTTGTCGCTTAGCGAAGATAGGATAAAAAAGATTACCGGTGCTAACGCTAAAATAGGCACACCTTTGGCCGGAATAAAAAAAGCGGTGGGGCAATTAGGATTAAAAATAATGATAAAAGATAACGCGGATTTTAAAGATGTCGCTTTTTGGCTAAATAAAAATCTGCCGGTAATTGTTGGTTGGTTCTCGCAAGACGAGGGACATTATAGCGTGGTGGTTGGCTTGGACGCTAAAAATATTTACTTATTGGATCCGGAGTTTGGCCAGCGCCGGAAAATATCCCGAATCGATTTTAAAAGAACTTGGTTTGACTTTGAAGGAGAGGCGATGAGAAGTAAAAGCGACCTGATCTTGCGGCGTTTGATCGTGATAAGGAGCGCAAGATAATTTATGGAAAAGAAAGACTATATAAAAATTGGCAACGCGACCGATCTGGCAGATCCAAAAGAAAGAAGGCTCTATCGATGGCTGGAAATGTTGCCCGGAATCTTATCTTGGGGGACGCTGGTTGGCGTCGTTTTTTTGTCTTGGGCTTGGCCGGTTGGCGCAGCTTTTTTTATTATTGCCTTCGACCTTTATTGGCTGTTAAAAACGATGTTCCTTTCGATGCATTTGCGTTCTAGCTACGGCGCCATCCAAAAAATAATGAAAATTAATTGGCTGGAGGAGTTAAAGAAAAACAATGGCAAATACGATCTAAAATGGGAAGAGGTCTATCATTTGGTCGTTTTGCCGATGTATAAAGAGGGGTATGAATTGGTGTCTGACTCTTTCGATTCGCTGCTTAGCACCAACTATCCAAAAGACAAGATGATCGTGGTTCTGGCGGTTGAAGAAAAAGGCGGCAAGCCGGCGGCCGAAGTCGCTAAAAAAATCACTGCCAAATATAGCGATAAGTTTTTTAAGTTTTTGGTCACTCATCATCCGGCAGACATAGAAGGGGAACTAAAGGGAAAAGGGTCCAATGAAACTTGGGCCGGCCGGAGAGTTAAAGAAGAGGTTATTGATAAATTAAATATTCCATACGAAAATATTTTAGTTTCGGTCCTTGATGTGGACACGGTGGTTTATGAAGAATATTTTAGCCGTTTGACTTATGTTTTTTTAGAAACGCCGGACAGGGTCTTTTGCAGTTTTCAGCCGGTGCCAATATTTAATAATAATATTTGGAGCGCGCCGTCTTTCTCCCGCGTGGTGGCGCAAAGCGGCACTTTTTGGCATATGATGCAGCAGGAAAGGCCGGAGAGATTGGCGACCTTTTCTTCCCATTCAATGAACTTTAAAACCATAGTAGAAATGGACTTTTGGTCAATAAAAAACGTTTCAGAAGACTCGCGGATTTTCTGGCAATCGCTATTGTTCTATGATGGCCGTTATCGGGTTATTCCTCTTTATTACCCTGTTTCTATGGACGCCAATTTAGCAAAAAATTGGTGGCGAACTGCTGTAAATGTTTACAAGCAACAAAGGCGATGGGGTTGGGGAGCGGAAAACGTCCCATATGTTCTATTTGGTTTTTTGAATAATAAAAAGATCTCTTTGAGGACAAAAGTTTTTTGGGCTTTTAACCATGTGGAAGGTTTTTGGTCTTGGGGAACTAATGCTTTGATTCTCTTTATGCTCGGTTGGCTGCCGTTATTTTTGGGCGGACATGATTTTAATGTTTCAGTCCTTTCTTATAACTTGCCTCAGATCACTCGAATCATTATGACGGCAGCGATGGTGGGAGTTGTTTCCTCGGGAATCTATGGAGCAATGAGTCTGCCGCCGCGGCCGCAAAAATACGGTTCACACAGATATATTTTTATGGTTTTGCAATGGATCCTGATGCCGGTAACCATTATTGTCTTTGGCGCTTTGCCGGGCTTGGAAGCGCAAACCAGATTAATGTTTGGAAAATATATGGGATTTTGGGTGACGCCAAAATTGCGGCAGCCAAAATCCTGAGGGGGCGAAGGGGGAGCGCAGCGCCCCCTTGGCGGAAATATTAAAACCGAGGGGTTTTAAGGAATCTCGTTTTTACGGGACGACGATTTTGCGGTGACGCCGAAATTGCAGCATTAAAAATAGTTATTTTAGGAAGTAAAAAGCCCGGCGAGGTTTCGCTGGGCTTTTAAGTTTGGGTTGGCTAGTGTTTATTATTGCTATTTGTTTTTCTGTTGTTTTGATTGACGGCGAACTCGATATCGTTCTTCGAACTCTTCGGGATTATTTTTCGCAAAATTAACTCTTTTTCTGAGAATCATCATTCGCAATTTTTTTGCCGCTTCCATGCCTAGCCTCCTTTTTTGTTTTTTTAATTTACCAACCCCTAATTGTTTCTTATTGTAGCTGGTTTGTTAGAAAAAATCAATCTATTCCATGTGGATATTCTCTTGGAACTTTTTTAGTTTTTCCTTGAGCAGGGAATAGTCTTTAAGTTCAGGGTCTTGTTTTAATATTTTAGCCGCTTCATCGCGGGCTTGTTTGACCATTATTAAGTTAATTAGCGGCCCTAAAGGCATATCAGGAAGCCCAGATTGGCTGGTGCCAAAAAACTCTCCCGGCCCGCGGAGCCGCAGGTCGTATTCGGCTAATCTAAATCCGTCCGAACAAGTAGCCATAATTTTTAGTCTTTTTTGGGCTGGCTCGGAGTTAGAATCGGTAAACAAGAGGCAATAAGATTGGTGTTCTCCTCGCCCTACGCGGCCGCGCAGCTGGTGCAATTGCGCCAGGCCAAACCTTTCAGCTCCTTCAACCATCATAATTGTGGCATTGGGAATGTCTATGCCAACTTCTATCACGGAAGTGGCCACTAGAATATCGATTTTCCCATTGGAAAAATCGGACATTATTTTTTCTTTTTCTTTAGATTTTATTTTACCGTGAAGCAGGGCGACTTTTGCTTCAGGGAATATCTTGGTTGATAATTTTTCATACTCTTCTTTAGCCGCTTTTATTTCGGCTGCTGGCAAGAGGCTATTTGTTTCAAGGCTCCTTTCGCTTATTTCAATTCTAGGGCAGACCACAAAAACTTGCCGGCCAGACAATATTTGTTGGCGGATAAAATTGTAAGCCGCAGTTCTTTTTTCTGGGGGAACTAATCGAGTTATAATTTTTTGCCGGCCCTTAGGCATTTCATTTAGCAGTGAAAGATCTAGGTCTCCATATAAAGTTAAAGCCAGCGAGCGGGGAATAGGGGTGGCGGTCATGGATAAAAGATGAGGTATTTTTTGGGGCAAGCCGTCCGGAGAAACAGCGATATTTTTTTGCAGCGCGGCGCGTTGAGCCACGCCGAAACGATGTTGCTCGTCCACAATAGCCAGAGTTAATTTTTTAAAAGAAACTCCTTTTTGGATCAGGGCCTGTGTTCCAATAATTAGGTCTGAGTTGTGAGCTATGAATGAAGATTTGCTCTCTTTCTTTTCTGTCTGGCCATTGGTTGTTTTTTCACTGCTAGTAATTAAGCCGATTTTTATATTAAAATCGTTCAATAGTTTTTTTAAGGTATTGAAATGTTGCTTGGCCAGGATTTCCGTGGGCGCCATGAAAACGGTTTGGTTCCCGGCTTTAATATTTTCTAACGCAGCCATGGCGGCTACGATAGTTTTTCCCGAACCAACATCTCCTTCAAGCAACCGGTTCATTGGCCTGTCTTTGGCTAGGTCTTGAAAGATTTCCCAGGCGGCTCCTTTTTGCGCCGGGGTAAGCTGGAAGGATAATTTAGCAATAAAATCAGTAATTAAGCTTTTATTGAATGGAACAGGCTGGGCTTGTTCTTTTAGTCTTTGAAACTTTTGGTCTAAAGCGAAGACTTGAAGCAAAAATAACTCTTCAAAGGCTAGCCTTTGCCGGGCTTGGTTGGCGTTTTTAAGCGAGGAGGGGAAATGAACCTGTAAGATAGCGGTATCTAAGCTAATTAATCTCTGAGAGCGTTTTACGCTCTCAGGCAGCCATTCTTTTATTTGTTTTGCCTCTGGCAAATACAGCTGAATTATATAGCGCAAATAGCGGGAAGACAGTCCGGTAGTTTCGGGGTAAACAGGCACTATTCGGCCGGTATGCCTTAGTTGCCCGGTAATTTTTTCATAAGCAGGATTAGAGAAATATAAATCTTTATCAAGGTTTACCTTACCAGAGATATTAATTAGGTCGTTAATTTTTAAGGATTTAGTAAGGTATGGCTGGTTGAACCAGACAATTCTTATGCTGGCGGTAGCGTCTTGAACATAAGCCTGGGTTATGGTCATTCGTTTTTTCCAGGTGCGGATATTGTCTATTTTGATTATTTGTCCTTGAATCGTTGCGATTGTTCCGGCTCGTAGGTCTCTTATTTTAGTGATTTTTGAAAAATTATTATAGCGGCGCGGGAAATGAAAAAATAAATCCCGGAGAGTTTTAATTCCGAGCTTGGCCAGCCGTTTTTGGTAGGCCGGAGAGACGCGGGGGAGAGAAGAGATAGGAGAAGAAAGAGGGATCAAGAGAGTTAATTTTAAATCTTCTTAATTTAAAATTATAAGTAATAGCAAGCCAAGCAGTTGGCTTGCTCGAACTATTCTATTATGGTGCGCCCGCGAGGAATCGAACCTCGATCTTAAGCTCCGCAAGCTTATGTTCTATCCGTTGGACTACGGGCGCCCAACTGCGCTCCGATTTTCATCGGAGCTTCGATGGGCAAGCATTATGTCAAACAAACTGCTTGTCCGTCCGAAGCTCGAATGCAATGAGAGCGAAGGTGGAGACTACGGGCGCATAAATAAACTAAAACTTTAATTTTCTAGCAATAATATCAGGAATAGATTCTTCGTGTTTTTTTTCTTTGATAAATCTTAATAATGACTCTTTGATCTCGTTCGTTTTTGTATTTTCTAACAGCAAGGTGATTTTTGGCCGCAGTATTTTTTTTGTTTCCAAGCTCAAGGTTTTAATTTCAGAATCTTCAAATATCCAAAAAGATAATATTTCTTTATGGGACAAAGAAAAGTTATTTCCTATTTCTATTTCTTCATCCGTGATCTTGATAGTTATTTTGCGGGGATGCTTTTGGGCGTGGATATAAACCAGAAAAGAAGATATTAATATCAGCAGGGCAAAAAAATAATTTTTAGTTAGAATTGCCGTGACGAGAAGGCCAACGGTAATTGCGCCTAAAACAATGAACCAGGTTCGAGTTTTTTCATAACGAATAAACTCTGGGGCGGTCCAAGAAGAAATAATATTTTTTGGCTTTTCTTCCATATTAATATTTATGTAAATATTTTCTATTGAAAGCGGTGGGAGTGAGATTCGAACTCACGGTCCCCGTGAAGGGACAACAGTTTTCAAGACTGTCCCCTTAAACCGCTCAGGCATCCCACCGCTTTCAATAGGGCGGAGAGGGCGAGATTCGAACTCGCGGAGCCCGTAAAGGCTCAACATCTTAGCAGGATGCTGCTTTCAGCCGCTCAGCCACCTCTCCATATTAAGTTTTTTGTGGTGCCATAGCCCGTTGAAAGCTGCACGCTTGCTTTCTTTCAACCCGCTCAGCCACCTCTACGTATTAAGACAAATACATTAAAACTTTATCTTTTTTTAAGGCTTTAGTCAATTTAATTTTTTATCCTCTAGCTATAACTAACCCCCAGATTTCTTTAGGTTTTAGTTTCTGCAACTCTCTGGCGCATTCTTGGAGGGTGGCGCCGGTGGTAGAGACATCGTCTAATAAAATAACAATTTTATTTTTTAGGGAATAATTTTCAGCTTTTATTTTTGGCGACAAAGAAAAGGCTTTTTTAATATTCTCTAAACGAATTTTTTTATCTGTTATCTCTCGCTGGGGGAGAGTGTGGCGGGAGCGAATTAAAATGTTTCCGGCTAAATTAACATTGAAATGGGAACCGATCTTCTGGGCTAGCAATTCAGATTGATTAAATCCTCGCCAGGCTAATCGTTGGCCATGAAGAGGGACGGGAATTATTAGCAGTTGGTTATGGTCTGGTTGTTTGGGCCAACAGGCGGGTTGAGCAATGTTTAAAAACTTGATAATTAATTCTGAAAGAGGTTCGGCTAGTTCTTTTATGAAGCGATATTTATATTCATAAATTATTTGGCGAAGCAATAAATTATTCCAGTCGGCAGCCACCATTATTCCATTTAAGGGGGAATGATTTTGGTGGGTGCATTTTTGGCAGATATGGCCGGAAGGCGAGCGACGTCCGCAAATAAAACAAGAGACGCTATTTAGTGGTAGCAATAATTTTAAGCAATCTTGGCAAAGGTAGGCGCCTTCTATGTTGCAGCCTAAACAATGCCTTGGGAAGATCAGGTCTAAGTTCCAGGCTAGCAGCTTGTTTAGTAATTGCTTTAGTTGCATATCTTAATCATACGATAAAGGTGGAGTGGTATCAATAATAGAATTGGCTTAAAAGCTGGAAAATATATAAAAATAATATAAATGTTTATAGAAGTTCAAAAATATATTTATTAATGTTTATATGTTTGGTAAAAAGTGAGCGCCTCAATAATATAGGTGGATAAATCCATTGACAGAAGTAGTAAAAAGAATAAAATAGGAATAACAACATTAATAAACATTAGTAATCAAAAAAATAGATGCAAAAATATTTAACAATAACTAAAGCTGCAAAATTGCTTCATGTCACTCCTTTGACCTTAAGAAATTGGGATAACAACGGAAAACTAAAAGCGTATCGTTATCCAGGCAATAATTATAGGGTTTATCGCTTAGACCAAATAGAAGCGTTTCTGAGGCAACTAGAAGGCAGCAGAGCTAAAAAGTCCGCTAGGAAGATAGATATCTTCTAGGAGAGGGAATTAGATGCTAATAACGCAATAAAAAAAGACTCATAGCCCAAGGAGTCTTTTTTTATTGCGGTCTTGGTTAAATACTTGGATCGTATTATTTTCTTCTTTTACTGATATTTTAATAATGGAAAACAGAAAGCCCCGCCGAAGCGGGGCCGTCTGCTAGAAATCCGGACTTAATGTCCTATCCCTATTTTATTTTTTTTATAAAATCTTGTCAATAGGCAAATATCGGTTATCAAATAATTTATTTTTTTCTTGCTTTAATTTAGGGTTTTGAAGACCGATATCGGTTTAGTAAAAGTATCGGAAATGGCAATTCTGGGGATAAATATTTTTTTAAAATAAAACCGATGATCTTTTAATTTGAATCATTAAAATAAATATTTTTTTTGATGTCTTGCTAAGAGCCGCCTGTCTTTATGTGTTTTTTATTTTGGTGGCGATGAGGGGGCAGGAAAGAATCTTATATTTCGGGTTGCTATTAAATAGCATGCTAAGCCTAGGACATCCTTAGAAGGGCGATATAGGCGTTAGGGCTATGTTTGTTTTTTATAGGATAAAGAAAAACGGATAAAGGTTTAAGATTTGTAAATTAGCAGGTTGTTATTTATTAATGTTTATTAAGGTTATTTAGATAAGAAAAGGCTTATTTGAGGCAAAATAAACACAATTCGACTATTTAAACATAGAATACGAGCAAATCTTGAGTTAGTGTTTGCCGACATGATAATTTTTGTTAATAATTTAAAAAGATCAAGCGCTATTTTTAAGAGGGTTAAAATTATGACGCTAGACGGAGGGAAGAACGGAAATTATTTGTTTTTCTGTATGTAAATAAATGACATCTTTTTATGGCTTTTAGGTCTATATTTTGAATAAAAAAAGAGCGGGGAGATGTTGAGTTTTTTCTGAATAAAAATTATTTTAGTTGTGGATAAGTTTTTTTAGAGAAAAATGCGTATCGGCACTAAAATAAATAAAGCAAAAAATATATTAACCATTTTTGCTTTATTTGAGGCTTTTTTTAGGCTAGGGGAGAGATATTTAAACTTAAATATATTGAATATCGGATGGTATCGTGGTGACGATATTGAAGGCATTGACAGGTTTTCGATAAAAAAGATACAATAGAGAAGTAAAAACAAACCGGAATTTCTAGAAAAACCCGAAGGGGACGTTAAGTCTCACGGGTTTTTTATTTTGCTTAAAAAATAAATAAGAACATATCGGTTAAACCGATACTTATTAAAAAAAAGACTTCTTTTAGCTTCTATAAAAACGAGAAATAAGGCTTATCTCGTCGGAAAAATAAAAAATGGAATCAGTTGAGCAGAAAAATAAATACATTTCTTTAGCTGAGGCAGCTAAAGCAACCCCTTATTCTCAGGAGTATTTAAGCTTGCGCGCGCGGCAGGGGAAATTGACAGCTAAAAAAGTAGGACGCGATTGGGTTACTACGAATGAATGGGTAAATAATTATTTGGCCCAAGTTGCAGGGGCGTCAATAGATAAAGACGAATATATTTCTTTGCAGCAGGCGGCCAAAAATACCAAGTCCAGGTATTCCCAAGAATATTTGAGTTTAAGGGTTAGGCAGGGCAAGCTCAAGGCTAAAAAAATTGGCAGAAATTGGATGACGACCAAAACTTGGGTTGAAGAGTATGAGCAAAAAGTAAAAGAAGGAAAAGAATATAAGCAAGCGCCTGAAAGCTTGGAAGAAGAAGCGCTTATTGCACAAAGCGAAAAAATAGAAAAGGAAGAAGGCTTAAATGGAAAACAAGAAATTGCAGCAGATCCATTTTCGGGTTTTGGAGAGAACAGAAAAAGATTGGAAATCTTTGTTTCGTCTTTCTGGGCTCCGTTTGAGCAGTTGGGCAAGAGCCTGGAAAAAGGAGCCGGCCTTTTGCGCGAAGGCATTGTGCTATTATCGCTGAGACTCAAGACCTTAGAAGCGGCAACTAAAATTGCTCATGTGGCGCCGCGCCTCGTGGAGCGCGAACTAAGAGTTTTAAGAATTGGCGCTTTAACTATTTTGCTTTTGGCTGGCGCTGGCTTGATATCGCAAGAAAATATTAGGACAAGTTTTGCCCAGGAGTTTTTTTCAGTAATGGCTGGCCTTGGCCAGACAACATTTGAAGCGCCGGCCAAAATTAGCAACGCTTGGCAAAAAATTAAATCTTATAGAATCGAAGGAGTAAGCGGAATCGATAAAAAAATTAAAAATGAGATTAACGCTTCAATAAAAATAATAGTTAAAGAACCGGCAGAAGCGATCAAGCCATTAGCTGGCGCAGCCGGAGAGATAGCGTGGCAAACAAAAGAAGCGGAAAAAGCAATTAAGGCTGGTTTTAGTGAAGCGAATAAAATAGCCAAGAACAACGTTGAGCAGGCTAGAATAATTATAACGGATGAAAACTTTAAGTTTGACCCAATTCAATTGGCCGCAGACAAGATCTTTATTTTATCGAAAAAAACAACATCTTTAACTGCGTCGGTTAGCAGAGGAGCAGGAGAAAAAGTTTCTCAAGCAAGCTTAAGCGTTATTTCTTGGCCAGCCATAATAAAAAATGCCTATATTGGCTTGGAACAAAAAAATGAGCAGGCAAAAAATAATCTAGGCCAGATCATAGCCCGCGGAGGAAGGTCGCTTAAAGACTTTTTCAGCAGTTTGCCCAGCTGGCCTTCCTTGGCCTACGATAAGTATTTAGTTCTAAGCCAAAATACCGGCGAAGCGATCTGGAATCAAGCAGGAAACATTGCTTCTCTGCCCAAACGAGCTGGCAAGCTGGCTTTAGATATGGCGGATGCGGTTGGTGGAGTCATTAATAATGGCCTATATTTTACCGGAGAAAAAATTGCTTTAGCCGGGCAAAGCGTAAGCCGTCAATTAAGCTTTAATGTTTATTCTTTAACCCAATACGGCCAGCTGGCTAGAAACATAAACCTAATTTCTTTCAGAAACTTAGCCTCAAATCTTCCGTCCTTAACTTCTTCTTCTCCTGAATACTTCACCCAACTTAATCTTTTGCAAGAAGAAGTTAACAACTTAAAAGTGGCTATGGCTGAGCTGCAATTTATCTCTTCTATCACTCCTACTGTCTCCACCTCTACCCAATTTGTCTCACAGGGCAGCGTCGTTAATAACTACACGGGTCCGGTCACAATTAACAAGACCGAACAGATAATCCAAAATATTCCGGCTGGCGATTTTGCCAAACTTACTGACTTAACGAGCATGGAAATCAGATTGAATCAGCTTATTTCCGCCAGCGGTTCATCAGCCAATTCTTATACCACTAACAATTTCTATTCCTGGTCCGCTGCCCAAAAAATTGACCAGCTAAACGGAGTGACCATTACCAACGGTAAGTTGAGTGGTTCTTTTTCGGGAAGCGTTTCGGCCAGCGGAGTTTTGGGCGCCAACGGTGGATTGAATGTGACCGGCGGAGATTTGACGGTTGGCGGCACTAACTTTGTTGTTAATACAGATGGAGATCTTACAATGGCAGGGGATTTGGTTGTTAATGGCTCAACCACGCTTGGTTCGAGTGCTTCTTCTAATACTTTAACGATCAAGGGCGCTTCAACTTTGACCGTTGATTCGGCCAGCACTGCTTTGGCTTTGACGCAATATGGCACCGGTTCAGCTCTTTCTTTAACCGCTTCTTCAACTAGCTCCACGTTGGCTATTTCGCAGAGCGGTTCGGGCACGGCTTTGAATGTTTTGCAATCCAGCGCTGCCGGCAATTTAGTTAATTTAAGGAACGCGACCGGCACTTTGTTTTCTATCGATGGCTTTGGCCAAGTGGTTTTGGGCACAACCACTGCCGCCACCACGATTTATGGGCAGAGCCTAACCATGCAGCTTGGCGACGATGCTTCAGCTTATAATTTTGCGCTGAAAAACTTTTCCGGTTCCGATTTGTTGACCGTTAACTCAGGCGGAAACTTAACGCTTAATGCCAACGCCACTTCCTCTATTTATTCTGACGTGGCTTTTGACACGAATACTTTATATATTGATTCCATTAATAACCGCGTGGGCATCGGCACTACTTCTCCTTTCGCTAAACTCTCCGTGGTTGGCGATATTTATGCAGATGGCACGATTACCGTCACTTCATTGAATGCCACTTCTTCTATCACTGCTCCATATTTCACCGCTACTTCTTTAACCCAAGCTTCCACTTTTCCATATGCCTCAAGCACTGCTTTAACTATTAGCGGCACCGGTTTTCTTGGTTCTATGGATATTGCGGGCTTAGCCACCACAACCGGAACCAGCTTAACTTTTAACGGAGCTGGCAATATCTCAATGGGGGCAGCTTCCATTATCAATGTTTCTAGTGGCGCTCTTTCCTTGAATACCACCAATAACCAGCCGGTTATTTTTGGCTCGGGTAATATTACATTGCCTTATGCCTCTTCGACCTCTTTAACCGTTTCCGGCCGAAGTTATTTTGGAGACCTGGATATTTCCGGCTTGGCCACCTCTACCGGCACAAGCTTATTGGTTAACGGAGCGTATTTAATTGATACCGGTTCAACTCTATCTATTAATACCAACAACAATCAGCCGGTTATATTTGGTTCCGGAAATATCACGATGCCCTATGCGTCAACTACTGCTTTAACAGTAAGCGGCCTAGCCTCTACCACCGATATATATGTTTCTGGCAATGCCTATCTTTCGCCGATGGCGCAAGGCTCAATATTATTTGCTGGAGCTAATGGATTAATTTCGCAAAATAATGCCAATCTATTTTGGGATAACACTAATAATCGTTTAGGCATTGGCACTAGCTCGCCATACGCAAAATTATCAGTAGTGGGCGGAGTGGTGGCGGAATCTTTCCATGCTACTTCCACAACCGCCAATTCCGTTTTTGACGGGGGAGTGTTGCTGACCGGCATGACCGGCAATATTATTTCTTCCACGAATGTCAAAACCAGCATCCAAGAACTAGATACCCGTTTATACAACCAGCAAAACCAGACGAAAGAAATGACCGGTTTCCCGAACCGCACCAGCTCAACGATTTCTTTTAACAGTTCAACCCGCGTGTTCACCATTGCGCCAACCGGCGCCAGCTTTAATGTTTATAGCGCGGGTAAAGAATATACCAAAACCACAGCCACCGCCGGCATTCCCAATACCGCCGGCATCTACTTTGTCTATTATGATAAAACCACTTTGGAAATTGCCACCAGCACTACTGTTTGGAGTTTGACTGACGGAACAGTGCATATTGCTACGGTTTATTGGAATGGCTCGGAAGGGTTGTTGGGTGACGAGCGTCACGGCTTAACTATGGACGGTATGACTCATGAGTTTTTGCACAACACTGTTGGCACACGATTTGATTCGGGATTAACCGGCAGTTTTGATAGCACTTCTTTTTCAATGGGTTCTGGTTATGTTTACGATGAAGATATAAAAACCTCTATTGCCGCCACCACCACTGCCCGAGTGCTTTATCATTCCGGCGCCGGCGCATTCACTTACACTGCGCCGCAAGCAAAATATTTTTATGAAGTTGGTGATATCATTCAATATGATACGGGTTCTGGCATAGCGGATGTGACCAACAACCGTTATGTAGCTTATTGGATCTTTGCTACTAATGATCCAATCACGCCAATCTATGCTTTGATGGGCCAATCGAACGATACCAGCTTAACTAACGCTCGTAATAACAATAAATACGAGAGTTTGGTGTTAAGTAGTTTGCCGTTTAAGGAAATGAAAGTTTTATACCGCGTGATTTTGCAGCGCAGCGGTACCGGCGAAACATATATAGAAACGCAAGACTTGCGCAGCATCTCCAATTTGCCGTCCGGCACCTATGTCGCTACCATGCATAATGTTTTAGGTGGCTTGACCACGGGCGATGACCACACGCAATACGCTTTGCTGGCTGGCCGTGATGGCGGGCAAACTTTATACGGCGGCATCACAGCTAATGATGCTTTAACTATTCGCGGCAATTCCGCGGCCAGTGGCAACACCTTGACCAGCGCCAATTTAATTTTTGGTGTGGGCGACTCTGGCGCCACAACCGCTATGACCATTTTAAATAATGGCTTTGTTGGCATCGGCACCACCACGCCAAGTTATAAATTATCCGTGGTTGGCGATGCATACTTTGACGGTGGCACGCTTAGAGCTTCAACAATTATTGCTACCTCAACCGTGATTGCTCCGTATTTCACTGCCACTTCTTTAACCCAAGCTTCCACTTTCCCGTATGCTTCTACTACCGCTATAACTTCTTCCGGTTCGGCTTTCTTTGCAACCAGCGGCGGGAATGTGGGGATTGGGACGGCGGCGCCAAACGTTAGGCTGGATATTGTAAGTACAGTCGCTTCAAATACCAGATTTACTAACACAGGAGCGCAAAGTGCTACTGCCGGAGTTTCAAACTCAATGATTACCGATAGCGGCGGGGCAATGGGAAACGGCAATAGGTTAGCAGTAATTAATTTTTCAGGAGCATTGGATGCTAATCACACATTGGCCGCTGGAGCAAATCTCCAAGCATTTGCCGATGAGGTTTGGACAGGCTCAACGGCGGCTGGTTATTTAACTTTTGGAACCACACCAACAGGAGCTATTACCGCAAGCGAAAGGATGAGAATAACAAGTTCCGGCCTCATCGGTATTGGCACCACCACGCCTGCTTCTATTCTAAATATTGCTAGCGCTTCAGCTCCTAAAATCACTCTTTCAGATAATGATGCTTCTGCTAACCAAAAGCACTGGTTCATTGAATCAAACACCGGCTCCTTTGCTATTGGCACAACTAGCGATTCTTTGCTGACCGATTCAACTTTCCGGGCTTTAGCCATTGATAGTTCTGGCCGAGTCGGCATTAATACTGTCTCGCCATCACAGGCTCTAACGGTTAATGGCAATACATATATAACCGGCGGGCTAGGGGTTGGCGTTGCCAATACTTCGGCTGGCACTCTGCAAACTTCCGGCGATGCCACGATCGGCGGCGATCTTTACCTTACCGGCGAAGCCTTTGTTTCTGGCACTGCTACTTCTACTTTTGCTGGTCCCGTGTCTGTGACCACCACCGAGAACCCGGGTATCAAGATAGGGAATAACTCTATTGGCTATATTAAGATCGGCGGTTCGACCATTTATGATAACTTGGTCGATTTAACCTTGGACTCAGATACCACTCAAGTTAATATTCCGGACAACCTTTATTTGGTTGGTGAGCTTTTGGCTCAGGGCAATCTGACCTTTGGTTCTAATTCTTCCGACACCATCACCTTCAACGGCTTAGTCAATTCCAATATTAATCCCGCCGTCGATGCAACTTATCTTTTGGGCTCGCCAACCTTAAGATGGAAAGAAATATGGGTTTCAACTTTATATGCTTCTTCTACCAGCGTTGATAGCACGAATCTTGATAGCTTCACCATCAACGCCGACAACGCTACTGCCGATACTGAAGATTCCACTTTGCAGTTTGAAAGAGGTTCGGTTTCTCCCAACGCCATTATTAAATGGGATTCCTCTAACGACCGCTTTGATTTTAATTTGCCAATCTACGCCCAGCAATATATCCAGGTCGCCGGCTCAACCGACACCTCCACCTTTACCGGCCCGGTGGTAATGTCATCAACAGCTGATCCGGGATTGCGATTGGGAAACTTAACTTCGGGCATTATGACTATTGGCGCTTCGCAAATCTATGATTCTTCGGGAGACTTAACCCTAGATTCAGATACCGGCACTGTTATTTTGGGCGCCAGCGACAACTTAACAGTTCCGGGTATCTTAACAGTTCAGGGAACCGCAGCTACCTCCACCTTTGCTGGGCCAATTGCCGTGATGACGGATAAATTAGTGGTTCAACAGACTAGCGGGAATGTGGGAATAGGGACGACACAACCAAGGACAAAATTAGAAGTTGCTGGAGCTATTACATTTGCGGTTGAAAACTTTTTGAAGGCCGGCACAGTGAATGTTTTATATGCTGGAGCCACTACCAATTCAATAAATAGCGGTTCAACTTCTTTGGGTATAAATAATCAGGCTGATACTACGCGACTCGTGACTATACTTAATAGTGGTAATGTGGGAATTGGGACGACGAATCCAAGTGGGAAGTTGGATATTGCCGGAGCTCAATCGTTATCTTGGGGGGTAGATACAACAGCCCTTGTTAAAATCGGAAGTCTTGGTAGTGATAGCTCATTATTTTTAAGTACAGCTAGTTATGGCAGCCCATATTCATCCGGTTTAGGAGTAAAAGGAAGTTTTGAAAATGATAGAATCTCGGTCGTTGATATTGGCGCGTATGGGATTTATTTTGATGGCGCTGATTATGGTAGCGCGTTGAGTTTTTCAACTACTAAAAATCTAGTAAAGACAGAACGGATGAGAATAAATCAGAATGGCCTCGTTGGCATCGGCACCACCACTCCTTGGGGTTTGCTTTCGGTTAATGCCAGCGCTATTACTGCCAGCGCGCCGCAATTTGTAGTTGGTTCTTCCACGAGGACAGATTTTATTATTAAGCAAAATGGGAATGTGGGAATCGGCACTTCTTCTCCCACCGTTAAAAAATTAGCGGTTTCCGGCGGCATCTATGCCACCGAAGCTTCTCTCTTTGGTTCCGACCTCCAAGTAGACGGAGCCTTGAATGTAGACGGCAATTTCTCGGTTAACACTACTTATTTAACAGTTGATTCTGCTACTGGCAATGTCTATGCTGCCGGAGGAGTTGGAGTTGGCGTTTCCACCACCACAGCCGGAGTTTTGCAAACTTCCGGTATGGGTTACTTTGGCGGCAATGTTTATTCGGCCGGTTCAATTAGCTCGGCCGGCGGGCTTTCTATCGGTGGCAATCTCACAATTTCTGGCACCGCCACTTCCACCGGCAATCTTGGCACAGGCGGCAACTTTTATGCTTTAGGCAATATATCAACCAACGGCGTTATTTATGCTTCTGACGGCTCAGCCGCTTTGCCTTCCTATACTTTTGGCGCTGATAAAAATACAGGAATCTTCCGTGCCACCACTGATGAACTAGCTATTGCTGTTGCCGGTGCAGAGAAAGTCAGGGTTGATGCCAATGGAAATGTGGGGATAGGGACGACGGATCCAGGACTTCCGTTAGACGTAGAAAGCGCAACATATGCTCTTCCAAACTCTTCCGGCGCGACCCAAACTGGCAAGCTGCGCTTAAAGTCAACCGCGGGAACAGTTGTTTTAGATATGGGCATTAACGGTTCTTCTCCTTATGGTGGCTGGTTGCAATCAACTGATAGTAGCGATTTAAGTGTAGAATATCCTTTGTTGTTAAACCCAAATGGCGGCAACATTGGCATTGGGACGACGGCGCCAATTAGCACCTTAACTATTCAGGTTCCATCTAGAGCAACTACCTTTGATGCTAGTAATGGAGCTACCTGGCATGATCTTGTGCTTAGAAACCCAAACAGTACAGCTGGTAGCGCTGTGGGATTATTCTTTGAAACCAGCGGTTATCATAGCAATGCCGGCACGGGCATCGCAGCGATTGATGCTGGAGGAGATTTTTCAGCGGATTTGGCTTTTATCACTAGGCCGAATGCATCGGTGGCAGCAGAAAGAATGAGGATTACCAATACTGGTAATGTCGGCATCGGGACGACTACTCCCGCAACAAAATTAGATATTTATGGAAATGCTAGAATAGACAGGGGAGACTTATATATTGGATATAATAATGTTGCCAATAACTCTCCTTCTTTGTTTTTTACCGGTAGTAATGCAGCATATAACTGGAGAATTAGGCAGAACGATCAAGTGGCTGGCGATTTGACTTTTACTCCGTCTACGGCTGGTGGTGGTGCAACTTTTACAACTCCAACTGTAAGTCTGCTGTCTGGCGGCAATGTCGGCATCGGCGATACTTCCCCAGACTACCTCTTAGATGTTGGCGGTACAGCCGGAATCGGCACAGAAGGAACACAGCTTCTAATCTCAGCTGATGGCTATCTGAGTGATGTGGATGATACTGTTTATGTTAATGACGACCTAACCATCGCTGGCGATGATTTATTCATGGCCACCAATACTTCCGGTGCCGTCTTAGTGGCTGATGGAGCAAACTTTAATCCGGTAGTAATGAGTGGAGATGTGAGTATAGGAACTACAGGCACAGCTACCATTGCCAACAACTCTGTTGACGGAACAGACATTGCCATCGGTTCTGATGCTACCGGCGACTTGCTTTACTACAATTCCAGCGGAGACTACACCCGCTTAGCCATCGGCACAGCCGGATATATTCTGGCTTCTTCCGGCGGCCTGCCAGCTTGGGTGGCTTCAACCACTATTCCGGTGGCCGGAGACGTGACCGGAACATTGAGCAACATTGCCGTGACTGATAACTCCCACGCCCATACCGGCACAACTCTTTCCGGTATAGACGTCTCTGACGACACTAACCTTTCTGCCAGTTCCGGCATTGTCTTGACCGGGGATGCCCTTACTCATTCCACTGCCAATGGCTATGTCCATATCCCATCTTCCGGCTCTTCTGCCCAGATTCTGCAATACTCATCTGCCGGCACGGCTAAGTGGATAACGGTTTCTAGCGACATTACGATTGCTGATGGAGGAGCGGTGACAGTGGCTGATGATTCCCATAACCATGTTATTACCAATATTGACTCTTTCACTTCTTTGCAATTAGCTACTCAATTATCTAATGAAACCGGAAGTGGGGCAGCAGTCTTTGGCACCAGTCCCACCTTTACAACTTCAGTGATTATGGCTGACGGCGCAACCTTGGGCCAAGCTGCCGGACCATTAATGACTTTTGATGATACGAATAATTTTCTTGAAATCACAGGCGCGAGTGTTGGCATAGGAACTAGCACTCCGATGTCTCCGTTGTCCATTAAATCGACTTCTTCCCAATTAACGATTGCTTATGATGATACGCATTTTGGTAAAATTGGCGTGGACAGCGCAGGCTTAATGAGTATCGCGGGAAATAATGGCGCCAATGGAAATGTATATGTTGACACCGGCTCTAAGTTTGGCGTGGGAACTTCTACTCCTTCTTCCACGTTCTCTGTTACCGCCGGCGCCAGCGAATCGCCAATGTATGTTACTAACTCCGCTAATGCGGTTTTGTTGAGAATGAGTTCTGCCGGTTATGTTGGCGTGCTGATGACCAATCCTTCCGTGGCTTTGGATGTGACGGGCGACATTGAATACACCGGCACCATCACTGACGTTTCCGATGAACGGTTAAAAGAGAATATTGTTTCGTTGGATAATTCCTTAGAAAAAATACTGCAGTTAAACAGCATCTCGTTCAATATGATAGGGGATTTGAGGCCACAACTTGGTTTCACCGCCCAAAATGTGCAATCAGTATTTCCAGAAGTGGTTAGCATAGTTGACCCGCAGAACGGATATCTGGGAGTTGATTATACCCAATTAATTTCTCCGGCATTTCAGGCTATACAGCAGTTGAATGGAAAAATTGAAGCGCTTTCCGCCTCTTCTTCTCCTTTATTCTCTGGCCTTGCTATCAGCTCCTCCTTTGGCACTTCATCTCCTTTCATGAGTATAGATTCTTTGGGCAACATTGGCATTGGCACAACGTCGCCGACCCATAAGCTGGAAGTGGCAGGAGACATAGCGGCCAATGGGTTTGTTAATATTTCAACTAAAGAATCAAAGAAAGGCATAGAATATTTGACCACTCAAGATTACGAATCAGCTTTAGCCAAGATAACCGGAGACATTAAAGTTGCCACCTACTATTATAGTAGCGAGCAAGGAATGGGCGCTAAAAGGATGGGCTTAATTGCCGAAGAGGCTCCAGCGGAAGTTTTGTCTGCCGACGGCAAAGGAGTTGATCTTTATAAATTAACCAGCTTCACTTTAATGGGAGTTAAAGCGTTAGACGCCGAAGTTAAGGCTATGGATACTAAAGTTGATGAACAAAAGCTAAACATTGATAGCTTGGTGAATAGAGTGGCGAACCTTGAATCGGCCATTGCCAATGCCACTTTAACCACTAACCTTAACCAAACCCTGGAAACCATCGACGGCACAACCATAACTTTAGCTCCTTCTTCGATTGCCGACTTAACTTCAAACCTTTATGCTTCGGTTATTTCGGCTTTCCGGCAGATGGGATTAGTTGTTGAGCAGGGAATAGTCAGGGCGCAAAAGTTGGTGGCTGGAATATTGCAGGTAGATAAGCTGGCAATAAATGTTTTGCCGGCTCAAGGCGACCCAACTATCGGTTCGGCCCAAATCAATGTGGGAGAGTTGAATACCTATATTATTAATAACCAGGTATCAACAACGACTAAAATATTCGTGACGCCAGAAACCCCGATGGCTTTGGGTATTTGCGAAACTCATGCCCAAAGCGAATATGTCGGTTCAGTCCAGCGCCCGCAGGGTTTCATGGTTTGCGCTAGCGCGACTTCTTCCCAGATAGTTAAGTTTAATTGGTGGATAGTGGAAACGGTCAGCGAATCTTACCAGGCTTCAACCCTAACTCTGACTCCGACCGAAACGCCAACGCCAACGCCGACACCGACTCCAGAAGCAACCGAGACTTCAACGCCAACGCCGACTCCTGAAATATCAGAAACTCCGACTCCAATCCCAAC